>UQVZ01000005.1 GCA_900544675.1 uncultured Bacteroides sp.
AAGAACTTTGTTGCAACCTCAAAGTCATTCTTTCCGATGCCGGATACCGGGGAGAGGTGGCTGACAAAATCAAAAAGGCTTTCGGTTATATGCTTGAAGTCATTGCAAGTGGTGACAAGTCAAACGGCTTTAAACCAATAGGTAAGAGATGGGTAGTGGAACGGACTTTTTCTTGGTTCGACAATTATAGAAGGCTCTGCCGAAACTACGAAGTCACGTTCGATTCGGCAGAGGAGATGGTCAAACTTGCTGCGATAAGAATGCTGCTAAATAAAATTTAAACAGGCTCTAACAATAGATGAAAGCTTTAGGCATTTTTAGAGGATTCCCTGGCTTGGGAAGAGTTGTTTCAGGTGTTTCAATATTGGAAACACTACGAGATACTTATGGCTTTAAGGTTCGGGCGATATCTTATCTTCAAGGAAATGAGTATTTAAAGACCAAAGGTTTTGAGTTGCTAAATGAAGCAACATCTTTTGACTATTGTTCAATAGGACTTTTACCTACGAATCAGTTAGCCAAAGATATCTATACTCTCATAAAGGAATTTTGTCCTGATATAATCATAATAGATGGTGAACCACTTATGATACAATCATTAAGAATATCACATCCAAATATCAAGTTGGTAACTCTGCTTAACCCATCAGATGTTGAAAATGAAGCCAATGATCAAGAGGCGATGGATTACTTTAATGCCTCCTTTCAAATGGCTGATCTGGCAATCATTCATGGTAATAGAAAGGTAAAGACTAAACGTAACTACAAACATATAATATCTATACCAACTATCATTCGAAGAGAAGTAATAGAAATAAAAAGGAAACCTACAAATACAATATATTGTATTTTAGGAGGAGGGACATTAAATGTTAGTTCGCTATTCTATGATTCTACAATACGAATAGGTTCTTTGTGTATAGAAGTAGCGGCAATACTTAAGCAATACAGATTTGTGATTTTGTGTTCTTGTGATTCAATATACAATGCCTTGTTATGCCATCCCAAAACTGATAATGTTTATTTAGAGAAGAAGATTATTGCAGCCAGTGAATATTATACAGATGCAGCAATGATAATTACTCGATCCGGAAGAAATACTTTAGGAGAAGTTGCTTATCTTGGAATTCCTACAATATCTTTTGTGTCAGGATGTATATATCGACGAATTGAACAACTTAAAAATATAGAATCAATATCTTCTGATAACATTAGATGTGCTGACTCCAATATATCTTTAGTGGATTTTTCATCTTTGATAGTTAAATCAATCAGCGAGAATAAATATGCATCAGATGTGGTTGATGGTTCACCTATAGCTATTGATGCTATATTGTCCTTGTATAGAGATAATAATGGGCTTAAATGCTATAATTATGAAGAATGGAAAAACGATTTAGGAAAAGCTGGAAATTTAGAGAATCCGTTATTAAGGAAACTTGCATTCAAAAAACTACGTTCAATTATATTCAAAGAGAATATTAAAATCGTATCTGAATGTGGATATTCAAATTATGATGGACAATGGGTTCCTGTTACGCAAGAAGGTAGTTTTTCAGAATTATTTCACTCTGAGCTATCACCTATAAACAATATTGGAAGTATGAATACTATAATTTCTGTTGTCAATGAAGATTCAATTGATGCAGGAATCAAATTAATTGATCAAGGATATAATCCGATTGTTTTAGACATGGCCTGTGCGGAGGGCCCTGGTGGTGGAGTTATTGGAGGCTGTTATGGACAAGAAGAATCATTATTTAGACGTAGTGATTTATATTACCATACTTTTAAATTTACAAAATATGCAACAGTGTTTGGCATTCAGAAATCTGATGATCAATATCCACTTGACGATAACTACGGAGCTGTATATGTAAGAAATGCAAATATTTTTAGACATGCAGAACCTATGGGATATAAGTTGATGGACAAATGCCGTAAATTATCATTTGCAGTTGTTCCTGCAATCAAAGATCCAATACTAATACATAATCAATTATCAGAAACAGATACAAAAATAACGATAAATAAGATTCGTACAATCTTTAGAATTGCTTTACAAAACAATCATAACGCAATCGTATTAGGGGCATTTGGTTGTGGTATATTTCATAACCCACCTGAAGATATAGCTAAGTGTTTCGACATAGTTATAAATGAGAAAGAATTTAAAAACGCATTTGGGAAGATCGTTTTTGCTATTCTTGAAGATTGTTGCTCAAACAATAAGCATAATAAAAGTGGTAATTTTCTTCCATTTAAAAAACAATTAGACAAATGACACCTATACTTTCCATAATAATACCAGCATATAATGCATCAAAATATATTAATAAATGCTTAGATGCTATTTTTGTTCATGGTGGGTTAGAGAAAGATTCTTTAAACCTAATTGAGACAATTGTTGTAGATGATTGTTCAAAAGATAAAACTTCAGAACTTGTTAGACAATATGCGAAAAAAAATAACATTCAAAATATTATCACAATTAGACATGAAATAAACCGACAGCAAGGTGCTGCTAGAAATACAGGGTTGAAAATTGCACAAGGAAATTTTGTTTGGTTTGTTGATGTAGACGATATTATTAAGCCTGGATTTTTATCAATATTGAAAGGTGATATATGTCTGTCAAATATAGATGTCTTTCAATTTAATGCTGTTGCGCAAGATTTAGAAGGTAATCAATATACGGAGTTTTTTTTACCTGAAACATTAAAAAACATGTCTGGTGCCAAGTATCTTGAATACGAGGCAAGTATTCATTATGAGAACAGAATTAGAGCATCATGGAGTAAGTGGTATAGAAGGGAATTTTTAATACAAAACGAATTATTGTTTGAAGAGGGTGTCTACTGGGAAGATGTTGTCCATACTCTAAAAAGTATTTATTTGTCGAGTAACTTTTTATATTTTCCAATCATAGGATATGTATATATCCAAACTCCAAATTCAGACATGCGCGGTACTCAAGATGGCAGAAAATTTGCTGATACTATTCGATTCTGCGTCAACTCTTTTGAATTTTTCAAGCAAGTTAAAGCATCTAACATAATTGTAGATTTTCAGATGGAGTATTATGAACGGGTTCTCAATAAATATAATCACAAATTGCATATGCTTCCAATGGATGAATTTCAGATTTTTGATAATTTAGTTTCGAAATTAAATTTGTCTATTATTAAAGATTTCTGTTTTAGTAACAAATATGAGTGGTTAATGTCTTCTCAAGGAAGATTTAATGCATGGAGGAATATTGAATGAAAACAAAGTTAGCATATGTTTTGGTTAGCTCGAAAGAAGATTTCTATTGGGAACAATGCCTTATATCTGTTATGTCTGCTCGCTATCAGATGCCACAGGCACAGATATACCTTGTTTGCGATGACAAAACCAATGATTCATTGTATGGGATACGTGAAGAAATAAAACAATTTATTACTAAATTAATTGTAATACCATTTGATAACAATGTCGAAAAGGTCAGACGCTCACGCATACTAAAAGTAACATTACGCAAAATTATTAATGGAGACTTTTTATATATTGACTGTGATACGTTGATTACGCATTCACTTGATGATATCGATAATTTTTCATTCTCATTAGCAGCAGTATTGGATGGACATTGTATTTTCAAAAAACATCCGATGTTTGATTTCTTTGTTAAACAAAACAAGCATTTAGATTATCCAATAGACAAGATAGTAAAGTATTTCAACGGAGGGGTCATGTATGTTAAAGATAATATAGAGGCTCATGCATTTTACGAAGCATGGCATAATAATTATCTTATATCTTGTTCAAAAGGTAGTTTTATAGATGAACCATCACTGAGTAAAACTAATATTGAACATGGGTATTTAATTCATGAAATTGATGGATCTTGGAATTGTCAGATACGCTTTGGTGCATTATATTTATCAGTTAATAAGATACTTCATTTCTGTTCAAAAAAGAATATGCCTGTAAGCTATTTATCACAAAAGGCTTATCTAAAGAAGATTAAAGAATATGGAATCAATGCTGAAAGGTTAGTAGATTATATCCATGATTGGAAGAGTACAATACCACAAGGATTAGTTACATGTGTTGGCGAAGATGCATCGTTTGCAGTATCTCCCCTTTACGAATTAGGTCGAAAGGATTTCATTAATAGTAAAGCCAAAAGTAGTCTTTACATACCACATCATGATTTCAAAGAATGCATTATTTCAATTAGAAATAATATATTAGGAAGAATTACTCCTAAATATTTATCGCAATTATTGTATAAAGAGTTGTTAGGGACAGATATGCACCAAGCGAGTGAGTATGATTTTAACAAGATGCTTTACACGCTATCCTTCTACTCAAACAATAAAGAATGGAGTACTTATGCTGACAAGTTAGCGGTGCGCGATTATATTGCATCTAAGGGATTAAAACATATTTTGCCTGTTATCTATAAGATTTGGGATAATAGTCAGGATATAGATTTTGAGAGTCTACCGAATAAATTTGTACTCAAATGTAATCATGACAATGGCTCCGCAATAGTTGTAATTGACCGATACTCTATTAGTGATGATTACGTAAAGAAATATTACTCAAAAAAACTTAGTAAACGATTCGGCATATCAACCGCAGAGCCACATTATATGAATATTCCTCGGAAGGTTTTTGCAGAGGAGTATCTAGAGAACGACAAAATCTTTTCCGATTCTCTTGTAAGTTATAAATTTTTCTCTTTTTATGGAACGGCTGAATATTGCCAAATCATATATGACTCAACATATCATAAGAATCAGAAAAGTATAATATACCGGATATCAGACTGGAAAAAGCAAGTGGGATTTATAACTAAGAATGAAGGAAATATTGATATACCTTGTCCAAGAAAGTTGGCGGAAATGAAGAATATTGTAAAACTCTTGTCGGAAAATCTTCCGTTTTGTAGAGTTGATTTGTATGAGATTAACGATAAAATATACTTCAGTGAACTTACTTTTATGCCAGGTGCTGGAAGGATAAAGAATTTTTCGCAGCATTTTCTTAACATCCTTGGAAAAGAATTAAAAAGTACTGAATATATATGGAAACTATCATAATTACAGGTTCTTCTGGCTTTATTGGCTATTCCCTTTCAAAATACTTACTTGATAGGGACTTCAAAGTTATAGGAATTGACGTGCATAATGGTGAGGGGGAACAGAAAAGACTTCAAGATGAACGATTAAGCCAACTTATACAATTTAAGAAATTTACTAGTATTCGTAAAGATTTGTCAGAGGACTTATCAGACTTGAAGGAATACTTTAATGAAAGTAATTATGTGATTCATTTAGCTGCTACACCAGGAGTAAGGGAGTCAAATAGAAATCCTCAAAAGTATATAAAAAACAATATTGTTGCATTTTCCAACGTCATAGAAATGGCAGCAAAGTCCAACATAATGCATTTCATTTTTGCTAGTTCAAGTAGTGTCTATGGTGATATGAACATTCCGATAAATGGTTTAAAAGAAAATATGATAGAAGGAAATGTTCAGAGTGTTTATGCAATGACAAAAGTTGCAAATGAGATTGAAGCTTTAGTTTTTTCAAAGAAATCTAAAATGCAGATTACTGGATTTAGATTCTTTTCTGTTTATGGACCATATGGACGACCAGATATGGCAATTTGGCTATTCACCGATTCCATATTAAAAAATAAGCCTGTAAAGGTGTTTGGTAAAGGCTTAATGAAAAGAGATTTTACATATATAGATGATGTAGTATTGTATATAGCCAAAGTTATCAAGATTAAACGAACATCTTCCTTTGAAATATACAATATTGGAAGTATGAGACCTCAAACTATTTTATCACTTCTCAATTGCATAGAATCAGAGTTGGGACGCAAAGCAAACATTATTTTTGAAGATAAAGATATAGCTGACGTTAATGAAACGTTTGCAAATATGGAAAAATATATCAAGGAATACGAATTAGGAAAAGATCTTGATTTTACACGAATGGAATCTGGTATTTCAAAGTTTTGCAAATGGTTAATTGATTTTCAACGGAACAATTCAAGGAATCATGCCGGTGTCCTCGCCTCCAAGAAGCGATAGGCATTGGCGTTTACAAGTCCTACAATCCGGTCGTGGTATTCTGTGTTGGAGTTGCACAACCCACGGCTCTGCACCACCTTGCCTTGGCTCAACGAGAACTCCACGGTTTCGATGCGGTTGCCTTGGCGGTCGTGCGCTGACAGGATAACGCTGTCCGCCTTGGCGTAATATTCGCATTGGAACACGCAATGGTGAAGGCTGCTTCCCTCGGTTTGAAATGCTTCGATGGAATCAAGCACGGATATTTCAATGTCATTATCGCTGATGACAATCCCGAAGTAACGGGACTTTTCCTTGTAGAAGTCCGCCTCTTTCGCCTTGGCTTTTGCTATCTGTTCCTGAGTCCTGCGCTTCTCCTCCGCCTTGTTCCTTTTGCCCAGCCAATAGTCATGGGCGGCTTTAAGGTCTTTGGGACAAATATACTTGGCGTTGTGGATGTCTTTTCCGCATTGCTCCAACAAACGGACGGTATCGCACCACAAGCCGTAGTCGGACGGATGGTAATGATGACGGGCGGCCACCTTGTATGACTGCCAGCACGTGTCCAAATCCAGCGGACGGCTCACAAAATAAGCCACAGCCTGCAAGTCCCTGGACTTCATCATCGTCTCTATCCGGCTGTCCGTCAACAATGCCTTCATCAGCCTTGCCGGATGGCAGTCATCGGGAAGCCTGCCTTTCATGCCGTTGCGCCTCAGTTCGGGAAGTATCTTGTAACGTGGATAAAACGTATGTGTCGGAAATCACCCAATGCACCTCGGACAAAAGCTTCAAGTCAATTCCTGTACATCAGTAAAAACATTTTATCTACATAATAGATGAAAACCCTTAAAAAATGTCTTTCTCGCCAATTATTTAATTCATAGACAATCTTTTTTCTACATTTAGAATGATATTGGCTAAAAGTTCATTATCTTTGTAACCACATAACGAGTTTATTATATGGAACATAAAGATTTGAACCGACTGAAAGTAGTTCTGGCAGAGAAAAAGCGCACCAACAAATGGCTTGCGGAACAATTAGGAAAAGATCCTGCCACTATTTCCAAATGGTGTACTAATAATGCACAACCTACATTGGAAAACTTGCTCCAGATAGCGAAATGTTTGGAAGTGGATATCAATGAATTGGTCAGGCAATAAGTTGTATGAATTAAAGTATGATAAATAGGAATAACAGCCCATATTCAGCAACTATCACAGGATGCGCTTTCCTCTATAACGAGTTCATGCGTATTCTGCCATTACTTATGGATGAAAACGCGGCGCAACTCCTTAAAGAGGAAGTGTTGAACAATCGCCTTCTGCAAGTAAATTCTCAAAAAGCACGTCAAACATTTATCACCGAATTTAAGCGTAGATATAATGCCGTTCCACTTCCTTTTTGGACGAAATTTGTCACTATGGGAGAAGCTGCCCAACGTGCCGGACTGCTTTATGCCATATTGAAGGCATACAAGTTGGCTTTCGATTTTCATTTCAACGTCACTGTCAAGCGGTGGAATTCCGTTGACCAAACCCTTCATAAGAATGACATCATGAGGGAGTTCAGTGAACTGTCGTCACGGGATGCGTTTGTGGATAGTTGGACCGAAAAGACCAAAGACAAGTGTGCCAGCCAATATCTGACCATCTTGCGTCAGGCCGGTTTATTGCAAGAAAAGACCGACGGGCTTCAGCCACTTCATCTTGAAGCGTCTGACTTTGAATATTATGTGCGTAGCGGTGAAGACTGGTTTTTGGAAGCCTGCTTGCTTTATCCCTACGAAGTAAATAACATAAAAACGCAGTTGTCATGAGTAGCATGTCCATACAGGAACTGTACGACTATCTCAATAGTCCTGAGTTTCAGAACGTGAAGAATGGAAACATCTTCTACAACTACTATATATACCAGTATCCTGCCAAAAAGGAATACGAGATGCGGCGGCAGTTGGTCGTTTTCAAGCAAAACTTGGAACGTCCCACCAGCTTTGTTAATGCCATGCTGCTGGACTTGTTCCAGGTATTTTGTGATTATCTGAAAGCGGAAACATTCGGTTCTGAATCCTTGTTTGATGTAACATTGGAGGATGACAAGACGCAACCTGATATGGTTACCACCGAACTGACCAACGAGGCCAACTCGGATAACTTCATCAGCTATGTACACAATCGCATTGATGAATATCTCCGGATAAACGACGGGTTAAACAAACCCTATATTTTTATCTACGGAATAGGAAAGATGTTTCCTTACCTACGGACTAATGTATTTCTTACCCGTTATGAGAAATACAACGACACGTTGCGGTACAAAATCATCCTGTTCTATCCAGGGCATCAGGAAGGCAATTCCTTCTCGCTGTTCGATACGTTAGAAGATGCGCACACGTATCGTGCCACCTTATTAGTCAACAAATAAACATCGATTTGATATGAAGTTCAAAGATTTATACGAAAGAGGACTTGACCGGAAAGTGAATCCCGCCGTCTCCGCATCCGATTTGAGCGAAGAAACGGTGCACACTGAAATCGAGGAATATGTGTTTACACAAGAGATTATAGTCAATCTCTACAATATATTGACCAACATCAGGCTGAATCAAGGCAGCCATGTCGGCATTTGGATAAATGGTTACTATGGCTCAGGAAAGTCCCACTTCTTAAAATATACCAGCTATTGCTTGTCGGGCAAGTATAGCAAAAAGGCTTTTGACCGTCTGATTGACGCCACCCAGCAAATGTTGCTCGGCGATAAAGATACTTCTGCACTTGAAATTGCAGGTGTTTCGCTTTCTGATTTGCGCAACCTCCAGAACTGGTACGAGAATAAGGCCGATGTAGAGATGGTGATGTTTAATATCGGTGATGTACATGATGCCAACGTGGATCGTGCCAACACGTTCACCACTATCTTTTGGAACCAGTTTAATGCAAAACGCGGTTACAACTCCTTCAACCTCCCTATGGCTCAATACTTGGAAAAAGCACTTGATGATGACGGAAAGTTTGAAGCGTTCAAGGAATATGTCAAGGGCAAAGGTTACGATTGGGAACGAAACATCTCACGCTTTGCCGCCAGCAAATTGGATTTGGCTTTGCAGATGGCCAAGGAGGTTGACCCGGCTCTTGCCATTGACGTGATTCGTGAACGCATCAAGAACAACGACATCAACATTTCCGTGGAAGCCTTTGCCGCCGAGATGAAAGAATATATCGACCGCAGGGCCAACCGCAATCTCCGCGTTCTGTTCTTTGTGGACGAGGTAAGCCAGTTCATCGGCGAACACCGCGATCTGTTGCTTCAACTCCAATCGCTTGTAAAACGGCTCGATGAAGTGTGCGAATCGCAAGTCTGGATTTCTTGTACTGCCCAGCAGACATTGGAAGATGTGGTGAAAAACGTAGGTGGCAGTGATACCAATCCCGACGATGAGGTGGGCAAAATCTTGGGACGCTTCGAGGTACGTGCTTCCTTGCAGGGCACAAGTCCCGAGTACATCACACAGAAACGTATCTTGGAGAAAAAGGGCGAGGTGGAAATAGAACTACAAAAACTCTATGAAAAGAATAAAGCCATGCTCGATGCTCAGTTTATTCTGCCAGGCACTTACCAGTCTTATAAAAATGAGACAGATTTTGCGGCGTTCTATCCCTTTGTGCCTTATCAGTTCCAGCTGATTATGAAGGTGCTCGATTCCTTTGTCAACATGAACTATGTGGACAAGCAGGTAAAGGGAAACGAGCGTTCCTTGCTGAACATCACGTTCTCTATAGCCAAGGAAACCGCCGAGTGTGAGGTGGGCGAATTTATCCCCTTCGACCGTTTCTTCGGTGCTATGTTCCAAGGCTCCATGCAGCATCTTGGGCAGCGTGCCATGTCGAATGCACGCCAGGCATTGGATTTGATTGACGACGAGAAGAAGCAAGCCTTCTATCGTCGTGTAGTATATGTGCTATTCATGGTCTGCAACCTTTCGGACAGTGACAAGCAAGGCTTTTCCGCCACCATTGACAACATCGTGACGTTACTCATGACTAAAATGGACGCCAACAAGGCTGCCATCAAGGAGGAGGTTTCGCAAGTGCTTTCGTTCCTTATGGATAAGTCGGTGATTCGCAAGGTCAAGAAGGATGCCAGCACAGAAATCTATGAGTTTTATACGGAAGAGGAAGCCAAGGTCGCCCAGATTATTAAGAACCAAAAGGTAGACAGTAATACCTATACCGAGGAACTTTACAAAATCATCTACGACCATTTCGGCTTTTCTGCTTCCACCAGCAAGGAAACCTTTGCCACCCGTTCTTTCAACGTGGGAGGCAATGTGGACGGCAGGAACATCCTTTCCAACAATCCCGATGTGGTGGTTGACTTCCTCACTACCGCAAGCACCGATTCGCCTGACCAGTTTGCTTTTACCAATCAGCCCAATCACTTGGTGTTCTTCCTTTATCCACTCTTTAAGGATAATCAGGAGCTACGCCAGAACTTCTTGGACTATTGCCGTGTGCAATGCTTCGCGCAAGAGCCTGCCATTAGCGAGGAACGTCAGCGTACCAAACGTCTGTTCCAAGACCGGGCAAAGGAAATGTATCAGAAAGACATCAAGCCCAAATTCCGTGATTTGCTCGACAACTGCCCGGTTATCTCCGGCAATGAGGTTATTCCTCAATCCGTATTGAGTACGGCCAAAAACAAGGAACGCTACAAAGCGGCTATGGAACACCACCTGCAAAATCTATATCGATTTGCCTCATTGGTAAACAGTGCGGAATTCCCTAAGACCCCCAATGAGCTTACCCAGAAAATTCTTCGTCCCGTTGATGCCACTTTCTTTGAAACCTCTCTGTCCATACCTGAACAAAAGGTGAAGGACTATCTCGACCGTGCGCCCCACGATGTTACCGTTGCCGATGTAGTGCGCCAGTTTGCCAAAGTGCCTTACGGATGGGCGGACAGTTGCAGCATTTATGTAGTCAACGAACTTGTTCGTCGCCACCTCTATGCCTTCAACTACAACAACAATCCCAATGTGAGCCGTGAGGAAGTGGCCCGGAACATTGTGCGTGAATCCAACCGTTTCACCATCGAGCCTGCCAAAGCCATTTCACAGGACATACTGAACGCCTTTATCGAAGCGTGGAAGCATATCTTCAATGTCGTAACCGTCAAGGGAAGCAACGATTACACCGAACTTTTCCGTAGCTGCAAGGAAACCAACGATAGCGCACTCAACAGCTTATTGAAGAATTACCGGGAATTGTATCATACCATCAATGGTTATGCTTTTGCCAAAGTCATTGACGAAGCCATCTCGCTGATGGAACAATGGCTGACCATCCGTGACCCGAAAGAGTTTTTCCAGACCATTATTGATGCCGATGAGAGTGCCGCCGTCCTGTTCGACAAGTGCAAGACGGTACGCCAGTTTGTGGATGACCAATACGAAATGTTTAAGAAGATAACGAAGTTCTTGGATGCCCACCGCGACAACTTCGCTTTCTTGCCTGATGACCAGACGGAAGCCTTGAACCGCCTGAAAGATATTATTACGGATGAAGAGCCTTGGGAACGAATGCCGGCCTACAACAAGATGATGCGTAACTTGAACGGCAAATTGAATGAATGCAAGGACGCGCTGATTGCTACCATCAAAGCGAACTACAACAAGGCGTTTGACGAACTGGAAGAATATGCCAAGAGCGTGAACGTGAGCCGTGACAAATTTGCCCAGCGTGATGCCACGATTATGCTCAAGACAAGCACAAACAACCTCTATGCCCTGCAAGCCAACGCCAATGTGACGGAGTTCTACGAGGAGCAGACGGGGCGCATCAATTCGGCTATTCCTAAAACCCAACCGACAAGACCCTACGACAAGCCAGCGGCAGGAAATGGCGGCAATGTACAAGAACCCCCTGCTCCCCGTATGCGGAAAGTGGTACATCTCGATACGCATTGCAACACGCCCCTTCGCACGGAGGTCGATGTAGACCGTTATCTGCAAACGCTGAAGGCGCAAATTATGGAACAACTGAAAGATATAGATATTATCATTAGCTAAAAAGCACAATGGAAACAGGAAAAATAAAGAAGTTCGCAACAGAAGCTCGCAATATATTACTCAGTGGCGTGGTGCAACGCCTTGCCGCTTTGGGTTTCCAGTCTGATGGTACAGCGACCGAGAAGCCTGAACTGCTGGGCGGCGGTGCCGTCTTTATGGGAGAAGTGCAGACAGAGGACTTCTACCGCAAGTGGATGTCGCTCTACCAGCGTATGCAAAGCCACTCGTTCCGCGAGGTAGCGGAAGAAGCTGCCTATACGTGGTTCAACCGTTTGGTGGCCATCCGCATCATGGTGAAGAACGAACTGATACCTGCCGTACTGGAATATGAAAGTGATGAAGTGCGCATCCCGGTTATCGTGACTGAGGCACGGCAAGGGCGTATGCCGCAGATGGACGACGTCAGTCGGCAAAAGTTGGATGCCCTCCTGCTCGACGATGCCTTGACCGACGAACAGTTTGCCTTGCTCATCGTGGCGTATTGCCACAGCAACCCGATTATCTCGAAGTGCTTTGGCAAAATAGCGGACTATACGGAACTGCTGCTGCCCAGCAACATCTTGAAGAACGACGGCTTTATCGACCGCCTCAACGCCGACGACTACCTTTCGGATGACGACTACCGCTCACCGGAACTTATCGGCTGGCTCTACCAGTTCTACATCTCCGAGCGAAAAGATGAAGTGTTTGCCAAGAAAGGGAAGTTTGAAGCCGATGAGATTCCAGCTGCCACGCAAATCTTTACGCCCAACTGGATAGTGAAGTACATGGTGCAAAATACCGTGGGGCGCATCTATCTTGACAACAATCCTTATTCCGACATCAAGGAGGGTATGAAGTATTTGGTTGAGTCGGATAACTTAACGCCTAATCACTCACACTTAACACTTGACGACGTTCACGACTTGAGGGTTGCCGATCTTGCTTGTGGTTCAGGTCATATCCTCAACGAGTGCTTTGACCTGCTCTATCAGATTTATATCGAAGAGGGTTATAACCGCCGCCGTGCCGTGGAGGATATTTTCCGCTACAATCTGACAGGCGTGGATATAGACACCCGTGCCAAGCAGCTGGCCATGTTTGCCCTCTTGCTGAAAGCTTGCCAGAAGGACAGGAGCTTTGCCGACGGCCATGTGCTGCCCCGTGTGTGGGATATGCCCAAAGCAGGACTGCCCTTGCCGGCAGATACCCGCTTGGCAAATGAGATTGAAGCTGTCAACAAGACGCTTGCCGATGCCGACACCTTGGGCAGCATCATGAAGTTCAGCCTCTCTCCGGCGGCCCGTGAATGGGTAGCTTCATTGGGAGAAGAGAACGAAGCGGCGCAGTTGGTGCTGGCACTGACGGAAAAGTACGCGGCATTGGTGATGAATCCTCCCTATATGGGTGGTGGCAATATGAATGCCGTGTTGTCTAACTATGTGAAGAAGAACTATCCTGAAGGAAAAGCCGATTTGGCAACCGTCTTTGTAGAAAGGATGCCGCAACTCTTGCAGAAAAACGGACGATATAGTTTTATCATACCGCCATCGTGGATGTTTCTCAGTACGTTTGAGGGCTTGAGAAAGCAAATCATAGAACATCAGACGATTGACTCGCTCCTGCATCTCAGTCGGGGTGTCTTTGGGGCTGACTTTGGCGCATCATCGGCTGTGATAGTCAATGCAGAGAGCAAGGAGACATACGGTACGTATTTCCGATTGATTGAACGCACGTTCCAAGAGTTCGACCAAAAACATCTTCGTATGCTCTTTGAGCAAACATTGGCAGACCATGACTTTAAATACAACTTTAAGGAATACACAAAGGATGTTATTTCTCTGCCTTATTCTGAGGAAGGAAATCGCATCTACTATCCCCACGTCTCCCAACAGAACTTCGAGAAGATTCCGGGATGCCCGATTGGGTATTGGGTGAGTGAGAAGATGATAGAGGCGTTTGATTCAAAGCTAATAGAAAATTATGCCACCCCTATTGCAGGGGTATGTACCGGACAGAATGAAAGATTTTTATTTTTGTGGCATGAGGTTTCTAAATACTATATTGGGAGATGCTTTAATAATAGAAAAGACGCTTTATTTCAGAATCAATATCATTGGTATTTACATTATAAAGGTGGTCCATATAGAAAGTGGTATGGTAATCTGACTTATATATTTCATTATGACAATGATTCTATTTCTGAAATGTCAAAACTAAAAGGTTTTAGGCATGATAATAGAAACTTTTATTTTAAAGAAGGTATAACTTGGTCAAAAATATCTTCGGGCGATTTCTCTGCAAGAATAATGGATAAAAGTTGCACGTTTGATAGCACAGGTACATCCATGTTCCCAGATGAGAAGGTTAAATATGTTATGCTTGGTGAGATGAATTCAATAGTTATCAAACCTTTCGTTACTTTGCTTAATCCGACCATGGCGATATATCCGCATGATATAGCAACTTTGCCATTTTCTGATATTATTTTATCAAAAAGAATTATTATTGAACCGATAGTTAAGCAAAACATCTCCATCAGCAAGTCCGACTGGGACGCCCACGAAACCTCCTGGGACTTCCAAGAAAACGAACTCGTCCGCCTCAGCAAGGAACAGGGAGAAGGCCCGCACCGCCTCGCCGACCTCGTGGAGGCATACAAGGAGCATTGGACGGAGCAATTCCTCCAACTCCACGCCAACGAGGAGGAGCTGAACCGCCAGTTTATCGAGATATACGGCCTGGAGGACGAACTGACACCCGACGTGCCGCCGGAGGAAATCACTATCCTGCAACAGGGAGAAATAAGTATTGAGAACGGACAAATAGTTTGGCATAATGATGTAATCGTTAAGCAGCTTATTTCGTATGCCGTTGGTTGCATAGTGGGACGTTACAGTTTTGACCGCAAAGGACTAATACTTGCCAATCAGGGTGACGGACTGAAAGAGTTTGAAACTCTTGTTCCTAATAGCCGTTTTGCCATAGACGATGACGGCATTATACCCCTCATGTCTGTCAATAACGAACTGACAGACCACATCACCCTCCGCTTCAAAACGTGGTTAAGCATTGCCTTCGGTGAAGAAAACTTCATGGATAATCTTAACTTCGTGGAACACGCCTTGAACAAACGTTTGGAAGATTACTTTCTAAAAGATTTCTGGAAAGACCATAAGAAGATGTATCAGAACCGTCCCATTTACTGGCTTTTCAGTTCAAAGAAAGGAGCTTTCCAGTGCATCGTCTATATGCACCGCATGAACGCTTATACCGCAGAGAAAGTCCGCACCAAATACCTGTTGCCACACATCGAATGGCTGATGAGCAAGCAAGCTGAGATGCAGGCCAATGCTGCCAACCTTTCTGTCCGTGAACGCAAGGAGTTGGACAACATCGGCAAGCAGATTGACGAGTGCCGTGAATACCACGACCGCCTCCATGTGGTAGCTGACAAGCAAATCGCCTTCGACCTCGACGACGGTGTAGTGGTGAACTACGCCAAGTTCGGTGATGTATTAGCTAAGTTGAAATAAAATGATATGGAAACAATGGATAAACAGCAAATGTCAAATTTGTCACATATACATCAGGCTTATCGAGATAATCGTTTAGTCATTTTTGTTGGCGCTGGAGTTTCAAGAAACTCTGGCGTTCCAACTTGGGATGAACTAATCGCAGCGATGAAGTCTGAACTTCCAGCCGATTTAAGCAATGAAAATGATGCTCTGAAGATAGCTCAGCTATACAAAGATGCAAGAGGTTATAAGGAGTACATGGACAAAGTGAAAGATATTTTACTTTTCAACAAAGCTACGCCTAATCCATTGCATAAAAGGATACTGTCCTTAAATCCCTGCCATATTATCACAACTAATTATGATGATTTAATCGAACAGGAAATCCAAAATGAATACACTCAATATACTATAATCAGGGAAGATAAAGATATTCCACAAATGGCATATCCTAATTCCCTGATAAAAATGCACGGAGATTATTTGACCAATAATATTGTTCTCACAGAAACAGACTATTATAACTACAAGAACAATTTTCCATTGGTACGTGCCTTTGTACAGTCTTTATTTGCGAGCAAACTTGTCTTGTTCGTAGGCTTTTCATTTGCAGATTTAAACCTCAAGATAATTCTCGAAGAATTGAAAGGCATCTTATCGGACAATATGCAAAGAGCTTATATGCTATCTTGTGACGAGCCTAATTATGTAGTCAGAAATTATTTTGAAAACAAAGGGGTCAATGTTGTATATTTTGGCGAAAATGAAATTGATTCAATAAATGGTTCAGAATATTCAAAGGTGGCTCTAAATGGCAAAGGGTTGCTAATGGATAAGATTTTGTTTGCCATTAAAAATTATAACATCATATCTAAAAACGATATAGCAAGTTATGTCTATAATCGCATTAAGCCCTATTATAAGGAGATGCGATCATTGGGAGATGGCTTAAGGTATTTTTTCTCTAAATATTCTGATATAAAATTCTATGCCCACTCATCTGGGATAGATACATATTCACAATATTTCAAAAAATTGAAGGAGGTCACAAAAGACAATCAAGGTAAAAGGCAATTTTTGAATAATCATCCCGATATTGATTTAAAAACTTTGCTTCAACTGGCTTATTATAACTGTCTAAACGAAATTGATGGAATAGAAATACTTGATGATAAATTCATGAATAATAAAAGTAATTATATCCCATTGACGACAGTTGATTATTTACGAGAGTTTGATTTTTCGGCAGTAAAAGAACGAATATTTCGATTACGATCGACTACAGCTCAATATAATATTGATGATTTGGAATTTCCTTTTGCTTTATATCTTTTAGGTGACTATGCTGGTGCCTTAAGGCACTATGCTAAGTTGCTACCGATGTATTGGAATAGACAAAAATACATATTATATTTTATTTGTAGATATAACATGTGGTCAATACGTTTCAATGCCCAATGGCAAAAAGATTGGGAGATAATAACTGATGTTGAGCGTGAATTACAGCTTGCATTAGACACTGACTTAGATGAAATTCTGAATAAATTGCCTCTTGATTGGGAGATAAAAAAGATATTCCAAGATTTAATTTCTTACAGGTCTATTGGTAGCCATTTGGTAAAAACAGAAGAGCTTAGAGAGAAAATTTTCGAACAAAGGAAGCTGACAGAAAAAGGAGGCTGTTCTGTCAATAGCAATATTCTTCTATTGCTTAGTACATACCAGAGGGAACACTTATTTTGTGCGTCTAATTTCATTATTTGCAATAATAGCAGTTATTATAAATCCCTTTGCTATAATGCGGCATCCGGAATTTTGAATAGTTTTTCAACCCCAGCAAGCAGTATATTCGGAGGACTTTTAGTATCCACAAGAGTAGAATCATTGGATAAATTTATGCTTGAAATACTCATATTCGATATAAGCAATGAAAAACTTAACTCTGCTTTAAAAGGATATGATATTGAAACTTTAATTTTTGATGATTCAGGAGTTGATTATATTAATTCATGTTTACATGGACTCAATGAATCCAAGCAATCTTTGTATAAAAGCAATGAGATGTTTTATCCTCCATTGTGTAATTTACTACTGTTAATTTCCAAATCTCAAACAGAAAAGATAGACAAGGATTTATTATATAGGATATTACTGAAATATTGGATTTTTGAATTTCATATTGGGTATAGAGTAATTGATAATCTCATTATTAGATACAAACCCTCTAAAGAAGATGCCAATGAGTTAATCAGCAAAATGTTATATGAAACACATAGCACTTTGAACTATACCCGTAGTATTGGAAGACTTGTGTCTTATATCTCTGATTATAACGCTGAGTTTACAGACATTCGTATGGATTTTTTTAAGATGCATAAAGCGATAATGAATTTAATTGTTATATATCGGGTATCCCCTGATGTGAAGAAGCCAATGCTTCAGACATTCTGTTTAGATAATATTGAAGATTTTGGACATTATATTCGTTTTGTTTTTCTTAATCATATAGTTCCATCATCAGACGATAAAATCAGGGAATTTTATAACAAATATAAGAATGGAATAAATAAAGACGATAGTTATATTCTTGCTCAGATAAGAAAAGATGCTTCATTTACATCTCTCCATAGTTTTATTGATGAAATAGCTATTTCCAATGAATGTTTGAAATTCTTTTTATCTCCGGAAGAGTATAAGGATTTTGACAATGTAAGCATTGATTGGCTCTTTAAATTAGACAAAAAAGGAAAAGAAGAAATTTTTAAAAATGAAATATATAAAACCAAACTAAAAGACTATATCAATACTCATTGGTTAAGCAAAAGCGATATGGAATATCTTATCAGCCTTTTATAATTAGACACATTATGACAACAGAAGATATATTACAACTAAGGAACCGTGGTGAGGTAAGCAAGGTACAGTTCAAGGAACGTATCTTGGACAAATACGATATAGGCTGCGAACTGGTTGCCATGAGTAACTTTCGCGGCGGTCAGCTTGTGATTGGCATCAATGACAAAACAGGAGAATTTAACCCTTTGTCGTATGCAGAAGTGCAGGAAACAACCAATCTGCTCGGTAATATCGCTTCGGAAAATGTAGTTCCGAGTATTTTGCTCGACATTGATACGGCAAGCGTGGAGGGCGGAAGCGTAGTTGTAGCCACCATCAAAGAAGGAAACAATAAACCTTATCATGACAACAAAGGTATTGTCTGGATAAAGAATGGTGCGGACAAACGCAAGGTTTTTGATAACGCTGAATTGGCTGAGATGATGTCTGAATGCGGCAGTTTCGCTCCGGATGAAGCCGTGGTAAGAGATGCTACTTTGGACGATTTGGATGAAAATACGCTCAAGATATTCCTGCAAAACCGCTTTTCACTTGTTTTGGAAAAGAAAGGGATTGTTGGCGACGTACTCCGTGAAACTTCACTTGATGATATAGCCGGTGCCATTGCCAAAGGTCACAACCTGAATAAACTGATGCGCAATCTGCGTTTCATCCGCCCAGACGGAAGCCTGACGGTCGCCGCCATGCTTTTGTTTGGAAAATATCCCCAGCGTTGGCTGCCGACTATGACAGCAAAATGTATCTGTTTTGTCGGGAATAAGATAGGCGGCAAGCAATTCCGGGACAAGGTAAATGATGCAGACATGGAAGGAAACTTGTTGCATCAGTTTGAAACCATCATGTCTTTCTTTACCCGCAATCTTAGAAACGTACAGGTGGAGGAAGAGTTTAATTCATTGGGCAAACTTGAAATACCATACGGAAGTCTGGTCGAGTTTGTGGTCAATGCTCTTGTCCACCGTTCACTCAACTGGAATGCGCCTATCCGCATCTTCATTTTTGACAACCGCGTTGAGATACATAGTCCAGGCATACTTCCGAATGGTCTACAGGTGGAAGACATTACCAATGGCACATCCATGCCCCGCAACAATTTCCTTTTCAGCAATGCCATTTACCTTTTGCCCTATACAGGAGCAGGCACAGGTATCCAACGTGCTTTGGAAGATGGATTGCAGGTAGAGTTTAAGAATGATGAAAGGACGCATGAATTCCTGATAACAATACAGAGAAATGCAGATTTTATCACCGACTCTGACACTCAGGCGCACAACCCTGACACTGACTCTGATACTTTTCACGCGAACTCTGGCACTCTAACACCCAATTCTGATGCTGACTCTGACACTCGCCGGATGAAACTTACTCCCAAGCAAAAGGATGTGGTTAATTTTTGCAGTGTACCTCGCAGTAGTCGTGAAATACTTGAAAGAGCTGGGGTAACTTATCACAGCAAGAACATTCATACTTATATTAAAGATTTGGTTGAAGCCGGATATTTGGAAATGACAAATCCCAACAACCCGAATGCCAGTAATCAAAAATACAGAAAGAAATGACCGTTACAGACAAGATATATTCTTACTTTGACAAGAATCCGGACTTACGGGTTCTCTTTATCTTCAATGACGAGTTTCTCGCCATGGAGCTTGCGGAAGCGACGTGGAAAGAGGGATACCGCTATGTGGATTTCAAAGGGGATTGGTTTACGAAAAAATACAATCTGGATACCACATGGGCAAATGAAAAGGTTATCCTCTATTTCCATCAGGAATCACCGCTGCAACGGAAATCTTTGCAAGGGCAATTCCCGTTGCTTGACGTTTTGACGGCAAACATGGAATACCACCACCAGGACTACGTGGCCTATATGCAGCAATACAGTTTGCCTTCAAATATGGCACTCTTTGTAGAAAAGAACATCAAGCAACTGCAATCCGACAGGATGCTCCGGCTGCTGCAAAGCTATTATACCGACCGAAGCATTACACTGGAAATTGCTGTCAGGGCGTTCCTGTCCTCCTACTTGGCTCAAACCCGTGTGTTGGATTGGGACAACATCATTCTGAGAGTTTTATTTTTAGGACGAAGTTCAGAACGAAACAAACAGACGGATTTCTATGTGAAGCTGAGAAGCGCGGCGATGGTAAAAGACAAGTTGAACGAGAAGTTAGAAAGCATTTTTGGCTGCACGATAGATGACCATGCGGAAACAAAGGTGAAGAGGCTGGTAGAAACGTTCAAATACAATGCCATCGTACAGAACCTTGCTCCTGTTCCGGCAGATAACTACAAAGGTTACAGGATAACCGATTCCATCGCCTTGCAGCAGATGAACCGCATCTTAGAGCTGGCCATGAACCACCCCAAGACGGCAGAAGCATTAACGGAAGTGATGGATGAATGGGGAACGGACATCCGTGATGAAGACCTCATCCGCTGGTATGGTGCGGATGCCAACTATTATTATATCCCGGAAGGGCTTTGCCTGCCCATACTTCGCAGCCTGATGGAAAAGGCTATCATGGAAGCCCCGAAGAAAGCGATGGCCAAGCTGGAGGAATTGAAGGTGAAACACAGCGACAATAACGAGGTGGGTGCAGTCATAGACTATGACATGCTGGTAGCGCGCTATTATGAATGTGCCTTGTCGTTAGGTTCCATTACCTTGAACCAACCGGACGACTATCTCCATAAATACCGGGATGAATATTATCTGATTGACCAGCTGTACCGGCAGTCTATTGAATGTTTCTGTAAAATAAGCCCCACTATTGCCCTTTACGATGCGGTACAGAAAGTGAAGCACAACTTGGATATGCAATATGCCAAGCTGTGTAACCGCATCAATCTGGAATGGATGCGTTGTGTGAAAGACGCAGGCAGCATGAATGCCATACATGGACTCAGGCAGCAGGATTTCTACGACAGCCTGATTAAAGGGATACAGAAAAAGGTAGTGATCATCGTGAGCGATGCCCTCCGCTACGAGGTGGCGCAAGAGCTTATCGGCGTATTGGCGGCACGCAAACATATAGCCCGTCTGAACATGGGTATCGCCATGCTGCCTTCTGAAACGAAGTTTTGCAAACCGGCATTGCTTCCGCATCACAGCCTGCGGCTGTATGCCGAAGTGGACGGGACGCAAAACATGGGCGTGGACGACCGAATACTGGACACGATGGACAAACGTACTGAACAAGTGGACGCTTATCGGCAAGGAGCTGTCTGCGTGGATTATGAAACGGTAGGGAAATATGAGCAAGACAAGAACCGCGAGATATTCAAGCATCCGCTGGTGTACGTCATGCACAATACCATTGACGACAAGAGCCATTCAGCCGTGGCTAAAGACATCGTTGACAGTTGCAGAGATGCCATCAATGAATTGGAAACGCTGGTGCATAAGCTCCATGAGTCTTACAATGTGACAGAGGTCTATATCACTTCAGACCACGGCTTCCTATTCAATGACCAAGTGTTTGAAGACAAGGACAAGCACAAAGTAACCGAAGATGCGTTGGAAAAGAGTACCCGATACTACCTCACGCAATCGGAGGCTGCGGTACCGGGTATTGTGAAATTTCCCTTGTCGGAAGTTTCCGGCATGGAAGAAGACGATATATATGTAGCAGTCCCTGAGGGAACCAACCGCCTGCAAGCACCGGCAGGAGGCTATCGGTTCACGCATGGTGGAGCTTCTTTGCAGGAATTGTTGATACCTATTATTATAAGTCGGCAAGAAAGAGTAAACACTAAGACACCGGTGGGCGTAATGGTGCTTGACAGGAACCTTTCCATACAAGCATCACGCCTTCGCTTCAAATTGTTGCAGACCGATGCGGTGAGCATGGAGATGAAAGCTCGTACCATCAAAGTGGCACTCTACTATAATGATATGGCAGTCACACCGGTCAAAGAATATGTGCTGAATAGTACGGATGCCTTGCTTGACAACCGCAAGGTATTGGTTGACCTCACCTTAAACCAAAACATTGATGCCAAAGTGTTACAGTTAAGGGTGTATGATGTGACCGATGGCCTGAATCCTTTAATAAAGGAGAATGTGACGAACAACACGCTAATTGGTAATGAATTTGATTTTGATTGATGATGGATTTGCAAGATAAAATAATGAATGCCTTTATTGGCAAAGTGGTCCGCAAGGATTTGGCCTTTCTCGTGAAAGGTGGGCTGCCCGTTCCTACATACGTGTTGGAATACCTGTTGGGACAGTATTGTGCCAGCAATGATGAAGAAGTTATAGCGGAAGGCTTGGAGAAAGTGAAAAAGGTCATCCAAAACAACTACGTGCATCGTGCCGATGCCGAAGCCATCAAAGGTATGATTCGCGAAAAAGGCAAGCATCGCATCATTGACAAGGTAACGGTGACACTCAATGAAAGGTCGGATGAATATCAAGCCCATTTTGCCAACTTAGGCTTGAACAATGTACCTATAAGCACGCAGTATGTAACTTCCAATCCCAAGTTGCTTTCAGGCAACGGCGTCTGGTGCATCGTGACCATCGGGTATATTCCCGGAGAAGATGTTAAGGTGCGTTGGGAGATACAGACCCTCAAGCCGGTGCAAATATCCAACGTGGATGTGCAGGAATACATAGACCTGCGTAAATCTTTCACTACGGAAGAATGGATTGACTTCATGATGCACACAGTCGGTTTAGATCCTGACAAGTTCAATAGGAGAGAGAAATTCATTACACTGTCCAGACTGTTGCCTCATGTAGAAAACAATTTCAATTTCATGGAACTTGGCCCGAAAGGAACCGGTAAAAGCCACGTGTTCCAAGAGTTGTCTCCATACGGGGTGTTGGTGAGCGGCGGTGATGTGACGAGTGCCCGCCTCTTCGTCAAGATGAGTGGTAACAAGGAAATACTTGGACTGGTAGGATATTGGGATGTAGTAGCTTGGGACGAGTTCGAGCAGCAAAAAGGCCGCAACGTGGATGCCGTATTGATAGACACCATGCAGAACTACCTTGCCAACAAGTCGTTCAACCGTGGAAAAGGGACGCACGAGGCTTCCGCTTCTATGGTATTTGTGGGCAACACCAAACACACGGTGCCTTATATGTTGAAGAACAGTCATCTGTTTGAATCCATCCCCACGGCTTTCATCAAAGGCGCTTTCCTCGACCGTATCCATCTTTATAATCCCGGTTGGGAAATCAAGATGCTGAAAAAAGACAGTTTTTCCAAAGGCTATGGGTTAATCACAGACTACATCGCCGCCATTCTGCATGAGTTGCGCAACAACGACCTTACCGGCCTGCTGAAAGAATATGCTAAATTCGACGGTTCTCTGTCTGAACGTGACCATTTGGCCATACGCAAGACATTTTCCGGCATGGTGAAACTTCTTTATCCGGACGGGAAGATGACAGGCAAAGAAGCCTGCGAACTGATAGACTTTGCGGCAGAATGTCGCAAACGTGTAAAAGACCAGCTTTACCTCATTGACGAAACTTTCAGGGCTGAACCGGCTAAGTTCATCTATATCCGCAAGATGGATGGTGCAGAAATCCATGTGGAAACATTGGAAAACATAAACTATGCACAAAGCACAGGCCGTGATGCAGCACAAAATTTTGTTACCGAGGCGGAAAAAAAAGAAAGCATGGATGCGCCTCAAGATAATATGTCTACTGTTCCACAGGATGGCACTGAAACCGTTAAAAAGAATCGCCCTCGCATTCCTGTATTACAGGAAAAGAATCTTTCATTCCGTTTGGGGCAGACAGGAGTTACTTACCAATCCCTTTTTGCTGACTACCTGAAAGATGCGACAGAAATCACGATAGAAGACCCGTTTATCCGTACAAGCTGGCAAATAAAGAATTTGATGGAATTTATGACCATGCTGATAGATACCCGTAATGTGGATGAGCTGAAAGTACATCTGATAACCAATGAAGAAGAAAGCAAAATCCCTGAACTGATTGACAAGTTGGATGACATTAAAGATGACATGATTGAATACGGCATCGAGTTTGACTACAAATTCCGGGATTTCCATGACCGTTGCATCAAAACAGATAACGGTTGGGTCATCTCGTTAGGCAGAGGATTGGATATTTATGAAAAGTACAGTCCTTATTCGGTGGCTGCAGTACGTCCGGGCAAACGCAAGTGCAAAGAATTTATGGTAACCTATACGAAAAGCAATCCCGAAAACAAATAAAAAAGGCTCATGCAAAAACTCCGCTGTGTAGTAGAACGCATCACCTATCAGAATCCTGAGAACGGGTATTCTGTGATGAAGGTCAAGGTAAAAGGTTACAATGACCTCGTAACCTTGGTTGGAAACTTATTGGAGGTGCCCGCAGGTAGCGTGCTGTTATGTGACGGAGAATGGAAAATCGATAAAAGATACGGTAGCCAGTTTGCCGTACAGTCTTGGGAGGAAGTCATGCCGGCTACCGCTTACGGCATAGAAAAATACTTGGGCAGCGGCTTAGTAAAAGGCATTGGCCCGAAGTTTGCGCAACTGATAGTCAAACAGTTTGGACTTGACACCATAGACGTGATAGAAACAGACATCAAGCGACTCTATGAAGTTCCAGGCATCGGGAAAAAACGTGTGGAAAAGATCCGTGAGAGCTGGGAGAAGCAAAAAGACATAAAGAACGTGATGCTTTTTCTGCAAGGCTATGGAGTAAGCACCGCATACGCAGCGAAAATATACCGCCAATATGGCAAGGACAGCATCAATAAGGTAAAGGAAAATCCCTACCGTTTGGCGGATGACATCTGGGGTATCGGCTTCAAAACGGCGGACGGCATTGCAAGCAAGATGGGGTATGAGAAGAACGACCTGCGCCGCTGCAAAAGCGGCATCATCTATACATTGAACCAGCTTGCCAATGAAGGTCATGTATATGCAGAAGAGGAACAATTAGTAAAGTCGGCGTTGGAGCTGCTTGAAGCGGATGAAGAACCTATCCGGAAAGCATTATCGGACATGTCGCAAACGGAAGCCTTGAAGATAGAAGACAAAGCCATCTATCTGCCGCCTTTTTATTATGCTGAAATAGGAACCGCCAACCGGCTGCTTGCCCTGCTGCAAGAATCAGGAAAAGACGTCCTTGCCAAGCCTCTCGACATAAAAGCTCTTTCTGAAGAAACGAGTATTGAATACGATGAAGTACAGAAACAGGCCATCGAAGAAGCCGTCCGTTCCAAAGTTATGGTATTGACCGGCGGTCCCGGCACGGGAAAGACAACGACTACGCAAGGCATCATTGCCGCATTGAAACACCAGGGAATGAAAATCCTGTTGGCTGCCCCGACTGGCCGTGCCGCCAAACGAATGAGTGAAGCCACGGGTATGGAGGCAAAGACCATTCATCGGCTATTAGAGTTTAATCCGCAGGACGGTTACAAACGGAATGACGAGAATCCATTGGAAGCGGATGTGTTGATTGTTGATGAATGTTCTATGATAGACATCATCCTGATGAATAATCTACTGAAAGCCGTACCCACCTCCATGCGTTTGGTATTGGTTGGCGACATAGACCAATTACCGAGTGTGGGTGCAGGCAATGTATTGCGCGACATTATTGAAAGCCACAAGATACCCGTCATCCGCTTGACCCGCATATTCCGTCAAGCACAGTCGAGCCGTATTGTCATGAGTGCCCATGCCATAAATCAAGGGCGATTCCCAGACACAAGCAACGGCAAGCAGACAGATTTCTTTTTCATCGAGCAAGGAGATCCAGAAGCTGTTGCGAAAGAAATTGTAAATTTGGTGAAGAACCGACTTCCTAAAGCATACCATCGAAAAACAAGCGACATTCAAGTGTTAACGCCCATGCAGCGAGGCGTGGTTGGCGCTTCCAACTTGAACATGGCTTTGCAGTCGGCACTGAATCCGTCCCAATTAGCGTTGAATCGTGGCGGCTACTCGTTCCGTCAGGGCGACAGGGTGATGCAATTACGCAACAACTACGACAAAGAGGTATTCAACGGCGATTTAGGTTATGTGGATCAGATTGATATGGAAGAACGCACGCTGCATGTCAATTTTGATGGCCGCTTGGTAGAATACGATGTTTCTGAATTGGATGAGCTGACACTTGCTTATGCCACAACAATTCATAAATCACAAGGATCGGAATACCCCATTGTGGTGATGCCTATATTGATGACGCATTATGTGATGCTTCAACGAAACCTTATTTATACCGGTATCACCCGTGCCAAGAAGATTTGCGTGCTTATCGGCACAAAGAAAGCACTTGCGTTTGCTATTCGAAACATGTCGGTATTAAAGCGCAATACCCGACTGAAAGAACGGTTGAACCAAACAACAAAAGTATCCAAGCCAAAGGAATATGTTTTGAACGAACCATCTTTATATGGCATGGTTGCTGAAGACATGGCAGAATATGGAGGAACATAAAATGATCGAGCAAGTTTCACGACAATATATAGCGATAGATCTAAAATCATTCTACGCCTCTGTGGAATGTGTCGAGCGAGGACTTGACCCGCTTGACACGTGCCTTGTCGTGGCCGACCCCAAAAGGACGGAAAAGACAATCTGCCTTGCCGTGTCTCCGGCCTTGAAAGCATACGGCTTGGGCGGAAGGCCCAGGCTGTTTGAGGTGGTGCAGAAAGCCAGCGAGGTAAACAGACAACGGGGACATTCAGGTAAGTCGTACTCGAAAAGAGAACTCGACGCGAACAAGCAACTTGCCGTTGACTACATTGTCGCACAGCCTCGTATGGCGCATTACATCCAATGCAGTACGCGCATTTATGAAATTTACCTTCGTTACATTGCCCCTGAGGACATACACGTCTATTCCATCGACGAAGTGTTCATTGATGTCACGGCTTATCTCAAAAGTTACAAGATGACCGCCCATGAGCTGGCTATGAAAATGATACGCGAGGTCTTGAAAGAGACAGGCATCACCGCCACAGCTGGCATTGGTACAAATTTATACCTCTGCAAAATCGCGATGGATATTGTGGCCAAGAAAATGCCACCCGACAAGGACGGCGTGCGCATAGCTGAACTTGACGAGATGTCTTACCGCTGCCAATTATGGGGACACACGCCGCTTACTGACTTTTGGCGCGTGGGCCGTGGCATAGCCGCACGGTTGGCTCAATACGGCATAATGACCATGGGCGACATAGCCCGCTGTTCCTTAGAGAATGAAGATTTTCTTTACAGGTTGTTCGGCGTCAATGCTGAACTGCTGATAGACCACGCTTGGGGTTGGGAACCGGTGACGATGGACTTGGTAAAGGCTTACCGACCGGAAACAACCTCGTTGAGCAGCGGCCAGGTTTTACAGTCACCGTACACCGTAACACAGGCACGCAACGTAGTGAAGGAAATGGCGGACAGCCTGTCGCTCGACCTTGTAAGCAAACGGCTTGTCACCGACCAGATTGTACTTACCGTGGGTTATGATGTCGCCTCATTGACCGACCCTGCAATCAGCGGAAAATACCACGGAAAAGTTAAGACCGACCACTATGGGCGTCAAGTGCCTGCCCATGCCCACGGAACAATCGGGACAGACGGCTTCACTTCATCCGCAAAGACCATCATCGCAAAGACCGCAGAACTGTTCGACCGCATTGTGAATCCCGACCTGCTTATACGACAACTTACCCTTTGCGTCAACCACCTTATACCGGAAACGGATGCAAAGACAAAAAAGGGAGTCAGACAGCTTGACCTTTTCACTGACTATGAGGAAATAGAACGGCAGGAGAAAGCCGAATTTGAGGAAAAAGCGAAGGAGCGCCGCCGTCAGGAGGCCATTCTGCGAATAAAGCAGATGTACGGTAAGAATGCTATACTCAACGGGATGAACTATGCAGACGGGGCGACACAGAGGGAACGTAACCAGCAGATAGGAGGGCATCATGAGTAAATATGACGACATCATCAACCTGCCGCACCACGTATCAAAGACACGTCAACCCATGCCATTGATAAATCGTGCCGCCCAATTCGCACCGTTTTCAGCCCTTATGGGGTATGATGATGCAATAAGGGAAGCTGGGAGGCAGACTACAAATAGAGAAGTTCCTTCTTCAAACGAACTTGAAAACCTTTCAAATCGGCTTGTTTTTGCCCTCGAACATATTGACGAACGCGAACAGCTCACCTTTACCTACTTTATTCCTGACAAGGTGAAAGACGGAGGTGAAACAATTACCGTTATCGGCGTTATCCGGAAATATGACGAAAATGAAAGGACACTCATGTTGTATGACGGCTGTATATTGCATATTGACAACATTCTTTCAATCTCAGGGAAAACATTGGATGAATTTTTTGAGCGGTAATACAGTTCGCATACAGATTATATTCAAAAAGCTATTAGATTATCCATCTTAATAAACTTATAGATATGAAAACGTTATTGGTATTATTCTCGCTGTTTTTATTGACATCACAAATTGTCAATGCGAAGAAGTTGTATGTCGAAATGGAATACAAAAAAAATTCCATACGGCTTGATGACGGTTCAAACAAGAAGCCTCAGATAATAAAAGGAAATGACGGAAAAGACTTGAAATTCAATTCACTGATTGGCGCATTGAATTATATGTCCCTTCAAGGATGGGAGCTTGTCGAAACAAAATCAGTAACAAAAGGCGGCGGTTATGTAGGCGCATACGGAGGAGCAAGTTCAACAAGTACCACCGTTTACTATATTTTCAGTCGGGAAGTTTCGGATGGGGAACTTGAAGCAATAGTAAACAATTCGTATAAAGAAGATTGATATATCTATAAATACTCAATATCTACAAATAAAGAATTTCTTATGATAATCCGTAAGCGACCAATCATATCATGGCTTCTCAACACAGAAGATGTGGAAGATGTCAACAAGTTCGGAGTGCCCATACTGGCAAACATACAGCATTTCGGATATCTTTCCAATGGGTTGCAATTCCTCTCTGACGTGCGTGACACCTGTCCTAAATGGGGATTGCCGGAACTCCTGATGCCGTCATTTGAAAAAGTGATGTCAAAAAGTGCCAAATCATTCTACAATATCGACCATCAGCTTTTTCAGGAATTTTACAAGGAGAATGTCTGCGGTATATTGCTTTCAAGGGATTGTGGAACTATTGTTTATGGTTTCGGGGAGGACACGCTGTATGTATGGCTGTTCAGAGAAGACAACGGGTTTAGTAACTTGTATATGTATTTTTATGTAAAGTCTACGTCTGACAATGTACGACAGGTTTATATCTGCCCGACTTTGACAGACGATGACCAGCTTTTTGCTGGTGATAAGGATGAAAGGAAACAGATTTACGAAAAACTTGCCAATAAACTGATGGTATATCTTGCCGTTAAGAAATATGTCAAAATTGAAACGATAGTCATACCCATTGGTAAGACGGCAAAATTTGACGACAGGATTTTAGGTTACAAGTCCAAAGAGAAAGTCCGCAATGAAAGCGGGCAGGAAGTAATTGTTATGGACTCTCGCTGGTTCCGCAAAATAGTAAACGACAATGAGATTTTTGTTAGGGGATTTTTCCGGCTTCAGAATAAAAAGGATGAAAACGGCAAATGGTATAAGGAACTTATATTTGTCGATTCGTATGTCCGATATGGTTATCACCGCAATGCCCTAATTGAGGATAATAGTGAAACTGAATAACCGATTTGTAGTTTTGAACTACTTTCCATTGTAAAATTACCGACCCGCACCTCACGGCGCAGGCCGGTACATTGACATTACTTGGAACTTATGCCGTTGACTTTATTTTTGCCTCCAGAAAGCGGTAGGCATTGTCATTGACGAGCTTTATTATCCGGTCGTGGTACTCGGTGTTTGAGTTGCATACGCCACGGCTCTGCACCACTTTCCCCTGTCTAATCGAGAACTCGACTGTCTCAATACGGACACCTGAAAGGTCGTGAGCCGAAAGGATGATGCTGTCCGCTTTGGCGTAATACTCGCACCTGAACACGCAGTGCTTCATCTTTTCGCCCTCGGCACGGAACGCCTCGATGGAGTCAAGGACGGATATTTCAATGTCGCCATCGCTGATGACAATCCCGAAGTAACGTGACTTTTCCCGGTAGAAGTCCGCCTCGCGGGCTTTCGCCCTCTTCATTTGTTCCTCCATGCGCCGTTTCTCCTCCAACCGTGTGACTTTTGCGAGCCATTTGTCATGTTCGGCTTTCAAGTCTGTCGGGCATATATACCTGACGGAACGGATGTCACGTCCGCACCTTTCAAGCAGCCTTACCATGTCGCACCACAGCCCGTAATCCTCCGGCTCATAGCGGTGTCGTCTTGCAATCTTGTATGACTGCCAGCACCTGTCAAGCTCGGTTTCGTGTCCTATGAAGTATTCCACCGCCTTATAGTCCTTCGCTTTCATCATGGTCTCGATACGGCTGTCAGAAAGGAGTGCCTCCGCCAGCCTTGTCGGGTGGCAGTCAGGAAGCCGTCCCCTCATGCCGTTGCGCCTAAGTTCCTTTATAGTGGAATAATGCGGATAGGTGTAAGTATCGGCTATTGCCCACTGCACGTTTGACGCTCCCCTCAGCTCGATGTCCGAACACCAGTTGAAGCAGTCCATGTAATGCCCCAACAGCCTCGCCCTTGACGTGACGGCGGTCTTAGAGTCCTTGTCGAGCCACAGACGGCACACCTCCCTATGCCATGCGTCCAGCTTCTTCCCCTTGCGGGTGACGGCGGTCAAGAGAAACACCCTCTGCACGTGAAAGCCGTCCACCCTCTCTACGGTGGAGAAATAGGCGCATTCCTTTGCCTTGCGCATAAGCGTGTCTGTCACTTCAAGTTTGTGCCGGCAATATGGGCAACGGGTGTATTTCCCTTTTCCCTTATAGTCGAACTTCCGTCCGCAGTCTCCGCAGGTGCATTTGTGCCCTGACGTTCGGAAAGCGATGTGTCTTACCGTGTTCCTTACCGCCCATTCAACGGCCTTTGGGCTTATGGCGGACAACTTCACATTGGAAGCTGCCACCGCCTTTTCAAATCTGCTTCTCGGTTTCATGGTTCAGAAATTGTCAAAAAGTGAGAGTTCGGGTTGCTTGTTCTCCTGTGCTTTGGCAGGTTTCGGCCTGTGGTTGCGTGCCTGCAGCTTGCGCAGTTCCTCCTCCTGGTAGCGTTTGAGTGCGAGTGCTTTCTGTTCCGCCTTCTCTTCCTCTGTCAGTTCAACATGGTGGTTGACCACCACGTCACACTGCAACGGCTTGCCTATTTCAAGGCCGGGCTCGTCTATGACGTGTACCGCCATAGAGTAAATTTCGCTGTCCGAGAAACCGCAACAGCTGGAGTTCTTCACTTCGTTGAGGATAAAAGTCACCACATCGTCAATGGTGCGTGACGTCGTTTCGTACTTGGCGCGGAAGAGTTCGTCCTCCTTTGCCCTTTGGTCAAGATAGCACTTGATTGCCTCCTTGAATTGCTCTGTTCCTTTCATGTCCGTAATGTTTTAATAGTTCAAAAAATCTAATGAAGCATTGAAGTTTAATCTTTTCCCTTTTGTTTGAAGCTTTGCGGCTTCCTGCTCCGGGAAAGTTTTACGATACCGGGGAACGGAGGGCGCAAGTGCAAACGTGGCAGGCGGAAAAAACACGGAATACCCGATTTGGCACAAATCGCGGAAGACTGCCGTGCGTTTTCCGCCGCAGCCAAGCCATGCGCCGTTTGCAGTCGGCACGCCCTCCGTAAATTCGTATCGGAAAACCCACGGAGCAGGATGCCATGAGGGGCAGGAAGCGGAAAATCCCGATGCCACATTGAAATGACACCGGGATTCCCCATGTATTTTGAAACAAATTCCTTCTGAAGCCTACGGCAAGGGTATTTCAAACGACTTCACCACGCACTGAGCCTCCTTGTCTAGGATGAACCAGTATTCGGAATGATAGCTTCGGCCGTCCGCATCCATGCCCTCGAAGTCAATCTTGACCTTCCAGCCGGAGAACGGTTGCGGACTCCCGTCAAGCGGGCCGCCGAAATCCATCAGCCGCCTCAGGCTCGACATGGCCGACATCTGTCGCTCCATCAGTGCCGCCGTTTCCTTGTCGTCCGGATTGAAGTTCTCCAGCCCGTCCGTCACATCCATCACCTTCCTGTTGATTTCCACCATAGCCAGAGAGAGGGCCATCTTTTCCTCCTGCGTGATGTAGGTATGCCCGAACACGGAATCCGGCCTGCTGACAGCCAATATCCGTATGGATTCGGGATTGTGCACCGATGCCTTCAATGCCTTTTCGGCCATGTCCGCCGCGCGGCCGTCCAGATTGTCAGCACAGCAGACAAAGTAGAACACACCACCCCAGAACAACACGATGGAGGCGAGTATTATCCAAATCTTCATTCTCGGCCTCATATCTTCACGATTTGAAGTTTGTCCGGTGATACGCCGAGCCGCTTGCGGTAGATGCTGCCGTCCTCACGGTACATCTCCAGTTCCAAAGAGGTGATGCCTTTCTCGCAGATTTCCCCGGCTTCCTCCAAGGTGAGCTGGTGGCCGCCGATGTTGCGCCAGATGGCGAAGGAGCAGGGTGCGTTCTGGTTGGCATAGTTGGAGCAGTTGAACGCCCGGCTTCCCACACGGATTTCCCCTCCGCAATGCGGACACTTGCCAATGACCGGCTGCATCAGGATATTGCCGTCGTCGGCCAGCTCCAGTACGGTCGGGAACGTCTTGCCCTCCTTGGAGGCGAAACCGTCCAGCAGGATGCGGCGTTTCTCCAAAAGTTCCGCCACCTCCGCATCCGCCATCTTGCGGTTGCCGATGATGGCGTTGATGTTCAGTACGCAAGAAGGGGTGTCGCCCATGTTGTGCTCACAGCGGTATCCCTTGCAGGTCTTGACCACGTTGCCACCGCACAAGGGGCAGCGGCCGATGATTTTCTTTTCTGTTTCCATTTTTTATTAGTTTATTGTTTTCTAATTGAACCCACGTTTCCAGTCTGTCACGATGCCGCCGATGATGTTCTTGCCGGACATCACGCTGGCCCATCCTTCCGGGTCGAGCGAGAACCAGAGGTCGTTCCAGGAGAGCGTGCGCACCTGCCATGCCAGGATGAATAGGTCGGTGTTGATGGCTTCGAGCCTTGTCACCACCTCGTTGGCGATGTAATAGCGTTCCGAAGAGTCCAGCAGGTTGACCTTGTGCTTCCCGTTCTTCCCGTCAGCCCCTGTCACATCGTAACTGCCCGAAGTCACGAGCTGTTTCATGAACGGATAGAGCGCCGCCATCTGCGTGGCCGCGTCCGTCAGCTCGTCCGACACGATGGCCGCTATCGCCGTGCCCTTGAGGTTGCTCCCCACCGATTTGAGCAACAGGTTGCAGTTCTGCGGTATCTCGGTCGTCACCAGTTCCCCTGCACGTTTGATCTGGTAAAGGTTCTGTACTGCACCCTGCACATTGGAGAGGTATTCCAGCATCTTATTCTCCACGCTGTGCACCCGGTCGAGGGCAACCGTCACGGCGGCTTCGGCGGCGATTATCTTCTCCTGCGTCTTCCTGCGCTTGTCGTGCAGGCTTTTCAGTTCCAGCGTCTGTGCCGTCACCGCACCGGCCAGTGCCGGATCTATCTGTTGGGCGAACGCCGGAACGGTATGGCCTCCGGCCAACCACAGGGCCAACGCCCCGGCGGCCATTTTCAGTCTGATTGCTTTCATATATGTTCCATGTTACGTTACATTTTGAGATTACCTTTTCTCCGCTCCGCCAGATTCCGGTCGCGTTCCTCCTTGCGTGGGACGAGAACCGGAGCCACCGGCTTGTTCAAGAGGCAGTCGTTCCAGTCCTTGAACGCCTTGGGCGGTAGCCATTGTCCGGTGCGATAATGGACGGGCAGATGTGCGGCAAGCTGTGAGGGCAACGCCTTTCCCGAATTGACGGTAAAATTCTTGCCTCCGGCTTCTACTTGCAGGTAGCCCTCCGTTTTGCTGATTTTCATCGGGATGCCCTCCAGCAAGCCAATCATGCGAAGACCGTAGATGCGCCCGGCAATGTCGTTGTCAAAACAGTCGAAAGCCTTGGCGTTAGGAAAACGATTCATCACACCGGTTATCTGGTTGTCGGAGAATGTCCCTCCGAGGGAGACCAATGCCACATCCGGGTGCAACTGGTTTCTGTTCATCTGGTGGAAAGCCATCGCATCGAAGGCGGACTCACAAAAGAATACGCACCTGACCGCTTCCGGATTACCGTCGGAAAAGTCGGCCACCCATGCCGCCGAAGAGGAATCCGTGCCTGCCGCCTTTGACTTGTAGCCACCGTAGCCGCGTATCTCGTAGCCCTTCACCTGGCCGTCCGCACCGGTATAGGGGAAACCGATGTTGTAGCCGTCGAAATTCCCGTTCCGCTTGTCCCGGACAAGGAAAATGAACGCCGCGAAACGCCTGACTGTCTCATCGGACAAGCCCCGTTGGCGGAAGATCTGAGGAATGCGCTCCACGTCTATTTGCCTCACTTCATAGCGTGAGGCATCAAAAACTGATGCAGCTTTGGCAGATTTCAGGTATTCCCAATCCTCATGGTATTCCGGTTCCGGCATATTGGCGAAACGCGCCATCACCTTGGCAGTCTTCTGCCAATCGTCCTTGCCGGTGACGAAAAAGGCATCCAGATTCTCACGGATAAGCGTAAGTACATCCCCTTTGGAGCCGTCCCGGCGGAAGAACATTTGGGCACTCCTGTCATTGGGATGGCTGACGATGATGGTGTCACGTTTCTCCTGTCCGTCACCCAATACCAGTTCGATGTAACGTCCCACACCGGCCTTGCGGTCAAGGCGGTAGCCGAGGGCATAAGCCACATCGGTCACACCGACACGCGCTTTGAGTTCCTTGAAGTTTACCTTGTAGTCCGGCATTCCGTATTACTTTTAGGATTAAATACCCATCTTTGCACTTACGGTCTGCGTCCTGCCCATCATGGCAATCTCCGGCCCGAATGTCTTACGTGCCGTCATGTTCAGGAAGGCCGCCTTGTCCTTGTAGTCCGTAAGCTGGAAGTAAGTCCTTGCCGTGCCTTTCGATACCTTCTTCAGGCCCAGCTCCACACCGTCATACGAGGCACGGATGGCATAGTCTCCGCCGCGTGTCTTGACGATGGCAGCGTTCCGAAACGGCACTTCCTCGCCTGGGTCAAGCGGAGCGAGCGGGTCGTTCTTGGCCAGGTAGGGCTGATCGTTCAGTGCCAACCGCTGCCTGTCCACATGGTCGAGTATCATGTCAGAAGCCTTGTTCACGTCCGCCATGACCGAGACGATGAATTTCGGCTCCTGCTTCAATACGCCAATCCATGAGTCCAGATAGGCGGCGGAGTTGTCCGTCACCTTGGAGTCGAAGCCCATCGAGTGGCTTATCATCGCCGCCGTCAGTTCGGCGACAAGCTCCTCCTTGGCGTACTTCGGATCGCCGAACCTGCCTATGCCGTCACGGTTGAGCCGTTCCGGTGTCATGGTGGAGTGGGCCATCTCGTGCAGCATGGTGGAGTAGAACTCCATGCCGCCACGGTACGTTTCCTCCGGCGTGCCGCCCGTGTTGAACTGCGCCTTCATGGGAACCACCACGATGTCGTGCGAGGGGGAATAATAGGCCCCGTCCACACGCTTGTCGGCCTGTATCGGGCAGACCCAGCCTTGTGTTTCTATCATCCTGTCGAGTGCGGCGTGGGCGTACATGCCTTCCGTGTCGCGGAGTTCGGGCAGCCTGAACCTATCCATGAGCTTTTGCATCCGTTCGGGTTGTACTTCGGCCAGGTTGGTCTGTGCCACGTTATACACGGGGAACGCCTTGACGAACGGGATGACCTCCATATCCTTTCTTTCCTCCTTCGTCATGGTGCGGTACTCGTCGCTGCTTATCCTTTTCCCGTCCTTGTCCTTGACCATCATGTCCCAATACACCACGGGAAACGCCTTTTCACCTTTCAGGACGTGCGCTTTCAGGTTGTGCGCCTGCTTGAAGGTCAGGTAAACGGGCAGGTCGTAGCCATTGGCCGCCGTGTGGAGTTGCAGGAAGAAGGAATTGGAGCCGGAATAGTTGCGTCCTCCCACGTTCTGTGGCAGTCCGGCGTACCCCGACGCACCGCCAATCCAGCCTTTCTTCCAGTCGGACGCCTTCATCTGCTCCATACGCCCGATCATCATCTCGGCGAAGCGGTCTATGGCCGCCTGTCCGGAACTGGCAGATGAAGGGTTAGTTCCAGATGCCATAGTCCCCGTCATCGATTAGCTGGCGTTCCATCTGCATGATGTCCGTCTGTTCCACATAAAACTCGGCGGACTCGTCCGAAGGGTCCGTGCCGTGCGCACGGCACCACTCCAGATAGTCCTGTCCGTTCTCGCCCTCCAGCACGAAGCGGAGATAGCCTATCTTGCCTTCCTGGAGGAGTTCTACCAGCTCCTCGTGATTCATTGTTGCTGACATATTCCTGTTCTTTTGATGTTAATACTTGTCGGTTCTGATTCAAAAATGATTCGTCTTATATTTTCATTGAGTTTGATTTCTCCAGCCTGTTGGTCTGGGCCGAGAGCAGCCCGTTGATTTCCGGGGTGAGGTACTTGGCCGCAATCTGCTCGCGTGTGGCGGTGCGGGTCTTGAAAAGCGAATAGCCGTCGTCAAAGGAGATTTCGTGCCGGGCGGTCTTGCCCTTGTCGCCCATGTCCACGTACACTTTCCACTTGTTGTCGGTGTGGTCTTTCGCCACACGGACACCCTTTGGGTCAACGCCTTCGGGAAGCCGGTACTTCTCGTAGGCGGACTTCAGGTGCAGCCGCTCGCCGAAGTTCTTCTCGATGAGCTGGTTGGGTGTCATCACCCGATCGAAGTAAGCGTTCAGGTCCTGGCGCGAGGCCACGGCGGACATCCTTGCGTCACCCACTTGGGCATAGAACTTGTACCTGCCGAAGTCGGGACGCTGCTCGTCCTTCTCCTTGTAGACATTGAACTTCTCGATGGCGACGGAACCTTCCGCACCCTCCATCTGCCGGGGGAACCTGTAGGTGTCCTCCGACACTTTCGGCATCAGCTTTGTCGGGTAGTAGCGTTCCATCAGCTGCGGCACGGTCAGCTCCTTCTTCTGGTAAGCGGCGAGGTCAGCGGCGTCCATCTTCTGCGGCTTGAGCTGCTGACCGTCAATCTTTGCGGTGAAGTACCAGTCCTCCGGGTTGTCCTTGCCTTGGTAGGCATGGCCGTGGGTCACCTTGCCGCCGTCGGCCGTCACCATCTGCGGCTCGCGCGGCTTGCGTTCCTTCTTCGCCTCGGCCTGTTGCTCCACATTGGCATCCGCCTTCGCTTCAGCTTTCTGTTCCGTACCTGCCTTTTGTTCCGTGCTTTTCTGACGGGCAGGTTTCTCCTTCACCTCATTGGGGTCAGTTTGGACAGGCTTATCCTGCACGGCCTGTTCTTTCTTCTTCTTTGCCATATCGGTATTGTTGGGTATGATTTCTTCTTTTACCTTTGACTTTTCTCCGGCTTTCAGGTCGGCTTTTTCTTCCTTTTTCTGCCTGGGCGTTTCAATCGGGTCGCAGATGGCCACCCTCTGCCCGGAGCGTATCAGTTTGGGAAGATATACATCCAAGGCGTGATAGGGAAACAGGGTGTATTTGACGGGGTCTTTCTCACCGGGAAGAACTCTGCTGGTCAGCGTGATGGCCAGTACGGCGGCGGCCTTGACCGCATCCTCCCTGTACATCTCGTAAAAATCCCCCTTGCGGAAGAGGAGCATCGCGTCGGGATGCTTCTGTTTCAGCGAGTCGAACTGCCGCAACATATCAGCGGCAGTTTCCTGTTCTTGTTTCTTTGCCATAAGCGGATAAATTTAGCGTTTGAGACTTTGGCTGGCATTCTCTTTGGGGGAGTGCAGCTTCATGGCACGTTCCTGCGACTGCCTGTCCACGACCTTCCGGTATTCCCAACGGTTGCTGTCGGTCTGCACCAGTCCGAGGTATTCCGGGTGTAACTCATCGTAGCGTAGCTTCTGCTGGCGTTCCCATTCCTTCAGGTCGCCCTTGATGATCTTGAAGCCTTGCGGCTCCCTCAGGTCAACGCCGACCGACACCTTCTCGCCGCCGACATTGAGTTCCACGGGCTTGCCGTCGCGCACCTGCTGCTTCTGCTGCGTACCCAGCTCGATGTCGTTCACCTTCTCCATGTCCTTCAGCTTCTGTTCCAGCCGAATTTCGGTCACACGGCGGTGGATGACGGAACGGGTCTCAGGGTCGAGCTGGAGGTACTGCCGGGTCTTTTCGCCGTCCACATCCACGGCTTTCTGTATGACTTCGCCTTTTTTGAGGCGTTCCGCTTCCTGTTCAGTCAGGCCGAGAGCCTTGTTGCGTTCCGTTTCAAGAATTGCCCTGACGGGATAGGCCATCAGGGCCGGGTTGCCCTGCCGGTCTGTCACCAGCTGGAGTTTGAGCGGCAGCGTGACGGCGTTGCCGTTCTGTGCGCGGATGGAGACCTGCATGAGGGGCGTGACCTCGCCGGAGAGCAGCTTTTCCTTCACCTCTTGCGGAAGAAGGTCTGCCTTCTCCTTGTCGATACCCAGCATCGCCAGCTTCCCGTAGGGCAGCGTTTCGGATAAATTTCTGTTGTCCATTTCGTTATACTTGTTTTTACGGGTTAATTTTGCGGCCGGAACCGCTTGAACACCCTGCAAAAGTATTTTCACCCAAACGAGAAAAAGAAATGCACAACACTATTCTGTCGTCACTGATGCTGTTGCTTCTGCCCATCACGGCTTCCGCACAGTTTTACACCATTACCAAAGACTCAGACTTAATGCCCGATTCCGGAAAGGAAACAATGCAAACAGCTGCAAAAGAAGATGATACAATCAGCAACATTGTGCAAAGTGTCAGAAACGACACCTTGCACATAAATACCCCGATAAAGGAAAAGAATAAGGGAAAAGGCCAAAAAGGTAACAAAAGGACATCCCTAAAATCAGAGCTTCCCGAACTGACCATTCCCAATCTTTATGCGGAAATTATACAAAACAGAATACAATATCCGAAAATCGTATTGGCACAGGCCATCCTTGAAACCGGATGGTTCACCTCCCCGGTATGCAGGAACAAGCACAATCTGTTCGGCCTGACCAACCCACGGACAGGGAAATACTTTGAGTTCGGCCATTGGACGGAAAGTGTCCGGGCCTATTATACCAAGGTACAGTACAAGTTCAAGGGCGGTGACTATCTCCTTTGGCTGAAGAACATCGGCTATGCGGAAGACCCAAGGTATGTCCGTTCGCTAAGCCGTATATTGGAGCAATACCTCTAAATTAAATCTGTCTGAACATTTTCAGCAGCACAGGTGACAGTAATGTCGTCGCCAATACAAGCACCCACAGATTGCCCGTCGATGGATTGTAGGCGGCAAGAATTTCCGTAATGGTACTGCCTCCGGTAATTCCGGCGGCAGACTCGAAGGCTGCGGTCAATAACGCCCAGCAAACACCTATTGCCAGACAGCCTTTCATGCCACAGCCTTTTACCAAACGGGGAAGCATCAGCCATGTTACCAGAAAGATGAATACGCTTAGCAATATCCCGCTCACGGGTAATGCCGTTTCTTCTCCAATAAACTTGACCAGTACATATTCACGCAATCCGCCATTGAGTATTGCCACAGGGATGAAGCATATCCAAACGATAAATGATTTCAATAGCCGCATAATTCTTTGCATAAAGGGATGACTCTTTATCCTACGGCACTGTCCACATCTACATAATAATTTGCCGGATTGTTGCGGTCCACATACACGCGCACCTTCTTCTTCGGGGCTATCTCGTAGCTTTCATACCAGAAGGAACCGCTGCGGAAGAAGTACACCCGTCCATCCGGTGCGGTGTAGCGGCAACTGACCATGATAGGATGATGTCCGTTCATCGAACTGCTTGTATCTTCACCGATGCCTGTAATTTCCGCTTCCACCACTTCCCCCGTTGCCAACAGCTGACGGGCTTTCCGCTCATGGCTGCGTTTCACCAGCCAGAAGGCCGTCCCTATTCCGGTAAACACGGTTCCTATAAACGCGAAGATGAGAATCAGCCAACCGTTATCGTCCAGATAGCGCACTTCCCGAGGATTGTTTTTCTGATAATATATGGTTATCCGCTTGCCCGGATACATGGACGAGGATGCCATGTTGAGCATGGCCGTATAGGATTTTCCGTCTACGGTATATTCCACGACAGGAGTACCCAACGATTCGCTGCTCGCTCCGCGCATGGCCAAGATAACGGCATCCGTCGGTTCAGCCTTTTGCCGGAATGTGTGGCCGCTGACACCAACGGCGATGCCGACGATGAGCAGGATAATACCTACCGAAATAAATATGCCGCAGAATACGCGGATAAAGGTTTTGCCTTTCCGTCTGCCTTTGGCCAATGCCTTCTCTCTGTCGGGATACATAATGAATATGTTTTTTAGTGAATAGGACAAATGATAAATCATGGAGGAGTCAAACTGTTGTCCGTCTTGTCTGCGGCAAACTCGTCCAACCGATCACGGTAACTTTCGGGAATGAGCAGTTCCGGCCAGTCGCTCGCCCCTTGGGATGTAAAAGAGGCACCGGTGTAGCCCAGTTGGAGCGGCTTGCGGCATTTGCTGTCATAACGCCAACGGGCTGTCCGCGCTACACCAAAATCATCTGCATTGTAGCTCCACTCATTGGTTTCGGGGAAATACTGGTAGACCTCCGTAGTGCCTATGAGGGAAATAAACACGCCGGGAGGAAGCCCGATGTCGTCATGGCGCATATTCCGCCAGTTATTGTACACCACGAAACCGATGCCTGCCAACGCACCGGCGATGACGAGCCCTAAGAATGTCCTCCATATCCGCCCGAACATCTTGTATCCCCGGACAACCTCCTCAGGCCGTAGCCTGTCCAAGCTATTCCCATACTTTCCGAGGTATTGGCTGATGACGGCATCGTCCATATCCGGAACGGATTGTTCCGTAAGGCGGTGTTTCATCTTATAGAAAATGTCCGGATTATTCCGGTCAACAAACAGGGGAAGCTTGACGCCCACCCGTATCAGCCCCAAAATCCCTGCCATCGAGGAAGAAACGGATTCCTTGAAGCGCTGCTTCGAGCCTCCGGGCAAGGCAAATTCATAGACGGCCATTGTCGTCAGCTTGCCGTCAGAGTCCTTTTCATCCTTCACTTCCACCACTTCGGCTTCCGTCAAGATACCTTGCGCAACCGCGTGAAGCTCCGTCTGATGCCTCTTCCAGGTAGCATGGGCAAAGAAGCAAGCCACTGCGATTAAGAAAAGGCCTAATCCACAACCAAACCAAAAATTAATCGGAATCAATGCGCACCAGAAAAGAGCACCTGCCCCGGCTATTACTGCAAAGACAATAACCGTTTCCTTTCGTTGGCTCTTCTTGCTTTCTTTATAGACTTCTTTGCGCAGGTCCTTTTCTTTCATGATACGAATGTTTAATGGATTTGATGACAAAAATAGCATCCTGATGTTTCATCACGGTTACAGCATTGTGAAATATGGCGAATAGCATAAACCAAATTATGGCGGAATATAGATAATTACAAGTGCATAAACCTATGATTTCCGACGCCTTTTCCTAAAATTTTGTAGAATATGACAAGAAACGAGCTGGAAATTGCCTGATTAGCAAAAGAACAGCAACTTTGTCCCAATATAAACGAACGTGAACAGCCATCATATAAATGTGTCATGGAAACGAACAAAGTATATCAGATGCCGTTGGCCAAGGTCTATCCCTTGCTGGTTGCCAAGGCCGAACGGAAGGGACGGTCGGAAAGCGAGGTGCGGCAGATTGTGCAATGGCTCACAGGGTACACGCCCGGACAGCTTACGGAAATTCTCGCCACCGACATTACATACGGCGATTTTTTTCAGAACGCCCCACAGTTGAATCCCGACCGCCTGCTTATCAAGGGAACGGTCTGCGGTGTTCGGGTCGAGATCATTGCAGAACCACTGATGCGTGAGATAAGGTATCTTGACAAGCTCGTTGACGAACTTGCCAAAGGGAAGAGCATGGATAAGATTCTAAGGAACTCTTGTCCGAATACATAAAAAAGTTGCCATGAAAATAAACGAGATATATAATTGCAGCGGATTGGTTGAATACATCAACGAAATCGGCTTCCTGCCGTTGCTGCACATGGGACTGGACGGATGGTCGGCGGAAGAAGCGGTTGACGAGGAATGCCGTTACGTCACGTTGCCCGACGGCGGATGGGAATGGCCGCTATGGGAATGGAAAGGCGACATCATCCGGGAGAGCGGATGCGCATACGGCAAGTTCTTTGACCGGAAAGCTGCCTTCATAAGCCGCGAATGGTGGCCGGACTTCTGCAACTGGCGCCGAAATGTGTATCCACATCCGGAGGAAAGCAGCATTGAGGACATGATACTTCAGACATTGCAGGAAAACGGCAGCATGATTACCCGTGACTGCGCAAAGCCTGCGGCTTTACGGGAACGAAGATGCGCGGCAAGTTCGATACCTACATCTCACGTCTTGAAATGGGCTGTTATATCGTCACGGAGGATTTCGTCTATCCGAAAGACCGGCACGGGCGCAACTACGGCTGGGGGATGGTCGTTGCTTACCATGCCTGAAGTCCTCTTGGGCAAGGACAGCTGCCATCCCGACCGCACTCCCGAAGAGTCGCGCCGGCGGATAGAAAAGCACTTTCAAGGATTGTTCCCGGATGCGGACGGACGTTTATTTGACTTCCTGTTGAAGTGAACATTCAACAGATGCATAAAAGGAACAGATGTGCTGGATAAAAGGCATAGAAACAGTACTTGGCCACATTCCCGTGGATGAACCCCCTTGTGCCGTTATACAGGAAGATGACCGCACAGGCAAGCAGCGCACCGATTATGCCGTAGTGCATCATCAGCGGAAAAGCAAACAGCAGCTGCATTATCCTGCGCAAAGTGACCGGTGTGTTCTTGCCCATATTCAACAGGTAGAACACTACTATCATCAGCACACCCCTCCATTCGTAGTCCGCTTCCAACCATGCCGCTAGCCATGCCGTCATCAATATGGAACAACAGCATAAGATACGATGTTCCCAAAGCCTCTCGAATGCGGCCAATGCCGCCACTCCCAAGGCCAGCGTGAACATCACGTTGTGCGTGCCGTCCGCACCGTTCAACAGATACCACGGCACTTCGCTGACGACTGCGAACAACATGAGGGAAAGGAAGTGCCGCATCCTGTTCCGCGTATGGGCGAAACCTTCCGCAACTAGGAAAGCGAACACGGGGAAGGCGATACGCCCGAAGCACCGCATCACCTCATAAGTCATTGTATTGCCATCCATAAGATAATATGCGTAATGGTCAATAACCATGGAAACCACGGCGATGATTTTCAATGCGCTTCCGCTCAACAAAGGAAGCGGTTCAGGCAGATAGGAAGTCGAACTAATATTCATATATCATTATCTTTCAATATGTTATCAGAAACGGTTAGACAATCACTTAGCTCATTCCAAGTAGTTCCTTGACCATATCCTCTACCTCCTGATTAACCCGTTTGAAATTGCGGTTGAGCAGAATTTCCTTCTCCCTGTCGTTCTTGAACTCGTAGATTTTGGGCAGCGGCACGTAGTGTTCCTCCTCGTCCTTAATCTTCTTCATGTCGAAGTGCGTCTTGCAGAAATACTTGGTGGTCTTGAACTCCTCCGACTGTTCGATGTCGAACTTCTCCAACATACTCTCGTCCGTGGCGGTGAAGTCGCGCGCCGCCTGTCCGGCCAGCCATCCGGTGGCCATGTCCGCTATCTTCGCCGCCGGAACGAGGTAGTCCATCTTCTCTGATATGGTGGTGGACACCTTCTGGTCGTTGATGGATATGGAGCGCGAGGTCTGCTTGGCCTTGCCGAACACGTCGTTCTGCGCCCATTCCAGCGTCTCCTTGTTACGGGCAGCCCCCATGAAGATGTTGCCGCACGTGGTGATGATTTTCTGCATCCCCACCTTGCCGTAGTCCGCCTCCAGTTGTGGAAGTTCCTGAAAACCTAATGTCACGGCCACCTTGTTGGAGCGTGCCGTACCGATAAGTCGGTCAATCTTGTGGAAGTACAGCGTGGGCAGCTCGTCCACGATGATGCTCACCGGGATGTTCCCCTTGGAGTTCACCCGGGTTATCAGGCGGTTCAGCACAAGGGCGTTGAGCGAGCCGATGACCTGCTCCTTTTCCGGGTCGTTGGCTATCACGAGATAACTCGGATGCTCCCTGTCGGAAATCTTCAGGTCGAAGTCGTCTCCGGTGAACACCCAATAGGCTTCCGGCGACACGAGCCTTGCGGCGTTGACGCGGAGCGTGCCCACCATTCCTTCCAGCTGGTCGTTGGCCTTGTTCTCGTAGGCACTCTTGAACGGCGCCATGAGCGAGGCTATCTTATCGTCCTGCATGAGGATGTTGAACACCTGGTCGTATGGCCTACCCAGAAAAGAGAGCACGTGCGGCATATCCGAATATTCCCCCGTAATGGTGTCCGGTTCCACCTCGTTGCCGTCCTTGTCCTCATACCAGCAGCGGTCGATACGTATCAGCTTCCCTGTGCGGTCTTTGTAGCTGTAACCGTTCAAGTCTACGAACATCCTATCTTCGTCAGTGGAGACGTCATTACCTTTTTCGTCCACAAAATCCAGCACTACGTTGCCGTCCTTGTCAATGGCATTGAAGTCGTCCCAATTTCTGATGACGATTTCCAGCTTCTTTCCCTCGTGTAGGATGAAGCGCCTGAGCTTCCTGCCGTCCTTGAAGCCTACGGGGTGGAAGTTTACGAAGAAGTAGATGATGGCCGCGAGGAAGTTCTCCGCCGAGTTGGTGAAGAACGCCTCTGAGCCTCCCTTCTTCTCGCCGCCGCCCTTGTTGAGCGATGCCAGCAGGGTAGCCGCCGTTTCCGAAGCCGCCGCAAGGTCGGGGATGTACTTCCGCTGTATGGGATTGATGCGGTCGGAATACTCCACATCGGTAAAGTTGATGGTGCGGAAACCGCAGTTGGCAGGCAGCCTGCCGGCCTTCCGGTTCTTGCAGAACTGGTAGAAGAGCGTCTTGGCAAGCGTGGGGTACTTGAAGTCATAGACCATCATGGCGAACCCCTTGGCGGCGTGCTGCCGGATGAACGGGTCAATGACACCGAAGGACTTTCCAGAACCGGGCGTTCCCAACACGATTGTCCCACGGAACGGGTTGATGATGTTTATCCATCCCTTGTGCATCTTCCGTTTCCAATAGTATATCATGGGGATGTTCACTGAATAGTCATTGGCGACAAGATTCTCCGACTGTTGAAACGATTCGTTCTCGAAGTTGAAGCGGTCTTCGCCCACCTTGTTGTTGTAATACTTGGCGATGCCGTCCAGCCCCTGGTGTACCAGCATGGTGCCCACCACCGAACAGAGAGCGTACAGGATGCGGTTGGCAGGGAAACCGAACCAGCTGATGCCGAAATACATCCCGTGGAACACGAAGCACAGCCCGACAAGGGTCAACCCGGCCAGCACGGGATAGACCACCATCGTGCGCACATTGAACTTCAACGCCTTCTTCGCCTTGGTGCCGATACAGACGATGCAGATGCACACCAGCTCCGCCACCTTGCAGCCCGATACGGTGTTGAATACCTTGAAACGCCCCAACAGATCGAGAATGAACTGCGTGATGCGGTTGTCCGCCGTGACAGGCAGGTTCATCACAATCTCTATAATCAGGAAGATGTAAATGCAACTGCGGAAATAGTTGTACATCTGCTGCTGTTCCCTTGTCTCTTCAAATGCCATGCCTTCTGTTTTGTTTACAAGTGGTTAAAAAGGAATTCTCATTCCAAGCAACAACCCGTTGCGGAACGTGTCGCCGTGCAGGAAGTTCACGTTGTTCTTCTGTATCAGGGCGAACTCCCAGCCGTTACGGAATACATAGCTGTATTCAAACCCTCCCTCCAATCCGATGAAGAACCGTTTTTGCACCGCACCGAACTGCGGGCCGAAGCGGAAAAGCAGCATACCGTTCTTATAGCGCACCAGCCGGTGCTTGTAGACGATGCCGCCGTCCCAATAGTAGCCTTTCCAGAAATCCTTTTCCTGCCAATGGGTGCCGGCCTCGCCGTACAGTTCCACGGCATTCCCGTATGACAACGGACGCTCGTAGCCGATTGTTGCGTTCAGGGTGGACGGGAACAGGAAGCCGGCGTTTACCGCCAGCTTGCCGTCCTGTGCGGATGCGCCAATGGAAACGGCCGCACAGCATAAGGTAATCAGAAACTTCTTCATCATTTGTCAGAATAAGAGATGTAGTAATAAGGATAGTAGGCAGCGTCCTTCAGGATGTCGGCATCGAAGCCGTCCGCATGGAGGATGTCCTCGTATTCGAGGGTCAGCACGATGACCCGTCCGCTGATCTGGTTCTCGGATATTTCAATGCGCAACACCTTCTCGTCGGGGAAGGTCAGCTTGGGCAGCACCATCACGTTGCGGTAGTCCTTTTTGAACTTCCTCGTGGAGTTGAGCGTGAACACGGGCGACAGCTCAATGGTCTGCGAGTTGGTCGCCTTGGTTTCCTTCTTGTCCGTGAGCTTCACGCGGATTTCCTCGATGTCGTAGGGAATCTTCGTTTTGTTGCGCAGCGAAAAGTCGATGAAGAAGTAATCCCCGACGGCGTAGATGTTGTTGACCGTGGCCTTCATCCCGTGCGCCCTCGTCACGATCTGGTTGTACTTGCGCCTGCTGCCGTACACCGCCCACGCATAGCGTGCCATCTCGGACATGGGCATGGTGACTTCTGGGTTGATGTAGGACTGCGTGTGGGTGTACGGCACCTCGAAGATGGCGGCCGCCTGTCCTGGCTCTTCGGTATAAAGGACGTCATATTGCGCGATGTGTCTTTCCCCGATGAGCGTGATGGTGCCCAGCAGCTCGTTCTCCGTGTAGCCGCCGGACTGTATGGAATCACCCTCATCATGGTACGGCTTGATGCGGACGATGTTGTCCGTACACTGATTCCCGGCAATCTTCGGGGTGGAGATGTCCACCAGCTTGATGGGTTCGGGCATGACGATGTGTGTGGTCACATCCCGGTTGACATAGATTTTCTCGTTGGCGTAGGCGGCCATGCCCACGGCACAGAGCAAAGTCAGTAAGATGGTTCTTGCTTTCATATATAAGTATGTATTTGTTTTCAAATCATGTTTACCTTGCATCGTCCGAGTTGATGAGGTAGACGATGGTGTTGTACTTGATTTTCGCCTTGTTCTTCCGTATGTTGGACGACAGGGCGGATGTGGCGGAGTTGTACATGTTCTGCAGGGCCTGCAATGCAACGGCCTCGCCGGATATTCCTGAGCCGTAGCCGCCGTCGGACTCTATGTTGATGTCCTGCTGCACCACGTTGGAGCTAGCGTCCTTCACGAAATCGCGGAACGAGGATTCGGGCACGTAGAAGCCCTCCATGCCGTCGTTGTCGAATACGGACAGCTTGACCTTGATGAACTTGTCCCCGGCAAGTATGCTGGTGATGGTAGCCTTCACTCGCTGGCTGGAGAATCCCGTCACCGTGCCGTAGAGGTAAGTGCCTTTCCTTAACTTGGTGCCGCTCACCGTCACGTCGTCAAGCAGCTTGAAGCGCAGGCGCGTGCCTTCCTTGGCCTTGGTGGTCTGGTCTATCATGGCGCGTATCAGCCTGGCTTCCGCCGTACCGTCGGGAGCGGCCACCGTATGGAACTTGTCCGCATTGGTGTCGGCAGACTTGATGACAAGGTTCGGGCGGTTTCGTTCCGCCTCTTCCTTGCGGATTCTCGCCAGCGAGTCGGCACGCTGCCTTTTGGCCGCCTCTTCCGCTTCCGGGTCGCCGAACCCAAGGCCGCGCCCGATGGCCTTCTGCCTCTCGAAGCTGCGGCGTTGGATTTCCTCCAGGTCACGGGCGAAGTCGTCCTGCGAAGTGTAGCCCATGCCACTGCTTCCATCAGACATACGGGCTGAAGGTGCATTGTTGCCATAGGCGTATGAATTGATGTGCCGCCTGGACTCCGCCAGCGAGCGTTCCAGTTCCTCCATTTCCTGCTGCCTACGGATGCGCTCTGCTTCCGCTGCGTCCAGTCCGTCCAGTTCCTCCTCGCTGTAGCCGTGTCCCGGCTCCTCTTTCTCCTCCTTTTCCTCGCCGATGCCGCCCACGGCGGTAAAGGCGTCCTCGTCGCCGAAGCGGCGCGACATCTCGTACATCTTGTCCCCTGTTTCCTCTGCGTGTGCTTCGGGTAGTTCCGTGTTGATGCGGTCAGTGGCCACGGCCTGTTCCGGCTCTCCGCCTCCCCCGAAGGTCTGCATCACGAAATACACCAGGGCGCACAGCGGTATGAAGATGACGGCCGGGAAGATGTACTTGGGTTGTTTGAAATTGACTTTAATCATGTTCTCCGTTATTGATGAATTTTACAATGTTCTCCAGCCGCCTGTACTGCCTGACAATCCGCAGGGAGTCACCGTGCGTTTTCCGAGGCATGGCTATCAGGGAGTCAAGTTCCCGTCGGATGGCCCGTCCGCTGTCCGCCAGCTCCTGTATCGTGGCACGGTGCAGGCCTTTGTTCGACTGTATGGTGCGGAAGCCTTGGAACAAGGGTTCCATATTGGCAATGACGCCGATGCCGTGTGCGTTGTCCGTCTCGTCCGGCTTGCTATTGTTCATGATAAGGGAGCATACCAGCAAGAGCGACAATGTTCCCGTAACACAGGCAAAAGTCCTTTTCGGATGCTTCCGGGCCCAGATGTTCGCCAGACGGATGCGACCGACCAAGCGGAGCCTTTCCCCGGCCTTGCCCAATTTGGGCTGCAGCCATGTGCGGATTTGCAGGTGCGTCCTTAGCCTGCTTTCCCGAAGTTTCTTTCTGATTCTCATATCCAAATTACATTTAGTAGTCCAAATCCTTGTTTTCGAGCGTCCTCCAGTTGGTAATCAGCAATCCGTGGGGATTGTTCCGCGTCCTTGGCACGGACTCGACATATCCGGTCGTGACCAAAGAACGCTTCAGGTCACGGGTGCGCCGCTTGATGAGCTGCGTACCGTAGTAGGTGAACTTCCGTTCCTGTTCGTCGAAGTCGATGGAATCGCACATGACGGTGCAGACCGCCGACGAGGAGATGATGTCGGAATAAAAGCCGTTCTCGTCCATCGCCTGCTTTTGCTTCAACGCCGTGCCGTCCGCCATGTACATGGCCTTGCCGAGCGTCCACTTGATGTAGTCGTTGTCGGGCGGCAGGTTGAAGAAATACTGATGGAAGAGCTGGATGTGCGCCTGGGCCTCCATCGTGAAATTAGCCTCCAGCTGCGCGCGCTCGGCGAGGAACGGGATGTCGCCGTCCAATATGTATATCTGCTCCCTTTCCTTGTTTACGAGGGAGATGCAGCACCATACGGTGAAGCCGCAGATGACGGCGCATCCGCCTATGGTGGCCAGCACCGTCACCATGGCGAGCCTTGTTTTCTGTGCCAGTGATTCTATGAGCATATTTCTTTATTTTTATGATTTTATCTTCCTGATTTGGGCTTGACCATGGAAACCGCGCCCCCGGCCACCGAACCGGCCGCACCTCCTGCCATGGAAGCGATGCCCGTCGCCGTGGAGCCTGCCGCCGTGGCCGCGCCCGAACTTACGCCGCCGGGGATGAGCCACGAGGCCACTTCCGGGACGAAACGTATAATGTACGCGCCGACCAGCATTCCCATGGCGTACATGCAGTTGGAGCCGATGCCCTGCAGCCCCAACGCGCCTATCTGCGACCACGAATTGACCGAACCGTGAAGCAGGTGGTCGTAGGCCACCAAATCCTGTTGCAGGTTGTAAAGCAGGATGAAGTCAACGTAGTACAGGCACATGTAGGTCACGAAGCCCCACAGCGAGAGGGAAAGGAACTTGGACATCCACTGGCTCCACGCCGAGTTCCACGGCGGGGCGAGGGACAGGGCGAACATGATGGGGCAGAATATCATCATGATGGCCATGAAGATGCGCTGCGCCACGAGGATGCCGTAGTAGGACATCTGGAAAATCAGCTCTCCCACGAAGCGGATGACATCGTTTATCCATTCGCTGACCTTGGTCTCCGTGGCCACCACCGCCCGTTGGGCGTAGTTGTTGATGGTGTTGCCAAGGTTCTCCACGTTGTAGATGAGTTTGTCCCACCATGCGGCGTCCTGTCCGATGGCGGCCACCTGCTGCGCGGTTGCGATGGAATCCTGTACGGTGCGCAGCCGGTCAAGGTACTCGCTTTGTTTTTGAGCCACCTTCAGCTCGAAGGCGGCCACCTCCTTGTTCTTGGCCTGCGCCATCGCCTTGCTCGCGCTTTCAAGTCCCTTGCCGGGCACCTGCAGGGCGTCACATATCCACGAGGAGGAAGAGATGCAGATGGAGATGCCGACGATGCGGAGGAGCTTCATCACGTCCATGCCGCGCCGTCCGAGCATCATCATCCAGCACTCGTAGGAACCCACGCAGAGGGCGAGCAGCAGCCCGATGATACGGGCCAGTCCCACCGCGTCGCCCAGCACGGCCACGTTGGGGAACGTCTCCATGGCGACAAGGAGCTTGTCTAGGCTCTCGTCGATGGCCGGAAGGCCTATGGTCAATAAAACAGCAGACAGTTGCATAATCGTATTCTTATCTTCATGTAATACATTTTATTAATTCTAATAATGTGTGGCGGCCACGGCGCAGAGGTTGGCGGTCTGTTTCACGAGTGCCTCCATCTTTCCTTTGGCTTCTTCGTAGGCTTGCTGCCGCTTGGCGTTCTCCAGTCCGTAGCCCACGCCCGTCTTGCGGATATAGGCAATACCTGCGCAAAGGATTTCATTCTGCCTGCCCAGTTCGTCCACCTGCGGCTTCAACTTTCCGCCGCTTTTCGTCATGCAATAGAGCAGGCCGTCGGTGATGCAGTCCTGCATCCGGTTGAACTCGTCCTTGTAGGCCGGATAGACCAGGTCAACGGCGCGGTCGGCCTCCCGGACAAGCTCCTCCTTGTACAGCTCTTCCACATATTTGCGTTCTTCCTCCACCTTCTCCAGCTTCTGCCGCTGGGTCTCCTCGGATATGACCCGTGTGGGCATGATGCGTTTGATGTTCGACTTGGATTCCTTGAAGCGGACACGGAAGCCGGACTTGAAGCCCGCCCATTTCCAATACATTTCCGCGCCGGAGTAACCCTTGTGCAGGAAATAATAGTACCAGTCGGGCGCGAAGTCCCACGGCCCGTTCTCCATGGACTGCCACTGTTTCTTCTTCTCGTTGTCACGGACGGGCACTTGTGCTTCCGCCACAACCGGGGCGAAGACTACACACAGCAATAATATGGCCTCTTTAACTTTCATATCCTTTGTTCCATTTGTCTATTATCGTTTTCGCTATCTCGTCCTTGACCTCGGAGTTCAGTATCTCCCAGATGTAATCCGGCTTCCATCCGCAGTCGGTAATGAGGTAGCAGTACAGGTTCGCGTTGTCGATGATGTACCTCGCCCTGTCGATGGTGGTTTTCAGCGTCATCACCAGGTTCAGCTTCTCGTCCATGGAAGCCTTCATCAGGTTGATGCCGGAAGCGGCCACCGACGCATAAAGCTTGTAGCAGTGCTTCACTTCCCTCGATATGGCCAGGTTGGCGTCGGCATAGTACCACGCCACGAAGGGCTTCTTGCTGACATGGCCGAACGTGTTGGAGGTGAAGTCCTTGTATTCCTTCACCAACCGGTACAGCGCGTTGGCCGTGGAAGAGATGGCGCCTGCCAGCACTAAGTAGGAATGGGCATTGTCCAGCTTGGTGTTCAGGGTGGTGCGCACGTCGTTGAACTTGCCGGCCCCCTTGGTGAGGAGCGACTGCTCGCCGAAGCTGGCGGCCACACGCCGCATGGCCTTGTCCTCGTCCTTCTTGACGGCCTTGTGCAAGGCAATCAGGGCCTCGATGGTCGGGAGGTCTTTGGGGATGACTCCGGCCGATACCCTGACGGGAAGCGACAGGACGGCGATTGCCATAAAGGCGGCAACAAAAAACGCCCTGTAATTTCCTATACCTTTTATATTATAGTCCATGGCTCTTGTTGTCTGGTTCAGTAATTGGAAGCTACAAGCCCGTTCCATGACTGGACAAGGCTACCGACACGGTTCTTCATGGTCACCACGTTTGCCCAGCCCTCCGGGTCGATGGCAAAGAAGAGGTCGTCCGCTGTGGCATACTGTGCCATGAGCATCATTCCCTCCACCTTGTAGCGTATCTTCGTAAGGTCAGTATATATGCGATTGGCCAGGGTCAGCCGCTCGTAGCGGTCGAGCAGGTTGTACCCGTCGCTTTTCCTCTCCGCCGTGGCTTCCCCTTTGAGCGGGTTCTGCACCCTGGCGTTGTTCACGATGTTCACGAAGTCGCCCACCAGTTGTTGGGTCTCGGCTACGAGGTTGCCGAGTTCATTGAGGCAAAGCAGCTTGTTCGTAAACTTCGCCCTGCCCACCGTTTCAATAAGTTCCGGCACGTCTTTGAGGATATCGAAGGCGCAACTTCCGATTTCCTTGTAGTAAAGACTCTCCGTACCGAAACCGGAGATGTTTTCCATCGAGAGCTTGTACAGCTCCTTGATGGTGGCCATGCTCACGGTGTAGAGTTCCACCTTCTGCTTCTTGGAGGCGATGGAGTCCAGCCGTTGGTTGTGCTGCCCCTCGATGAGCTTCTGCGAGGCCAGGTTGGCGCCCACCGTTGCGATGCAGTTACGGTCTATGACGATGCGCCATCCGGCAAACGTGGGGGCGGACGCGGCAAACAGGAATGTTCCTAACAATATGTTTTTCAGCTTTCCCATAATGACATTACTTTTTGATGTTGGTTGACTTGTCTGGCGAACTCCAGGTACTTGGGGCTGCCCGCTTTTTTACGGTCGGCCTCGATGCGCGTGATGGCCTCCTGCACCGTGCCGTAGTGCCGCAGGTATGTTTTCAACGCCTCTTTTTCCGTCCGCTCGGTGGTGTAGGCCCAGTAACATTCGGGGGCTTCCTCCACGCCGTAGACGTCGGAATGCTGTCCCCGGCATATCCACACCTCCTTGAAGTAGCTGCGCCCCTCGTGGTTGTCAAGCGCGTTGATGGTGAATATCTGCTGACGCTGAACGGGGGTCAGCCCCAGTATGGCGGCTATCTGTTCGTACCTGTCCTTGAACTTGGACTGGTCAAGCAGTATCTTCACATCGGAATTATTAATGATGGCCTCCTTCACGATGGGCGAGTCTATCACGTCGTTCAGCTCCTGCGTGACCACCCCGGCGATGCCGTGGAACTTGCGGACGGTCTTGTACAGGTACTTGATGTACTCCGCCATCGTGGGCGAGGCGATGGCCTTCCACGCCTCTTCGATTATCAGGGCCTTGCGCCCTTTCTTGATGCGCATTTTCTGGAGGAACACGTCCATGATGATGAGCACCACGATGGGGAAAAGTACAGGGTCATCTTTTATCTTGTCGATTTCGAATACGATGAAACACTCGTTGAAGAGGTCAACATCCAGGTCGGCGTTCAGCGTCGTCTCCAGCTCGCCGCCCCGGTAGAACTGCTTGAGGATGGCTGCGAAGTTGTGTATGTCGAATGTTATTTTCTCCAGGGAAGTGATTTGCGGGATGCGCTCCACGGCGAACTCGTAGTAGGAGTTGAAGGAAAGTTCCCTGACCTTCAACCGCCGTTTCTGCTCCTCCATGCGGTCTATCTGCCTGTCAATCTTGACAAGCATGGTGTTCTCGTAAAGCTCCCTGCGGTATTTCTCCACGATATGTGCGGCATGTTCCCTTTCAGACTCCGAGGCGGCCTTGTCGCGCATGAGGGCCATGAGCGAACGGCACTGGCGGACGAGCTTCATGCGCCTGACTTCCGAGGGGAGCAGCAGGGCGCGGCTTTCCGGCACCTCCGGCGAATCCTTGGCGTTTATCAGGCGGTCAATATCTTCCATCTCATGGTTGTACTTCTCGTAATCGTCATCCATCTTGGCGTCTACAAGTAGCTTCTGCCGCAACTCCGCACGCTGCTTCTCCGTGAATTTCTCGAAAGGATGGAAATAGGCATCGTAATACTCCACGAGGGTCTGGTTGACTATCATGTCCTCTATCTTGCTCGGAAATGCGCTGCCCTTGAATATGAGAAACACCAGCGATTTGAGGAAGTTTTTCTTCTCGCCGAAGTTCAGCCTGTATTCCTCCGCCGTGACCTTGAAGGGGTTCATGGAGATAGGTTTCTCCTTGGAATAGGAGATGTACGTGCCGTCGTAGTAGCCACAGATGCCCTCGTAGGAGTCGCCCGTGTCCACCATGACCACATCCGTTTGCTGTTCCAGTAACTGGCGGACGACCGAGTTCATATGAAACGACTTGCCGCTTCCCGAAGGCCCGATGCAGAAGAAATTGGCGTTGTCGGTCATCTTCACCTTGCCCTCCTTGCCGGTGATGTCGATGCAGACGGGTAGTCCCTGCCGGTCGGTGTAATATGTGGTCAGGGGCGTGTCCTCCGATTCCTTCAGGTGCTCCTTGAAGAAGAAGCACAGGGCGGCGTCCGACAGGGTGAGAAACAGGTCGTAGTCGGGATTGAAAGCGTAGGCGTTGCCGGGGAAGCTGTCGGTGAACAGCTCCAGCTGGTTGTAGGCCGTGCGAGAGGGCATGATGCCGCATCCGTACAGCTTGGTCTCCAGGTAGGAAGTGACCGGGGTGACCTTGTCCGCCGGGCAGCTCACCAGGATGTTGAAGTTGGCGTAGACCAGCAGGGAGCTGTCCACGGCAAGCCGCTCCAGCACTTTCTCAATGTCGGCCTTGGCTATACGGTTACTCGGGTCGGGCATGGAGCCGTGCCGTTTGGCCTTGGCCTGCAATTTGCGGAGAAGCTTCCGTTGGCCGGGTATCTGCACCACCTGGTTGTACACCACGCAGTCCGCATGTGGAACGCTTGTCAGGAACGAGAAAAGGTCGGTGGCGATGGGATATCCGTTGACGGAAGCCTGCGTGTACGGCTTGATGCGTGACGGCAGGTTTATCTCGTCGATATCCACAAGCGGATAGGAGCGCACCACGCGGCCGCCCACCTTCAAGTATTCGTCCGAAGCCTTGAAGTTGGTCATGGAGAACGGGCCGTGGCGGAAGCGGAAGGCCATGAAGCGGTGGCAATACTCGTCCACCTCCTCCTTTGCCAGCCGCCTGTGGCGGATGTGCTTTTCGTTCAGGATGTCCTCCGCCTTGCTTACCTTGGCATGGAACTCCGTCCACTTCTTCGGGTCGTACTGCACGAACTGGCCGCGCTGCGCCTCCTGCGTGATGACAAGGTACGTGCGTATCTCGGTGAACTCCCTTCCCTCGAAGTAGCGGAAGTAGCTCCGCGTCAGGAACTCCGCATCCTCCGGCACGTCGTGGTGATAGGACTGTTTGCAGAAGATGTCCTGCTTCTGCAAGGCGTAGCCTTCGCCGAGCGTCTGCACGAGGTTGGAGAGCACGTCCTGGAAGCGCAGGTACTGCTCCGAGTCCGTGCATAGCTGCTGCACGGGATTGGCCATTTCGAATATGACCGAAGGATCGCCCCTGGCGGAAAAGAGGACGGCATGGCCGTCCGTCTCTTCCAGCTGGGAGTAAAGCCCCTCGAATGCCCGTTTCCTGTTCTGTGCCATTGGTTGCTTTCTGTTTGTTGGTTTTTCAATTCGTTTTTCAATCCGTCTTCCGGATGTTCTTATAGACGTAGATGCCCTTCGCCCGTTTCTTGTTGTGCAGTCCGCTGCGTTGCTTGACGAAGATGGTGGCCAGCCCTGCGGCGGCCATCACTAGCATGGCGATGAACCCGGCAAGTTTTCCAAGGGCGATGGAGAAGACGATGAATCCCACGAAGGACACGCCTATGGCCACCGCCGCCAGTGTGAGGAAGCGGCCGCGGATGCCCATGAACTCTAAAGGCTTCTGGAGTCCCTTGAACACGGGAAAACCGTCTTGATTACTCTTATTCTCTTCCATGATTTACGTGAAGAAGAGTGGCAAAGCCTCTGACAATGCGATGAACGCGATACAACCGCCGATGGTCAGCATGATGGTCTTCTTGACGTCCTGGTCGCCGTTCTGCATCTTGAAATAGACATTGAACGCGCCTACCAGCACGATGACCGCCGCGATAGCCTTCATGAGGTTGGAGACGGGAGTCTGGTAGGAGCTTACTTCCTGCGTGGCCTTGGTGAAGCCTGCCGCTCCCTTGCTTCCGGCCATTGCATCGCCGGCGGCGAGGGTGAGCGCCACGAGGGCGAGCGTGCCCTTCCGGGCGAACGCTGACTGTTTGAAACGGACGAATGCACGTAGGCATTTTCTTTTTAGTGTCTGCATTTCTTTAATCATTAAATAGTTGTTTCATCGCCAAAGGAACAGGAGTCGCTAAAGGAACGTGTATTTGCTCACCTTGCGTTCTCGCAGGTGTATATGACAAGGCCGAGGTCGCTTGTGCCGGTTTCCGCCAGCCTGTCGATTTCATGGATGAGGTCGTCCACAAGGATGCCGTCGGTCATGATGGCCTCACGGTAGCCGGGGCGGCGGAAGTCTTTTCCTTGTCGAGGGTCTGGTTCGGATTGCCCGTGGTTAACCGCTTCTTCTTTCTTCTCCTCGTCCCTGCTGACTCTGGTCGGACGGAAGCTCCTTGCCTCGTCCGATATGTCTATCTCTTCTTCCGTATGGTTCTCCTTTTCCGCGTTCCGGGCCGCCTGCGCTTTCCTGATGTCCGTGAAGATGAGGAAGGCGTAATAGCAGGCCATTGCCACGAAAAGGATAAAAACGATTTGTCCGTACTGCATGGCTATATGGCATTGGATAATGGTGTATTGTCTTCGGGAAAAGGCAGAAAGGATAGTCCAAGTCTAGTGGCCTTGGCTTCCAGCCGGGCTTTCCGGCATGTGGCTTCGGTGAAGTACAGTATGTTCCTGTGTACGCCGGTGATGTATCCGTTGGCTTTCAGCCTGGAGCGTATCCTGACCTTGGCGCGGTGTGAGATAACCTTGAGGCGTGTGAGGGGGTCAAGACCGAATACAGCCCTGCGCCGTTCGCGGCGTACCAGCTCATTGCGGACACGGGACGACATCGCGTAACCCTTTGCCTTGCTCCGGCTCAGCCCCAGCTTGCGTGCCATGCGGCTGACTGTGGTGCGGCTGACGCCCAGGTCGCCGGCCATCTCGGCGTAGGAACGGTTGTCGAAGTGGCGGCTGATATGTCCGGCACGTTCCAGCCACCGGCTCTTGGCCAGCTTCTCCAGTCCGAGTTCGCGGGCTTTTTCCTTCACGGCCGTCACGCCTATCTGGAGCATATAGGCAGTATGTGCGGTGGTCTCCACGGGATAAAGCTCGGCAAGCCGGGAGAGCATGGTTTCTGTCCAGTCGATTCTACGCATGGGATTCGGGGTTATAGTTGTTGAACAATGATTTCTTCTCGCGGCGGTATTGCGCCAGTAGGGAAAGGTGGTTCTCGAAGAACGAGCGGATGATGGCGTTCACGAGGTCGGAACGGCAGCGGCCACGGATGTCGCAGTCGTCAAGCGAGTCGGCCAGGTCGCGGTCGAGTTTGCATACCAGACGGTCTGCCTTGCCGTTCCCGTCCGTCGGCGCTTCAAGGTAGGCCATGAAGTCCTGCCAGCACTTGTCACCGGGATGTGCGGTGCCTTGCTCCGCTTGTCCTTCTCCCTTGAATGCAGGTTCGTCGTCATTGATGCCTCTGGTGAGGTCGTCTATTTGTAATTCCTTGTTCATTACGCTATGGTCATTGATGGTTTATGTCTTTGGGGGTGCCGTCAACGAAAATTCCGGCGTATATTTTGTCGAACACCGGACTGACGATGCCGGCCTGCATATCCAGTTCCGCCACCGTGCTGAAACGTTCCATGTCGGCCCGCTTGGGAATCTTGTCCGTCACCAGCCCGTAGTTGGCGAAGGTCTTCCCCGTGTTCTCCCACAGTTCCAGCTCGGAGCGTTTGCCCACCCGTCCGTCATGGAGGTTGGGGACGATGAAGAGCCGGGCTTTCATCCGTCCGCCCACGGCCTTGCGCAGACGGTCGATGAACAGGAGGAAGCTCGCGGTGGAGGGGACGGTCACCAGGTCGTAATGGAACGGTACGACGATGATATCCGAGTTGACGAACATGGGTATCAGCCCCTCCGCCTTCAGGCTGCCGGGCGAGTCCATGAGCACCACGTCTATGCTGGGGTCGTTGTGCAGCTTCTCCATGAGCGCGGTCATGGCCTGCTTGTCGTTGGCCTCGTAGGCCAGCACGTCGTAGGGTACGGCTTCCTCGCCGTATTTCTTGATGTCGGCCTTGCGGCACTTCATGATGGAGTGCTGGAAATCGCAGTCGACGACCACGGCACGCACGCCCTTCGTCACAAGGTAGTTGGCGAAGGTGACGCAGAGGGTCGTCTTGCCGACTCCCCCTTTCTGGTTGGCGAATGTCACGATGACGGGTGTCTGTATCATTTTGTCCACGGTCGTTTGGTTCGGTGCAAAAGTATGCACCGGATAGGACGGTAACGAAATGCACAACACTTTTGTGCTTCAGGTCAGCCTGACCGAAGTATTTTATGCAGCGGATTAAAAGGTATGACGGCTTATGCGGCCAGACAGGTGACAAAAGGGAGTCTCCGTTTTTTCCTCATGGTCTACCGTTTAAGGTTGCGTCCGTCGTCAATGTCATCGTAGCCTCCCTTGCCGCCGACTTCCCACTCACGCTTTTCGGCATGGCTTCCGGCACCGGAATCCTTCAGTCCGTGTATGTGTATCTTCTTTCCGCCGTTTCCGGTGGAATGTGTCTGCTTGGCCTGTTGCTTCCGTGGCCGGGGTTTCAGCCGTTCCGTGTCAAGCCCTTCCGCCGCAAGGTCTATCACGATGTGTCTTTTAAAGTTGACGGCATATGCCGCGCCCGCTTCCTCGCGGAGGATGAAGCCTTCCTCATGAAGGGCACTTTTCACGGAAAAGACGTTCTCGTCATTGAAGATTTCATGCAGGCGGCTGACGGCATCCGTATGGGACTGCGGCCTTTCACCTGACAGGTCCACCAGATCAGGACGGTTCACCTTGAAGATTTTGCAGAGCAGATCGCGTTCAGCTTCTGTGGCCGGGTGGAACATCTCGATGAAACGGATGCGGTTGTTCCGGTCGATGGCTTCCGCCATGAACGGCTTTAACGGGCGTGTCTGTCCGTCAAAGTGGATGACGCCTTTCTTGATATAGGCACGCTGCTTCCTCAGCTTCTGGAAAATCTCGCCCTGCGTGATTTTCGGGTTGAGGGTGAGCAGCCGGTCTATGTAGTCCTCTATGCGTGCGAAGCGTTGTTCCGGGGTGGCGAAGTCCAGAAGCTGTTCCGTGGCCAGCACCCTTGCCCCGTTGATGACGGTACGGTGGGCGTGGTCGACAATCATGTAGCCGTAGGGCGCATCCTTCCTGCCGAAGAACACGAGGTCGATGCCGAACTTCTCCTTCAGCTCTTTCTGCAGCTCTTCCTTGCCGCCGCTCACGTCCCGGTATTTTTTGAGGATGCTCCGCAGCTGGCGGCAACGGGCGCGTTCCCTATAGCCGCTTTTGAAAAGCTGTTCGACTTCGGCCAACGGAATTTGCCGCTGCACCTTGCCGCCATGCTTGATAAATACGTTTTCATCTTTCTTATATACCTCATATCCCATAGAAACCATGATTGCCTTGAACTGGGCGAAAGAGGAGAAGGTATATTGCCTGGCCGCGTCCATGTCGTTGGCAATCTTCTTTTGCCTGTCCGTGCCGAGAATCCTGTCTATGACTTCCTGGGAACGCCTGCGCTCGTGACTATAGGCTATCTTCCTGCCGTCGGGGGCGACACGCGAGGTGATGATGTGCAGGTGGGTGTTGTCGGTGTCATGGTGGGCGTAGATGAGCCAAGGTTGTCCGGGTTCGGCATATCCCATTTCCTTGAGGTATCGGTGCGCGAAATCCAGCAGTTCGGATTCCGTCATCTCACGGCCTTTGCAGCTGACGGCCACATGGAACTGCGGTTTCCGGATGCGGCTGTTGGTGGAACTGTATTTTTTGAGATAGCCGGTAAGCTCCTCCGTGGTGGGTCTGCCTGCCAGACCGATTGTCCCGAAGTTCCGCATCTCGATGAGCCGGGCAAGCCCTTTCGATACCTTGTGTTCGTTGTAACCAACGGCATGGAAGTCCGCGCTTCCGGGTAATATGGTCGCTATCATCTTGGGGTGGTGTTATCTGGATTGGTGATATGTCTGGTTCTAAGGCTTGTTTATTCTTGATGTGAGGATGTCAAGTTGTCTTTTTATCCCGTTGACGGTTTCCTGTGTGTCCCGGATGAGCGGCAACAGAACTTCCCGGATATAGCTTGGGGGCAGCAACCCTGCAACCGCCAGCTCGTTGGCGCGCTTTACTGCCTGGTTGAGGTTTCCGCCTATATGGGACAGTTCGCCCTGGTATCTTCGGTAAAACGAACCGAGTTCCTGCATGAGTTCAAGCTGCTGCCTGACGCTTACGTTTGAATACTCTTCGAGTGCCTTGCGCACGTAGTGGCTTACGGTCTTGTATTCAGCCGATTTCTCCTTGAACTCCCGGACTTCTTCCGGGGTCATCCTTACCTTGATGTACTTGTTCCTATGTTCCTTCATGTTCCGGTTTGTTTGCAACCGGGATTGTCTTACCTTATTTCGCAGGGCGAAACAGCGGCGGTGCCGCTCCGGTGCATGGCATCCGGCAAGTCACTTTTTGGGAGAACAAACGGAGTTTTGTGGCCACAAAAGTACAACTTGCTTGGAAAATCCTGCAACGCAGGGCAATGTCATCCCGGGTTCTTTCTTGCGCCAAAATTACCGTGAAAAGGGGCTTCCGTACAAAATGCACAACACTATTCTTCAAGGAACATATCATTTTGACCGGGATATCGAGAGCATCCGATTGCCGGGTGTATCGAATAGGATTTTCCTCGGTCTGTGAGTATCGGGTCATCCAGTTATCTTATAATCCAAGGTGCGAAATGGGGCTTACTTTGGTTTCAAGTGTCCGGTTATATTAGTTCATCTATTCGTGAATTATTAGAATCATTATCCGTTTGTTCGATAACAAGAGGGAAAAGGAAGCACAGGCATCAGATTTTTCAGATTGGTAATGAGCTTGGATATTTCAACATGATGCAATAATGTAGTAATGTAATGGCCGACCAAGGCTAAGACGACCTTGACATTACTTTATAGTCACTCATCAGACCTGAGAAAACTAGTTTTTTGCACCTGATGATTTCGGATTTTGGAAATACAGACACTTGTCACCAGTATATTCCAAACGATATGTATAAAGCTATCTTGATATGGAAGCACAATGGGCAATCGTTTGTCAATCAATGATTTTGTCAGGATAAAGTTGCCGGAATATTTTCATATCTCGCTGATTTTTAGTATATTTATGGTGGAAAATAGCCTCGTATGGCTTATGGTTTCACTTAAATTTGAGTATATGTTTGAACTGTTACTGATAATATACCTGGTGCCTGTCATCATCATACTTTCGCTGTTGTGGCGGTTGGTGTTATGGCTGGTAAGGAACGTGCTGCGGCTTGCCGGATGGTTGTTGAAGAAGGTGTGCGTCCTTGTATGGAAGGGATTACTGCTGTTGGTCGGCATCTTCCTGGGGCGGTGTTGTGTCAACCGTCCGCCGGATTCAAGATAAGGGTGAAGCAGCAAAGCCGCACCTGTCTCGGACGGGCAGGTACGGCTTCGTGTTGTAGTCGGGTGGAAAGGTGTTCTTCCCTCATGTCAGGTGTTTACCTAACTGACAAGCAGGCTAAAATCCTTTGCCTTTGCTTCTTTCATAGACAACCTCTCTTTGACTATCACAATTTTTAAGTCTGAACTGGACTGTACAACCGATAGGAATATCTTTGGGTAGCTGTTTGACTAGTTCGGAGATAACTTCGTCAACGTTACTAAAACCGATATCTGTTAGTTCACCAACAACATCTCCTTTGAAATAAGCGCGTCCGTATATCATCATCTTTTTTGAAATGCGGAAAAGTTTTTCCTCTGGAGCTTCAAGGTCACGAGCTTTGCCTTGTTTACTCTTCTTATTGCTGAAGAAAATGAAATCAATAATCTTGGCATTAAGTTCCCACGCAGGAGTAAAGTCCAGTTTTAAGTAGCCTCTTGTTACATTGAACCCATGACTGTGATTCATGCCAAATGCAACTTCATAAAGGTTTGCATCACAATCGTTTTGGGCAATGGTTGCCCACGTATGCCTGAACGTATAATAGCAGTAGTAGTCCTCCTTTTTCATGCCCATGTCGGCGCATATCTTGCGTATTCCGATATTTACGTTAGCATTGAAACTGTCGGAATTGCTGTAACGGCTGTGGAATACGAACAGGTACTCATCATCCTCATCTTTGGAGAGATACTTATTAAAGGTCTCTTGGATAAATGGCTCTATTCTCATTTCCATATATGCCTCGTCTCTGCGGCTGTGACGTGTCTTTGCCCTTTTATAGCCGATAATGCCATTGTTGTAATCCTTCTTTTTGAGTTCGTAAAGGTCAACGGTGTTGATACCGCCGATACACAGTGATAGAAGTGCTACATCCCGGCCAAGTTCCGGAAGGGGAGACAGCATCTTTGTTTTTGGAAGAGGACGGTTGAAGAACTCACGGCAGGCTTCCGCACTGATGGCACGTTTCATTGTATTGTCAGATTTGGGAATTGCCACTTTAAGCCAAGGATTGAACTTTATGCGTATAACACCACGCTCTTCATCATTTAGCTCGACTATAGCTTTTTTGAAAATTTGTCGTACACATGTAGGGTACATTTCTTTGGCTCGGTTTGTTTTTGACAGACTCTCTATCCAAAGATTTATTGCAGAAGATGACAAGTTGCTAAACAGAAGTCGGGTTGTCCCCATGAAGCGTTCTAAATGGTTTACCGCAAGTCTGTAATTCTTTGCATTGCGTTCGTGTCCATCCGCTTCCATCCTGTCTATGAACTTTCGCGCGTAATCGCTGAAGCACGCTTCTTCATCGTCTTTCAACAAGAACTCTATTACTTCCTTTATTTCCCAACAAGTCGCATTCACGCGGTTCAAGCGGTCCGTATATTGCCTGATGAGCATAGCGCAATACTCATTTACAACAGGGTCAGTGAGATCACCACCTTTCGTAATATGAGCAGCGTCTACAATTTTATTTGTTTTAATATAACTGGATTTGCGCTGGTGCGTAATCCTGATGTAAACTGTGTAAAAGCCATCGCTTCTCGGCTTTTTTACCGTTGCTTTAAATGTTGTCATACCTATTTCCTTTTTAGATAAATACAAGAAATTCTTTGGGGTAAACAGGGGTAAACATGATGATTTTTGGGGTAAACATAGAGTAAAACAAATACGCTCATTTGGCTCATTTTTTGATGTCAACTGCACGAACTGTCTTAACGCAACTCAGGCTGTAATTACCGCGTAAATCGGTAGATTACAGCCTGATACAAATCTTAATTGCTATTCTGCCTGAGGGCTTCCAGTCTTAGAGAGTATCCTCTATCGCAGCCTGCGCCGCTGCTAACCGTGCGATAGGTACACGGAACGGAGAACAGCTGACATAATTTAAGCCTACTTTGTGACAGAACTTCACAGAGGAAGGTTCACCGCCATGCTCGCCGCAGATACCGCATTTCAAGTCGGGACGTACCGAACGGCCTTTGTCTACTGCCATCTTGATGAGTTGGCCTACACCGTTTTGGTCGAGTACCTGGAACGGGTCTACTTTCAGAATCTTCTTTTCAAGATATACCGGTAAGAATGAAGCGATATCATCACGCGAATAACCGAAAGTCATCTGTGTCAAGTCGTTGGTTCCGAATGAGAAATATTCGGCATGCGATGCGATACGGTCGGCTGTCAGGGCAGCACGCGGAATTTCAATCATCGTACCTACCTTGTACGGCACTTCGATGCCTTCTTGTTCGAACACTCTCTTGGCTGTAGTGCGGATAATCTTTTCCTGTGCTTCGAATTCATACAAGATACCGATAAGCGGAACCATGATTTCGGGATGAGGATCATAGCCTTCTTTCTTCAGCTCGCAAGCTGCACTTAGGATAGCTTCGGTCTGCATTTCTGTGATTTCCGGATAAGTGTTACCCAAGCGGCAACCGCGATGACCTAACATCGGATTGTGTTCGCAAAGGCTTTCTACACGTTGATGGATGTAGTCTACGGTTACGCCCATCGCTTTTGCCATTTCTTCTTGGCCTTTCTGATCGTGCGGAACAAATTCGTGCAAAGGAGGATCGAGCAGACGGATGTTTACCGGATAGCCGTTCATTGCTTTGAAGATGCCTTTGAAATCGCTCTTTTGATAAGGTAATAGTTTGGCAAGCGCTTTCTTGCGTCCTTCTACATCGGGAGCCAGAATCATTTCACGCATGGCAATGATTTTCTGGTTTTCGAAGAACATGTGTTCGGTACGGCAAAGTCCGATACCTACGGCGCCAAATTTGCGTGCCACTTCCGCATCGTGTGGTGTATCGGCATTGGTACGTACCTGCAGGCGGGTATATTTGTTGCAGAGGTCCATCAGTTTGGCAAAGTTGCCCGAAACTTCGGCTGCCTGGGTAGGCACTTCGCCTTGATATACTTCGCCGGTACTTCCGTTTAATGAGATAAAGTCGCCTTCTTTCAGAACGATGCCGTCAATTTCTACGGTACGTGCCTTATAGTCGACATTGATGGCTCCTGCACCTGATACACAGCATTTTCCCATACCGCGTGCTACTACAGCAGCGTGCGAAGTCATACCGCCGCGTGCGGTAAGGATACCTTCGGCTACCGTCATACCTGCCAAATCTTCGGGAGAAGTTTCAATACGGACCATGACTACCCGATGACCGTCGGCACGCCATTTGGCAGCATCTTCGGCAAAGAAGACAATCTGACCGGTAGCCGCGCCCGGAGATGCGGGAAGGCCTCGTGTCAATACTTTGGCATTGCGGAGTTCTTCTTTATTGAATACGGGGTGAAGCAATTCGTCGAGCTTGTTCGGCTCACAGCGCAGAACAGCCGTCTTTTCATCAATCAAGCCCTGTTCCAGCATTTCCATGGCAATGCGCACCATAGCCGCACCTGTACGTTTTCCGTTACGGGTCTGCAAGAACCACAGTTTGCCTTCCTGTACGGTGAATTCCATATCCTGCATATCGTGATAATGGTTTTCCAGCTTGGTTTGCAGTTCGTCTAGTTCTTTATAAATTTCGGGCATGGCTTCTTCCATGGAAGGATATTTGCTGACACGTTCTTCTTCGGATATGCCTTGAAGTTTTGCCCAACGCTGTGAACCGATTTTGGTAATCTGTTGCGGAGTACGGATACCTGCCACCACATCTTCTCCTTGTGCATTTATCAGGTATTCACCGTTGAACAGGTCTTCGCCCGTTGCGGCATCACGTGAGAAGCATACGCCGGTAGCCGAAGTATCGCCCATATTGCCGAATACCATTGCTTGTACATTGACCGCTGTTCCCCATTCGGCAGGTATGCCTTCCATCTTGCGGTAGAGGATGGCGCGTTCGTTCATCCATGAGTCGAACACAGCGCAGATAGCTCCCCAAAGCTGTTCGTAAGCATCGCTGGGGAATTCTTTGCCTGTCTGGCTCTTTACGGCAGCTTTAAACTGTTTTACCAGTTCTTTCAGGTCGTCCACTTCCAGTTCGTTGTCGAGACGTACACCTTTTTTCTTTTTTACGTTTTCAATAATGGCTTCGAAGGGGTCGATATCGTCCTTGTTGGCAGGTTTCATACCCAACACGACATCACCATACATCTGGACGAAACGGCGGTAGGAATCCCATGCGAAACGTTCGTTCCCAGTCTTGCGTGCCAATCCGGCAACGACTTCATCGTTCAATCCTAAATTCAAGATGGTGTCCATCATACCCGGCATAGAAGCACGGGCACCTGAACGTACAGAAACAAGCAGCGGATTTTCCACATCTCCGAATTTCGATTTCATCAGCGTTTCAATGCCTGCAATGGATTTCTCTACATCATCTTTCAGCAGTGCTACCACATCATCTTTACCTTTTTCGAAATATTCGTTGCAGACATCTGTGGTAATGGTGAAACCGGGAGGGACAGGTACTCCGATAAGGTTCATTTCTGCAAGATTAGCTCCTTTTCCTCCAAGCAGGTTTCTCATGTCTGCTTTTCCTTCGGCTTGTCCGTTACCGAAGGTGTAAACTCTTTTTGTTTCCATTCTGTTAGTAAGATTTATTAGGTTCTAAATGTGTTCTCATAATAGTTAACTGCAAATCTATGTAAAATTTGCAACATAACAAATGCAAAACAGGTGTTGTTGGACATATTTTGCTATATAGACTTGCCAATATAGAACTTATTTAAAAATATTACCGGAATGTGCGGGAAAATACTTACCTTTGTACCCAAATTGGATTTATTGGAAACGACGTGGCAAGAAAGAAAAAAGAACTTCCTTTACTGGAAAAAGTAACGATAATGGATGTGGCTGCAGAAGGAAAAGCTGTTGCCAAAGTGAATGAATTGGTGGTTTTCGTGCCTTATGTAGTCCCCGGAGATGTGGTCGACTTGCAGGTAAAACGTAAGAAAAATCATTATGCCGAGGCGGTAGCCGTAAAATTCTATGAGAAATCTCCCATGCGGGTAGAGCCGTTTTGCCAACATTATGGCGTATGCGGCGGATGTAAGTGGCAATGCCTGGCATACGAAGACCAAATCCGTTATAAGCAGAAACAAGTCTATGATAACCTGACACGCATCGGAAAAATAGAGTTGCCTGAGATTTCACCGATATTAGGTTCGGCAAAAACCCGTTTTTACCGCAACAAGCTGGAGTTTACATTCTCGAACAAGCGTTGGCTGACCGAAGAAGAAGTGAAGCAGGACGTGAAATACGAGCAGATGAATGCGGTTGGATTTCATATTCCCGGCGCATTCGACAAGGTATTGGCTATCGAGAAATGCTGGCTGCAGGATGATATATCCAATCAGATACGGAATGCTATCCGCGACTATGCATACGCACACCAGTTGACGTTTTTCAACTTGCGTACGCAAGAGGGTATGCTGCGTAACATGATGGTACGTACTTCGTCGACAGGAGAGTTGATGGTATTGTTGCAATGCAAAATCGTGGAAGATGCGGAATTGGCGCAAATGAAAGAATTGCTTCAATACGTGGCTGACACTTTTCCGCAGATTACGTCATTGCTTTATGTCATCAACAATAAATGCAATGATACGATAGGTGATTTGGAAGTGAATGTCTTCAAAGGGAAAGACCATATCTTCGAGGAAATGGAAGGGCTACGTTTCAAGGTCGGACCCAAGTCGTTTTACCAAACCAATTCGGAACAAGCATATAATTTATATAAGGTAGCGCGTGATTTTGCCGGGTTGACAGGTAATGAGTTGGTGTACGACTTATATACGGGTACAGGTACAATCGCCAATTTCGTTTCGCGCCAGGCAAGGCAGGTTATCGGAATTGAATACGTGCCGGAAGCAATCGAAGACGCAAAAGTCAATTCGCAACTGAACGGTATCGAGAATACGTTGTTCTATGCAGGTGACATGAAAGATATCCTTACCCAGGAATTCATTCACGAACACGGACGTCCGGATGTGATTATCACTGATCCGCCGCGTGCCGGAATGCATGGCGATGTTGTCAAAGTCATTCTGGAAGCAGCACCCAAACGGATTGTCTATGTCAGCTGTAATCCTGCCACACAAGCCCGCGACCTGCAGTTGCTCGATGCGAAATACAAGGTGAAAGCCGTGCAGCCTGTAGATATGTTTCCTCACACGCATCATGTAGAGAATGTAGTATTGTTAGAAATAAGAAACGAATAAAAGAGAAAGAAAAGTGTCAAGAGCCAAGATTTCGAAAGACGGTCGCCCATTGGCGCGTGCCGCTTCCCGCTATACGACATACAAGGTGAACGAACCTGCAGAATTGATGGAGTTTCTGATGACAAAGATGGCAGGTATCAGCCGGACACGTGTGAAGGCTATGCTGACCAATCGCACCGTACTGGTAGACAACACCATCCAGACGCATTATAATTTCCCGCTGGAGCCGGGGATGTGTGTAAAAATCAGCCGTGATAAGCACAAATGCGAATTCCGTAACCCGATGTTGAATATTCTTTATGAGGATGCTTATCTGATTGTGGTGGAGAAAAAGGAAGGGCTACTATCGGTAGCGACCGAGCATCAGAAAGAGCGGACTGTCCAACATATATTAAATGAGTATGTAAAACGGATACACCGGAATAACCGGATTTATGTGGTGCATAGATTAGACCGTGAAACTTCGGGTATCATGTTGTATGCCAAAGATGAGAAAACGCAGCATACGTTGCGTGATAATTGGCACGACCTTGTGCGCGACCGCCGTTACGTGGCAGTTGTAATGGGTGAGGTAGAACAGAACGAAGGAACCGTTTCTTCGTGGCTGACCGACCGCAAACTGTATGTCAGTTCTTCTCCGGTAGACGATGGAGGAAAATATGCAGTGACACATTATCGTGTTATCAAGCGTGCAAACGGCTATTCTTTAATCGAATTACAGCTGGAAACCGGCCGTAAGAATCAAATTCGTGTACACATGCAGACGTTAGGACACCCGGTAATAGGCGACGAACGTTACGGCTGTGAAGCGAATCCGTTGGGAAGATTGGCGTTGCATGCGTTCAAGTTGTGTTTCTACCATCCCGTCACTCAAGAATGGATGGAATTCGAAACGCCCTATCCGGCATCTTTCAAATCATTGGTGCAGAAAAAATAAAAAAAGTCGCTTGAAAACTTGCAGGATTAAACAGAAATTTCTACCTTTGCAGCGGTTTTGAAAAAAGAGCCTTTCGGGGTGTAGCGCAGTCCGGTTAGCGCACCTGCTTTGGGAGCAGGGGGTCGTGGGTTCGAATCCCGCTACCCCGACAGAGTCCTGATTTTGATTGAAAATCAGGACTTTTTATTTTAAAAAGTTGTCAGTTTTTTGTACTTAAATGTCTGTTTGGATAGCCGTTGCAATGGCAGAAAATCAAAACAATTTCTTGGTCTGACAAGAGTTATTCGATTGCTTTTATAGTAGATTCCTGAATTTGTTCTCTTAAATCTTCCTTTTCTTTCAGCGAAAATGTGTATCTTTCGTGTCCGAAAAATGTAAAAAGGATAATTATGGTTTGGTCAAAGAAAAAGAAAATAGCTTGTATCAGTGTCGGGATTGTACTGCTGTTGGCGGTCGGGTATCTTTTGTTGCCTTATTATGCCCGTCAGGCATTGATTCATCTGATGCCTGTCATTGATGACTTGGAGATTTTTCACCGTCATGTCATGCATCATGATGCTTCTGATGTATGGAAATGGCCGAAGGCGGCAGATTATAATAGCTATTCGTTGAGCGGAGAGGATGCAGCGTATCTGGACAGCCTTCATACGGTGTCTTTTCTTGTCATCCGCCGCGACAGCATTCTCTTTGAAGATTACCGTGACGGATGGAATGACACGTTGACTTCGAATCTCTATTCGGCTACCAAGACTATCGTGGGATTGCTGACAGGCGTGGCACTCGACGAGGGAAAGATACATAGCCTGGACGATAAGGTGTCACGTTACCTCCCTATATATAATAAAGGTGTACAGGCAGACGTCACCTTGCGCCATTTGCTTACGATGAGTGGTGGCATGGCATGGGACGAATCGTATGCTTCGCTGTTCTCGGTAACGACGCAGGGCTATTACGGGAATGACCTGTACGGACTGGTGACCGGACTGGAAGTGACAGAGCGTCCGGGTGTGCAGTTCTCTTACAGGAGCGGAGAGACACAGCTTTTGGCGTTTGTGCTTGAGGCTGCCACGGGACAGACCCTAAGCGACTATGCCGAAGAAAAACTGTGGAAACCGATGCAGGCGGAACGGAATGCCTACTGGTTGCTGGACAAGGAAAACGGTGACGAAAAGGCTTTCTGCTGTTTTCATACTACGGCGCGTGATGTAGCACGCTTGGGCAGCTTGTTATTGCATTATGGAAATTGGAGAGGCAAACAACTGGTCTCCCCGGCGTACATGGACGAGATGCTGCGCCCGGTTTCGTACCTGAAAGACCAGTGGGGTAAGGATGCCTTGAGTTATTACGGATTTCAGGTATGGCTGATGGATTATCGGGGTGAGACAGTGCCCTGCATGCGTGGCATGTTGGGGCAATATATCTATGCGCTTCCTTCCGAAGATGCCGTAGTGGTGCGCTTGGGACGCAGGCGAAGTGATGAATATGTCGGACCTTTTACAACCGACATGACCCGTTACCTGGATATCGCGATGCGGATATTAGAGGGTAATCAGCCCTGAGTTTTTTCGTTTATTTTTCTGCTTTTGTAGCTTTTTCTGTAAATAAATGCTTTATTTCGAGGTTTTGATGTATCTTTACCCCGCTTTAACTACATAGCTATGAATCAGGAAACTTTTACGCTTTTTCTGGCAATAATGGCAGGCATTGCCTTTATTGTGTTTGTCGCGCTTTATTTTGTAAAAGCGGGTTACGGGATGTTTCGCACACCTTCGTGGGGCTTGTCTATCAATAATAAGGTGGCATGGGTCTGCATGGAGTCGCCCGTATTTGTGGTGATGCTTGTCTTATGGGCTTGCAGCGGTGTAGGATACGCATTGCCCCAGTTTCTGTTTTTCCTGTTGTTCCAGTTGCATTATCTTCAACGTTCGTTTGTTTTTCCTTTTCTGATGAAAGGGAAAAGCCGGATGCCGGTCGCCATTATGGCGATGGGCATTGTGTTTAATGTACTGAACGGAATAATGCAGGCAGGCGGTCTGTTCTGGTTCAACGAGTATGTGCCTACCGGCATCGGATTGGGTTATCTGTTGCAGCCGAATGCGTTGGCGGGGCTTGCCTTGTTTGCCGTGGGGATGGGAATCAATCTGCATTCCGACCATGTGATACGCCATCTGCGCAAACCCGGCGACACTCGGCATTATCTTCCGCAGAAGGGGATGTACCGCTATGTCACTTCTGCCAATTATTTCGGAGAGCTGGTGGAGTGGACAGGTTTTGCCATCTTGACAGCTTCGCCTGCCGCATGGGTGTTCGTATGGTGGACGGCTGCCAATCTGGTTCCCCGTGCCAATGCCATTTATCACAAATATTGTGACGAATTCGGCGCGGAAGCTGTAGGAAAGAGAAAACGGATAATACCTTTTATATATTAGGTTTTGTATGAGGCTTATGGGTATAGACCGGAACCTCATCAACTAAAATTGCAATAGAAATATGAAAAACTCGAAATTGTTTACTCCGGTCACATTGGGACCGCTCACGTTGCGCAACCGTACGATTCGTTCGGCTGCCTTCGAGAGCATGTGTCCGGGGAATAAGCCTTCGCAGATGTTGCTCGATTATCATCGCTCGGTAGCAGCAGGAGGCGTGGGGATGACTACGGTGGCATACGCTGCCGTAACCCAAAGCGGTCTGTCGTTCGACCGGCAGTTATGGATGCGTCCGGAGATTATACCGGGTTTGCGCGAACTGACTGACGCAGTACATAAAGAAGGGGCTGCAGCCAGCATTCAGTTGGGGCATTGTGGCAACATGTCGCATAAAAGCATTTGTGGCTGTCTGCCTGTCGGTGCCAGCAGCGGATTCAATCTGTATTCGCCGACATTCGTGCGCGGATTGCGTGCCGATGAATTGCCGGAGATGGCGCGTGCATACGGCCGTTCGGTGGAACTGGCACGCGAAGCCGGATTTGATGCCGTAGAGATTCATGCCGGCCACGGTTACCTGATCAGCCAGTTTCTTTCTCCTTCTACCAATCATCGCAAAGATGCATACGGAGGCTCGTTGGAGAATCGGATGCGGTTTATGGACATGGTGATGGAAGAAGTGATGAAAGCAGCAGGCAGCGACATGGCAGTGCTGGTAAAGATGAACATGCGCGACGGATTCCGTGGCGGCATGGAGCTGGACGAGTCTCTGCAGGTAGCCAAGCGGTTGGAACAGTCGGGGGTACATGCGCTGGTGCTCAGCGGAGGCTTTGTCAGCAAGGCGCCGATGTACGTAATGCGTGGCGAAATGCCTATCCGGAGCATGACTCACTACATGACTTGCTGGTGGCTGAAGTACGGCGTGCGTATGGTTGGCAAATGGATGATTCCCGCTGTGCCTTTCAAGGAGGCTTACTTCCTGGAAGATGCCTTGAAGTTCCGGAAAGAAATCAAGATGCCGCTGGTATATGTAGGCGGACTGGTGGCGAGAGACAAGATAGACGAAGTGCTTGACGACGGTTTCGAAGCGGTACAGATGGGACGTGCCTTGCTGAACGAGCCGGGATTTGTCAACCGGATGCGTGAGGAAGAACAGGCACGTTGCAATTGCCGGCATAGCAATTATTGCATAGCGCGGATGTATTCCATTGAAATGGCGTGCCACCAGCACCTGAAAGAGAAGTTGCCTCCGTGCTTGCAGAAAGAAATCGAACAAATAGAAGAAAGGCAGGCGGTAAGATGAGCGGAGAAAGACAGAAACTGGCAGTCATTACCGGTGCCGATGGCGGAATGGGGCGTGAAATCACCCGTGCCGTGGCACTGGCGGGCTATCGTGTCATTATGGCTTGCCTGCGGGTGCAGAGAGGCAAGGCAGTGCGTGAGGCGTTGTTGCGCGAACGGAGTGATTTGCAAATAGAGGTGCGCGACATCGATTTGGCTTCGTTTATCTCGGTGTGTGTGTTTGCCGATACCCTGGCAGCCGATGATGAGCATGTAGACTTGCTGATGAATAATGCCGGAACGATGGAAACCGGTTATCATCGCACGGGCGACGGATACGAGCGCACAGTGCAGGTAAATTATATGGGACATTATCTGCTGACACGTAAACTGTTGCCGCTGATGGGAGAGGGGAGCCGCATTGTCAATATGGTGTCGTGCACGTATGCCATCGGCAAGCTGGATTTTCCGGATTTCTTTTATTGCGGAAGGAAGGGCTCTTTCTGGCGTATCCCCGTGTACAGCAATACCAAACTGGCATTGATGCTTTTCACCATCGATTTGGCAGAGCGTGTACGCGACAAAGGGATTGTGGTCAATGCAGCCGACCCCGGCATTGTTTCTACCGATATTATCACCATGCATGCCTGGTTTGACCCGTTGACGGATATTTTCTTCCGTCCTTTTATCCGTACGCCGCGGCAAGGGGCAGCTACCGCCATCCATTTGCTGTTGGATGAGGAAGCCGGCAAACGGACTGGTACGCTGAATGTAAGCTGCCACGTCAAGCCGTTGTCGGAAAAATATACCAAGCATCCGCAAATGAAAGCATTGTGGGAGAAGACGGAATGGCTGGTGAAACGCTGGCTGTTTTAAGGAAGAGTAGGGAAGAGATTTCACTATAAAGGAAGTAATGTTGTTAGCAAGATAGCAATCAAGATGGATATCAAGAAGAATAAAGAAGAGTTTATCGAATTGTTGCGTTCTACCGGACGCGATGGAGTGGAAGATGTGATAGCGGGGCTGGAAGAATTGGGATTCTTCACGGCTCCGGCGTCGGCAGGACATCATCTGAATGTAGAAGGTGGGCTGGTGCTTCACTCCATCAATACCTGTAAGGCGGCCCTGGTGGTATGGGAAGGCATGAAGGCCCTCGAGCCTGGTTTGGAAAATGAAGTGGGAAGAGACAGTGTGATTATCGCCAGCCTATTGCACGATGTATGCAAAAGCGACATCTATGTGCGCAGCGTGAAAAAGCGCAAGAACGCGTTGGGAATATGGGAAGATACCGAAGGATATAAGGTGACGTATAAGAGCTTTCCGATGGGACACGGTGAGAAGTCGGTGATTCTTTTGCTCTGCAACGGCCTGGAAATGACAGACGATGAAATGTTGGCTATCCGTTGGCACATGGGTGCTTTCGGACTGAACTTGAACAGTTACGAAGACTTGCGCAATTACGACACGGCGCGTATGCTTTACCCATTGGTGGCTATCGTGCAAGTGGCAGATAGTTTGGCTGCCAGTATCATGGAGCGTACCGGAAGCGACTTGGATGAGCTTTGATTTGTTTCACCACAGATTACACGAATTGAATTAATAATTAAAAATTAATAGTTAATAACGGATGATTCTTCATTCTTAATTCTTCATTCTTCATTTATATAATTCGTGTATTCTGTGGTGAAAAACATTTATTGCCGTTCTTCGTCGTAATTGAGATAAGAACGTGTAGGCAGGTCGTAATCGAATATTTCTTCCGGCTTGAAGAAACGCTTCAGTTCGACAAGAGCGTTTTCGGGAGAATCGGAAGTATGCACGATGTTCTCTTGCGCGCTTACGCTATAGTCGCCTCGGATGGTTCCGGGAGTGGCGTTACGGCCATTGGTGGCACCTGTCATGGAACGGACTACCTGCACGGCTTCTACCCCTTCGTAGCAACAAGCTATAACGGGAGATGCCATCATCGACTGTTTGATGCGTCCGAAGAAAGGCTTGTCTGCCAGGTGGGCATAATGCTCGTTCAGCAGTTCATCGGTGAGCTGCATCATTTTCATGCCTGCCAGACGCAGACCTTTACGTTCGAAACGGGTAGTGATTTCTCCGACCAGCCCACGCTGAACAGCACTGGGCTTTAAAATGACCAATGTTTTTTCAATACTCATAGTGATAATTATTAGGTTATTACAAACTACCACAAAGATATTGATTATAAGGAAAAAAACAAATATTCTGGGATGGAAATTAGGAAAAATACATACAGGGGATGGAAGTCGGTTGATAAAAAAGCCCCTGCAGGTTGACGGGATAGTCCGCATCGACTTGCAGGGGCCGCTGTATGCTTAACAGGATAAGGTCTGAGGTTTTAAGTCGCTTGTATGAACGATATCGAATGCCATTTTCTCTGTGCCGCAGAAAGGACCTGATTGCTCCAGTTTGATGGTAGACAATGCTGCAGCAAATGTTCCCGCTTCAGTGTACGAGGCTCCCTTGTTGCGCATATAGAGATAGCCCAGCATATAGGTGTCGCCGCATCCGGTAGCGTCTACTACTTCTTTAGGCGGATAGGCAGGAATGCGGTGCAGGGTGTTTCCCGCATAAATCAATGACCCTTCACTGCCTAAAGTCAACAACACTTCTTTCACTCCCCATTCGTGCAGCAGATGAATGGCTTCGTCGTAATCAGAAGAACCGGTAAGCACAGCGGCTTCATGTTCGTTTACTTTCAGGATATCGACGTATTTCAAGGCTTCTTTCTTTTCGGCCCAATCTACCGGATAGACGTTTTCTCCACGCACTTCTCGCAAATATCCTTGTGCGTCTACCGAAAGAGTTCCTTTAGCAGACAGGTATTTGATGACTTCCAGCGGGAAATCGTCGGAAAGCAAGCTGCCTAAGTGGAAGAAGCGTGCTTCCAGATGTTGCAGCTTTTCTACCGTAAACGGGTCTGCTTTTGCCAATACACGTTGGGTACGGTTATTCTGATTTTCTTCGTATTTGTTTTCGAAATATACAGTATGTCGGCTGGGAATCACTTCTACGTCAATTCCTTTAGCGCGCAGTTCGTCTACCGACTGGTATTCGCTGGGCGCCAATGAGGTGACCAGTTTATAATGCTTATAGTCGTTCAGGTGATAGATTCCATGTGAAAAATAATACGAAGTGCCTCCCGGCATGTAAATAGTTTGTTTGGGAGTGACTATTTTGTCGAGTGTGATGTGTCCTATGCAGCAGATATCATTCATGGCTGTTTTGTTATACTGTTAAAAAACGGGTGCAAAGATAGTATTTTTTATGAATAAAAAGCGGTTTAGGTTCCGCTTTCATTCGGCAAATTCATATTTTCTATGGTCCTTTTTTGGGTATTAATGTTCTATTTTGCAAAATCTATCATAAAAAGTGGAGAAAGGACTTTGTTTTCTTTATAAAAAGCCTACCTTTACATTTCAGTTTGCACATGTTTTGTAACCTTATAGGATTAATATAATAATAGAAAAACAAATTTAGTAGAAATGGAAAAAATGAATGTACAGCCAGCTACCGGAAAATTGGGTGTGCTGTGTGTAGGTCTGGGCGCAGTAGCTACTACGTTTATGACAGGTGTATTAATGGTAAGAAAAGGGTTGGCTAAACCTGTGGGTTCGATGACCCAGTACGACAAAATTCGTGTAGGAAAGGGAGATGCAAAGAAATATCTTCATTACAACGAAATTGTGCCGATGGCTGATTTGAAAGATATCGTGTTCGGCGCATGGGACGTGTATCCTGCCAATGCCTACGAGTCGGCTATCAATTGTGAAGTATTAAGGGAAAAGGACATCAATCCGGTGAAAGACGAACTGGAGAAGATTGTCCCGATGAAGGCGGCATTCGACCGGAATTATGCCAAACGCCTGGATGGAGACAATGTGAAAGACTGTGCTACCCGCTGGGACATGGTTGAGGCTTTACGCAAGGATATCCGTGATTTTAAGGAAGCGAACGGTTGCAACCGCATCGTAGTGCTTTGGGCTGCATCTACCGAGATTTATGTGCCGGTATGCGAAGAAGTGCACGGGACATTGGCTGCCTTGGAACAGGCGATGAAGAATGATGACCGTGAGCACGTGGCTCCGTCTATGTGTTATGCATACGCCGCTCTTGCCGAAGGTGCTCCTTTTATTATGGGTGCGCCCAATACGACGGTTGACATTCCTGCCATGTGGGAAATGGCGGAAAAGACTCGTATGCCGATAGCCGGAAAAGACTTCAAGACTGGACAGACACTGGTAAAATCGGGTTTCGCTCCGATTATCGGAACGCGTTGCCTGGGCTTGTCGGGATGGTTCTCTACCAATATCTTGGGCAACCGTGACGGTCTGGTGCTGGACGAACCTGCCAATTTCCATACCAAGGAAGTGAGCAAGCTTTCTACGTTGGAGTCGATTCTGGTACCTGAAAACCAACCGGATTTGTATTCGGATTATTACCACAAGGTGCGTATCAACTATTATCCTCCCCGCAACGATAACAAAGAAGGATGGGATAACATTGATATCTTCGGTTGGATGGGCTATCCGATGCAAATCAAGATTAACTTCCTGTGCCGCGATTCAATCCTGGCAGCACCGCTTTGCCTCGACTTGGTATTGCTGAGCGATTTGGCTGCACGCGCGGGCCGTTATGGCATCCAGCGTTTCTTGAGTTTCTTCCTCAAGAGCCCGATGCACGACTATACGCAGCATGAAGTTCCGGTTAATCACCTCTTCCAGCAGTATGTGATGCTGAAGAATGCCATCCGCGAGATGGGCGGCTACGAGGCTGATGAAGAAATCGATTGATTTTTTCGGATTTTGAACACGGAGACACGGAGGCACAGAGATTATAATTTTATCGTCAAAAAGATAAAAAACTCTGTGACTCCGTGTCTCTGTGTTTGATAGTTGAATCATTTATCAGTCAATGAACCGACGGGTCAGTCCTCCGAACTCTTCGATGCGGCGGTCTCTCAGGAACGGCCACCAGCGGCGGACATTTTCACTTCGGTCCATATCGATATCTACGACCAGATTTTCTTCTTTCGTGTTGCTGGCTTGAGCCAACAGTTCGCCTTGCGGACCGGCTACGAAACTGTTTCCCCAAAACAGGATGCCGTTGGTTTGTCCGGAAGGGTCTGGTTCCAGTCCGACACGGTTTACCGCAATCACCGGAAGCCCATTGGCTACGGCATGTCCGCGCTGTACGGTAATCCAGGCATTTATCTGGCGCACCTGTTCTTCGTGTGTGTCGCTGCTTTCCCAGCCGATGGCTGTGGGATAAATCAACAGTTCAGCACCTTTCAATGCCATCAGGCGGGCACCTTCCGGATACCATTGATCCCAACATACCTGCACACCCAGCTTGCCGACGGAAGTCTGAATAGGCTCGAAGCCGATATCACCGGGAGTGAAATAGAACTTTTCGTAATAAGCCGGGTCATCGGGGATATGCATTTTACGGTATATGCCGGCGATGTTTCCGTCTTTTTCGAAAACAACAGCCGTATTGTGATACAGTCCCGGAGCACGGCGCTCGAACAGCGATGTGACCAAGACGATGCCATACGTGGCGGCTATCTCACTGTAGAATCCGGTAGACGGACCGGGAATCGGTTCTGCCAAATCGAACAGGCTGGTATCTTCTGTCTGGCAGAAATAAGGTGTATTGTGCAGTTCCTGTAATACGACCAGGTTTGCCCCAGCGCGTGCTACGGCGGCGATGTTGCTGTGCAGTTTCTCCAAATTGTTCTTGATATCGTTCGAGCACGATTGTTGTACGATACCGACGCGGATGATTCTTGTCATAATATAATAATGTATATATAATATAGGTAAGACATTCGGTTTATTTTTGTCTGTCAGAAAGGACAGACGCTTTCGGGATATTGCATGGTGACGCAATGCAACGAACCGTGTTGCTGTATCAGGGCACGGCAATCGATGCCTACGATTTCACGGTCGGGGAAAGCCTGTGCCAGCACACGGGCTGCCTCTTTGTCTTTTTCCGGCTGGGCATACGTGGGGTATAACACCGCACGGTTCATTATCAGGAAATTGGCGTATGTGGCAGGAAGCCTTTCTCCTTCCTGGTCGTATATGGCATCGGGCAAGGGTAGGGGAAGCAGCCGGTAAGGGTCCCCGTCAAGGGTACGGAAGGATTTCAACTGTTCTTCCATGGCATGAAGGCTTCCGTAATGTTCGTCTGCCGTATCCGTGCATTGCACATAGACAATGGTATGGTCGGGACACAGGCGTGCTAGGGTATCGATATGACTGTCTGTATCGTCTCCTGCCAGAAAGCCATAATCCAGCCATAATACCTGGAGCAGGTTGAAACGCTCTTTCAGGTATTGTTCGATTTCATGGCGGCATAAGGTATCGTTCCGGTTGGGAGCCAGCAGGCAAGTAGAAGTAGTAAGCAAAGTGCCGTCGCCGTCACTTTCTATCGAACCGCCTTCCAGCACGAAGTTGCGGCAATTGATGTAATGTCCGTTCAGCATACCGCTTTTATAAATATGGCTGTTAATCAGGTTGTCTTTGCAGGCGGCGAATTTCATTCCCCATCCGTTGAAGCAGAAATCCAGCAGTAAGGGAGAACCGCTGCTTTTCAGCAGGGTGATGAAGCCGTGGTCGCGTGCCCAGGTATCGTTGGTAGGACAGGCAATGAAACGGATATTTTGCCGGTAGTCAGCCTGTTCCAAGACTTCAGGAAATTGAGGCGCTACGAGCAGCAAGGGTTGACGGGTAGCTATTTCACGGGCAAGATTGCAGAAGCACGCTTCCACTTCTTCGAGCATATAGTTCCAGTCAGTTTCCTGATGAGGCCAGGTCAGTTGTATGTAACTTTGTGTATGCCATTCGGCAGGTAGGTAAAAGTTTTGTTTCATAGGGTCAATCTTATTAGTCTGTCAGTTTTGTTTCTTGATTCCTTTTTTGTTGGGCAGCCGGTTGTTCTTCGGTTGGCTTTTGTCTTTTTCTTCTTCGGAGCAATATCCAGTCGAAAAGCTCGCGCCAATTGTCGAAATCTTTTTTATACATCAATCCGATGCCTTGGGTTGTCAGCGTAGACTTGGTAAAGTATCGGTCGTTGGTTTCGTTGTAACCTTTCAGACGGAACTCTCCGTTCTTGGTCAGCATCCACATGGCTTCAAAGTCGCCTACGAAGTTGGTGTTCTGCAGAGCGTTGTCACGGTATCCGAAATTGCCGTTGATGATAAGCCGGTTGTTCAGCAATCGTCCCGACAGGATGGCTTCCGCCTCTACGTCTGTCCAGCCGTTTTCGCCTGTACTCAGGTTGGTGCCTACATTCCAGTTCTGGCTATCGATGACTTGCGAGAGCATGTTGTTCAGTTGTCCTGACAAGGTGCTGAATGCCAGCGAGCTGGTGGCGTCCGACTGGTTGGCATTGTTGTTGTAATCGTAGGTGTAGAATTTTCCGATACCCAGCAGATAGATGATTTGTGTATTCATCTGCTCTTCGGTGCTGGTCAGGCTTCTTACCAGCTCGCGGTCTTCATCGCTCACGGTCGGAAGGTCGAGGTCGAACTTCAGGGTAGGGCTGGTCAGGTTGCCACTCAGATTCAACAGGCAGTTCACACGGACAGTGCCTTTGGTGCTGGAAGCGTCTGCCACCAGGTCGTTCAGCGAGGCTGAGTTGACCGTATAGACAGCCTGCACATTCAGGTTTGCCTGACGCGGATTGCCGTTGAAGGATACAGTCCCTCCCGATTGCAGGACAAAATCTTTCCGGATGACATTCTGCATGCTCATCTTGTAGATTCCTTCTTCGATGTTGTAGTTGCCGAATATCAGGAAATCACCTTTGTTGTAGAAATTGATGCGGAGGTTTCCGCTGCCGTTGGCAGAGATGTTGTCGCCCGCTACGGGGTCCATGACGATGCGCATCGTAGCATCGGGTGTAGCTTCTATCTGGAAGTTCAGGTGCATGTCGAGCGGTGTATCGTCTTCTTCCTCTTCTTTGACTACGTTCAGCGGATGATACACTTCGGTATAGATGTGCTCTTGCTGACGTTTCGGGGTACGGTCTACAAATTCGATGAACTGGTTGCTGGTCGCTTCGGTGGCTGTGGCTGTAACGTATGTAAACGATGTCCGTGGGTCGGTGCGCAGCGTTCCGTCTACGTTCAGTGCATTGTTTCCGCCTCTTAGCAGGACCTCGCCTGTCGTATAGATGGTTCCGTAGAAAGGAAATTCGGGCGTTTCCTTTTCCGTATGGAATACCAGCATGTTGTTGGTGTTGAAGCGGAAATTATAAGTCAGGTGCTTTAGCTTCCGGTGGTCGAGGGAGCCGTTCACCGTTCCGGTATGTCCTTCCATATCGGCAATCTGCACATTGTCGAATCCGAAATGTCCCGAACGGATATGTACAGAATCGGCGTGCACCTTGAAGGCCGTATTCAGTATATCGACTTTCATGCTGGCATCGGCTTGCGCGCTTCCTTCCAGGTCGAGTCCAGCAAAAGGCCCGAAGAGGCGGACATTGCCGAATACGCGTCCTTGCATATTCGTAAAGATGCCGTCGATGAAAGGCTGAAGGAAAGCCAGGTTCGTTCCTCCGGCATGGATGTGTAGGTCCAGCCCTTTTTCTTTGGGCGAAATGTATCCGTCTACGTAGGTGGAATACTGCTTGTTTTCACGAATGTCCGCCAGCAGGCGTATGCCTCCCAGTTCGTTGTCCCATGCCGCTTTGATGTCTCCTCTGCCCAGCAACGCATCGTTCAACGAGAAGTTTTTCACATCCAGACGGGCGTTCATGACCGGTTTCTCCAGCACATGATGAAGGTGTACCCGCCCGGTTATCAGCCCGTTGAACTTTACCGCATGGAATTGGATGATGTCCATGATGTATTGCAGGTTGATGTTGCTCAGGTCTACAGTGCAACTGTCTGTTTCGGTTTTCCCTATGCGTCCGTTTGCCCGTACGTATTGGTCCTGATGTTCGAACAGGAAGTTGCGTACATCGATGATGCCTTGGTCGATGATGACTTCGGAAGGATGAATTGTCCAGATGCTGTCATTCAATACGATTTGGCTGGGTTGGATATCAATGCGTGTGCTAAGTTTTTCTCCAGATTCCGGTTTTTCGAAAGAAGCCGTCGCTCCAATCATGCCGCTGAAGGTATCTGCTGTGTTGTTGCCCCAGTTTACGGTAGCTTTCAATTGGTCTTCTTTTGCCAAAGCGTTGACCGCCAGGTTGACCATGCTTCCCTTCTTCATCCGTTTGTTGGCGCGCAGTTGGCATTGCAGTCCTTCTTCCGTATTGTCGCAAAGGAAAGTGCCGGCTTCATAATAGGCTCCTTTATAGGTGAATTCGGGAGCGTATGCCCGTACTTGGATGCGTGTGCGGTTATCATCGAAATAGCCTTGCAACGAGACCGGCATGGCAAGTTGCAAAGGAATGTCCGCCACCTTCGACAGGAATTCGGCATCGTCCATTTGCAGTTGGAAGCGGAAATTGTTGTCGGAGGCAGGCATTTCCTTGTCGGAAGCCAGCAAGGAGGGCAGGTAGCGGTGAACGGTTTTCAGTATGCTGACCGGTAACGTACGGTACGAATAGTGCCCTTCCACTTTTCCGTTGAGGAAAGGTGAATGTATTTCGATTTGTTTCTCGTTGTTCGTTCCGGTTGTTCCGGCCTGGATGATGAAATGGTCGAGCGAATAGCATTTTTCCTCTTCGGGTGAATGCATCCGTATGCTGTCAATGCTGATTTTCCCTTGTATGTCGTCAATCGAGTTTCCGGAAAAGTCTGCCAACAGGTTTAACGAGAAATCCGTGTCGGCATATTTCTTCGTTAAGTTCAGCTTGTTGGGGCAGAAACGGTTGATGCTTGCCCGCAGGTTGAAGTCGGGCACCGGCTGTTGGGTAGCGATATGTCCGTTGATTTCGATTTCGCCGTTCGGGTCATTCATCGAAATCTTTCCGTCGAATCCTCCCGGGGTGTATTGCCCGTCGAGCAGGATGTTGTGGTATTCATATTGCTTGTATGCCAGTGAGGATATGGTGCCCTTGATGTACGATTCCGGTTTCCCGTCCTTATACCTCAGTCCTTGCAGCTCGATGTCGAAGGATGTATTGCCCAAGGTCTGTTCCTGTCCGAGTAAGGTGCCGAGATTCAGTTGGGTGCTGATTATCTTGCCGGAATAAGAGCGGTAAGAAGCATCTTTGGGGCGGTGCATGGTGACGTTTGCCTGGATGGTTCCGGCTTCTGAAGTGAGAGTCCCATGCGTTGTCAGTTGGTGCAGATAGCCCGATACATCTCCGTTGAAATGTACGTCACCCAAACGCTTTACAGCACCGGGAGTAGACTCTTTTCCGGTAAGATTATGGAATAGCCATGCCAGTCCCTGGGCATCGGCATCCAGTTGGGATACTTGCCCGAACAGGTAAAGGTCTTCTTTCCGGTTCCAGTGGTTGACCATTCCTTGCGCTTTGAGCAATAGGGTTTGTTTGTTCCCGCTGACGTAAATGTCAGTACAGCGGGTTTGGTTGCCTTTGCCTTCCAGTGCCAGCCGGAAATCAATCGGGCTGTCGAAATGTTTCAGTGCCGGTACAAACATGGCGATATCGGCAGGCGTGATGCTGGCGTTCAGCTTCATTTGATAAGCGGCCCCCGTGTCCAGTTTCGGAAAGTGGGGTACGCTGTCGTAGGTTGCGGTCAGGCTGTCGATAGCCAGCGCGGTATTGGGCAATTGTATTTCCAGGTCGCTTACGGCAAGTTTCCGGGGAGTCGCTATCATCTTGACAGCCAGCTTCTTCAGTTTGAATCCGCTGTTTTCGTTAAAACTCATGCGTCGGATTTGGGCGTTGACGGAGTCTTTGGTCAATGCCTTCAGCGAAACCGTTGCCGAAATGTTCTGAATGCCGATGTGCTTGGCGTTGAAACGGTCCGGAGTCTCGGGCTCGGAAAGGATATCGTAATAAATCTGCCCCCTGCGAATCAGCACCGAGTTGATGCGCAGGTCGATGTTTGTCTCTTTCTTTACCGTATCTTTCGATGCGAAGGCATCCAGCACGAACTGGAAATTAGTCGGGCTGTCAGGAGTTTTCCGGTTCAGGCGGGCGTTCAGTCCGAACAGTTGCACACTGCTGATACGGATTTTCCCATGCAATAAGGGGGTGATATCTATTTTGGCGGAAAGGCGTGATATTTTCAGCATCTCGTGCTTCTCCCGGTCTTTCAGCGTTACATTCCGGATAATAATCCGGTTCAGCAACCCCAAATCGATGTTGCCGATGCTTACCTCGGTCTTCATGATTTTTTCCAGTTCGCTGGCTGCTATGGCGCTCAGTTGCCGCTGTATGAAAGAAAGATTCAGTACCGCAATCAATCCGAAATAGCACACCATTATCAGTATGATGGTGGAGCGGACAAAATGTTTTATGTGGATAATCTTTCTCATATAGTTTTCTGAAAATGTATCAAAAATACAAATATCAGTTGAGGTAGGCTTTATTTCCTGTAGTTATTTCAAGATTTTTAAAAAATCGGCGACGTTCTGTTGGATTTTCTCTTGGTAACCAATGTTTGTGAAACTGCATCATATCCTGTATGGACGCAGCTTCATTCTACGTCCTCCAATCGGAAAACGTACGTCCTCCGTATGGAAAACGTATATCCCCCGATTGGAGGACGTACGTCTCCCGTATGGAGGACATAGAATGGAAACGCCTGTATGGCAAAACCCGAACGCCTGATTGAGCCATAGAAAGCAGGCGGAAGCAAGTCCGTACACAATAATATAAATGAGCTTTGAGTCATTATTTATGAGAAAATTGTTATATTTGCAACCGTATATGAATAAAATCCTTAAATAATAACATTAAATTGCTTAAATAACAAGACATGAAGAAAAGTATCGCATTCTGCCTCATGGCGATGGCGCTGACAACGGTGCAGGCGCAGCAGGGAGGCATCACTCCGGAAATGTTGCAGGAGATAAAAAGCAGCTATAAGCATACGGCTGCGGACAAAGCCATTTATAACGCGATGGCAGGTACCAGCATTTCGGTGCTGGCAAAGAATCATGAGAACCTTACCAACTTCGACACGCATTTTTCCAACCGGGTTCTTTCGCGCGGCATTACCGACCAGCAGCAATCGGGACGTTGCTGGCTCTTTACGGGGCTGAATGTGCTCCGGGCGCAGATGATGGCGAAATATGGCTTGGACGAGATGGAGTTTTCGCAGAATTACTGTTTCTTTTACGACCAGTTAGAAAAAGCGAACCTCTTTTTGCAAGGCATTATTGATACACGTGAGAAGCCGATGGAAGACAAGATGGTGGAATGGCTTTTCAAGCACCCTATCAGCGATGGAGGACAATTTACGGGTATTTCGGACATTATCGGCAAATACGGTGTTGTGCCGGCTTCGGTCATGCCGGAGACTTATAGCAGCAATCATACCAGCCAAATTGCCAATCTGCTGGAACTGAAATTGAAAGAATTCGGCTTGCAGTTGCGCCAAGCGGCAGAAGAGGGGACCAAGGTGGCTGCATTGGAAGAACAGAAGAAAGAGATGCTGGGAACCGTTTACCGCATGTTGGCTTTGGCTTTCGGCGAACCGGTGGAACGCTTCACCTGGACCCTGAACGGCGAGACGAAAGAATATACTCCGCTTTCGTTTTACCAGACTTTCCTGGGCAACGACCTTACCGGCAACTATGTGATGCTGATGAACGACCCCAGCCGTGAGTTTTACCGTTGTTACGAAATCGATTACGACCGCCATACCTACGACGGACGCAACTGGACGTATGTGAATCTGCCGATAGAAGACATCAAGGCAATGGCTATCGAGTCGATAAAAGACAGCACGATGATGTATTTCTCTTGCGATGTAGGCAAGTTTCTCGACAGCAAGCGCGGCACGCTCGACCTGAACAATTACGATTACGCTTCGCTGATGGGAACGACTTTTGGTATGAATAAGAAGCAACGTATCCAGACTTTTGCCAGCGGTTCGAGTCATGCGATGACTTTGATGGCAGTAGACCTTGATGCCGACGGCAAGCCGAAGAAATGGATGGTAGAAAACAGTTGGGGAGCGGAAGCAGGTTATCAGGGACATCTGATTATGACCGATGAATGGTTTAATGAATATATGTTCCGTCTGGTGGTGGAAAAGAAATACGTGCCAGCCAAGGTGTTGGATATTTTGAAACAAGACCCAATCCGTTTGCCGGCATGGGATCCGATGTTTGCTGAGGAACGATGAATTTGTATTCTTTACTTTACAAAAACAGCAGAAAGTTAGGATTATGATCTATTTGCTTGTCCGGATAAGGATTTATTTCTGTAAACGGATAAGCAAATTTTCTTGATTAACCTATAATTTGTGTAAATTTGCCACGAGCTTAGTAAAACCTATTTTATAACCTACTATATGGCTAATCTAATAAAATTGCGTAAAGGCTTAGACATAAACCTGAAAGGTAAAGCTGCTGCGGAACTGATAACTGCGAAAGAGCCGGGATTCTATGCGTTGTGTCCCGATGATTTTACGGGTGTCATTCCGAAAGTAGTTGTCAAAGAACAGGAGTATGTAATGGCCGGGGGACCCTTGTTTATCGACAAGAATCATCCTGAAATGAAATTTGTTTCGCCCGTAAGTGGCGTAGTTACGAGTGTAGAACGTGGTGCTCGCCGTAAGGTGATGAGCATTACGGTAGAAGCTGCCAACGAACAAGATTATGAAGAGTTTGGCAAACAAGATGTAACCCGAATGAATGGAGATGCGGTAAAGAAATTGTTGTTGGATGCTGGATTATTTGCTTTCATCCGTCAACGTCCGTATGATGTGATTGCAGATCCGTCTGTTGCCCCACGGGCTATCTTTGTGTCTGCTTTTGATACGAATCCGCTGGCTCCCGATTTCGAGTTTGCCCTGAAAGGAGAGGAAGAAAACTTTCAGGCTGGGTTGGATGCTTTGGCAAAAATAGCCAAAGTATATTTGAGTATTTCCGTCAACCAACATGCCAAAGCATTGGTTCAAGCACAGCACATTACGTTGACTGTCTTCGATGGACCACATCCTGCAGGTAATGTAGGCGTGCAGATCAATCATATCGCTCCGGTGAACAAGGGCGAAACAGTATGGACTATCGATCCGCAGGCTGTGCTTTTTATTGGCCGTTTACTGAAAACAGGTCGTGTGGACTTGACCCGTACGGTAGCTGTTACCGGTTCCGAAGTGAAAAAGCCGGCTTATTACAAGCTGAAAGTGGGAGCGATGCTGACCGATGTCTTGGCTAATAATATAAATAAGGAGAGGGAAGTGCGTTGCATCAGCGGCAATGTGCTGACCGGCAAGAAGATTCCGGTAAACGGTTTTCTGGGTGCATTCCATACACAGGTGACGGTTATTCCTGAAGGAAACGACGTGCACGAGATGTTGGGTTGGATTATGCCTCGCCTGAATGATTTCAGTACCAGCCATTCTTATTTCAACTGGCTGATGGGCAAGAAAAAGGAGTATGTGTTGGATGCCCGTGTGAAAGGCGGAGAACGCCACATGATTATGTCGAACGAATACGACAAGGTGCTTCCGATGGATATCCTGCCCGAATACCTGATAAAAGCCATTATCGCCGGTGATATTGACCGGATGGAGGAATTGGGCATTTACGAGGTAGCTCCCGAAGATTTCGCCTTGTGTGAATTTGTCTGCTCGTCGAAGATGGAGTTGCAACGGATTGTCCGCGAAGGGTTGGATATGCTTCGTAAGGAGATGTGTTAATTAATATGAGTTTTTAAGTTTTTAAGTTCTTAAGTTATCAGGTTCTTTTGAAGTAAGGTTTACTAACCAACTAACAAACTAACAAACTAACCAACTAATCAACTTAAAAACTTACAAACTAATAAACTAACAAACTAAAAAATCAATGAACGCATTAAGAAATTATCTTGATAAGATAAAGCCGAACTTTGAGGAGGGAGGCAAATATCATGCTTTTCGTTCGGTTTTCGAAGGCTTCGAATCATTCTTGTTCGTGCCGAATGCCACATCGAAGACTGGAACACATATCCACGATGCGATAGATAGCAAACGTATCATGTCGTTCGTGGTGATTGCTCTGCTGCCGGCATTGCTCTTTGGTATGTACAATGTAGGCTACCAGCATTATCACGCTGCCGGAGTGGAAGGCAGTTTTATCGAAATATTCGGTTATGGTTTCTTGGCTGTATTGCCTAAGATTATCGTTTCGTATGTAGTCGGTTTGGGTATCGAGTTCATCGTAGCCCAGTGGAAGAAAGAAGAGATTCAGGAAGGCTTCCTTGTCACCGGTATGTTGATTCCGATGATTGTCCCGGTAGATTGTCCGTTGTGGATGCTTGCCATTGCTACGGCATTCTCAGTTGTTTTCTGTAAGGAAGTGTTCGGAGGTACAGGTATGAATATCTTCAATCCGGCTTTGATTACCCGTGCATTCCTGTTCTTTGCTTATCCTACCAAGATGTCGGGCGATACCGTTTGGGTTTCAGGCGACAGCATTTTCGGATTGGGCAAGACCGTCGACGGCTTGACTGCAGCTACTCCGTTGGGTGTAGCTAAGGTGGCTGAGTGTCCGGCTTTCTCTTGGGATATGGTGACAGGTCTTATTCCGGGTTCCATCGGCGAGACCAGCGTGATTGCCATTGCCATTGGTGCGGTTATCCTGCTTTGGTCGGGCGTAGCAAGCTGGAAAACCATGTTGTCTGTATTTGTCGGCGGTGCTCTGATGGGCTGGGTCTTCAATACATGGGGACCGGATACGGCTATTGCCCATATGCCTTGGTACGAACATCTGTGCTTGGGTGGTTTCTGTTTCGGTGCTGTGTTTATGGCTACTGACCCGGTAACTTCCTCGCGTACGGAAAACGGAAAGTTCGTTTATGGTTTCCTGATTGGCGCGATGGCTATCATTATCCGTGTGCTCAATCCGGGTTATCCCGAAGGCATGATGCTGGCTATCCTGCTGATGAATATCTTTGCGCCGCTGATTGATTATTTCGTGGTACAGAACAATATCTCGCGTCGTGCAAAACGTGCTATGTCTAACAATTAAAAACCGAATATACAATGAATACGAATAGTAACTCTTATACGATCATTTATGCTTCGGTATTGGTGATTATCGTAGCATTTTTGCTGGCATTCGTTAATTCTTCTTTGCGCGAGCTGCAAGGCAAGAATGTCGAGCTGGATACCAAGAAACAGATTCTGGCTTCGCTGGGCATCCGCGAAGTGGAGGATGCCGAGGCTGAGTTTGCCAAAGTGGTAGAACAAGACCTGCTGGTTGCCGAAGACGGTTCGGTAAAACCTTACGAAGGAGCTTTCGTTACCGGTTATGAGAAAGCCTATAAGGAAAAAGGCGAAGCCCATCTGTTTGTCTGCAAGGTAGACGGTCAGACGAAATATGTCATTCCGGTTTATGGCACCGGTTTGTGGGGAGCCATTTGGGGATATGTCGCCTTGAATGAAGACAAGAACACGGTGTTCGGCACTTATTTCTCGCATGCGTCTGAAACGCCGGGTTTGGGAGCCGAGATTGCTACCGAACATTTTCAAAATGAGTTTAAAGACAAAAACGTGATGGACGGCGAGTCTGTCGGACTGGATGTCGTAAAGAACGGGAAGGTAGCAAAACCTGAATTTCAGGTGGACGGCATTTCCGGAGGTACCATCACTTCGGTAGCTGTAGGGCAGATGCTGAAGAACTGCATGGGACATTACACCAAGTTTTTAACTGTTAAAGAATAAAGGAAGGAGATTATCGCAATGGGAAGTTTATTTTCAGCTAAGAATAAAGAAGTTTTCTCCACTCCGATTAGCATGAACAACCCGGTCACCGTGCAGGTGTTGGGTATCTGTTCGGCATTGGCGGTTACCTCTAAGTTGGAGCCCGCTATCGTGATGGGTTTATCTGTAACGATTATCACCGCATTTTCGAATGTCGTTATCTCGTTGATTCGTAAGACCATTCCAAACCGTATCCGTATCATTGTGCAGCTGGTGGTGGTAGCCGCTTTGGTGACTATCGTGAGCGAATTGCTGAAAGCTTTTGCTTACGACGTCAGCGTACAGTTGTCTGTTTACGTCGGTTTGATTATTACCAACTGTATCCTGATGGGGCGTCTCGAGGCGTTCGCCATGTCGAATGGACCGTGGGAGTCTTGCCTGGATGGCTTGGGCAACGGCTTGGGCTATGCCAAGATTCTGGTTATCGTGGCTTTCATCCGTGAGTTGTTAGGCTCGGGCACTTTGCTCGGATTCAATATCCTGAACTACGATGCCGTCAAGGAAGCGGGTTATGTCAATAATGGCTTGATGCTGATGCCGCCGATGGCGTTGATTATCGTCGCTTGCCTGATATGGTACCAACGCGCTAAGCATCCCGAATTACAAGATAAGGAATAACAAGAAAAGAAAAGCATTATGGAACATTTTATAAGTTTATTAGTCCGTTCAATCTTTGTGGACAATATGATTTTCGCGTTCTTCCTGGGTATGTGTTCTTACATTGCCGTGTCGAAGAATGTGAAGACGGCTATCGGATTGGGTATCGCCGTAACTTTTGTGCTGGTGGTGACACTGCCGGTCAACTACCTGCTTCAGACGAAGGTACTGGCTGCCGATGGCATTTTGGGCATTGACCTCAGCTTCTTGAGCTTCATCCTCTTTATTGCCGTCATTGCGGCTATCACCCAGTTGGTGGAAATGGTGGTAGAGCGTTTCAGCCCCTCGCTGTATGCCTCGCTGGGTATCTTCTTGCCGCTTATTGCTGTAAACTGTGCCATCATGGGCGCTTCGCTGTTCATGCAGCAACGCATCAATCTGACTCCTTCCGACCCGAAGTTCATCGGTAACTTCTGGGATTCTGTTTCCTACGCCTTGGGCTCGGGATTGGGTTGGATGCTGGCCATTGTCGGTTTGGCTGCCATCCGTGAGAAGATGGCTTACTCCAATGTGCCGGCTCCGCTGAAAGGCCTGGGCATTACGTTCATCACCGTAGGCCTGATGGCGATGGCGTTTATGTGTTTCTCTGGTTTGAACATTTAATGAAGAAAGGAATCAGACAATGGATATAAATTTTATTTTAGCAAGCATTGGGGTATTCCTGGTGACTATTCTTGTGCTGGTGGTCATCCTGTTGGTGGCAAAGAACTTCCTGGTCACCTCGGGCAAGGTGAAACTGACCATCAATGGTGAAAAAGAAATGGAAGTGGAATCCGGTTCTACGTTGCTGAATACGCTGGCAGTAAACAATGTGTTCCTGTCGTCGGCTTGTGGTGGAAAAGGTTCATGTGGACAATGCAAGTGTCAGGTATTGGAAGGGGGAGGTGAGATTCTGCCTTCCGAAGTGGTTCACTTCAGCCGCAAGCAGCAGAAAGACCATTGGCGTCTGGGCTGTCAGGTGAAAGTGAAAGGCGATATGTCTATCAAGGTGCCCGAATCGGTATTGGGCGTAAAAGAATATGAATGTACTGTTATTTCCAATAAGAATGTGGCTACCTTCATCAAGGAATTCAAAGTGCAGCTGCCTGCCGGCGCACACATGGATTTCATTCCCGGTTCGTATGCGCAGATTAAGATTCCGGCATTCACGATGGACTACGACAAGGACATCGATAAGGAATTGATTGGTGATGAATACCTGCCGGCATGGAAGAAGTTCAATATGTTCTCGCTGAAGTGTGTCAATACCGAGCCTACCATCCGTGCCTATTCGATGGCGAACTATCCTGCCGAAGGCGACGTGTTTATGCTGACCGTGCGTATCGCCACACCTCCGTTCAAGCCCGACCGTAGCGGATTTATGGATGTCAATCCGGGTATCGCTTCTTCGTATATCTTTACGTTGAAGCCGGGCGATAAGGTATTGATGAGCGGTCCTTACGGCGATTTCCACCCGATTTTTGATTCCAAGAAAGAAATGATTTGGGTAGGAGGTGGTGCCGGTATGGCTCCGTTGCGTGCCCAGATTATGCACATGACCCGTACCTTAAACACGCGCGACCGCGAGATGCACTACTTCTACGGTGCCCGTGCGCTGAACGAAGTGTTCTACCTGCAAGACTTTCTGCAGCTGGAAAAGGATTTCTCTAACTTCCATTTCCATTTGGCTCTCGACCGTCCCGACCCCGCAGCCGATGCCGCAGGTGTGAAATATACTCCGGGATTTGTGCATAAAGTGATGTATGAAACTTATTTGCAATATCACGAGGCTCCCGAAGACATCGAGTACTATATGTGTGGTCCGGGTCCGATGTCGAAATCGGTTGTCAGCATGCTGGATAGCTTGGGCGTAGATCCAAGTTCAATCATGTATGACAACTTCGGAGGATAAAAACGAACAATTTTATTCTAGAAAAGGAGAACCAGCTTCAACGGTTGGTTCTCCTTTTTCTATAGATAAAACGAATGGTTTGCAGGCGTGAGGCTTATCTTCTTTATCGCAGCCAGATGATATCGCCTACCCGAAGTTCGGAGGTCTCGGGATCCATACCGTTCAGCTTGTACAGGTTTTTCAGCTTGATGCCGAACATCTGCGAAATGTCATACATCGAGTCTCCTTGTTTCGCTATGTAAGAGATATGGTCTTTGGTAGCTTTCTTGCGCTTTTCCTCCAGATACACGATTTCTCCCCCACGGAACTCGTAATCCTTGGGAAGTTCATTGTATTTGCGCACATTCTTCTTCTTCAAGTCAAATTCCTTGGCGATACTCTTAAAGGTATCCCCGGGACGGGCTATGACGTAAAGCAATTCGTTTGCCAGATAAGGCTGGTGCGGATTCGGGAACTTTTCCGCCCACTTCAGTCCTCCCTTACGGTCGTATTTATCGAGGTCATACGTTTCGATAATCTTAATCAGGCGGTTGGCATAACTGGGGTCGGTAGCATAACCGGCTTTTTTCAATCCTTTTGCCCATCCCTTGTAATCGGTAATCTTCAGACGGAACAGAAAAGCATAGCGTGCTCCCGAACGCAAGAACTTGGAATGGTCGCGGTAAGAATCCTTCGGATGCTTGTAAGCACGGAAACATTCGTTGGGCGCATCATCGGTATAGCTGACCGAAGGTCCGTCCCATGAACCGCCGCACTTAATGCCGAAGTGATTGTTAGACTTCCGTGCCAGCTGACTTTTACCGGCTCCTGACTCCAGAAGCCCCTGTGCCAGTGTAATGCTTGCCGGGATGCGGTAATGTTTCATTTCGTCGACCGCAATACTCCGGTATTTCTTGATATAATCTTCGTATGCCTTGTTCCGTTGTGCCGAAACGGCACCTGTCCATAACAGCAAACTGAACAGAAGCAACCAATGAGTGATGTTTTTCATTCTTTTTCTGTTTTTTATACCGACAAAGATAAAGCATCGTCGGAATAAATGCAAAACAAGATAGGAAATCTCCGTTTTTTTCTGTTTATTTGTATAAAATAAGAGAAATACAAATTCCCATGAGAAACTTCAGAATAGAAATACCCGTATGTGCCTGCCCGTATACCGAGCTGGACGAAGAAGACCGCCGGCTGATAGACGCGGCCAAGGAAGCGACCCGGCGGAGTTATGCTCCTTATTCCCACTTTGCGGTCGGAGCTGCCGTTTTATTGGCAAACGGCACGATAGTAACTGGTTCGAACCAGGAGAACGCCGCCTACCCTTCGGGCACATGTGCCGAACGTACCACCCTGTTTTATGCCAATTCGCAATATCCCGACCAGCCTGTAAAGACACTTGCCATTGCAGCCCGCAGCGCTTCAGGGTTTGTTCAGACTCCGATTCCGCCCTGTGGCGCCTGCCGGCAAGTCTTGCTGGAAACCGAACAACGCTATCATCGCCCGATGCGGATTCTGCTGTACAGCGAACAGGAAATCTATTGTCTGGAAGGAGTGAAAAGCCTGCTCCCTCTCTCGTTCGGTGCAGAGTTCTTATAAAAGCATGAAACCGATTTTACCGAACACAGAGACACAGAGCAGATAATCAGTCAAATGAAAATAGGACTATCTTCTTTGCGAAAGAGGATAATCCTATTTTTAACGGCCTATATTAAATTCTTCATTCTTAATTCTTCATTCTTCATTTATTCAATTGTCCCCGTACATTCTGGCACGCATTTCCTTGATGTGGTCGGACGCAATGTACTCGTCATACTCCATCATCTTGTCGATGATGCCGTTCGGAGTCAGTTCGATGATACGGTTGGCAACGGTTTCGATAAACTCATGGTCGTGCGAAGCAAAGAGGATATTGCCTTTGTAAATCTTCAGGTTGTTGTTGAACGCCTGAATCGATTCCAAGTCGAGGTGATTGGTCGGCGTATCCAGAATCAGACAGTTCGCGTTGCGCAGCTGCATACGGGCTATCATGCAACGCATCTTCTCGCCTCCCGAAAGCACATTGACTTTCTTCAGCACTTCTTCGCCCGAGAACAGCATACGGCCCAGGAAACTCTTCATATAAACTTCGTTTCCTTCGCCATACTGGCTCAGCCAATCCACCAGATTCAGGTCGCTATTGAAAAAATCGGTGTTATCCAGTGGAAGATAAGCGGTAGTAATCGTTACTCCCCAGTTGTAATGTCCGGCTTGAGGCTTGCGGTTTCCGTTGATGATTTCGAACAAAGCCGTCATGGCACGCGGGTCGCGGCTCAGGAATACAATCTTGTCTCCCTTTTCTACGGTAAAGTTGACATCGTTAAACAATACGGTTCCGTCTTCCGTCTCAGCCCGCAGCCCGGATACTTCCAATATCTGGTTGCCCGGTTCGCGATCCATCGTGAAAATGATGCCCGGATACTTGCGTGACGAGGGTTTGATTTCGTCTACATTCAGTTTTTCCAGCATCTTCTTGCGGCTGGTAGTCTGCTTCGATTTTGCCACATTGGCAGAAAAACGACGGATAAACTCCTCCAGTTCCTTGCGCTTTTCCTCAGCCTTTGCCTTTTGGTTCTGCTGCTGGCGCAAAGCCAACTGACTGGACTCGTACCAGAAGCTGTAGTTTCCGGCAAAGAGATTTACTTTTCCGAAGTCGATGTCGACGGTATGCGTACAGACAGAATCAAGGAAGTGACGGTCGTGGCTTACCACCAACACCGTATGCTCGAAATCGGCCAGGTAGTTTTCCAGCCAAGTCACCGTATCCATATCCAGGTCATTGGTAGGCTCGTCGAGAAGCAAGTTGTCGGGATTGCCGAACAATGCCTGAGCCAACATCACACGCACTTTTTCCTTACCACTCAGGTCACCCATCAGCGCGTAATGCTTGTCTTCCTTAATGCCCAGTCCGCTCAACAGGATGGCGGCATCGCTTTCGGCATTCCATCCTTCCAGCTCGGCGAACTTCTCTTCCAGTTCGGCAGCCTTCAGCCCGTCTTCATCGGTAAAGTCGGCTTTGGCATACAAAGCCTCGCGCTGCTTCATGATATCCCATAATACGGTATGTCCCATCAGCACCGTATCGAGCACCGTATGCGCATCATACTTAAAGTGGTCCTGACTCAATACCGAAAGGCGTTCGCCCGGTCCCAGTGTCACACTTCCTTTGGTAGGGTCCAGTTCTCCCGAAATCACTTTCAGGAAAGTGGACTTTCCGGCGCCGTTGGCACCGATGATACCATAGATGTTCCCATTGGTGAACTTGATGTTTACATCATTATACAATACTCTCTTCCCGAATTGAACGGCTACGTTTGAAACTGTTATCATCTTCTTATTATACCTGTTACTATACCTATTTTATTAAATCGGGCACAAAGATAGCAAAAAAAGACGAATGAAGCGGCATAAACCCTGCCAGTATGGCAAAAAATCACTACTTTTGCACCTGTTTTCCTGACTTTCGGCATTCAGGCATAGATTTTGTAGAGACACATCTTAAAAAAGAACAAAATAAAAAACGCAATATAACTATGAGTACAAAGAATCCTAACGAAGAAGAATTGAAACAAGACCAATCAGCTAAAGCCACCGAAGAAAAAGCGGAAAAGGCGGCTGAAAAAGAACAAGATAAGAAAGAGGAGGCTCAGGAGTTGACGGAAGAACAAAAGTTGCAACAGGAATTGGATGCAGCCAAGCAGACCATCGAAGAGCAGAAAGACAAATACCTGCGCCTGTCTGCCGAGTTTGACAACTACCGTAAACGCACGATGAAAGAAAAAGCCGAACTTATCAAGAACGGCGGAGAAAAGACCATCAGTGCCGTGCTTCCTATTTTGGACGACATGGAACGTGCCTTGCAGAACGCCAAGAAATCGGAAGACATCGAGGCCGTATGCCAAGGCATCGAGCTGATTTCGCAGAAGTTTCAGAAAGTGCTGGCGCAAGAAGGCTTGCAAAAGATGGAACCCATAGGCGAAGCTTTCGATACCGATTTCCACGAGGCTGTCGCATTGGTTCCTGCCCCGAGCGAAGAAGAGAAAGGAAAGGTGCTGGACTGCGTACAGACCGGCTATACCTTAAATGATAAAGTAATCCGCCACGCTAAGGTTGTTGTTGCACAATAATTAAAATGAGATGTTGATATGGCAAAAAGAGACTACTACGAAGTATTGGGGGTTGAGAAGTCAGCCTCTGCAGACGAAATAAAGAAAGCATACCGTAAGAAAGCGATTCAATACCATCCCGACCGGAATCCCGGTGACAAGGAAGCTGAAGAGAAATTCAAGGAAGCGGCAGAAGCATACGAGGTGCTGAGCAACCCCGACAAACGTGCACGCTATGACCAGTTCGGCTTTGCAGGAGTAGACGGAGCTGCCGGAGGCGGAGGTTTTGGAGGCTTCGGTGGAGGCGGTATGTCAATGGACGATATCTTCTCGATGTTTGGCGATATCTTCGGCGGACGAGGTGGATTCGGCGGTTTCGGAGGCGGAAGCAGTCAGCCACGCCAACGCCGGTACAGAGGTTCTGACCTGCGCGTAAAGGTAAAGCTGACATTGAAAGAAATTTCTACCGGAGTGGAGAAAAAGTTCAAGCTGAAAAAATACGTTCCATGTAGTCATTGCCATGGCACCGGTGCCGAAGGTACGGGAGGTGTAGAGACATGTCCTACCTGTCACGGAACAGGAAGCGTAACACGCACCCAGCAAAGCATCTTCGGCATGATGCAGACCCAAACCGTATGTCCGCAATGCGGCGGTGAAGGTAAAATCATCAAAAACAAATGTAAGGAATGCGACGGCGAAGGCATCGTTTACGGTGAAGAAATCGTAACCGTGAAGATACCTGCCGGTGTGGCAGAAGGCATGCAGGTCACGATTAACGGTAAAGGCAATGCCGGAAAACATAACGGCGTACCGGGCGACTTGCTGGTATTAGTGGAGGAAGAAAAGCATCCTGAACTGATACGTGACGAAAGCGACTTGATTTACAACCTGCTGCTGAGTGTGCCCACCGCAGCCTTAGGGGGCACGGTAGAGATACCGACTATCGACGGAAAAGCGAAAATCAAGATTGAGCCGGGAACCCAACCGGGTAAGGTATTACGTCTGCGCGGCAAAGGACTTCCTACTATCAACAGCTACGGATACAATACCGGCACGGGTGACCTGCTGGTGAATGTAAGTGTATACATCCCCGAAAAGCTGACCAAAGAAGAACGTCAGGCATTGGAGAAATGGCAGGAGTCGGAAAGCTTCAAACCCAATATGACGCTGAAAGAGAAAATCTTCAAGAAATTCAGAAGTTTATTTGAATAAGTCGACCAGTTGACCAGGTACCAGGTGATCAGGTTCAGATACCTGATTCTAAGTATGCTTTAACGATACTATTTTAAACCTGGTTCCTAGTCATCTAGTCCTTAGCTACTTAACAACAAAATGAAACCAAAAGAAATTCCGGTGCTGCTCCTGACCGGTTATCTGGGCAGCGGAAAGACTACATTAGTAAACCGAATCCTCTCGAACAAACGGGGCATCAAGTTTGCCGTCATAGTCAATGACTTGGGCGAAGTCAACATTGATGCAGACCTGATACAGAAGGGAGGCATTGTAAACCAAAAGGATGACAGTCTGGTATCTTTGCAGAACGGATGCATCTGTTGTACGCTGAAGACAGACTTGATAGAGCAGTTGTTCGAGCTGATGAAAAGCCAGCGTTTCGACTACATCGTGATTGAAGCCAGCGGCATCTGCGAACCCGAACCGATTGCCCAAACCATTTGTTCTATCCCTTCATTGGGAGGAGCTTACACCAAATACGGCATCTGCCGGCTGGATTGCATCACAACAGTGGTAGACGCTTTACGGATGCAAGATGAATTTGCATGCGGCGATGACCTTACACGCAAGAATATCGATGAGGAAGATATCGAGAACCTGATAATTCAGCAAATCGAATTCTGCAACATCATCCTGCTGAATAAAGCTGCGGAGGTAAAGCCGGAAGAACTGGGACGCATCAAACAGATTATCCGCACCATCCAGCCTGCAGCAGAAATTATTGAATGCAATTACGGGGATGTCGATTTAGACAAACTGCTCAATACACATCTGTTCGATTTCGAACGGGTGGCTACTTCTGCCGGATGGATTCGGGGCATCGAAAAAGCTGCGACGGAAGAAGAAGAGCGTGAAGCCCACCTGCAACCTAACGGCGAGCATCATCATCACGAGGATGCAGATGGACACGAAGAAGCGGAAGGACATCATCACGAACACCATCACCATCATCACCACGATGAAGGTGAGGCGGAAGAATACGGCATCAGCACTTTCGTTTATTATCGCCGCCCGGCATTCGACATCCATAAACTGGATCACTACATCGCCACCAAATGGCCCAAGAACATCATCCGCGCGAAAGGGGTATGCTATTTCAGCCACAATCGCGACATGTCGTTCCTCTTCGAACAAGCGGGCAAGCAAAAGCAACTGAGAGAAGCAGGGCTTTGGTATGCCACGGCTCCCGAAGAAGACTTGGTCAAACTGATGGTACAAGAACCGGGACTGATGCGTGACTGGGACGAGAAATACGGAGACCGTATGATTAAAATCGTCTTCATCGGCCAGCATCTTGACAAGGAGCAAATCACCCGTGACTTGGACAAATGCCTGGAATAATCCCAATAAAGCCGGACTACTATTGAAATCAATCAAAAACCAATAAGAAAGATTATATATAAATGGAAATAACAAGTGCCAAATTCGTAATAAGCAACTCGCGGGCAGACATGTGTCCGGAAGGAAACCTGCCGGAATATGCATTCATCGGGCGTTCGAACGTAGGCAAATCCAGCCTTATCAATATGCTGACCAATAACTCCAAGCTGGCTATGACTTCGTCTACACCCGGCAAGACATTATTGATTAATCATTTCCTGATTAACAATGCTTGGTATCTGGTCGACCTGCCTGGATATGGTTATGCGCAACGAGGGAAAAAAGTGATGGAAAGCATCAAGAATCTTATTCAGCATTACGTATTGGAACGGATGCAGATGACGTGTCTTTTCGTCTTGATAGACAGCCGGCTGGAACCGCAGAAAATCGATTTGGCATTTATTGAATGGCTGGGCGAGAATGGCGTTCCGTTTGCACTTGTATTTACCAAAGCAGATAAGCAAAGTGCCAGAAAGACCCAAGAGAATGTAGACCGCTTTCTTGAAACCTTGAAAGAGCAATGGGAAGAGCTTCCTCCTTATTTTATTACTTCATCGGAAAAGAAGACAGGAAGAAAAGAACTGCTGGATTATATTGATTCAGTAAATCGTACCCTTTAGGAGTTTTAATAGTCCTGTTTATATGAATTAAGGCTTTTGATGTGGCATGTGTAAAAACTAATATTTGTTTTTACGCATGCCATTTTTATGGTTGTATCCTGTTTTTAATAAGATGGTGCTACGATGTTTATCGAATCGTGTTGTAAGAACGAACCAGTTTCTCATCTTTTTGTATGCCGCGGATAGCAAGCCAGTTTAATATAATGCTAATAACTGGCAGACAAATTGCTCCTGAAGGTGTAAAGCTACCATATGCCGATAGAACCGAATAAGCCAATACACCTGCTACTATATAATAACCCACTAATACAAGGTTGCTGATGACTGCCAAGCGGATTTGTACCATTCGTTTCTTATACAAGAAAATGGCAATGAACGACAAGGCTGCAGCTATCAGCAGGAGTGCAAACAAGGGCCACGACACGTAATTAACCGTACCGTCAGCAGCCGTTACGGTCAGGTTGCTGAGGGCGGCTACATGGGTTTGGGTATAAAAATGACCTACAGGCATTGCCATTGCTACTGCCAGCAATAAGGCAACTACGAATAAATAGATAGTTTGAATACGTTGTATCATAATAGAGAATCTTTTTCTATGGGTTAAAAACAAAAAAGACACAGAAACGTACGTTCATCCTTTTCTTTCTTTTTGAGAAAGAGGTCTGATGACAATACATTTTCTGTGTCCCTTTCTATGGAATTATTATTGTAATTTTTCTTTTTCCTTCGCCGGATTGCGGTAATATACCTTTCCTTCGATGTATTCTTGAGTAGCAATCAGTGTCGGTTTCGGTAATTTCTCATAGTACCGTGAAATTTCAATCTGCTCTCTGTTTTCGAACACTTCTTCCAGATTATCATTGTATGAAGCAAATTCTTGCAGCTTTTTCGATAAATCATTCTTCATTTCCACAGCAATCTGATTCGAGCGCTTACCGATGATAGCTACAGTTTCATAGATATTACCCGTATCTTCACACAATTCCATCAGGTTACGCGTAATGGTATTGGTAGGAGCGTTTGTTTTTTTGTAATCCATAATTTTACTTTATTATAAACCTTGATTAATTTTCCTCTTTTACATATTGGCTGGCATCCTTGAAAATCTTTTCCACTTCAGGGATATACTTGCTTTCGGGAAACTCATTCTTGAATGCATAATATTCGTCTATCGTGTCACGCATACGTTCTTCTTTTTTTTCCAGCACACTTTCTCTTGCCATATCATATTTGGCACGAAGTATCAGGATGGAAAGATCTTCCCTGAACTTAGTATAGGGATAGTCGCGTAACACATTTTGTGCTGTCACTACAGCGGCAAGGTAATTGTTACCCGTACTGCTGTAAGAAGTATTTCCGGTATATGAACCCAGGTCATAATATAGCTTTGCTGAAAGATACTCTTTTTCTACCAGTTTATCCTGTAGTTCGTAAATCATGTTCTGAGCCACTTCCTTACGCGGACTGGTTGGAAAATATTCGATAAACATCTGAAGTTCCTGAATAGCCTTGTATGTACTAGTCTGGTCCAAACGAGGTTCCGGCGTATCCAGATACAATGCCTTTCCACAGAAGAAACGTGCCAATTCAGTATAGGTGCCACGTGGGTAAGTGGTATAATATACATTGAAATAATGGGATGCTGAAATGAAATCCCCCTGATTGAAGTAGGTCATAGCCAGCATATAGGCTGACTCTTCTGCATTAGCTGTTCCCTTCAAGATAGGAATCAATTCCTCCAGCAAAGTAGCCGCACGACTGTTTTGCCCTTTGGCAAAATATCCTTTTGCAGCTTCGTATTTATATTCGTAATCCGTACTTTTAAGCACGGTGTTATACTCCCCACACGAAGTCAGTGCTCCGCCTAGAAGTAATGACATAACGATGTACTTTTTCATATCAATTAATATAGTTGTGCAAAAGTACGGCTTTCCGTCGAATAATGCAACAACTCAATAATTTTTAATATAAAAATTCGACTACTTTCCCTGTCGGTGAAAAATATTATGTAACTTTACGGGCTTTTTAAACATTGTCCGTATGAATTTTGAACTTGTATCAGATTATCAGCCTACTGGAGACCAACCGGAAGCTATTGCACAATTGACTGAAGGAATAGAAAACGGCGTGCCTGCTCAAACTTTGTTGGGTGTAACTGGTTCGGGTAAGACATTTACCATAGCTAATGTGATTAAGAATATCAATAAACCTACACTGATTTTGAGTCATAATAAGACACTGGCTGCCCAGCTTTATGGCGAGTTCAAGAATTTTTTCCCACATAATGCAGTTGAATATTATGTGTCGTATTACGACTATTATCAACCTGAAGCCTATATTCCTTCTACTGATACTTATATAGAGAAAGATCTTGCCATCAATGAGGAAATAGACAAGCTGCGTTTGGCTGCTACATCGGCTTTGCTTTCAGGACGAAAAGATGTTATCGTCGTTTCATCTGTTTCGTGCATTTATGGTATGGGAAATCCGGCTGATTTCTACAATAATGTGATTGATGTGAAGAAAGGCAAGCGCATAGACCGCAATGTCTTTCTAAGAAGACTGGTAGACAGCCTGTATGTACGCAATGACCTTGAATTGAATCGTGGAAACTTCCGGGTAAAAGGCGATACAGTAGATATTTATCTTGCCTATACGGATAATGCGTTGAGAGTGATGTTTTGGGATGATGAAATCGATGCTATCGAAGAGATAGACCCGATTTTGGGACACAGACTGGCCGAATTTGATGAATATAAAATCTATCCTGCCAATTTGTTTATGACTACCAAGGAAAGTGTGCTTCGTGCCATTCATGATATTGAAGACGACTTGACCAAACAGGTCGCTTTCTTCGAAGAACAAGGTAAAACTTTTGAGGCCAAACGGTTATACGAACGTGTCACTTATGATATGGAAATGCTTCGCGAGCTGGGACACTGTTCGGGTATAGAGAATTATTCGCGTTACTTTGATGGTAGAGCTCCCGGTACTCGTCCTTATTGTCTGCTCGACTTTTTTCCAAAAGATTTCCTGATGGTTATTGATGAAAGTCATGTTAGTGTTCCTCAAATCCGTGCCATGTATGGAGGTGATCGTGCACGTAAGGAAAATCTGATAAAATACGGTTTTCGGCTGCCTGCTGCTATGGATAACCGTCCGTTGAAGTTCGAAGAATTTCAGGAAATGGTGAAACAAGTGATTTATGTCAGTGCGACACCTGATGATTATGAACTGGAACAAAGTGAAGGTGTCGTAGTAGAGCAGGTTATCCGTCCTACCGGATTGTTGGATCCAGTTATCGAAGTACGTCCCAGTATGAATCAGGTAGATGACTTGATGGAAGAAATTCAGCAGCGCATCGAAGTGCAGGAGCGTGTGCTGGTTACAACTCTAACCAAACGGATGGCGGAGGAACTGACTGAATACCTGCTTAATCATGGTATTCGTTGTACTTATATTCATAGTGATGTAGAAACCCTGGAGCGTGTGAAGATTATGGATGACTTGCGTCAGGGTGTTTACGATGTACTGGTGGGTGTCAACTTGCTTCGTGAGGGCTTGGATTTACCCGAAGTATCCTTAGTCGCTATACTGGATGCTGATAAAGAAGGCTTCCTCCGTTCGCATCGTTCGTTGACGCAGACAGCTGGAAGAGCAGCCCGGAATGTGAATGGTAAGGTAATCATGTATGCCGATAAGATTACCGACAGTATGCGCCTGACTATTGATGAAACTAATCGCCGACGTGCCAAACAGTTAGCTTATAATGAAGCTCATGGCATTACTCCAAAACAGATTAAACGTGCATATAGCAATGTATTGCTCGAAAAAACAGAAAGTGAAGCACAGGTTTCGAACCAGCCTAAGGCATATACTGATGCAGATGAACAACTTTATGCTGCAGCCGATCCGATTGTACAATATATGTCGAAAGAACAATTACAGAAGAGCATCAATCGTACACGGAAACTAATGCAGGAGGCTGCCAAGAAACTCGACTTTATTGAAGCTGCCCAATACCGTGATGAGTTGATTAGGCTGGAAAATTTATTGAAAGAAAAAGCCTGATAAGCAAATTTCAGTAGTAGCTGTCCCGAAGCATGATTAAGCATATAAAACAAAAAAGGCATCCCTTAACAGGATGCCTTACTTTAATTATTAAAATCTATTTTTGAACGAATTATTTATCAATATTGATACCTTTGTTACGCAAAGTCAATGCCATCAGACGTACATAGTCGGCATATTGCTTATCATTCAACGTCTTTTTCATTAACTTCAGATTTCCATATACAGCATTACGTACTTTCTGGTTAGCGTCTTTAGTAGAACGGTTAGCTATCTTCATCTGTTCTTGGAAATAGTCGCAAATGTCTGCTACTTCTTCACCTTGAGTTGAATTCAGTCTCAAATACTTGTTCAGTTTAGCTTTGTTAATAGATCCATCCCATTTAGCAACAACAGTTGAATCGTTTACACCGTTAGCAAATACTGATGCAGAAAACGCTAAAGCAGCTACTAATGTTAATCCAAACTTTTTCATAATACCTAAATTTTAAATGTTACCTAAAAACTTGTTACCTTAAAAACAATAATGTTATCTTTTAAATCTAGTTTAGCTCGAGCTTTATCTTTTTACCGATGCAAAGATAAGGATATGTTGAATAACATAAAAATAATATCCAAAGAAAATATGTATCAAGGTGTCATTTATTGATTTAAATCAATTAGGGGATAGCATTATGTATGTGTTTGAAATGTTTTTGTAATATCAAGAACGTAAAAAAAAGCAAGAAGCTACTATTTGAAAGCGAATGCTAGATAGGACTATATTTATTGATTTCTCACGGTCGCCTTGTTCCAAGGCAACCGTGAGGGGAGAGCCTCCTACTCTGCGATAGAGGAAAATGCGGAAATCAGGATGATGACTGCACTGGTTACATCGATGCCAGCCAGTGCATCGGTACCGATATGAGGAATATGTCCGATGTAGATACGGTCTATTAAATTGTAGAGCAGATTGACAAATTGTGCCGCAATGGCAGGAAGTGCCATTTTGAAGACTGGCGACAACATACGTTTGGTGCCCACTCTTTCTTCGTATGCAATGCCTGTGCTTTATCCTACAAGATACCGCGCTGTTTTTTCGCCTGTGACCCGACGTATAGCCAATACCAATAGCCAGGAAACAAGGAATGCCAGAACGGCTGCGCAAGGTATCTGTAATCCGAGCGGGATATGGATGAGGCGCATCAAGGTTACGGCCGGACCGGTGAAGAAGAAATGCACCATATAGATGCCGAATCCGCAGACGGTCAGGTTGGCAAGGGCGCGTTTCACGTGCTCGGAATGGATGCAGATGATTTTGCAGCACATAAATACCGGAATGGTCATTAGTGCCACGTTGGGCGAACAATAATAGATAAACAGTTCCAGTTGCTCGTTGGTATAAGTGGGTAGTGTAGTCATGTGGCGGTATCCTACGAAAGTAATGATATAGCCGATAAGGAACATCGGAACGCCATAAAGCAATACTTTCGAAATGCTCCATTCTACCTTACTTAAATAATGTCCCAGCAGGAGGTATCCGTTGAAGCCTGCAAAGTAATACAGCATATAAAATTCGTTCCAGGAACAGGCTCCCCAGATATACGGATTGATAAATGTCCGTATGTAGGGAATAAAGAGTGTGATTCCCCAAGCTATCAGGAACCAGCGTTTGGCACGGTCGGACGCTTTTTCTATCCATGCCGAGAAGATGGGCATGTACAGGTACAGTCCGATGAGCAGGTAGATGTACCACATGTGTACATCGAAGGCATTGTAGGTGAGTGGAATCTGGCTGATGTATCCCCATGTGTCCGCCAAAGACAGGCGGGTGGCTTCTTCGCCCAAATAGGGAAAGAAGACGCGGATGCCTTCCGTACCGGCTCCTATGGCTCCCATGAGCCATGGGAAAGCTCCATAAATTACAGACCATATCAGGAAAGGTCAAAGTACCCGGCTGATGCGTTTCTTATAAAAGGTACCCGTATTGCCTCTGACCGGCAATAACAGGGTGCCGGTAATCATGACAAACAGGGGGACACAAGGACGCAGAAAGGACTGATACGCCGCACCCCAGAATTTGATTTCGTTCAGGTTGGCAGGCGCTTCGCCTGTAAAGAAATTAAAAGGGTCTGCACTGTGGCTGCATACGACGGTAAACATAGCGACAAAGCGGACAATGTCGAGCCAGACGATATGTTCGCGGCGACTGGGCAAGGTAGTTGCTTCGCTCATTGTCAATCCCCCAAAGTCCTGATTGCCTGCATGCGGTTTAATGCCTCCTGATAGTCTTCTACCAGTTCTTTCATCACCTCGCTGACCGGCTGCAACCGCTTGATTTGTGAAGCTGCCTGACCGATTTCGATTTCTCCATCGAATATGTCTCCTTCGAAAATACCCAGTTTGGCACGTCCTCTTCCCAGTATTTCCCGCAGTTCGTCGACCGAAGCGCCCCGTTGCTCCGCTTCTTCCACCCGTTTGTAGAAATCATTCTTTACCAGTCGGGTGGGAGTGATTTGTTTCAGCGTCAGTATGGTGTCTCCCTCATTCAGGCGCAGGCAGCGGTCTTTGAACGAGAAGTGTGCCGAGCTTTCTTCGGTCAGTGCGAAGCGTGTGCCTATTTGCACGCCGTCGGCTCCCAGTGCCTGTGCGGCAAGGATGCTTTCTCCGGTAGCGATGCCTCCGGCTGCCAGCAAAGGTAAGGTACAGGTGCGGCGGATAGCCGGGATGAGACACATGGTTGTGGTTTCTTCCCGTCCGTTATGTCCTCCGGCTTCGAAGCCTTCTGCCACGATGGCATCGACGCCCGCTTCTTCGCATTTGGCGGCGAATTTGGTAGAAGACACTACATGGGCTACCAGTATTTCATGGTCGTGCAACCATTCGGTCCATTTCTTCGGGCTTCCGGCTGAGGTGAATACGATTTTTACACCCTCGTCCGCAATGATTTGCATGATGGTTTCTATTTCGGGATACATCAGGGGTACGTTGACTCCGAAAGGTTTGTCGGTAGCCGCTTTACATTTGCGGATGTGCTCACGTAAGGTTTCGGGGTGCATGGAGCCAGCTCCCAGCAAGCCCAGTCCTCCGGCGTTGCTTACGGCTGAAGCCAGCCGCCAGCCGCTGCACCATACCATCCCGCCTTGAATGATGGGATACTTGATTTGAAAAAGATGACAGATTCTGTTCATGGGAAAATGATTTTTAGGTTACTGATTCTGTTTGTTTGTAAAGAGGGCAGGCTTGCTTTAAGCCTGTTCCTTTTGCACCGCCTTGAATACCGGTTTGGCTTGCTGCGATTCGGTTTCGAATCCGAACCAGTAAGCCGTGCTTTCACCTTCGGCCGGAGGAAGCAGGCATAGCCTCAATCCTTCGTGATAAGTGCCGTAGATTATTTCCCAATGTTCGGGTGGCAATACATGCTTGGTACGGATGCGGGCAGCAGGTTGCTTTTTGAGCGACATGCCCGCTTCTATCCACGCGAGTGTTACGGCGGTTTCGTATGCCGGATAAGTGTTCCGGCAGAAGTCATATAGCAGGATGCCTCTCCGTTCTTGACTCATCGGCTGGTCAATGACGCCGATATGAATCAGATGGTCGAGAAAACGGTGAAGAAAATCGGGTTGTTCTACAATCAGCTTGCGGGTGACGGCTTGCCATACCTTTGCATTATAGAATCCGTCGAGCAGGCGGGAGAGCATTCGTGCCGTTTGTAGTTCGTCGGGTGTAATTTCATGGGTTTGCAATACCTCGTAAGGAGGAAAGGGAGAATAGCATATTCCCAGTTCCTCGGCCCGTCTCCGCATTTCCGTTCCGGGCAATAGCTTGAGCGTTTCCAATTGGATTTCGCCTGCTCCGTATGAAGCCAGTATACGGACGTCATCGAAGATTTGTCCGAGGTGATAAAGCGGAAGTCCGGCTATCAGGTCGGCATGGGTCTCTACGTTGGGTAGCGCACAAAGGAATTTCAAGCCAGCCAAGGCATCTTCCAGTTTCCCGTTTCTCCGGCTTCTGTCCAGTACTTCCTGATGCAGGCTTTGTATGCCGGCTTCCAGATGAAGTTGTCCGGCAGGCATCGAGGCAATCTCTTCTTTCAGCTCGTCGGTTAAAAGGGCCGGATGTATTTCCAGGTGGAAACGGATGTCGGGAAATTCGCGGAACAGGTCGAGCAGGGCTTTGGCGTGCCGGCTGTTGTAATTGAATGTGCGGTCGAGTACACGGATGTTGTGAATGTGGTGCTCCCGGATAATCCCGATGCGTTTCCGGATAGTTTCGATGGATAGGGTGCGTACCGGTTTCTCGCCTCCGCTTACACAGAAAGCGCAGGTATTGAAGCATCCGCGTGTGGTCTCCAGTTGTACGAAAGGCTTGCTCCAGTTGAAGAACGGGCTTTCTTCCGGCGGAACGAGATGCTGTATGTCTGCCACTTGTGCCCTGCCGTTGTCGTGATACGCCTGATGGGTGTCAAGATAACATAGTCCTTTGGTGGTATGCCATTGTTCGGGTTTGTTCCATACGGCTGTCCATTGTGCGAAGGTTTCCTCTCCCTCGCCCCGGAACACGCAGTCGACAAACGGGTAGTTGCGTAAGAATGTCTCGTTGTCGCCCAAAAACTCGGGACCGCCCAAAACGATGCGGCACGAAGGAAGCAGGGCTTTGATGCGCGCGAGGGTATGAAGCAACGGCTCGTGATTGAACAGCCAGCATGTAGCCGCCACGATGTCCGGTCTCCTGCGGCAGATTTCGGCACTCGTCATGCCGGGATTCTCGTTGATGGTGGCTGATACGATGTCCCATTCGATTTGTGTATGCCCTGTCAGTTGGGCCTGTAAGGCGGGCAATGCCAACGAGGAATGCGCATACGAGCTGTTCAGGTCAAGCCAGAGGATTTTCATTGGAGTCTGGGGGATGAGAGTTGCCACAGATTACACGGGGCAATCTGTGCAATCTGTGGTGAAGTGAGTTAGAGTAAATATTGCGAGCTGATGGATTCGTGGCTTAAGACACGGCGAATCGTTTCAGCGAACATATCGGCTATAGAGAGCTGTTTCACTTTGGCACAACGGTTCGAGTACGGGATGCTGTCGGTGAATACCAGTTCTTCCAGTTGCGAGTTCTGCACCCGTTCGGATGCCGGACCCGACATGACACAATGAGAGGCAATGGCACGGACTGAAGTGGCTCCGGCTTCTTTCATGATGTCGGCAGCTTTGGTAATGGTACCGGCTGTATCCACCATGTCGTCTATCAAGACTACGTCCTTGCCTTTTACGTCACCGATGATTTGCATAGATGCTACGACATTGGCTTTTTCGCGTGTCTTGTGACACAAAACCAAGGGCACATCCAGGTATTTGGCATACGTGCTGGCACGTTTCGATCCGCCTACATCAGGAGTGGCGATGACCAGGTTGGGTAAGTTCAACGACTGGATGTAGGGAGCAAAGATGGTAGAGCCGTACAGGTGATCCACCGGGATATCAAAAAATCCCTGAATCTGGTCAGCATGCAAATCCATCGTAATCAAACGGTCGATACCTGCTACACTCAGCAAATTGGCTACCAGCTTGGCACCGATAGAGACACGGGGCTTATCCTTACGGTCTTGACGCGCCCATCCGAAATAAGGGATAACAGCAATAATACGTTTTGCCGATGCACGTTTAGCTGCATCAATCATCAGTAAAAGCTCCATCAAATTATCGGAGTTCGGAAAAGTGGATTGTACGAGAAACACGTGCTGTCCACGGATCGATTCTTCGTAAGATACTGCAAATTCGCCGTCTGCGAAATGAGTAATGTTCATGTTACCCAGCGGGCATCCCAAACATTTGCAGATTTTTTCTGCGAGGTATCTCGAGTTTGTGCCCGAGAATACTTTAAATTTTGATGTTTCGCTCATTGTTTAATTATGTTGCCTTAAAAAGTATATACAAAGTTACGCTATTTCTTCAAACCGGACAAAAGAATGTACCGAAAAACTTTAGTCAGCCAGGCTTTTCAGTTTCTTGAATTGCTCGATCAGGTCGCTGTAGTTATAATCGTGCTCGGGACAGAACTTGTTCCATAGGCCTCCTAATACGGCACATCCGCCGAAACCGAAATCCTTTACCTGCAGGATGTTGGTCTCGTCGATTCCTCCCAATGCAATGACCCGTTTGTCGATGATGCCCTCTTTTGCCGCTGCCCGTATTTCTTCGGGTGTGAAAGCAGAGGCATAGCCTTCTTTCGAGATGCTGTCGAATATAGGGCTAAGGAAGACATATTCGAACTGCGACTTTTTCTGTTTCACTTCTTCCAGCGAATGACAAGATGTAGTAATCGGCCCTGTGTAGTTTTCGGGAATGACCGGATTGTGGCTGTTCAGGTGAATGCCCCGCAACTTATATTCCTCTTTCAGGTAAAAATTCCCATGTACGACGATACGCTTCCTGTATTTTTCCGGAATCAATGTCAACAGTCTTTCGGCATAGACCGGGGTAGGGTCGGTTTTGCGTAAATGAAGAATTTCCAGCCCTTCTTCGAAAAGAGCCGTCAATATTTTGTCTTCTTCCACAAAGTAAGTGGGCCTGGTTATTACTATCAGTTTCATGTCAACACGCTATATGATGCAGCAAAGGTAGTAATAAGTTTGTAATATTAGCGTAACTTAAAGCAAAATCGTGTACGTTTCCATCGTTTTCAGGTCGATTTGCCATAACTTTCCGGCTAAAGGGGCTCCGTATCCGCAAATAATTTTGATTACTTCGTTGGCTTCGGCGCAGCCTACAAGTCCCGGTGTGACCCCCATCACTCCTTTCGGAAGCGGCGGAAGAGAACGCATTTCTTCTTCGTCGGGATAAATGTCGCGGTATCTTTTCCCTCCCTCCCGGTTGGGCATGAATACGGACACTTGCCCTTCGAAGGCGCGGATGGCTCCATATACATATACCTTATTTAATAAGGCACAGGTGTCGTCTATCAGGTAGCGGGTGGCGAAGTTGTCGCATCCGTCCACTACGATGTCATAGTCCGCAATGATTTCCCTTGCGTTTTCCGGTGTCAGGCGGACGGGGTATGCCTTTATCCGGACCGTACTGTTCAAGGCTTCCAGCCGTCGTTTGGCGCAAAGGGCTTTGCTTTGTCCCGTTTCGGTTTCGGCATACAGCACCTGGCGTTGCAGGTTGCTTTCGCTTACGGTGTCGTCATCTACCAGCCCGATAGTGCCTACACCGGCTCCTGCCAGGTAAAGGGCGATGGGAGAACCCAGTCCTCCCACGCCTACGATAAGCACTCGTGCATGGCTGAGCCGTTGTTGTCCTTCTTCTCCTATTTCGGGAAGAAGCAGTTGGCGGTTATATCTTTCCATGCTTTTTTATTTTACGAAGTCGAATGAAGCGTCCCAGTCTTTCCATACCGGTTCGCGTCCGACGGATTTCAGTGCCTCTTCCACTTCTACGGCGGTGCGGTCGTCGCTGATGTGGAATTGTTCCAGCGCTTGCGGATAGGTGTAATAGCCTCCCGGTTCGGTCTTGCTCTCCGCGCTCATGGTGGTTACTCCCAGCGATGCCATGTGGTCGCGGATATAAGCCGGTTCACGGGTAGAGTAGGAGATATCCACATCGTGGTCGAAGATACGCATGGCGAAAGTCACCTGTGCCAGCTCTTTGTCGCTCATGATGACATTGGGCTGGAAGCCTTCGTTCTCTGCCGGGCGCATGCGGGGGAAGTTGACGCTGTATTTGGTTTTCCAATAATGTTTTTGCAGGTAGCGCAGATGGTACGCCATCATGGTGACATCGGTGCGCCAGTCTTCCAGTCCGATCAGTACGCCCATGCCGATGGAGTGTACGCCGGCTTGTCCCATGCGGTCGAAGCCGTTCACGCGCCATTCGAATTTCGACTTCATGCCGCGCGGGTGATAGATTTTATACCGTGCCTTGTTGTAGGTTTCCTGAAAGCAGATGACTCCGTTCATGCCGTGCTTGGTCAGTTCGGCATATTCTTCGGTCTTCAGCGGCATCACTTCTATCTTCAGGTTCGAGAAGTAAGGTTTTGCCAGGTCGAGCGCTTTGGCAAGATAAGGTACACCGGCTTTTGCGGGATTTTCTCCGGTTACAATCAGCAGGTTTTCGAAAGGAGCCAGTTTCTTGATGGCTTTGTATTCGTTGACCATTTCTTCAGGCGTCAGAATGGTTCTTGCCATGGGATTGCTGATGTGGAAGCCGCAATACACGCACGAGTTGGTGCATGAGTTGGTCAGATAGAGCGGTACGAACATCGATATGGTTTTGCCGAACCGTTCCTCGGTATATTTACGGCTCAGCCGTGCCATCGGTTCCAAATATTTTTCGGCAGCCGGCGATACCAGTGCCATAAAATCGTTTACGTCGCAATGTGATTTGCCGAGTGCTCTCAGCACGTCGGATTCGGTTTTGGAGTAGATGGCTTTGGTCGTCTCCTCCCAGTCAATTTTTTCTAATTCGTCACTAAACATTTATTGAGTTAATAATTAATAGTTAATAATTGTAAACTAATAATTAAGTCAATAATTAATAACGGAAAGATGCCCGAACATTCCCCGTTATTAATTATTCAATTTTTAATTATTAATTGAAGACAGGTCTCTGCTCAGCTTCATGGCGCAGAAGTTCGGACCGCACATCGTGCAATATTCTCCGTCGGTATGACGGCCTTCGTTGAAATATTCCAATGCACGGTCGGGGTCCAGACTCAAATGGAACTGGTCACGCCAACGGAATTCGTAGCGCGCTTTGCTTAAGGCATTGTCGCGGACCTGTGCGCCCGGATGCCCTTTGGCAAGGTCGGCGGCATGGGCGGCAATCTTGTATGTGATGACACCTGTACGCACATCTTCCCGGTTGGGCAAGCCCAGATGTTCTTTCGGCGTTACATAACATAGCATGGCAGTACCCAGCCAGCCTATTTGTGCCGCGCCGATGGCGGAAGTGATATGGTCGTATCCCGGAGCAATATCGGTCACCAGCGGACCCAGGGTATAGAAGGGCGCGTTGTGGCAGTGCGATATCTGGCGTTCCATGTTCTCCTTGATTTTGTGCAAGGGCACATGGCCCGGTCCTTCGATGAATGCCTGCACGTTCTTTTCCCATGCGCGTACTACGAGTTCGCCCATCGTGTCGAGCTCGGCAAACTGGGCTTCGTCGTTGGCGTCGGCAATACATCCGGGGCGCAGACCGTCGCCCAGCGAGATGGCTACATCGTATTGGGCTAGGATGTCGCAGATGTCATCGAAGTGTTCGTAGAGAAACGATTCCCGGTCGTGGATAAGACACCATTTGCTCATGATGCTTCCTCCGCGGCTTACGATGCCGCACAGACGTTTGTCTGCCAGGTGTACGTTATGACGGCGTATGCCTGCATGGATGGTGAAGTAGTCCACACCCTGTTCGCATTGCTCTATCAGTGTGTCCTTGTAGATTTCCCATGTCAGGTCTTCCACTTTCCCGTTCACCTTTTCCAGTGCCTGGTAAATGGGCACGGTGCCTACCGGTACGGGGCAGTTACGGATAATCCATTCGCGTGTCTCGTGTATGTTGTCTCCCGTAGAGAGGTCCATCAGCGTGTCGCCTCCCCATTTGCAGCTCCATACGGCTTTGTCCACTTCCTCTTCGATGCTCGATGTGGTGGCGGAGTTGCCGATATTGGTATTGATTTTCACCAGGAAGTTCCGTCCGATAATCATCGGTTCGCTTTCCGGGTGATTGATGTTGGCAGGCAATACGGCACGTCCCGATGCGATTTCGTCGCGTACAAATTCGGGTGTGATATAAGTGTCGATGCCCAGTTCTTTGCAGTTCATGTTTTCCCGGATGGCTACGTATTCCATTTCGGGAGTGATGATGCCCTGCTTGGCGTAATACATCTGGGTGCAGCATTTACCGGCTTTGGCGCGGTAGGGCAGTGCGATGTGTTCGAACCGCAGATGGTCGAGCGAAGGGTCGTCGCGGCGCATCTTTCCGTATTCGGAAGTGATGGAAGGCAATTGTTCTACATCTCCTCGTCCGGTAATCCAGCTTTCACGCATACGGGCAATGCCTTTCTTCAAGTCGATTTCCACCGAAGGGTCGCTGAACGGACCGCTGGTGTCGTAGATGTAAACAGGCGCGTTAGGGGTCATTTCCTTCTTTCCGTTCACGATGTTGACGGTCGGAGTAAGGTTGACTTTCTGCATTCCCACCCGGATAAACGGGAAGAGTGAACCTTGCATGTAGGCTTTCTCACGGTGAGCGTAGGGCTTGTTGTCTTTTTCCATAATGGTATTTTTTATATGAGTTGACGAGGTATCAGTTGACGAGTTGACTAGGCTTATTTAATTAATAATTAAAAATTAATAGTTAATAACGGAATACATCAGCAGAAGTATTGGCTTTAACTTCTAACGAAGCGAAGCGGAGTGATAACTTCTCTAGCTTCTTTAACTCCTAATTACAAAACCTTGTTAACTTGTCAACTGATACCTTGTTACCTCTTTTTTATTAAACATTCAAAAACGCGGTTAAGGGAGATGAGGCGGATGCTTCGAAACTTTCGCTTTGTATGCCCAGTCCTGCTTCGTAGGCACGGCGTCCGGCTATGACGGCTTCCTTGAATGCGATGGCCATTTCTACCGGGTCGCCTGCTACGGCGATGGCTGTATTTACCAGACAGGCGTCGGCACCCATTTCCATCGCTTCGGCGGCATGGCTCGGAGCGCCGATTCCAGCGTCTACCACTACGGGCACGTTGCTTTGCTCGATGATGATGCGCAGAAAGTCGCGTGTTTGAAGTCCTTTATTCGTTCCGATGGGAGCGGCAAGGGGCATGACGGTAGCGGCACCGGCTTCTTCCAGGTGTTTGCATAGAGTGGGGTCGGCCTGGCAATAAGGCAGAACCACGAAGCCTAGTTTCACCAGCTCTTCTGTAGCTTTCAGGGTTTCGTTCGAATCCGGAAGCAGGTAGCGCGGGTCGGGATGGATTTCCAGTTTCAGCCAGTTGGTGCCGAATGCTTCCCGTGCCATCTGTGCGGCGAATACGGCTTCTTCTGCCGTGCGTACACCCGAGGTGTTGGGCAATAATTGGATATGCGGGTGGACGATGTGGTGCAACATGTCGTCTTCTTTATCGTTCAGTTCAATACGTTTCATGGCTACAGTCACCATTTCGGTGCCCGAAGCCAGAATGGCTTTTTCCATGGTTTCATTCGAGTTGAATTTTCCTGTGCCCAGGAAAAGGCGTGACTCGAATTCTTTTCCGGCAATAATCAGTTTTTTCATATATTTTAAGTTTTTAAGTTTGTTAGTTTTTAGTTGACAAGTTTTGTTTGAAACGCAGATTAACGCAGATTAACGCAGATTATTATTTTCACCACAGATTACACAGATTTTTTTACATCATTGATTACGCAGATTAATAAGTGAAAAATCCATCCGTTATTAACTATTCGTTTTTAATTATTAATTTTCTCTGTGTCTCCGTGTCTCTGTGTTTGTTTTATTTGAATCCATCAGCAAAACTATTCTTCTTGTCTCTTCCGTCGGATTATCGGCACGCAGGATGCTTCCGCTTAGTGCGATGCCGGTCACACCTGTCTGCATGATGTCGGGAATATCAGCTGCGGTGATGCCGCCGATGGCTACGATGGGAAGCGAGATACCGGCGGCTTTCATGCGCGATACAATCTCCCGATAACCTTCCAGACCCAATACCGGACTTAGATTCTTCTTGGTGGTCGTGAAGCGGAACGGTCCGCATCCGATGTAGTCCGCTCCCGACGCGTAATGCATCTGTACGTCATCGAATGTGTTGGCTGTGCCACCGATGATGAAATCTTTGCCCAGCAGTTGCCTTGCTTCTTTCACGGGCATGTCCTTCTTACCCAGATGCACTCCGTCGGCATGTAGCTTTCTGACCAGTTCCACGTGGTCATCGATGATGAACTTAGCCCCGTATTGGCGGCATAAATCCTGTATGCGCACGGCTTCCTGTTCTATTTCATCTTCCGAAGCGTCTTTCATGCGCAACTGAATCCACCGGCATCCTCCTTCCAGTGCCATGCGTGCACCGTCGAAGTACGTATAGCGGTCGGTGTAATGGGTGATAAACTGCAGTTCCATCGTGCTCATCCTCCACAAGCGGCTTTGATGATAACCAGGCTATCGTTGGCTTGCAAGGTTTGTTCCGCCCATTTGTCGCGGGGAATCATGCGGTTGTGCAAGGCGATGGCCACTCCTTTTTCGGGCAGTTCCAGTTGTTTTGCCAGGTCGGCTACCGTATTTCCTTGAGTGAGTTCCGTCTCTTTGTTGTTAACTGTAATAATCATGTCTTTCTATATTAATAATAGGTATATAATATAAAAGGTGTAACTCAAAGAGACATGCTTGCAAGCAGGAGAGATATAAAAGAGTGTTGTCCGAAGAAACAATCCCTTCGCCGGTACTAACCGTATCAGGTTCGTAGGGTATAATCTCAGCCCGCATGTGGGCACCCCTTTGTTTTACTGACCGCAAAGATAGAAGAATTTTCCGAAAAACGGTAAAACTTATGTGTTATTTTTAATCAGTATCTGCAATTGTCCGTTAGATGGAGGTAAATGGCGCTATAGGCATGAGGATAAAGTTGGTGAATATTTTTATATTAGAAAGTTGAATAGGATGTCTTTTTGTTTTTAGGGAATGTGTTTATGATGACATTTTGAGAATAATGCTTATAAAGGTGTGATAAATAGATTGTTTTTATTTGGTATATAAATGAATTTGAAATCTGATTCTTTTCTTTTGCTTCAAATTGAAAGTTTGTCAAACAAATACATGAAAATACGTCTTTTATTTGCACGAATCTGAATGAAAAGCCTTACTTTTGCAATGAACAAAAAGATATGATATATTTATCTTTAGTTTCAAAAAGATTTTTAAACAGAATAATAGCTAAACAAATAACAACTAAATTTGAGGTATTATGTCAACATTAAGATTCAGGGTAGTAGAGAAAGCGTTTCAGACGAAACCCTTTGATGTACCTGCTCCGAAGGAGCGTCCGAGTGAATACTTCGGAAAATATGTATTCAACCGCGAGAAAATGTTCAAGTATCTGCCCAGTAAAGTGTATGAGAAACTGGTAGACGCAATGGATAACGGTGCCGCTCTCGACCGCAGCATTGCTGATGCTGTAGCTGCAGGTATGAAACAATGGGCAAGCGAACTAGGAGTTACTCACTACACGCACTGGTTCCAGCCGTTGACCGAAGGAACGGCAGAGAAACATGACGCCTTTGTAGAACATGACGGCAAGGGAGGCATGATGGAAGAATTTTCCGGTAAATTGCTGGTACAGCAGGAACCGGACGCTTCGTCATTTCCGAACGGCGGTATCCGCAATACCTTCGAGGCACGCGGATACAGTGCATGGGACCCTTCATCGCCTGTGTTTATAGTAGACGATACGTTGTGCATCCCTACGGTGTTCATCGCTTATACAGGTGAATCGCTCGATTATAAAGCTCCGTTGCTGAAAGCCTTGCGGGCAGTGAACAAGGCGGCGGTAGATGTTTGCCATTACTTTGACCCTAACGTAAAGAAGGTTTCGGCTTATCTGGGTTGGGAACAAGAATATTTCCTGGTAGATGAAGGATTGTATGCTGCACGTCCGGACTTATTGCTGACCGGCCGCACCCTGATGGGGCATGAGGCTTCGAAAAACCAGCAGCTGGAAGACCATTACTTTGGTGCTATCCCGAGCCGTGTTGCCGCTTTCATGAAAGATTTGGAAATCCAGGCATTGGAATTAGGCATTCCGGTCAAGACCCGTCATAACGAAGTGGCTCCCAACCAGTTCGAACTGGCTCCTATCTTTGAGGAATGCAATCTTGCCGTAGACCATAACATGCTGATTATGTCATTGATGCGCAAAGTAGCCCGTACGCATGGATTCCGGGTATTGCTGCACGAAAAGCCTTTCAAGGGTGTCAATGGTTCGGGCAAGCATAACAACTGGTCGTTGGGAACCGATACGGGTGTGTTGCTGATGGCTCCGGGCAAGACTCCGGAAGAAAACCTGCGTTTCATCACGTTTATTGTCAATACCTTGATGGCAGTTTACCGGCATAACGGATTGCTGAAAGCTTCTATCATGAGCGCCACCAACGCTCATCGTCTGGGAGCCAACGAGGCGCCTCCTGCTATTATTTCTTCGTTCCTGGGAACACAGCTCAGCAAGGTGCTCGACCACATGGAAGAAAGTTCGACGGATGACCTGATTGCATTGGGAGGCAAACACGGCATGAAGCTGGATATTCCGCAGATTCCGGAATTGCTGATTGACAATACAGACCGTAACCGTACTTCACCTTTCGCTTTCACGGGTAACCGTTTCGAATTCCGTGCGGTAGGTTCGGAAGCTAACTGCGCCAGTGCGATGATAGCCTTGAATACGGCTGTGGCAGAGCAATTGGTGGAATTTAAACAGAAAGTAGACGAACTGATTGAGAAAGGCGAGCCGAAAGTGTCTGCCCTTATTCAGGTAATCCGTGAATATATCAAAGCTTCCAAACCTATCCGCTTCGACGGCAATGGCTATAGCGAGGAGTGGAAAGAAGAAGCCGCACGCCGCGGGCTGGACTGCGAGACCAGTTGTCCGGTCATCTTCGACCAGTATCTGACTCCTGCATCGGTGAAGATGTTCGAATCGCAGGGCGTCATGACGCAAAAAGAACTGGAAGCCCGTAACGAAGTGAAATGGGAAACTTATACGAAGAAAATCCAGATTGAGGCGCGTGTGTTGGGCGACTTGGTGATGAACCATATCGTGCCGGTGGCTATCGAATATCAGAGCAAGCTGATTGACAATGTATATAAGATGAAAGGATTGTTCCAGGCAGAAGAAGCCGAAAAACTTTCGGCTGAAAACATTGCCATCATCCGTAAGATTTCGGAACATACGTCTTACATTAAGGAGCACGTAGATGCCATGATTGAGGCACGTAAAGTTGCGAATAAGATTGTAGACGAGCGTGAAAAAGCCGTTGCTTATCATGATAACATAGCTCCGATGCTGGAACAGATTCGTTATCACATCGATAAGCTGGAACTGATTGTAGACGACCAGATGTGGACGTTGCCGAAATACAGAGAGCTGTTATTCATTAGATAATATCATTAGATTACCTCTAATTTTCTTATTGGTTGTTTGATGAAAGTGGGCCGGAGTCTCTGCGAGGAGATTCCGGCTTTTCTTCATGTAGAGATGCATTAGCCTGTATATCATCTTCAAATGTCCAATGATAACAATATAAAGCCCGAAGTATCTAATAATACTTGGGCAAGTATCCTATATTGCCAGCGTTTCCTGTTCCTTTGCGAGAGAAAATTTTTTCATTTAGGAGTAATTCCTTAATTTTGTACCCTATTTGAATGTAGTAAATGTAAATAATAACCGGCTGGTAATATGAGTAGAATCAGTAAGGCGACAGCATACAATTGGAAAAAGTTGGGAAGTAATCCTGAAGTTAAATTGACTAAACGGGCTAATAAGACACAATCGAAAAAGCGAATCCTTGCTTTAAGTTATTTGAATAATGATGAAGCGAATCTATTGTTGGAAGAAGTTTCAGGTCTGGAAGCGTCTATTGATGATATTATGTATTCGCTTGCTGTCTCTTATCTTCGTAGTGCCCATATCTATGACAAAAAAGAAGTGCAGGCTTTTTTGGCTAAATATGCAGGGTTGAAGTATATAGATATTAAGGTACCAGACGATGTCTGGAATGTAAAGGAGGATATTCTTGGCTTTATTTATCAATCTCTTATGCCCGAAGGAGAGAGAATTTCTTTCGGACAATACTATACGAATAAGCAGGTTGTGGCTTGTATGCTTAATGAAAAAAAGTTGCTTCCTGGAGAAACGTTTCTGGATCCATGTTGTGGAAGCGGAGCCTTTCTGATGGGAGTAAAGACGCATGATCCGTTAAGCTTGTATGGCTTCGATATCAATCCGATAGCAGTATTGATTGCTTCTACTAATCTTTTGGTGAAATATGCTGATTTCGATTTTATCCCGAATATTTATTGCCTGGACTTCCTGAAGAATGACTTGTCAGGCATAGGTGTTCATGCTATCCCTTCTGTTTTTGATTATATATACACCAATCCTCCTTGGGGAGCTGATAAGGACAATTCGTATACGACTGATTATCCGCTAATTAAATCGAAGGAACGGGCTTCGATGATGATGATTCAATCATTACGACATTTAAGCCATAAAGGTGAATTGTGTTTCCTTTTACCCAATTCCTTACTTAAGATTAAGACACACAGTGATATACGAAATTATATCTTGCAGCATACAGCTATTGAACAAATCGATTTATATACCCATCGTTTTGATGGTGTTTTTACGGATTATTTCAGTATTCGATTGACTCCTCGGCAAGTTACGGTCCAATGCTATAAGGTAGTTACTGGACAAGAAGTTGTTGATGTGACCTTGTCTGACGAAGACTGTCGTGGAAATAGAATAGTTATCGAGCGATTGTCAGAATTCGATCATTCTATTTTAAAAAAAATGGAAGCATGCCGTCATGATAACCTTACTCATAGTCGTTGGGCATTGGGGATTGTGACGGGAGATAATAAAAATAAAGTGAAACAAGTGCCGGGTGAGGGAATGGAGCCAGTCTATACAGGGAAAGATGTACAACCATTTCTATTGCAACCGGTATCAATGTCTTATATTTTGTTTGAGCCTGATGCGTTTCAACAATGTGCAAAGGAGGAGTTTTTCAGGGCACCAGAGAAATTGATTTATCGTTTTATTGCGAAATGTCCTATAGTGGCTTATGATGACAAGCAATGTTTGTGTCTGAATAGTGCTAACATCCTGATTCCAGAACTCGATGGAATATCTGTGAAAAGTGTGGCTGCGTTGTTGAATTCATCTTTATATCGGTATTATTATTCCAAGAAATTTGCGGATATCAAGATTCTTAAAAGTAATTTACAGAAATTGCCTTTTCCCCGATTAACTTCGCAACAAGATAGGAATTTAAGTAAGCTGGTAGATGAGATTCGGTGCTCAAGGGAAGTTGGCAAGTTCATGGATGCATTAGATAATATAGTTTACGCCCTGTTTGGAATAACGCCTGAGGAGCAGGAATATATAATGCAAGTTAAAATGTAATTATAATTGATTTTAATGCTTGGTGATTTGTTTTTGTAGATGATATGTTTAATATTTTAATTTATGTATAAAGATGAAAATATTAGAAGAGGAAATTTCTCGTTATTTACAATCATTGGGATTAGAAGAACAACGTCAATTGGACGATGAATTGGAGGAGTTGGATTTGGTCTATCCGTTTAGAAACTGTTTTGAATTGATTCAAGAATAATGTTACAGTCTCCTTAAAATTTGAA
>UQVZ01000006.1 GCA_900544675.1 uncultured Bacteroides sp.
TGAAGAATTAAGAATGAAGAATGAAGAATCGATACATCAGCAGAAGTATTGGCTTTAACTTCTCTAACTTCTTTAACTCCTAACTAGAAAAAACTTGTTACCTTGTCAACTAAAAAATTCTTCATTCTTCATTCATCATTCTTCATTTAATTGTGTAGCCATACAGTGCGTAGATACCTGCGCCATATTGCCAGGTGGGTGGTGGTATTTATTTCTTGGCAGATAGCGGTACAGATACGTATCAGCTCTTCTTTTCCTTTTGCTATATCTGTTGTGGTGAGGGTCATTGCATTCAGGGTTGTTTCACCTACCTTGAAATCTGGGATGGCTTTTACAGATGAGCTTTTTTCGGTTAATATATTATATAAGGTGGGGGCATAGTTGCGGAACGACTCGATGAGTTTTTCTTTTTTGTCTTCCGCTTCTTGCTCGTGAGCAGTTTGTAGGGTTCCGCTTACCAGTTTTTCATTAGCTTTACCTGCTGTCAGGAAATATTCGCCTAAGAATGTGTCCCAATTTGCGAAGAGGGTGTAGGTCTTTTCCGACTCGTTGTTGTTAGGAGAGGGCAGGATACCTATATGGGCGTAATAGGCAGTGGTGACTGTTCCGTCTTTCTCCTGGCTGGGATAATAAACCTCTTCTGTAATAAGAACTTGACGGATGATTTCTGTGAAATCTTTATGCTGAAGTTCTGCTTCGTTTTTGTCTTTGTCCAGTATCACACCGGATGTCGGAGTGAGGAAAGGACGGAGTAGGTTTTTATTCCAATTTGTTTTTACATAACCTGGATTGTCGTGCTCATAACGGGCGAGATTCAGGATAAGTTCAGCTTCTTCGGTATTTATCTGTGCCAGTCTACGGCTTACTGCCTCATGGTCTTTTTTGAAAAGTTCCTGGCACAAGTTGACCAATGAGGGTTTTGTTGCCATTCTTTCTATTATACTGTGTAACATCGGAAGGGTTTGCTCTCCATATTCGCAGGCCTGCAGGATACCGATAAGCAGGTCGGCAGCACGTTCTTTCATGGTGCCGACGGTTTGTCGGTCGCCTTCAGTATTATGTAGACGTACTACATGGAAGTTCCAAATGTTCGGAACGGAAACGGTGAAATATTGGTCGGAATCTATCGCTTTCATCTTGAACACCATCCGTTTGTCCCGTCGGAAACGGGCTATATATCCTTCGCGTCCGGCAAGAGGTCCGTCGATGACTTTGACTATCTCATTGGGCTCATTGGTCTTCGGGTTAAACTGATAATCGGAATAAGGGTGTTCCAAGATGATTACCTGGTCGGCATAGTTTTCGTTGAAATCCATGAATGCCCGCATCTGATTTTCGGGAATAGTCCAAAGCCCAGCTCTTTCTTTTTGTTCTTTTCTACGGTCGTGAAGCACGATGCCATCGGGGTAATGTTGCTTGATGAACTCTACCAACGCTTCTCCGGTAGAAAGAACGAACACATAGCCGGCAAACAAAGGTGAGTTGATATCCTTTCCGTTTCTTATTACATTGACGGTGGTATGCGTAGGACAATATACTTCGAGAATGTTGTCGGTTTTTGACAAACGTTCATTTAGCAATTTGGCAAGCTTTGCTTCCTGATGGGGGAGTGTACGGACGATGTGCCAATGGAAGTCTACTTTATTTAGTTTGTCACGAGGCATAGAAGTAGATTCTCGCAAATTGTTATTTTCACCACAGGATTACACTTTTGAGATAACTAGTTGAATCAGGTAACTAGGAAATAGGAAACTAGTTATCTCAAACAAAAGCCTTGTCAACTCGTCAACTGATACCTGGGCAACTGGTTAGCTAAAATGAATAGTGTTTTCTTGCTCCTCTCCTGACAATCGCATGAGAGTTATGGTGTACCTTCTTTCAGGTGTAACGGCAGTATTCTGGACGAATCTCAGCAGCAATAGTCTGTCGTTGTTATGTGGCAAGATGCAGAAAGCGTTGTGTGCTTTACGATAACTGTTTCCATACCACAAAGTGTTTAAAATACAACTACTTAACTTGTTTTTGAATAGCCGCTTTTGTTAAGTTTTAAAATATGAAGCGGCGATTCGGGGGCAAATGTACAAAAAAAGAACTGAAACAAAGTTATTCTCGCAATAGAAAACCACAAAAAATGTTTAATCATATCAACATTTGTTTGACTAAAAAGCAGATATTGTCAGCTACTTCTCCCCGGTATCCGGCATCGGAAAGAATGACTTTGAGGTTGCAACAAAGTTCTTTCAGGCATCTGGCAAGCAGGTAAGCTGCCTTGCCATCGTGCACACAGGCTATGGTTACCATAACCGCAATCAGAAAACCGTTCTTGTCAACTACCACGTGCCGTTTGATACCTTTCACTTTCTTGTTGTCGTCTATGCTATTTTTTGACCTTTTTGAATACGGACTTTCTCACATCCCATATCTCACGCAAATTATATTTTCGCTTTCTTTCTTGCAGGTTCAAGATTTTCTTGATAACTTGCCACTGTGTTTCTTCTATATCTGTCGAATACATAATTATTTCAAGTGTGGTAACTTAAAAATAATCATTTTCGCAGAAAGAAGAAACACGCTTTCAATGATAAACTTTAAAATTTAAACAGGTTCTAAAAATTAATAATAATTAGCAAAGATGAAACCTATATTGTTATCTATTACCGTAGGCATATTTCTGCCTATTTGCGCTGTGGGACAAAACACGTTGCAACAGGATTACGCTGACAGTGTTCTGCAAACAACAGATACTATCAGTACGCGAAAATCGATTTATGAAATCCGTTTTGGAGGCTGGACAAAAAAGGATTGGTTGGACAACGAATACATCCGTACTTTACGCAAATATTTAGATGATTATAATGCAGGAAAAATCAGCAATCCAGACCTGGACCCTTACAAGGAAGAGATAAAAGGCAAATTCATAGTTGGAATAATAGAGCCATCTGATTATGGTGGTGTACTTATCCGAATCACGTTTCTTGATGCGCCTAGACGGATTTACACCTGTATGATATACAGTTATGTAGATGAAGAAAAACAAACTGTAGACGGTTACGAATTGCGTTATATCTACCGTGAAGAAGGAGAAATAGATAACACAAAAGAAGATATTCTGCGGTCTGTAGAAAAATATCCAGAACTCAAGCTATGGTGATGACACACTATGTTTTAATACCAGTTATGAGATTTAATATTTTTATTTTATAATCTAACCTTTGGTGATATGCTTTTTATTGGTAAAAGCAGGACAATCTTTGCAGGGAAAGTCGGTGCAATTTTGATAATTTAATGATAAAATCAATGGGAGCCTTGGTTTATATACCGCCATTTTATTAATTTTGCCCCCACAAATGCAATATAGAATGAAAAAGGTAAGACTATTTATGGCGGCAACGTTCCTGACGGCTTTGGTATTTCAGGGCTGTGATAACGGGAAGACGTATGCTGAAATGAGAGATGACGAAATCGACGCAATCAATGCTTGGATTACTACGCATGATTATGATGTAATAAACGAGAGTACTTTTTATGCTCAAGACACAATGACTCATGAAAACCAGTTCGTGCTTTTCGACGAAAGCGGTATCTATATGAATATTGTAGAAAAAGGCAAGGGAACGGAGGTATTGCCCGATGGGTCGTATTCCATTCTTTCTCGTTATTTCGAAATTGCGATGCAGAACCGTGATGATCTTTTCAACCTGGGCGACACGCTGACCGGAAACATGAATCTGTATAATTACCCCTTGATGATAGTGAACTCTTCGTGGTCGCTCCCGATGTATATGCTTCATCCGGAAGAATATAAGGTGACCATTAGCGGCGAGTCTTATTCGGCTTCCTTTACCCAGAGTTACATTATGAATTCGGTTTATCAGACTACTTCCGTACCTTCGGGATGGCTTTTGCCTTTGCGCTACGTGAAGCCTGCGCGCACTGCTTCGTCGACGGATGTAGCCCGTGTGCGTCTGATTGTTCCTCACGGAGAAGGCACCTCAAATGCCAGCAGCTATGTATATCCGTGTTATTATGAGATAACCTATAATCTAGGTAAGTAAAAAGGTGGTGTTAATCAGCTAAATTATTGGAATCATGTCTTTGATAAAATCAATCTCCGGTATCCGGGGAACCATTGGCGGAAAGGCAGGCGAAGGGCTGACTCCGCTGGATATAGTAAAATTCACTTCTGCATATGCGACGTTAATACGCCGCATTTCTTCTGTAAAAAGCCACCGTATCGTGGTAGGCCGTGATGCCCGTGTATCAGGCGATATGGTACGTAAAATCGTGTGCGGCACATTGATGGGCATGGGCTTTGATGTAATTGACATAGGACTTGCCTCTACGCCTACTACCGAACTGGCAGTAACGATGGCAGGGGCATGTGGCGGCATTATCCTTACAGCCAGCCATAATCCGAAACAGTGGAACGCATTGAAGCTGCTGAATGAACACGGTGAGTTTCTGAATGCCCAGGAAGGGCAGGAAGTGCTCCGAATAGCCGAAGCAGAAGACTTCGAATACCCGGATATCGATTCGTTAGGACATTATACCGAAGATTCCACATACGGTGAAAAGCACATCGAACGTGTGCTGGCTTTAGACCTGGTAGATGTAGAAGCCATCCGGAAAGCAGGTTTCCAGGTAGCGATAGATTGCGTTAATTCGGTGGGCGGCATTATCTTGCCCCAATTGTTGGAGCAGTTGGGAGTAGAGCATGTAGAGAAACTGTATTGCGAACCGACAGGTGATTTCCAGCACAATCCGGAACCTTTAGAAAAGAATCTGGGTGATATTATGCAGCTCATGAAGAAAGGTGGATTGGATGTGGCATTTGTCGTTGACCCGGATGTCGACCGTCTGGCGATGATTTGTGAAGACGGAACCATGTATGGCGAAGAATATACCCTGGTGACAGTAGCCGATTATGTGCTGAAGCATACACCGGGCAATACGGTATCGAATTTAAGCTCGACCCGTGCTTTGAGGGATGTGACCCGTAAATACGGCATGCAATACTTTGCTTCGGCTGTAGGCGAGGTGAATGTCGTGGCAAAGATGAAAGAGGTAGATGCCGTAATCGGCGGCGAAGGCAATGGCGGAGTGATTTACCCGAAAGCGCATTACGGTCGTGATGCCTTGGTAGGCATTGCCTTGTTTTTAAGCCATTTGGCACACGAAGGCAAGAAGGCAAGCGAATTGCGGGCTTCTTATCCGGCTTATTACATGGCAAAGAACCGTATCGACCTGACTCCTGATACCGATATTGATGCGATTTTGGAAAAGGTAAAGGAAACGTACCGTAATGAAGAGATAAATGATACGGACGGAGTGAAGATAGATTTTGCCGACGGATGGGTGCATCTGCGCAAGAGCAATACCGAGCCTATCATCCGTGTGTATTCCGAAGCTCGGACAATGGAAGAGGCAGACCGGTTGGCAAAGGAAGTCTGCGCGATTATATAATATATATAATAATAGGTATAAGCAACAGGGGGGCGGCTGTGCAAGTGAAGTACAGCCGCCCCGTTGCTTTTTTATTTCAAGTCTTTTTCTATTTCCTTATACGATTCGGTCATCAGCATCTGCAGGTTTTCTTCTCCTTTTTTGCCGAGTGGTTGAATCGGCGCATGAATGGTAAGCGTCAGCGGATGCCAAGAAAGCACTTTACCCGTACGGGGCAAGACTTGGAAAGAGCCGTTGATGGTCATAGGCACGACCGGCATCTGCAATTGGTCTGCAATGAAGAAGGCTCCTTTCTTGAAGGCATTTATCTTGCCGGTATAGGTACGTGCTCCTTCGGGGAAAACCATCAGCGACGTTCCTCCTTGTAATACTCTTTCGGCTTGCTTGATGGTTTCATAGATTTTGCGCGGGCTGGATTTATCAACGAAAATGAATCCTGCCGACTCGCAGGCTTTGCCTACAAAAGGTATTTTCCGCAAGCTTTTTTTCATCATCCATTTGAAATTGCGTCCTAAGAATCCATAAATCAGAAAAATATCGAATGCCCCCTGGTGGTTAGCTACAAATACGTACGAAGTATTTTTGTCTAAAACTTCATGTCCTTCTACTTTGACTGGGAGTAAGAATAGGAAACATGTCAGTTGCGACCAAAGCTTTCCGGGGTAATATCCCCAAAAATGGCCGTTACCTAACCAGCACCCTACCATGGTGGTGAGTGCTGTAAGGATGGTAGCTACTAAAAAGATTGGCAATCCGATGCAGATTTGATAAATAATGTAAATGAATCTCATGGGGCTTTCAGTTCTTTAGTTTTTAAGTTTGTGAGTTTATTAGTTCTTTAGTTCTTAAGTTTTTTAGTTCTTAAGTTTATTGGTTCTTTAGTTTTTAAGTTCTTCGGTTTGTGAGTTTATCAGTTTAATCAGCTCTTGAGTTTTCAATTTCCTTTCCGGAGCGTAATAACGGTAATCTCGGGCCAGGCTCCCAGGCGCATGGGGAACATGACGAAACCTAATCCTACATTGACATACAGTCCGCGACCATTCTCCAAATACATTCCCCGATGTTCGGGATAAACGAATTTCGAGAAAGAGAATCCGAACAGACTGACTTGCATATCGTGGGTATGTCCTGCCAGCATCAGTTGGATGTCAGTCTTGGGAAGGACTTCCCTGCGCCAATGGGTAGGGTCGTGGCTGAGCAAGACTTTAAACATGTTTCCGGTGTTACGCAATGCCTTGGGCAGGTCTCCACGGTTAGGGAAGGGTGGGTTCCCGCTGTTTTCCACTCCTACCAGCGCAATGGAGTCGTTGCCACGGTGCAGGATGCGATGCTCGTTCATCAGCATGTCCCAGCCCATTTGTTCTTCTCGCGAGATAAGCGAATCGATGTTGGCAAGCCGGTCGGCTTCATTGTCCCAATGCACGTAGGTGGCATAATCGTGATTGCCTAACACAGAATAAACGCCATCTTTTGCTTTTAATTGGGAAAGGATAGGCATGTAAGGCTTCAGCTCATCGGCAAGGCTGTTCACCAAGTCGCCGGTAAACACGGTAAGGTCGGGTTGTTGGGCATTGCATAAAGCGACGGCACGCTCCAAAGCTTTCCCTCCATCGTCCCAGCTTCCTGAATGAATGTCTGATAATTGCAGGATACGGTATCCGTCAAATGCCGGAGGAAGGTCGGGAGAAGAAAACGTCACCTCTTTTACCTGAAAGTACTCTTTCCCGAAAGCTGCTCCAAACAGGATATATATACACGTAATGCATGCTACTAATAGCGGAATGCACATTCTTATCAATTTATAGGAACGGATGAGAGGCAACGGCACCGAATCCTTGATGAAGCAGCGTGCCAGTTTCTTACAAAGATAGATTATCACATCGCATACCATAAACACCATTTTGGGGACAGCTATGCATAATGCCACAATAAGGTATATGCTGAAAGCGTGCTGGAGCGAATGGCGGAAAAGGACAAAAAACACCAATGCAAGCAGCAGGCATACACTCGGTGCCCACCAAAATATTTTCTTCCATCGCTTCATGCTGTGCCTGATATAAAATCTGTAGATATACCAGTCGGGCAACAATAGCAAAATCAGGAAAAACAATGAAATGCGTAGTAAAATCATATTCCGTATAATTGTTATTGTAAGTTAGCTATTAAAAATTTGCGTAGGCAGGCAAGGTCCATTCCACGCCTTCCGGCATAATCAGCCAATTGATGCTCGTCGATTTTCCCTACGGCAAAGTAATGCGCTGCAGGATGGGCAAACATCAGTCCGCATACCGAAGCATGGGGCTGCATCATGCCGTTTTCTGTCAGACGGATGCCGATTCGCTTCATATCTATCAGTTCGTCAAGCAGAAAAGCGACGGAAAGGTCGGGCAGGGAAGGATATCCTACAGCCGGACGGATACCCTGATAAGCTTCATCGAGCAATTGTTTCCGGGTAAGGTGTTCGTCTTTGGCATATCCCCATATTTCTTTCCGGATGGTTTCGTGCAGCTTTTCGGCAGCAGCTTCGGCAAGCCGTTCGTTCAGTGTCTGGACCAGCAGGTGCCGGTAGGCATCGTGACGGCAGGTTTGCTCCATGCGGTCGTCTGTGGTAGTGGCAAAAGCTCCTACAGTGTCTGCAACTCCTTGCGAGAGGGGACGGACAAAATCGCTCAGGCACAAGAACGGGTCATCGGGCCGTAGGTGACTCTGTTGCCGCAAAAGAGGAAATCTTTTTCCGTCCAACAGCAAGTCATCACCGTCAGCATAAGCATCCATCAGCCTGAAAATAGCTTTTATACGACAACTGGCGTCCATTTCCCGCAAGACATCGGTTGCTTCTTTATATAACCGGACGGCTTCGGCAGCTTTGACCGAATCAGGTTGAGTGAAACCAGCCAGCCATCCGGCACGGCAAGCCTCACATCCATGTATATCGGCTATGGTTGCAAAGCGGGGCTGGAAGCCCCATGCATGGAAAAAGTATATCCAGTTGATATAGTCGACTAGCTCGTGGACGGTATAACTGACGGTGGTAATTGCTGTTCTCATACGTTTATCGGTTAAAGCGGAGCGGTTCTCCCCGGTGTTCTTTGTTTACTTTTCCATCCGAGTAAACCAAGGTCCCGTTGACGAATGTCTTTTCTACTTTCGAGTGGAATGTATGTCCTTCGTATGGACTCCATCCGCATTTGCTTTCTATACAGTCTTTTGTCACAGTCCATTCGCTGTTGGGGTTTACTATTACCAAGTCGGCTTTATATCCCGGACGGATATACCCGCGTTTGTCTATCTTGAAAAGTTCAGCCGGAGCATGACACATCTTTTTCACCACTTGTTCAACAGACAAAATCCCTTGTTCTACCAGTTCCATCATGCATACCAGCGAGAATTGGATAGAAGGCATGCCCGAAGCGGCTTTCAAGGCTCCCCCTTCTTTTTCCGCCAGCAGATGAGGTGCATGGTCGGTTCCTATCACATCGATGAGATTCGTGTTCAAAGCCGCACGAAGTGTATCACGGTCTTTTTTTGTTTTAATACTTGGGTTACACTTAATACGTGCTCCGTATGTGTCATAATCCTCATCACTGAACATCAGGTGCGAAATGCAGGCTTCAGCCGTAATGTTCTTTTGCGAAATAGGAAGGCTGGTAAATAGTTCCAGTTCGTCTGCAGTACTGATATGGAGTATATGTATGCGTGCTCCTGTTTGATTTGCCAACCTTATGGCTTCTTGTGTCGATTCCCAACAAGCGGCGGCACTTCGGATAATAGGATGGCATTTTATGTTTGGGTCTTCCCCCCATTTATGTTTCGCCATTTCAGTATTCCATTTGATAATGTCTGAATTTTCGCAATGGATAGCTATCAGGATAGGTGCTTCCTTAAAAATACGTTCCAGAACCTCATCTTTTTCCACCAGCATGTTGCCTGTACTGGCACCCATGAAAAGCTTAATGCCACACACCCGTGTTTTATCTAATTGGGCAAATAAGTCTGTATTGTCATTCGTTGCTCCAAAATAGAAAGAATAATTGACGATGCTTTTTTCTTCGGCCAGACCGAATTTTTCATTTAAACTTTCCAGCGTAATAGTCTGAGGCTTACAGTTGGGCATGTCCATGAATGAGGTTACCCCTCCTGCTGCAGCGGCAGCACTCTCTGTAGCTATATCGGCTTTTTGGGTTAGTCCTGGTTCACGGAAATGTACATGGTCATCTATCACTCCCGGAATCAGATAACAGCCTTGGGCGTCAATGATTCGGTCGCATTCACCATAGGAATCAACATTACCCTTCATCACCTTACCAATCAATTCATCTTCAATAATGATCGAACCTACGTATTTTTCTCCTTCGTTAACGATGGTCGCATTTTTTATACAAATCCGCATATTTATTTATTTTATATTATAAGGTTTCTTCTAAGAAATACATTCTACATTTTCCTAACTAAATAGTGTGTTTTTATATATAAAAATTTAGATGTCTGTCAAATTCGGGGATATGATTTAAACAGACTATCCCATTTTAAACGGATAACTCCGAATACAGCCTCCCCGAATATACTACTATTCATTTTAGATGTACCCAATTCGCGGTTGACAAAAATGACAGGTACTTCTTTTATTTTGCATCCGCATTTATATGCTGTGAATTTCATTTCAATCTGGAAAGCATATCCTTTGAAACGGATTTTATCTAAAGGTATTGTTTCCAAAGCATGTCGACGATAGCATTTGAATCCAGCTGTGGTATCGTGAATGGGGAGTCCGGTTACAATTCTTACATATTTAGATGCGAAATATGACATCAGCACTCTGCCCATCGGCCAGTTTACTACATTTACTCCACTGATATAGCGAGAACCAATAGCGACATCAAATCCTTCGTCGTGGCATGCTTGGTACAAGCGCGGCAAATCATTTGGGTTATGGCTGAAGTCTGCATCCATTTCAAATATATAGTCGTATCGGTGTTCGATAGCCCATTTGAATCCTGTGATATAAGCGGTGCCTAAACCAAGTTTACCTTTCCTTTCAATCAAGAAGAGGCGTTCGGGAAATTCATTCTGTAATTTGCGCACAATATTGGCTGTCCCATCTGGTGAATTGTCATCAATGATTAGGATATGAAAACACTTTTCCAAACTGAATACGGCACGGATGATGTTTTCTATGTTTTCTTTCTCGTTGTAAGTAGGTATGATTACAACACTATCACTCGTTTGCATTATTATAATAATTGTTGCTTATAGTTTTTGCAAAGATAAATAATGAGTGTGATTATCCCTAACAATTAAAGTGAAAAAATGGATGAAAAACGCTTGAAAGGTACTCTTGAAGTAGAAAAAATAAATTTTATGAAAGATTTCTTTGGAATTGTTTGGCAGTTTCAAATAAAGGTTATACATTTGCACCCGCAAACGGAAATGAGACGCACTCTTAGCTCAGTTGGTAGAGCAACTGACTCTTAATCAGTGGGTCCAGGGTTCGAATCCCTGAGGGTGTACCTCAAGAAGGTTTGTACGGGAAATTTGACATTTATAGTTATGGATGCACTCTTAGCTCAGTTGGTAGAGCAACTGACTCTTAATCAGTGGGTCCAGGGTTCGAGTCCCTGAGGGTGTACCAAGCCGTGAGGTAAAATGTAGCGAAGTTCTGAAAGTCTTATCGATTTTCGGAACTTTTTTATTTATACGAACTATTTACCTATAAGGCGTCTTAAGGAAGAAAGAATATGAATATAGAGACAGAATATTGGGGCATGGTGCCTTATCGCGAAGCATGGGAGCGGCAAACCCGCTTGTTCGACGAAGTGATAGCAGAGCGTGCAGCCCAGATGCCTTGCCATAACCGCCTGGTGTTTTGCGAACATCCGCATGTGTACACACTGGGCAAGCACGGGAAGGAAACGAATATGCTCCTGGGTGAAGAACAATTGAAGCAGATTGGCGCCGAGCTTTATCACATCGACCGGGGAGGGGATATTACGTATCACGGGCCGGGTCAGCTGGTGTGTTACCCTATCTTGTGTCTGGAAGACTTTCATTTGGGGCTGAAAGAATACATTGCCTTGCTGGAGGATGCCGTTGCCGGCGTATGCCGTTCGTACGGCATAGAGGCAGGCAGGGTAAAAGGTGCTACGGGTATATGGCTCGGCATAGGGACTCCTGCCGAGCGCAAGATATGTGCCATCGGCGTACGGAGCAGCCATTTCGTGACCATGCACGGGCTGGCACTGAATGTGAATACCGACTTGCGGTATTTCGGCTACATCCATCCGTGTGGGTTTATGGATAAGGGAGTGACTTCCATTGCGAAGGAAACCGGGCATGAGGTGCCGATGGAGGAAGTGCGCCGTAAGTTGGAGGCAGAACTTATGGCAAGGCTTTCCGCTAAAAGCCGTCCAATCTGATGCACCTAGGTTCGTTGGCTTACGCACTTATGTGCATCAGCCAACGCACATAAGTGCGAAGGGCGATGAACATAGGTGCGTTTTTTTGGGGGGTATGGGTTGACGGATGATTAAAGCAGGTCGGGGACAAGGTAAAGGGTGTTTTCGGGGATACCTTGTTCTATTAGCGCCTCTTTGTCCGCCATGAAAGTCTTGAAGAATTCTTCGTGGGTGGCACAGCGTTTTTCGGCATTGCGGTAATAGGTGAGCGCTTCGGGCATCTTGTTTTGCGCCAGCAGGGCATGTCCGGCATTCAGCCAGTCTGCCATGGATGCCTGGTCCGTTTCGACCAGTTTCTGATAGAAACGGAACGCGTCCTCATAATTTCCCGTCATGAAGTAACACCAGCCGATGGCACGCCGGGCGTTTGCCGGCGCTTCTTCCAGGTATTCCACCTTAAAGAAATAAGCCAAGGCTTCGGTATAGCGGCGCAATGTGGCAAGGCATTGACCCATTTGGAACAGGATGTTCAGGTCGTCGGGTTTCATTTCTTTCACCTTGTCGTAACATTCCAGCGCAAGTTCGTATTGCCGGGTGTGCTTGTAGCATTGTGCCAGATGCTTCAAGGTCCAGATATGGTCGGGCTTGAACAAGTCTGCCTGTCTGTACGCCTTGATGGCTTCATCGTATTTCTTCAGCTTCTGGTAAGTGAATCCCAGTTTTTGCATTATCTCTGCATCGGGCTTTTCTTCTTGGCTCAGTTTCAGATACAGCGCCGATGCCTCTTCCATATAGTCTTTGGCGAACAGATGGTCGGCTATGCGTTTCAAGGTGTCGGGCTCTGTAAAGAACGGGCGCAGCGCTTGGCAGTTCCACAAGTCGAGCTTGCTCTTGAAGATGTCCGTCCACTCGTTGCGGTAAGCCCATAGCTTGAAGAAACGGTACAGGTCGTGAATGTATTGCCGGCTTACGATTTCGGGCTTCCGGGTGTCGCGCGAGGTCTCTGCCAATGCCTGCAATTGTTCTTCCTTGATTTCGTTTTGTGCGGTGAATTGCGAGGTCAGGTATTCGCGTTGTTGCTCGGGCAGATTGAATAAGGTGAGGCAGAACGAATACTTGTCCGAGTTACAGAACATGGGCGAGTCCATAATCAGCCCCATCATCGAGACTTGCCCGCCTTTCTCGTCCTTGAAGAGCTGGGCTATTTCGGGTGTCTGCTTGTCGAACGGATAAAACCAGTGGGATGCCTGGCGGAAGAAGGGATAATTCTTCAGCTGGGAGAATGTGCTCATATAGGTATCCGCGCCCTCCATCTGCAGTTCGCCCAGCTCGCGGAGGCTCTTTTCTATCTGCGCCATGTCTTTGCTCCATTCGGGGTTCTTGTCTTCCAGTTCTTCCAGGTCGATGATTTTCAGGTCGGTCTTCGACATATTGGGCGAGCGCATCATGGTCGGAATGATTTCTTCGCGCATTTTCTTTCCTATCTTTTCGGTCTCGCGCGACAGGAGCAGTAAGGTCTGTATGGTGAGCAGGTCCTTGGTCGTATGCTTGTTTTCGCCCAGCAGGACCAAGGCGGCCAGCAGGTCGGGGTAGAGGAACAAGCGTTTTTCCTGATAATATGCCGTCAGGGCGATGCCTATCAAGGCACGTTGGGTGATAAGCGTTTCGCTTCCCGATTGGCAGGCGTTTATCAGGAACAGGAATTTACGGTTGTCGAACACACGAAGCAGGCTGAGCGTAACGGCACTGAGCATCACAGCAATGTCGTTGGCGGGTATCAGGAGCGACGAGAGGAAGGCGGCGGCTTGCTGGTATTCCTCTTCGGTCCATAGCGATGAAGTCCAGATTTTATCGAAAAGTTCGTCTATTGCCTGCTCGTGGCGCACATACGGATTGTTTTCGCCCGTGGCTTGCGATTCCTCGCCGACGGGCAGTTGTGCCAATGCCATGTCTTCGCTCAGCGTTTCCAGCGTCAGTGCCAGCTCTTGAAACGTATGGGGCGGATTTTGCATCATCCGTCTGCATTTATCGGCGAAATATCCCGTCTCCTGTTTGCTCTTTTTGATGAAATTGGCTTTATCGGTCAGTTCGTACGCTGTGCGGCGCAATTGCTCGTACATCTTGTCGCGGGCGGGGTCTTCGGTTCCCTGTGCCGCATATTGCAACATATAATAATAGGTGGTCGCAAGGTTTTCGATGTCGCTATGGAGCGTCCAGTTTTCCAGGTCAGCCGTAAAAGCCTGTAGCTGGACGAGCGCTTCCTTCAGCCTCCGTTGGTCTAAAAGTTCGATGATGTGTTCGTACATAAGTTTTTTATCTGGTTTGCTAAGTGCAAATGTAGCAATAATTTTGTAATTTTGCGACATCTATAGAAATTACAATGGAAATAGCTGGACTTCAACAAATTTATGCCAAGCACCCGAACACGGCAGCTTTGGCGCAACTTTTGCAAAATCAAGATATTCATACCGTTTTTTTAGAGGGCACCCATGCCTCGTGTGCCTCTTTCTTCGCTTCGGGCTACATCAAGCTGCATCCGGGCGTGAACCTGTTCATCCTCAACGACCTGGAGGAAGCCGGGTATTTCTACCACGACATGGTGCAAGCCAATGGGGACGAGGATATCCTGTTTTTCCCTTCTTCGTTCCGGAGGGCGATTAAGTACGGTCAACGGGATGCCGCCAACGAAATCTTGCGCACCGAGGTGTTGACCCGCCTGAAGCAGGAGAAGCCCGTCACGATTGTGACTTATCCCGATGCGCTGGCAGAGAAAGTGGTGTCGCAGGAAGCCCTGAACACCCGGATGCTGACTCTCAACGTAGGGCAGCATATTGATACGGGCAAGATAACCGAGGAACTGGTGGACTATGGCTTCAACCACGTGGATTATGTGTATGAGCCGGGGCAGTTCGCGATGCGCGGAAGCATCCTCGATGTTTATTCGTTCGCTTCGGAATATCCTTTCCGCATCGACTTTTTCGGAGACGAGATAGACAGTATCCGTACCTTCGAGGTCGAGTCCCAGCTATCGAAAGAAAAACGGGAGGCGGTGAGCATCGTGCCCGAACTTTCGAAAGCTTCCGACGGGGATGTGTGCCTCTTGGAGTTTGTTCCCGCTTCGTGCGTGCTTTGGGTAAAAGACCTGATGTGGGTGCGCGAGCGTATTCAGGCTGTACACGATGAGGTGTTTGCGCCTCAGGCGGTACAGGCGTATGAAGGGGAGGAGACCGACTGGCAGGACTTGCGGAAGAAACTGGTGGACGGACCTGCTTTCCTGGAAAAGGCTTTGGCGTTCCGGCGGATTGATTTCGGCAACAAAGCCGTAGGAACACCGCAAGCCAAGCTGACTTTCCAGACTTCCATCCAGCCCATCTTCCATAAGAACTTCGATTTGGTGTCGGGCACCTTGACCGATTTTCAGCAGCGGGGATATCAGTTGTATATCTGTTCCGATAGCGTGAAGCAGACCGACCGTTTGCGTGACATCTTTCAGGAGCGGGGAGACAAGATTTCCTTTGTGCCGGTCGACCGCACCTTGCATGAGGGTTTTATCGACCATACCTTGAAGTGCTGCATCTTTACCGACCATCAGATATTCGACCGCTTCCATAAATACAATCTGCGCAGCGACAAGGCACGCAGCGGCAAGGTGGCACTTTCGTTGAAAGAACTGAGCCAGTTCGAGCCTGGCGACTATGTGGTGCATATCGACCACGGCATCGGGAAGTTTGCCGGACTGGTACGCATCCCCAATGGCAATACGACGCAAGAGGTCATCAAGCTGGTTTATCAGAACGATGATGTGGTGTTTGTCTCCATCCACTCGTTGCATAAAATCTCGAAATACAAGGGAAAGGAAGGCGAACAGCCCCGTATCAGCAAGCTGGGCACTGGCGCGTGGGAGAAAATGAAGGAACGCACCAAGACCAAGATAAAGGATATCGCCCGCGACCTTATCAAGCTTTATTCGCTCCGCAAGCAGGAGAAGGGTTTCAAGTACAGTCCCGACAGTTTCCTGCAACACGAGTTGGAAGCCAGCTTCCTTTACGAAGACACGCCCGACCAGTTGAAAGCTACACAGGAGGTGAAGGCCGACATGGAAAGCGACCGCCCGATGGACCGTCTGGTGTGTGGCGATGTAGGATTCGGAAAGACGGAAGTGGCGGTTCGGGCAGCATTTAAGGCGGTGACCGACAACAAGCAGGTAGCGGTACTGGTGCCTACTACGGTACTGGCGTTTCAGCATTACCAGACTTTCAGCAAACGCTTGGAAGGGATGCCCTGCAAGGTAGACTACCTGAGCCGTGCCCGTACGGCAAAAGATACCAGCCGTATCCTGAAAGAACTGGCGGACGGGAAAATTGATATCTTGATAGGCACCCATAAGATTATCGGGAAGAATGTCAAGTTTAAAGACCTGGGCTTGCTGATTATCGACGAGGAGCAGAAGTTCGGCGTAAGCGTGAAAGAGAAGCTTCGCCAGCTGAAAGTGAATGTCGATACGCTGACGATGACCGCTACGCCGATTCCGCGTACGTTGCAGTTCTCCTTGATGGGAGCGCGCGACCTGTCGGTTATCCAGACTCCGCCTCCCAACCGTTATCCCATCCAGACCGAGGTGCATACGTTTAACGAAGAAATCATCACCGATGCCATCAATTTCGAGATGAGCCGCAACGGGCAGGTATTCTTCGTGAACAACCGCATTCAGAACCTGCCCGAGCTGAAAGCGATGATAGAGCGCAATATCCCCGATTGCAGCGTATGCGTAGGACACGGGCAGATGAAGCCCGAAGAGCTGGAGAAAATCATCTTCGATTTCGTGAACTACGATTACGATGTGTTGCTTGCCACCACCATTATCGAAAGCGGTATTGACATCCCGAATGCCAATACCATCATCATCAACCAGGCGCAGAACTTCGGCTTGAGCGACTTGCACCAGATGCGCGGACGGGTAGGGCGGAGCAACAAGAAGGCTTTCTGTTATCTCCTGGCTCCTCCGTTGTCGACATTGACTCCCGAAGCCAAACGCCGCCTGCAGGCCATTGAGAATTTCAGCGACTTAGGGAGCGGCATTCATATCGCCATGCAAGACCTCGATATCCGTGGAGCCGGGAATATGTTGGGTGCCGAACAGAGCGGGTTCATAGCCGACCTGGGCTACGAGACTTATCAGAAGATATTGGCGGAGGCGGTGACCGAACTGAAGAACGAAGAGTTTGCCGACCTCTATGCCGACGAAATCAAGGCAGGCGAGGAAAAACTGAGCGGCGAAGGCTTCGTCGATGAATGTACGGTAGAAAGCGACCTCGAACTGCTTTTCCCCAACGAGTATATCCCCAGCAGCAGCGAGCGTATGTTGCTTTACCGCGAGCTGGATAAGCTGGAACTGGACAAGGATGTAGAGGCATTCAAGTCGAGACTGGTAGACCGCTTCGGCAAGATACCTCCCGAAGGCGAGGAACTGATACGCATCGTGCCCTTGCGGCGGATGGCAAAACGGATGGGCATCGAGAAAGTCATCCTCAAGCTGGGGCGCATGACCCTTTTCTTTGTCAGCAACCTGGAGAGCCCCTACTACCAGAGCGAGGCTTTCGGCAAAATCATCAGCTATATGTCGCACAATCCGCGCGAATGCAATTTGCGCGAGCAGAACGGCAAGCGCAGCATGGTGGTCAAGGACGTGAAAGACGTGGCTACCGCCGTGCGCATCATGCAGGAGATAGTGAGCATGCCCGCGCAATAAGTGTGACAACGGTGTTGCATTTCTGTTTCATTTCGGGTGGCGGCGTGTATTTTTAAGGATGTTACGGGCGTAAATGTAGAGAGGAATCTTTACTTTTACGTCCGTTTTTCATCACAGGGGATTGAGGGATACACAGACTTTTTTGAAACGCAGATTCACGCGGATTTTCGCAGATTATTGGATAGTAAATAAATTATGTTCTTGTGTGTCCTTTTATCCTCTTGGACGGTAAGTGAATAATCTGGGGCTATTTGTGTCTATCTGCGTTTCGATTAGTTTGAATGACGATGAAAAGATTGTTTTTGCTCGTTCCCTTGTTTTGCGCCTCACTGGTAGTGTCGGCGCAGAGCGCGAGAGACGAAATCCGCCGCAATCCGGAACTGGCGGCAGGAAAGTATTATGCGTATCAGGCTCCCGATGTCGAGCTGACTCCTGTTCCCGAAGGTTACGAACCTTTCTACATCTCTGTTTTTGCCCGCCACGGCTCGCGTTACCTCACCAAACAGAAGAAGTACGACAAGCCTTTGACCATCCTCCGTGACGCGGAGAAGCAAGGCATATTGACCGCAGACGGCAAGCGTGCGCTGAAGGTAGTAGAGAGCCTGGCGAAAGAAGCCGAGGGACATTACGGCGAACTGACGCCAAAGGGTGCGCAACAGCATCGCGACCTGGTGCGCCGAATGTTCAACCGTTATCCCGAAGTGTTTGCCGATGGTGTCCACGTCGATGCCCGTTCTACTTACAAAACCCGCGCTTTCCTCTCGATGACCGCAGGGTGCGTAGAGCTGAAAGGCCTGAACCCGAAGTTGAACATCACCAACGATGCGAGCAACCACGACCTGTATTATATAAAGTATAAGAACGAGCCTTACGAGGCAGTCCACTTGGCGAATATGGATTCGGTATATCGTGCCGCCGACAGTGTGTATGTACATCCTGCCCGCCTGATGAAGCAGCTCTTCACCCGTCCCGATGCGGTGAAAGACCCTGCGGGATTGATGATGGACCTCTTCGAACTGGACGGCATCAGCCAGAGCAGCTACAGCCAGCCTGACCTTGCCTTTCTTTTTACCGCCGATGAGCGTTACGACCTGTGGCAGCGCAACAACTTCGAGTGGTATTACGAGAAAGGAGCCTCTCCCCTGAGCGATGCTTGCATGTATAAGTTGGAGCGTAATTTGCTCCGTAATTTCATCGAGACGGCAGATACGGTTATTGCCTCACGGCAAAAATGCGTTACTCTGCGTTACGGACACGATACCAACCTGGCGCCGTTGGCTGTACTGATGGGTTGCGACCGTTTGTCGATGTCTACAGCCGACTGGCAGCGGATAGCCGATACATACCGCACGTACCGCATCATTCCGATGTGTGGCAATGTGCAGCTTGTGTTCTTCCGCAAGCCGGGCAACGATGACATCCTGGTGAAACTCCTGCTCAACGAGCGTGAAGTGACATTGCCCGTATCGACAGATTATGCGCCTTACTATCACTGGAAAGACGTGCGTGCCTATTGGCAGCAGGTCGCCGATTCCATCACCTTGCCTCAGGTTGAGGTGACACAAGAAGATTAAAATCTAAATCTTTATTCGGGGAGAGTTGTTCCGCTCCCCGTTTTAAGCTTTAATCAGATTTTCGAAAACCACTGTAGATTGTCTTTTTGTGTATGTCGATTGTGGATGTGTTGTCTTAAAGTATCCATAAAACTGCTATTAATTTCTTGACTTTTTAAGTATTGGTATAATAGCTGGAATGATATTGTTGCAGCTGATTTCTCCATTTGTCTTGCTATTTTATTGCTTTTCTCGTTTAATTGAGAGAAAATCCGTATCTTTGCAAAGAGAAGAAGACCGAAAATCTGCGTCGGATCCGTCAGGAAAGGTGTGGAAAGGGCTTTTTTATAATTGCAGATAACATAAAGATATATATTGTATGGGAATTTTTAGTTTTTTCTCGAAGGAAAAGAAAGAAACGTTGGATAAAGGGTTGTCGAAAACCAAGCAAAGCGTATTCAGCAAGATTGCCCGTGCCGTAGCCGGTAAATCGAAGGTGGATGACGAAGTGTTGGATAATCTGGAAGAGGTGCTGATTACCTCGGATGTAGGTGTGGAAACGACACTGAAAATCATCAAACGCATTGAAAAACGGGTGGCACAGGACAAGTATATCAATACGGAAGAACTGAACAACATTTTGCGTGAAGAAATAGCGTCCTTGCTGACAGAAAACAACAGCGTAGATGCCGACGACTTTGATATCCCGACAGAAAAGACGCCTTACGTCATTATGGTAGTAGGGGTAAACGGAGTGGGCAAGACCACGACTATCGGCAAACTGGCTTATCAGTTTAAGAAAGCGGGCAAATCGGTTTACCTGGGGGCAGCCGATACCTTCCGTGCCGCTGCTGTAGAACAGCTTGTGATATGGGGAGAGCGGGTAGGAGTGCCTGTAGTAAAACAGAAGATGGGTTCCGATCCGGCTTCGGTGGCTTTTGACACATTAAGTTCGGCGGTTGCCAATCATGCGGATGTGGTCATCATCGATACGGCCGGACGCTTGCATAACAAAATCGGTCTGATGAACGAGCTGACGAAAATCAAGAACGTCATGAAGAAAGTGGTGCCAGACGCTCCTCACGAAGTGTTGCTGGTTCTTGACGGTTCTACCGGACAGAACGCTTTCGAGCAAGCCAAGCAGTTCACGCTGGCTACCGAAGTCAACGCGATGGCCATTACCAAGCTGGACGGAACTGCCAAGGGAGGCGTTGTCATCGGCATCTCCGATCAGTTCAAGATTCCTGTCAAATATATCGGACTGGGCGAAGGCATGGAAGACTTGCAGATTTTCCGCCGCCGCGAATTTGTAGATTCACTGTTTGGAACAACGGATAAATGAGAAAAAATACAATTGACATTATTACCTTGGGCTGCTCGAAAAACCTGGTTGACTCGGAAAAGTTGATGAAGCAGCTTGAGGCAAACGGTTATAAAGTGACCCACGACAGCGAACACCCGCACGGGGAAATCGCCGTTATCAATACATGCGGATTCATCGGCGATGCCAAGGAAGAATCCATCAACATGATTCTGGAATTTTGCCAGGCTAAAGAAGAAGGACGGCTGAAAAAGCTATACGTAATGGGCTGTTTGTCCGAACGTTACCTGCACGACCTTGAAGCAGAGATTCCACAGGTAGACAAGTTCTACGGGAAATTCAACTGGGATGAGTTGCTGGCCGATTTGGGCAAGGCTTATCATCCGGACCTGGCTATCGAACGTTGCCTGACTACCCCCAAGCATTATGCTTATCTGAAGATTTCGGAAGGCTGTGACCGTAAGTGCGCGTACTGCGCCATTCCCATCATTACAGGCAAACATCAGTCGCGTCCGATGGAGGAGATTCTTGACGAAGTCCGTCTGCTGGTGTCGCAAGGCGTGAAAGAATTTCAGGTAATAGCGCAAGAGCTGACTTATTACGGCGTAGACCTCTACAAGAAGCAGATGTTGCCTGAACTGATAGAACGCATGGCTGACATACCAGGCGTAAAGTGGATTCGTCTGCATTACGCTTATCCTGCCCGTTTCCCTCAAGACTTATTCCGCGTGATGCGCGAACACGACAATGTGTGCAAGTACATGGATATTGCCTTGCAGCACGTCAGCGACAATATGTTGCAGCGGATGCGGCGTCATGTGACGAAGGAAGAAACATACGCCCTGGTAGAACAGTTCCGCAAGGAAGTGCCGGGCATCTGTCTGCGCACGACGCTGATGGTGGGATTTCCCGGCGAGACCGAACAGGATTTCGAAGAACTGAAAGAGTTTGTGCGTTATGCCCGTTTCGACCGCATGGGTGCCTTTGCCTATTCGGAAGAAGAAGGCACATATTCGGCAAAGCATTATAAAGATGATGTCCCGGAAGAAGTGAAGCAACAGCGTCTGGATGAGCTGATGGAAATCCAGCAGGAGATATCAGGCGAGTTGTGTCATGCCAAGATAGGCAAGGAGTTCCAGATTATCATCGACCGCAAAGAAGGCGAGTATTACATCGGGCGTACCGAGTTCGACTCTCCCGAAGTAGACCCCGAAGTGTTGGTGAAAAGCGAAGGCAAGATATTGCATACAGGTTCCTTCCATCGGGTGAAGGTGTATGATGCCGACGATTTTGATTTGTATGCTGAGTTAGTGAATTAGTTACACCGACTCCAACTTTATGCGAAAAAAATAATAGTATGAACAACAAGGAACTTACAGGAGAACTTTCCCGTCGGTTGGGATATACCAATAAAGATGCTGCCCAGCTCATTGCTTCGATGGTAGACATCATGGGCGAGCAGCTTCAGGAAGGCAAATCATGTGTTTTTGCCGGCTTCGGCACGTTCGAAGTGAAGAAAAAGCTGGAAAGGATTGTGGTCAATCCGGTATCCAAACAACGTTTCCTGGTTCCTCCTAAACTTATTCTTTCCTTCAAGCCGGCTGCGGCATTGAAGGAAAAATTTAAAAGCGTTCCGTTGGCTGATGAATGAAAAACTGACCTTACAGGAGTTAAGCGAGTTGCTGGCAAAACGCCATCAGATGGAACAGGCAGATGCCGATGCATTTGTCCGTACTTTTTTTGCCTTGGTGGAAGAAGCCTTGGCTGCCGACAAGTATGTAAAGGTAAAAGGCTTGGGTACGTTTAAACTGATTGATGTCGATGCACGCGAAGGAGTGGATGTCAATTCGGGCGAACGGATAGAGATACAAAGTCACTCGCGTATTTCGTTTACGCCCGATGCTTCCATGCGTGACGGGGTAAATAGACCTTTCAGCCATTTTGAGACCGTGCTTTTGAACGAGTCTACCCATTTCGACGACATGGTGGAAGAAACGGAAACACTTACTTCCGGTGATGATGCGGCTCAAGATGTTGCTGTACCCGACCAGGAATTTCAACTTGTCCAGACGCTGCAAGAAGCAGAGTCGCCAGCAGAAGAAAAGCCGGCACCGGCACCTCTGCCTGTGGGAACAAATGCAGAAGAAGATACCGGTAGAAGAAAGTACCGCCTGCCGTGGTGTTTCATAGCTTCCATGCTGTTGATTGGCATATTGATTGGCGGAGTGATTGTATGGGTCATGTTGTCGGGCAGGCAATATATACCCGAATCGGTTGTCCGGACTTTGACCGAGGAAAAAGCCAGCCAGCCAGGCGGACAGCTTCCTGCTGTGCGGACTGATACGGTTGCTCCTCCTGCCAAGCATGAACCTATCGTGTTGCCTGCCCTTTCGGGTCAGAGCACGGACAAGTCTTCCCAAAGAACTCCGCCGGTTTATCTGTCGGACACCATACGATATACTATTGCAGGCACGCTTACCACGCATACCTTGCGCAGAGGCGAAAGTCTGGCACGTCTGGCACAACGCTTTTATGGGAATAAAAACCTGTGGCCTTACCTGGCACGGCATAACCGCGATGTACTTAAAGATGCCAATGATATTCCGGTAGGCACCCTCATACGCATCCCAAAGCTGGAGCCGAGAAAATAGCCGACGGGTTATTTTAAAAAACTTTAGTCCAATAAGATTTAAATAGGAAGCGGCAGCTACTTTTTTTAATAAAAATTAGTTGTAGCTGTTAATATAATGCCGTACTTTTGAAACCGATTAAAAATACGCAGGTTGCGTATGGAAAAATAGAATACTAAAAACATAAAAAATAACAGAAAACTATGGCTGAAGCTATTGATATTCGTGCGTTGAATGAACGAATAGAACGCGAAAGTGCGTTTGTAACTAACCTGATGGCTGGTATGGACCAGGTGATTGTAGGACAGAAACATTTGGTAGAATCGTTATTGATTGGTTTGTTGTCGGACGGACACATCCTGTTGGAAGGTGTGCCTGGTTTGGCAAAGACCTTGGCTATCAAGACTCTTGCATCGCTGATTGACTCTAAATACAGCCGTGTCCAGTTTACTCCGGACTTATTGCCTGCCGATATTCTCGGTACCATGATATACAGTCAGAAAGACGAGCGCTTCGTAACCAATAAAGGACCTATCTTCGCCAACTTCATCTTGGCTGATGAAATCAACCGTGCCCCGGCAAAAGTGCAGAGCGCTTTGCTGGAAGCGATGCAGGAACGCCAGGTGACATTGGGTAAAGAGACCTTCGATTTGCCGTCGCCTTTCCTCGTCATGGCAACCCAGAACCCGATAGAGCAGGAAGGAACCTATCCGCTTCCGGAAGCGCAGGTCGACCGTTTTATGCTGAAAGTGATTATCGATTATCCGAAACTGGAAGAGGAAAAGAAAATCATCCGCCAGAACATTTCAGGCGAAAAGATTCAGATTCGCCCGATTCTGAAGGCAGAAGACATCATCGAGGCTCGTCGCGTAGTGCATCAGGTATATTTGGACGAAAAAATCGAACAGTATATCGCCGATATCGTATTCGCTACCCGTTATCCGGAAAAATATGACTTGAAGGACCTGAAGGGATTGATTGGCTTCGGCGGCTCTCCGCGTGCATCCATCAATCTGGCTTTGGCAGCCCGCAGCTACGCGTTTATCAAACGCCGCGGATACGTTATTCCCGAAGATGTACGTGCCGTCGCACACGATGTATTGCGTCACCGTATCGGTCTGACTTACGAGGCTGAAGCGACCAACGTCACTTCGGACGAAATCGTAAGCAAGATTCTGAACAAGGTAGAAGTGCCCTAACAGGAAAACGGTAGGGCAAGCCACGCGGTTTGCCGTACAGACTGTGTTCAGGAGAATAAACGGACAAAATGAAAAAAACGTCACAGGCAGGCACGGATTGCAGATGAATCGGTGTCTGTCTGTGACGGATACAATAAAGTAGGAACAGATGGAAACAAGTGAATTGTTAAAACGGGTGCGTCAGATTGAAATCAAGACCCGCGGATTGTCGAGCAATATCTTTGCCGGGCAATACCATTCGGCCTTTAAGGGCAGGGGTATGGCTTTCTCGGAGGTGCGCGAGTATCAATTTGGCGATGATGTGCGTGATATAGACTGGAACGTGACTGCCCGCTTCGACAAGCCATTCGTCAAGGTATTCGAGGAAGAACGTGAGCTGACTGTCATGCTGCTGGTAGATGTTTCGAACAGCCTGGATTTCGGTACAGTGCACCAGATGAAGAAAGATATGGTGACCGAAATTGCCGCTACGGTGGCATTCTCGGCCATTCAGAATAACGATAAAATCGGCGTTATCTTTTTTTCCGACCGCATTGAGAAATTCATTCCGCCCAAGAAAGGGCGCAAACATATCCTTTACATCATCCGTGAACTGCTCGACTTCCAGCCGACAAGCAAACGTACTGACATACAGTGTGCCATCGAATACCTGACCAATGTATTGAAGAAGCGTTGTACGGCATTCATGCTGAGTGACTTTATCGACGACCACGACTATCAGAATGCGTTGACCATAGCCAACCGCAAGCATGATGTGGTGGCCTTGCAAGTGTACGACCGGCGTATGGAAGAGCTGCCCGACGTAGGCTTGATGAAGGTACGCGATGCCGAAACAGGGCACGAACAGTGGATAGATACGTCATCGAAAACTTTGCGGAACGCGCATCATGCCTGGTGGGCAGAGCGCCAGCAGAAGCTGAACGATATCTTTACACACAGCAATGTCGACGCGGTATCGGTACGCACGGACCAGGATTATGTGAAAGCATTGCTGAACTTATTTGCAAAACGAAATTGAGAAAAGAGATGAAGAAATACACCTTATTATATATATATGGCAAAAGGCTGCTGAAGACATTGGGCTGTATGTTGGCTTGGTGGTTTCTTGCTGTCCCGAAAGCTGATGCACAAGTGACGGTGGACGCTACCATCGACTCCTTGCAACTGCTTATCGGCGAGCAGGCGAAAATCAAACTTCAAGTCAGCATGAACGCCAACCAGAAGCTGCAGCTCCCTTTGCTGCGGGATACACTGGTGGCGGGAGTAGAGGTGCTGGATGTAGCCAAGCCGGATACTCAATTGCTGAACGAAGACAAGCGGTGGTTAATCTCGCAGGAATATACAGTCACTTCGTTTGATTCGGCTTTGTATTATTTGCCTCCTTTCGAGGTTAAGGTAGACGGAAAGCCTTATCTTTCGAAAGCTCTGGCTCTGAAAGTCTATTCGATTCCGGTAGACACGTTGCATCCCGACCAGTTCTTTGGACCTAAGGATATTCGTGAAGTGCCTATTACGTGGGACGATGTCGCACCTTTGGTTTATGCAGCCATTTTGATGCTGATATTGGGAGCATTGGCGGTATTCCTGGTTATCCGTTACCGCGACAACAAGCCTATCATCAAGATTATCAAGATTGAGCCTAAGCTTCCGCCTCACCAGGTGGCAATGAAGAAAATCGAGGAGATAAAGGCTGATAAACAGGTTCAGCGTGAAGACCCGAAACTGTATTATACGGAACTGACAGAGGCTATCCGTACGTATATCAAGGACCGATTCGGATTCAATGCGATGGAGATGACTTCTACCGAAATCATCGAACACCTGTTGCAGGAAAAAGACCAACAGTCTATCGACGACCTGAAACTGCTGTTCGAGACAGCCGACCTGGTGAAGTTTGCCAAACATGCGCCGTTGATGAACGAGAACGACATGAATCTGGTAAATGCCATCGACTTCATCAATCAGACCAAAGTAGAAGAAGACCCGAACGCGAAAAAAGAACCGACAGAAATCCGTGTAGAAGAAAAACGGTCGAAACAAGGACGTATCGCACTTATATGCAGCATTGCAGTGGTAAGTATCGGAGCTGTGATATGCGTATATCTCGTCGTGCGGAACATCATAGATTTGTTTTTCTAACCAATTAAACCGAAGGAACTATGATTTTTGCAAATATTGAATATCTGTTTTTGCTGCTGTTGCTGATACCTTATATTGTATGGTACTTCATGCGCAGAAAGAAAACAGAACCTACCATACAGGTCTCGACGACCCGTATGTATATGCATGCTCCCCGAAGCTGGAAGCTGTATTTGCTCCACGCTCCTTTTTTGTTGCGCATAGGTGCGTTTGTCATGATTGTGTTGGTATTGGCACGTCCGCAAACAACAGACAATTGGCAGAATACGGAGATAGAAGGCATCGACATCATGCTGGCAGTGGACGTTTCGACCAGTATGCTTGCCGAGGACTTGAAGCCCAACCGCCTGGAAGCCGCAAAGAAGGTAGCCGCCGAATTCATCAACGGAAGACCGAACGACAATATCGGTCTGACCATCTTTGCCGGAGAGGCTTTCACGCAATGTCCGCTGACGATAGACCATGCCGTATTGCTGAATCTTTTCTATAGCATCAAAGGGGATATCGCGCAGCGTGGATTAATCGAGGACGGTACAGCCATCGGTATGGGACTGGCGAACGCCATCAGCCGCCTGAAGGACAGCAAGGCAAAATCGAAAGTGATTATCCTGCTGACCGACGGCAGCAACAACCGGGGAGACATCTCGCCGCTTACGGCGGCCGAGATAGCCAAGCAGTTCGGCATCCGTGTATACACAATCGGTGTGGGAACAAACGGGACTGCACCCTATCCGATGCCTACTTATGCGGGTATCCAGTACGTAAATGTTCCGGTAGAAATAGATGAGCAGACTTTGATTCAGATTGCCGGCACGACCAACGGGAATTATTTCCGCGCGACCAGCAATTCGAAATTGGAAGAAGTTTATCACGAAATTGACAAGCTGGAGAAAACCAAACTGAACGTAAAAGAATTCAGTAAACGTGAGGAAGCCTATCTGCCGTTTGCGCTGGCAGCCTTCCTCTGCATCTTGCTCGAACTCGTTTTACGTAATACCGTATTAAAGAAAATACCTTAAAAAAGAAAAGCTATGTTTCGATTTGGAGAACCAATCTATTTATATCTACTGTTCGTATTGCCGGTACTGGTCGCGTTGTACCTGTATTCCAACTGGCGTCGCCGGAAAAAGATTCGTCAATACGGCGATCCGGCATTATTGGCACATCTGATGCCTACGGTATCGAAATATCGCCCGGATGTGAAATTCTGGCTGGTATTTGCAGCATTGACAATGGTTATATTTATGCTGGCACGTCCGCAGTTCGGTTCGAAGATGGAAACCGTGAAGCGTCAGGGTGTGGAAACTGTAGTGGCGCTTGATATTTCGAACTCGATGTTGGCGGAGGATGTAACTCCCAGCCGGTTGGAAAAATCAAAGAAACTCATTTCACGCCTGGTAGAGACTTTCAACAACGATAAGGTGGCCATGATAGTTTTTGCCGGTGAAGCTTTCACACAATTGCCTATCACCAGCGATTATATCTCAGCCAAGATGTTTCTGGAAACCATTTCACCTTCGCTCATCTCAACGCAAGGTACGGATATCCGTGGTGCTATCGACCTTGCATTGAAAAGTTTTACACCCAACGAAGGTGTAGGCCGTGCCATTGTATTGATAACCGACGGCGAAAACCATGAAGGAGGAGCGCTGGAAGCAGCACAGCAGGCTGCCAAGCAAGGCATACGGGTTTTCGTATTAGGAGTAGGTTCGCCTGACGGTGCACCGATACCTACCGGCAACAACAATGAATACCGCCGTGATAAAGACGGCAATGTCATTATTACGCGCTTGAACGAACAGATGTGTCAGGAGATAGCTAAGGCAGGAAACGGGATGTATGTGCGTGTGGACAATACGAACAATGCTGAACGTGCCTTGAACGCGGAAATCAACAAGCTGGCAAAAGCGGATGTCGAGACACAGGTATTTACCGAATTCGACGAACAGTTTCAGGTGCTGGCATGGCTGGCATTGATTTTGCTTGCAGCCGACCTGATGTTGCTGGAACGGAAAAACCCGCTCTTCAAGAATGTGAAACTCTTTAAACAAGACTAATTATGGGACGGAAAGGAACAATGATATTGCTCGGCATGGCGCTTGTCTCGGCAACGGCATACGGGCAGAAAAGCGAAAGGGACTATTTGCGGAGCGGAAACAAGCTGTATAAAGACAGCACTTACGTGAAAGCGGAAGTCGACTATCGCAAAGCGTTGGAACTGGAACCTAAATCGACCGATGCCATGTATAATTTGGGTAACTCGCTGCTGATGCAGCAGAAAGCCAAGGAAGCCATGGAGCAATATGAAGCTGCGCGTCACGTGGAAAAAGACAAAATGAAGCTGGCGCAAATCTATCATAACATGGGAGTCATCCTGCAATCGTCAAAACAATTGCCGCAATGCATCGAGGCTTATAAGGAAGCATTTCGCAACAATCCGAAAGATAACGAAACCCGTTATAATCTGGCTTTGGCACAAAAGCAACTGAAAGACCAACAACAGCAGCAACAGAATCAGGACCAGCAGCAGAAGCAAGATCAGAAGCAGGACGAAAAAGAACAGAACAAGGAACAGCAAGACCAGCAGAAGAAGGACCAACAACAGCAACAAAACCAGCAACAACAACAGCAACAGCAAAATCAGATGTCGAAAGAAAATGCAGAACAATTGTTGCGTGCTGCCATGCAGGACGAGAAGAACGTACAGGACAAAGTTAAGAAAGGAGTCCGTGTGGAAGGGAAAAAACTGGAGAAGGACTGGTGATTCTGCTGACAAGGCGGCTCAGATTTGCCCTGTAAAGGCATTTTGAAAGCTTTGTCAACTTACAACAAGTGAATAATAAAACAGAAATACATGATGAGAAGACTTATTTTCTTTCTACTGTTAATCGCAGCCATTTTGCCGATGCGGGCAAAAGACGGAGTTACGCTTACAGCCGATGCACCCGATGTCGTGGTAAGCGGCGACCAGTTCCGGCTGACTTTTACAGTCAACACACAGAAGGTGAAAGATTTTCTGGCTCCCTCCATCAAAGGATTTGATGTGCTGATGGGACCCAGCCGATCGCAACAAAGCAGTACACAAATCATTAATGGCAAGGTATCTTCAAGCAGTTCCATCACTTATACCTACATACTGATGGCAGGCAAGGAGGGAACATACACCGTTCCGGCAGCCAGTATAGAGGTAGATGGAGAAAAGATATTTTCGAATTCACTGACTATCAAAGTGCTTCCGCCCGACCAATCGGCGAATAATGCACAAGGAGGGCAAGGAAACAGCAACGCGTCTTCATCGCGCGGACAAGTAGCGGGAAGCAAGATTTCCAATGATGACTTGTTTATTACGGCTACGGCATCGAAGACAAACGTTTATGAGCAGGAAGCCATTCTGTTGACATATAAGGTCTATACAGCCGTCAATCTTCGCCAGTTGAGGGAAGACATGCCCGACATGAAAGGGTTTCAGATGCAGGAAATCCAGTTGCCCCAACAGAAACAATACTCGATGGAGCACTATAAGGGACGCAATTACAACACGATTATCTGGCGTCAGTATGTCTTGTTCCCGCAGCAGACAGGCAAGCTGGAGATTCCTTCGGTCAGCTTCGAGGGTATCGTAGCGCAACAGACCATTTCGGATGATCCGTTTGACGCTTTCTTCAATGGAGGCGGATACATCGAAGTGAGAAAGAAGATTGTAGCTCCGAAAGTCACTATCAACGTAAAACCCTTGCCTGCCAAGCCTGAAAACTTCTCGGGCGGAGTGGGGGACTTTACGATGTCTTCTTCCATCAATGCAAAAGAAGTGAAAACCAATGATGCAGTAACCATCAAGCTTACCATCAAAGGTTCGGGCAATATGAAGCTTATAACCAGTCCGGAAGTGAAGTTCCCTGAAGACTTCGAGGTGTACGACCCGAAAGTAACCAATAATTTTGATGTATCGCATGCCGGGGTATCGGGAACACAGACGATTGAATATCTGGCTATACCGCGTCATGCAGGCAACTTCAGCATTCCGCCGGTAGAATTTACTTATTTCGATTTGAAGAGCCAATCGTATAAAACATTGAAGACTGAGGCATACGACCTGAAAGTAGCTAAAGGAAAAGGTAATGCCGACCAGGTGATAGCTGATTTCACAAACAAGGAAGATGTGAAAGTTTTGGGCAAGGATGTCCGTTTCATTAAATTGGGAGATACCAAGCTCAAGCCCAAAGGTGAAGTGTTCTTCGGCACAACAGGCTATTGGCTGGGATATATCATTCCGTTTATTGTATTTGTGGCACTGGTTATTTTCTTCCGCAAGCAGGCTGCCGAGAATGCGAATGTCGCCAAAGTAAAGACAAAGAAAGCCAATAAGGTAGCGACCAAGCGGATGAAACTGGCAGGCAAGCTGCTGGCGGAAAACAAGAAAAACGAATTCTACGATGAAGTGCTGAAGGCTTTGTGGGGATACATCAGCGATAAGCTGAGCATTCCGGTATCGCAATTGTCGAAAGATAACATCGAAGCTGAGCTGACACGCCACGGTGTGCCCGAAGACGTGACAAAGACTTTCATCAATGCCTTGAACGAGTGCGAATTCGCCCGTTATGCTCCGGGAGACGAAAACGAAGCCATGGATAAGGTATATGCCGCTTCGGTAGACGCTATCGGCAAGATGGAAAACAGTATCAAACATTAATATAATAAGGAGAAACCGAATATGAAAAAATTGTCTATTCTGTTCGTCTTTCTGATAGGCATTATGCAAATGGCAGTTGCTGCCACCAAGGCAGAAGGAGATAAGGCTTATCAGGAAAACAAATTCGAGGATGCAATCAAGATATACGAAGAAGTGTTGGCTACCGAAGGGGAATCGGCTGCACTCTATTATAACTTGGGTAACAGTTACTATAAGACGAAAAACATAGCCAAGGCCGTGCTCAACTATGAACGGGCTTTGCTGCTGAAGCCGGGAGATGCGGACATCCGCTTCAATCTGGATTTGGCACGCAGCAAAACAGTCGACCAGGTGACACCTGCCAGTGAAGTGTTTATCGTAAGATGGATAAATGCTTTGACCGACAGTATGAGCGAAAAAGAGTGGGGGACTACAGGTATCGTCACTTTTCTGCTTTTGCTTGCCGGTTTGGCTTTGTATATTTTCGGCAATCGGTTGGCATTGAAGAAAATCGGTTTTACCGCCGCTGTGGTTTTCCTTGTCGTGTGTGTATGCTCGAATGTTTTTGCAAGCAAGCAGAAAGATAAGGTCGTTGAGCGGAAGGCTGCTGTAGTGATGGATCCGACAATAACCGTCAAAAGCACGCCGAATGAAAGCGGGACTGACCTGTTCGTGCTACACGAAGGAACCAAAATCTACATTAAGGATAATTCGATGAAAGGATGGAAAGAAATACGTCTGGAAGACGGAAAAGAAGGCTGGCTTCCTACATCCGCCATCGAAGTGATATAATAAAGGGAGGTAGTTCAAAATGGATATACAACAACTTATCGAAACTGACCAACAGTTGCTTCTGACATTGAACGGAAGTGATTCTCTTTTCTGGGACGGGGTGATGTGGATGGTCTCGGACACGAAAACCTGGCTGCTGGCAGGAGTTATGCTGCTGTATATCCTGTTTAAAAACACCAAACTGCCGCATGCTTTACTTATCGTGGTCATGATAGCTTTGGTTATCACCCTTGCCGACCAGTTTGCCTCGGGCTTGTGCAAACCTTATTTCCAGCGGTTTCGTCCGGCACGCGATCCAGAGCTGATGTATCTGGTGAATGTCGTCAACGGGTATCGTGGCGGACTATACGGCTTCATGTCCAGTCATGCAGCCAACACATTCGCTTTTGCCACATTTATATCGTTATTGATTCGTGACCGTTGGCTGACGTGCGTGATGTTTCTTTGGGCAGTCATTCCGTCTTATTCCCGCATGTATTTAGGCGTACATTATCCGGGAGATGTACTATGCGGTGCCATCGCCGGATGTATCATTGCCTGTCTGGTCTATCGGCTTTACCGTTTCATTGCCCGAAAATACTTCGAGTGTCCTAACTACATCTCCGGTCAATACACCTCTACCGGTTTCGAAGTGGATGATATCCATGCGTTCTATACCATCCTGTTGGTTACCTGCCTTTACATTCTTGTGGCAGGCATGATTGTATCCAAATCCTTGCATTTCTGACAATTCTGATAAAACACGTCTCTTTCCTTAAAAAAACAGGAGATTTTGTTTGCTGTTTCATATTATTTCATTATATTTATATCGGAATTTAACAAAATGAATTGTCTAACTTTAAAAATTTGACTACTATGAACAGAACAATAACCTTTAACGAACTGCGTAAAATCAAGGATTCGCTCCCAAGCGGGAGTATGCACCGTATTGCAGACGAATTGGATTTAAGTGTAGAAACGGTGCGCAATTTCTTTGGAGGACATAATTTTAAGGATGGTAAGAGTGTCGGAATCCATTTAGAACCGGGACCGGATGGAGGACTGGTTATGCTGGATGATACGACCGTTCTCGATAAGGCTCTTGCTATTTTAAGAGAACAGCAAAATGCCTGATATTTTTCGCCACAGATTATACAGATTTTTCATTTCACTAATCTGTGTACTCTGTGGTTAGTTTTTTATAAACCCTTTACATCTTGAGTTATGGAAGATAAACTTATTACCTTAGCTATTCTGACGTACTCGAAAGCTCAAATCCTTCAGTCGGTACTCGAAAATGAAGGGATTGAATCGTATATTCATAATGTCAATCAGATTCAGCCGGTTATATCAGCAGGTGTAAGAGTACGTATCAAAGAGAGTGATTTACCTCAAGCATTGAAGATTATCGAAAGTTCTTCGTGGTTGTCAGCTGAAGTCTTGCATGAAGAATCGCCCAAACCTTCGGGTACACCGCAAGTCTTGATTCCGGTAGATTTTTCCGATTATTCACTGAAAGCCTGCGATTTCGGCTTCTTGCTGGCAGCGAGGATGCATGCCGAAGTTACTTTGCTGCATGTACATTTCACGCCGATTTATATGCCGAGCCTGCAGTATGCTACTGATCATTTCAATGTTCCGTCTATAGAAAATGTCCCAACCGTAAAAAGCATGCTCGAAAACGTGCATAAACAGTTGAACGAGTTGAAACAGGCGATAGACAAGAAAATAGAGGAGAAAGTTTATCCGGAAGTAAAATATACCTGTGAGCTGCGTGAAGGCATTCCAGAAGAAGAAATTCTGAGCTATGCACGCCGTGAGAAACCACTTATCATTGTAATGGGTACACGCGGCGAACACCAGAAAGACTTGGAACTGATAGGAAGCGTGACAGCCGAGGTTATCGAACGGAGTCCTACTTTCGTCTATGCCATTCCGGAACAGGCTCCTGCCAAATCGATAGAAGACATTCAGCGGGTAGCCTTGTTTACCAGTTTCGACCAGCGCGATTTGATTGCTTTCGACTCGTTGATTAAGACTTTCAAGGAAAATCACTTTGAAATAACCTTTATCCACATCAATTCGCACGAGGAAAAACGTACGTGGAACGAGATAACGCTGGCAGGCATCAAAGAATATTTCAAGCAACAATATCCGGGTATCGAATTTAATTACATGACCGTAGAAGAAGAGCATTTGCTGAAAAATCTGGACCAATTTGTACAAGAGAACCAGATTGACGTTATCTGTACATCCAATTACAAGCGGAACATTTTCGCCCGCTTGTTTAATCCAAGTATAGCCCGCAAAATGCTGTTCCATTCGAATACGCCACTTTTAATTATTAAATAAACAGAACTTTATGTTATTGACAACAACCAACGTGATAGAGGGTAAGCACATTACCCGTTATTACGGCATCGTTTCAGGTGAAACCATTATCGGCGCTAACGTATTCCGCGACCTTTTTGCCAGTATCCGCGATATTGTAGGAGGGCGTAGCGGTTCGTATGAGAAAGTCTTGCGTGAAGCCAAAGATACAGCTTTGCGTGAAATGCAGGAACAAGCTCAGGCTATGGGTGCCAATGCCGTTATCGGAGTTGACTTAGACTATGAAACGGTAAACGGATCAATGCTGATGGTGACTGCAAGCGGGACTGCCGTAACAGTAGCGTAGTGAATAAGCGTAGAAGATGCAAGACAGGAGAAATCATGCCGCAATCTTCTACGCTCATTTCTTTGTAAGTATCCGGAAATATTGTGGAAATTATCAAGAAAATCTTGAATAGTAAGAGAAAATTACATTTGATAGGGCGGGTGTTTATTATCTTATAAACCCAATTAAACATAATCGTGATTATTGTTTTTAAATATACTGAATCCAGAAAGAAGTTAAGCTAACGCGTATCGGCAAAGATAATGCAGATATAATATAAAAGAAAATGCCTGAATCCTTTTTTATAGGACTCAAGCATTTTCTTACTTTTTATGTGCTAAAGATTATTGAGCCAATTCTTTTTCCAAAGCATCATATTCAGCCTTGTTCAGCTTCCAATAGATATTCAGTAAGAATTGTCCCCAAAGTTGTTTGTTGTCCGGTTTCAATTCTTTTGCCTTTTCATAGTTAGGAGCTGCTTTTTCATACAATTCCTTGATTTTGGCTTCATTGGTAGCATATTTGGGATCATCCATCGAAATCTTGCTGTTTTCTTCTACCAATTCCTGTGCCGGGAAGAAATAGCAGTTACCGATTTGCGAGTAAGCTTCGCCTACGAACCCGTCGTTCTTTGCAATGAGCGAATTGAAAGTAGCGATTGCATTTTCATAATCTTTCTTTTCATATTGCAACACACCTTTCACGTACAGGAAATACGGAGTTTCGTTCTTTGCCAGGATTTGGTCGATTTCGTTCAACGCTACGTCAACCTGTCCTTTTTGGATGTAATAATCCATCAGGTTACCAATGAAGTATTCCTGAGTCGGGAATTTTTCTGCACCTTCCTTGATAGCCTCCAGCCATTTTACAGAGTCTGTCTGTTCGCCTTTTCCGTATGCCTCAGCCAAGCACATCAATGCGCGGTAGCCTTCTTCCTTGTGTGTCTTACCGATTGTAGCATATTTGATAACAGCAGCTTTGTCGTCAAGTGAGTTGGCAGCCAAAGCAGCATAGCAAGCAATCAAAGGATTCAGTGTATCGTTTTTGATAGCTTCTTCTTCGGCAAACAGCGGATTCTGAGAAGCGTCTACATACAAGCCGAAGTATTTCAAAGCATTCGCATAATTGCCGCTATTGTAAGCGTCAGAACCTCCGTTGGTCAAGTTAGGACGTACAGCAGCCAAGGTCTTGGCAAGTTTTTTTCTCAGTTTCGGTTTCTTCAGTTCGCCGCTTTGCACTTTAGCTTGCTCTACCTCGTCACATTTCATGTAGTATTCGAACATTTTAGCCAAGCTGTTATACAATTTGGCAGTATCAGCTTGTCCGCCAGGCAGATACAATTTCATGTTCTCATCATCGTAGATTGATTTCTGCAAATCACCTGCCAGTTTCCATGTTTCGGGATCATTGGCTGTAGAGGGATCTACCAAAGCAGGCTCAAGGATTTGAGCAGCTTTTGCCGGATCGCTTTTTGCTGATTTAGCTTCCTTTACCACGCTTTCTTGTGCAGACATAGCGCATACTGTAAAGAACAGAGCCGTAGTCAATAAAACTTTTTTCATAACTGTTTAAATTTAGATAATACAAACTATTATTTATTTACACGTTTTCAGGTTCTTGCGTCGGAATGCCATTACCTTCAGATGAAGGTGCGTCGGTCTCCGTTCCTTCTGCATCTGCAGCCGACTCTGTATCCGAGTTTACTTTGCATACCGAACCGATACTGTCATTGCGCTTGCCCAAATCAATCAGGCGGACTCCTTGGGTAGCACGCCCCATGATGCGCACGTCTGCCACTCTCAGGCGGATGGTGACACCCGACTTATTGATAATCATCAGGTCGTTCTCGTCTGTAACTGATTTGATAGCCACCAGTTTACCTGTCTTTTCGGTAATGCTTAATGTCTTCACGCCCTTTCCGCCACGGTTGGTCTTACGGTAGTCTTCAATGTCAGAACGCTTGCCGTATCCGTGTTCCGAAATGACCATAATCGTTTCTTTTTCCGGATCCTTGATGCAAATCATTCCTACTACTTCGTCTTGTCCGTCTTCGTCAAGCGTAATGCCTCGCACACCTGTTGCCGTACGTCCCATTTCGCGTACTGCCGTTTCATTGAAACGGATGGCACGTCCGTTGCGGTTGGCTATGATGATGTCGTTATCGCCTTTCGTCATGCGCACTTCTATTACACGGTCGTCTTCACGGATGGTGATAGCATTTACACCATTCTGGCGCGGACGTGAATACTGTTCGAGCAAGGTTTTCTTGATGACACCCTTCTTGGTGCAGAACAACACATAATGGCTGTTTACGAATTCCGTATCGTTCAGGTTCTTCACGCGCAAGTAAGCCGTTACGGTATCATCCGAATCAATGTTCAGCAGGTTCTGGATGGCACGTCCTTTCGAGGTCTTGTTGCCTTCAGGTATGTCGTATGCCTTCAGCCAGTAGCATTTGCCTTTCTGGGTAAAGAACAACAACGTATTGTGCATCGTAGCCGGATAGATGTGCTCGATAAAGTCCTCGTCGCGGGTCTCGCTGCCTTTAGCCCCTACTCCTCCACGATGCTGTGTGCGGAAGTCTGCCAGCGGCGTACGTTTGATATAGCCCATGTGAGAGATCGTGATGACCACTTCATCGTCGGCATAGAAATCTTCGGGATTGAACTCCTCGGAAGAATAAACGATTTCGGAACGGCGCTTGTCTCCGTATTTGGCTTTCACTTCGAGAAGCTCGTCCTTGATGACTTTCTTACACAATTCTTCGTTCGAAAGAATCTCTTCGTAGTAAGCGATTTGTTTCATCAATTCCTCGTACTCGGCGTGCAACTGTTCCTGCAGCAGACCGGTAAGCTGGCGCAGACGCATTTCTACGATAGCGCGTGCCTGCACTTCCGAAAGTTGGAAACGGTCCATCAAGCCGGTTATGGCTTCGTTCGGAGTCTTGGCCGCACGGATGATGCGGATTACTTCATCAATGTTGTCCGAAGCGATAATCAGTCCTTCCAGGATATGTGCCCGTTCCTTCGCTTTACGCAAGTCGAACTTGGTACGTCGGATGACCACTTCGTGGCGGTGTTCGACGAACAGACGTATCAGGTCTTTCAGGTTCAGCAGCCTAGGACGTCCGTGTACCAGGGCAATGTTGTTTACATTGAACGAGCTTTGCAAGTCGGTCATTTTGAACAGTTTGTTCAATACGACATTTGCGTTGGCATCACGTTTTACGTCAATCACGATACGCATACCCTCGCGGTCGCTTTCGTCATTGATGTAAGAAATGCCTTCCAGTTTCTTTTCATTCACCAGCGAGGCGATTTTCTCAATCAGTTCTTTCTTGTTGACGTTGTAAGGGATTTCGTTGACGATTATCTTGTCGTGCGTGGGATGAGATTCGATTTCGGTCTTGGCACGCATCACGATGCGTCCGCGTCCCGTCTCGTAAGCTTCACGCACACCGCTGATACCATATATATATCCGCCGGTCGGGAAATCGGGAGCCTTGATGTACTGCATCAGCCCGTCGGTGTCAATATCGTTGTTGTCGATATAAGCGACGCAGGCATCGATTACTTCCGAAAGGTTATGGGTTGGCATATTGGTTGCCATACCTACCGCAATACCCGAAGCACCGTTCACCAGCAGATTGGGGACACGTGTCGGCATTACAGTCGGTTCCTGCAAAGTATCATCGAAGTTATTGGTAAAGTCGACTGTCTCTTTATACAAATCCTGCATCATGTCCTCGCCTATCTTCTTCAGGCGGGCTTCGGTGTAACGCATGGCAGCAGGACTGTCGCCGTCTACCGAACCGAAGTTTCCTTGTCCGTCTACTAGCGGATAGCGCATAGCCCAGTCTTGAGCCATACGCACCAACGCTCCGTATACAGACAAATCGCCATGAGGGTGATATTTACCAAGCACCTCACCTACGATTCTGGCGGCTTTTTTGTATGGTTTGTCTGATGTATTTCCCAGTTCCATCATACCGTAAAGGATACGGCGATGCACCGGCTTAAATCCGTCTCTAACATCCGGAAGGGCGCGTGCCACGATTACTGACATGGAGTAATCGATGTACGACTTTTTCATTTCCTCCTCGATGTTGATTTTTATGATTCTGTCTTGCTCTTGCATTGAAACAAATTAAAATTAATACTATATCTTTTCATCGTTAAAAATCACGCTAAAGTACGACTTTTTGTTGAATTGGCAAAACAAAATCGTCATGTTTTCGAAAAGAAGCTGATAACAAGCCGTTTATGTATCACACAAAATAAAAGGGAGTTGCAGACAAAATGTCAGCTAGGTGCAACCGGGGATGCACATAGCTTCATTGCCCGATGCAAATATAAGCGTCAGCCATCGCAAATAGGTGCATTGGCTGATGAATACCGTTGCATGGCAAAGGGAACGCACGTGTAGCCGGGATGCCAATCAAGGCAATATCGTTGTGCAGAGGAAGGGCATGAAACAATTATGGCATAGATTTTGTAAGATAATCAAGAAAATATGAGGTATATTTAATATATAAATGTATCTTTGTAACTTAAAACTAACTAACAACAATTCCGAAAGGGAGGAGAAAAAGAGTTTATGAACAACCAATTTACACAACGGGTTTCTGACGTTATCCAATATAGCAAGGAAGAAGCTAACCGTCTGAGGAACAACAGTATCACCCCTGAACATTTGCTCTTGGGACTGATTCGTGAAGGCGAAGGGAAAGCCATCCACATATTGGAGAGCCTGTACGTCGACTTGCAGAAGGTGAAAGAAACGCTCGAAGATGAATTGCGCAGGTCATCGGACATGTCAGATACTTATTCTGAAAATATCGGTTTTGACAGCCAGGCTTCCAAGATACTGAAAATGAGTGTACTGGAAGCACGTTTCCTGAAAAGCCCGGCTACGGATACCGAACACATGCTGCTGGCAATAATGAAAGAAAGCCATAACAAGGCATTTCAGATATTGGACGAAAACGAAGTGACTTATCAGAAAGTGTGGGATAAACTGGTGCCGAAGGCAGAACCGCAAAGTGGACTGGATTTCGGTGAAGACGAGGATGAAGAAGATGAAGGCATCCGGCGTAATGGTCCGGATAGTGGCCGTACGTCGCATTCTTCCAACTCTTCCAATGCTACTTGCACCAAACAGCAAAAGCCTGATAATGACACGCCTGTGCTTGATTCGTTCGGCACGGACATGACCCAACTGGCGGCAGAAGGCAAGTTGGATCCGGTGGTAGGACGTGAGAAAGAAATCGAGCGGCTGGCACAAATCTTAAGCCGGCGCAAGAAGAACAATCCGATTCTGATAGGCGAACCGGGAGTCGGAAAGTCTGCCATCGTAGAAGGCCTTGCCTTACGCATCGTCGAGAAAAAGGTTTCGCGCATCCTATTCAACAAACGGGTAGTAGCACTGGATATGACTGCCATTGTGGCAGGCACTAAATACCGCGGCCAGTTCGAAGAACGTATTCGCGCGATATTAAACGAATTGAAGAAGAACACCAACGTCATTTTGTTCATCGATGAAATCCATAACATCGTAGGAGCAGGTTCGGCCGCGGGCTCGATGGACGCCGCCAATATGCTGAAGCCGGCTCTGGCACGTGGGGAAATCCAATGCATCGGAGCCACGACGCTGGACGAATACCGTCAGAATATAGAGAAAGACGGAGCGCTGGAACGCCGTTTCCAAAAGGTGATGGTAGAACCTACCACCCCGGAAGAAACGCTTCAGATTCTGCGCAACATCAAGGACAAATACGAAGAGCATCACAATGTGACGTACACCGATGCCGCTCTGGAAGCCTGCGTCAAGCTGACAGACCGCTACATCACCGACCGCAACTTCCCCGACAAAGCCATCGACGCGTTGGACGAGGCAGGCTCGCGGGTGCACCTTACCAATATCAATGTGCCGAAGGAGATAGAAGACCAGGAGAACATGATAGACGAGGCACGGATGCGCAAGACCGAAGCCGTGCGTCTGCAAGACTTCGAGCTGGCAGCCAGTTTCCGCGACCGCGAAAAGACTTTGACTAAAGAACTGGAAGCGATGAAAGCGCGATGGGAAGAAAGCTTGCGTGAAAACCGCGAGAAGGTAGATGATGCGCAGATTGCCGATGTCGTGTCAATGATGTCGGGTGTGCCCGTACAACGCATGGCACAGGCTGAAGGCAACAAGCTTCGGGGCATGAAGGAAGCGCTCTTGTCGAAAGTTATCGCCCAGGACAAGGCGGTCGAAACGTTGGTAAAAGCCATCCAGCGGAGCCGTATGGGACTGAAAGACCCGAACAAGCCTATAGGCACCTTCCTGTTCTTGGGACCTACCGGTGTGGGAAAGACACATTTGGCAAAAGAGCTGGCTAAAGAGATGTTCGGTTCGGCAGATGCGCTGATTCGGATTGACATGAGTGAATATATGGAGAAGTTTACGGTTTCGCGGCTGGTAGGAGCGCCTCCGGGCTATGTAGGTTACGAAGAAGGCGGACAACTGACCGAGAAGGTACGCCGTAAACCCTACTCTATCGTGTTGCTGGACGAAATCGAGAAAGCCCATCCCGATGTATACAACCTATTGCTTCAGGTGATGGACGAAGGACGGTTGACGGACAGCTACGGACGTACGGTCGACTTCAAGAACACCATTATTATTATGACCTCGAATATCGGAACACGGCAACTGAAAGAATTTGGGAAAGGAATCGGTTTCGCTGCACAAACCCGTAACGGCCAAGATGACAAGGAATATTCGCGCAGCGTGATTACCAAAGCCTTGAACAAGTCGTTTGCACCCGAATTCATCAACCGGTTGGATGAAATCATCACATTCGACCAGTTGGACATGGATGCCTTAGAGAAGATTGTCGACATCGAGCTGAAGGGGTTGTATAGCCGGATAGAAGGATTGGGCTACCATTTGGAAATCGATGACGAAGCCAAACGCTTTGTCGCCTCAAAGGGATACGATGTCCAATTCGGGGCACGTCCGTTGAAGCGTTCTATCCAGAATAACCTGGAAGACGGCATTGCCGAGTTGTTGCTGAATGAAGACGTACAGGCAGGTGATACTATCCATGTCGGCATGAATACTGATAAGAACGGCTTGAAAATGGAGATAGTCCGCTCTTAAAAGACAGGCAAAGTTGACAAGAATACAGACAAAATGTCAGACGGCAATCGTCTGGCATTTTTTTTGTCTGTGTTGGTACGAATTCAGATAATCATTAAATACATAATAATATGCAGAAAGGTAATATTGGGGTTACTACAGAGAACATATTCCCTATCATTAAAAAGTTCTTATATAGCGATCATGAGATTTTCCTTCGCGAGTTGGTTTCGAACGCCGTCGACGCTACCCAAAAGCTGAAGACTTTATCGGCTACAGGTGATTTCAAAGGTGAGTTGGGCGACTTGACCATCCATGTCAGTGTAGATAAGGATAAAGGTACGATTACCATCTCCGATCACGGACTGGGACTGACTGCCGAAGAAATCGACAAATACATCAACCAGATAGCTTTCTCGGGAGCCAATGACTTCTTGGAAAAATACAAAAACGACGCGAATGCCATTATCGGTCATTTCGGTTTGGGATTCTATTCGGCATTCATGGTAGCCAAAAAGGTGGAACTGGTAACCCGTTCGTATAAAGAAGACGCCAAAGCGGTAAAATGGACCTGCGACGGCAGTCCTGAGTTTACATTGGAAGATGCTGAACGTAGCGAGCGTGGTACGGATGTCATCCTGTACATAGACGATGATTGCAAGGAATTCTTGGAAGAGCCCCGCATTCAGAGCCTGCTGACGAAGTACTGCCACTTCTTGCCTATTGCGGTAGCTTTCGGCAAAAAGAAAGAATGGAAAGACGGCAAGCAGGTAGATACCGATGAGGACAACGTAATTAATGATACGTGCCCTATCTGGACCAAAAAGCCGAGCGAACTGAAAGACGAAGACTACAAGAAGTTCTATCGTGACTTGTATCCGATGTCAGATGAACCGTTGTTCTGGATTCACTTGAATGTGGATTACCCGTTCAACCTGACCGGTGTACTCTATTTCCCGAAAATCAAGAGCAACATCGAGTTGCAGCGTAACAAGATTCAGCTGTATTGCAACCAAGTGTATGTGACCGATGAGGTGGAAGGCATTGTGCCCGACTTCCTTACTTTGCTGCACGGTGTCATCGACTCTCCGGACATTCCGTTGAATGTATCCCGTTCATACTTGCAAAGCGATTCGAACGTGAAAAAGATTTCCACTTACATCACCAAGAAGGTTGCCGACCGTCTGCAGTCCATTTTCAAGAACGACCGTAAGGAGTTCGAAGAGAAATGGGATGATTTGAAAATCTTCATCAACTACGGTATGCTGACTCAGGAAGATTTCTATGAAAAGGCGAACAAGTTTGCCCTCTTCAAAGACACGGAAGGCAAATATTATACCTTCGAAGAATATCAGACCCTGATTAAGGATAACCAGACCGACAAAGACGGAAACCTGATTTATCTGTATGCCAACAATACCGACGAGCAATACACCTACATTGACGCAGCCAAGAATAAAGGCTACAATGTATTGCTGTTGGACGGCCAGCTGGATGTGCCGATGGTCAACATGTTGGAGCAGAAGTTCGAGAAGAGCCGCTTCACCCGTGTAGATGCCGATGTCATCGACCGGTTGATTGTAAAGGAAGACCAGAAAGGCGAAGAGCTTCCGGAAGACAAGCGCCAGGTACTGACTACGGTATTCAACGGACAACTGCCTAAGTTGCAGAAGACCGAGTTCCATGTAGAGACTCAGGCAATGGGCGAAACCGCAGCGCCGATTATCATTACCCAGTCTGAGTATATGCGCCGTATGAAAGAGATGGCAAACATCCAGCCGGGTATGAGTTTCTACGGAGAGATGCCGAACATGTTCAATCTGGTATTGAATACCGACCATAAATTGGTAAAACAGGTATTGAACGATGCCGAATCAGCTTGTGCCGAGCAACTGGTTCCGGTAGAAGGTGAAATCGCTACCTTGAAGTTACGCGAAAGCGAGTTGCATAAGGCCCACGAAGGCAAGAAAGACGAAGAAATCCCGACTGCCGAAAAAGACGAGCTGAAAGACATCGACAAGAAACTGGATGATAAGAAACAAGAGAAAAACGGTATCATCAATGCATACGCAGCCGGCAATAAGGTTGTTCATCAGCTTATCGACTTGGCTTTGCTGCAAAATGGCATGCTGAAAGGTGAAGCGTTGACCAACTTTGTAAAGCGCAGCATCGAACTGATTTAAAATATTAGATTAGTTTCTTAGAGAAATAAGCCCCTCTGGTGTTATTCATCGTTTGCATAACAACTAGAGGGGCTTATTTTGTAAAAATGGATAGACTATTTCTTGCGATAATCGCATTTCGGACATACCTAAAATATAGCCATAGACAAAGAAGCGAGCCCGCTCGATCGGATAAACATCCTCGTGCGGGCTCGCTATTTGCTTTTTGTTGTATTCAAGTCTTAAAAAGAATCTTCTTTACTTTTTCAGATAAGAAGCCAATTCGGCGGGAGTCACGTTTTTCGCTACAATCACTCCTTCAGCATTTACCAGATAATTGGTGAAACCCTGCTTCAGGTCGAATGCGCGGAATGCCTCCGAATCGGAACCGTTTGTCTCCACGAAGCAAGGGGTGTCTTCCAACCCGTCCTGCTCTACCGTTGCATGGAAAACCGATGCATAGCGGTCAAAGGAAACAGAGAGCATCTTCACTTGGCTTGTTTCGCCAGCCAAATGCGCCAATGCGGCATTGTTTTGTCTGGACACCGCATCGTAACTTGCCCAGAAGCTCAACAACGTATACCCCTCACGGGCGGAATGCAGGTCGAGCGGCTGCACAGTGTCGCAAAGAACCAATGCAGGAATCTTGTCACCTTCCTGCAACTTCTCTGCATGTACATTCTCTTTGCTGAACGCCAGAGAAATCACGGAACTGAATACTAATACAACAAAAAACCATTTTACATTTTTAGTCATGTAATTTGATTTTAGTTAATACTATCCGGGACTGTCGTTCTACAGTGATTTCTTCCCGGAACATTGTCATAAAGAGAAGTGCAACAACCGTGCCACAACTTCTCTTTTTTCTTTGAAATCGGTGCAAAGATAGAAGTTTTTTATTACCGTTGTATCTAAAAAGAATGAAAATTATGTTTTTCAGCATAAAAATTGATATAACTCAAGCCCGTCACTTCAGATTTTCTACTGTATATTCAAGGTGTCTCCCTATTTTCAGTCTTACAATACTGCATCTTGTCAAAATAAAAATGTATCTTTGCAAATAGAAAAAACAACAGTATTGAATCTGAAAGTGCATGGAAAAAACGAACACCGAACTCATCTTGATACGAATCAGCGGATTGGACCGTCCGGGACTGACTGCTTCCATTACAGAAATATTGTCGCGCTACGAGGTTGATATCATGGATATCGGACAAGCCGACATTCACAGTACTCTTTCATTGGGCATCCTTTTCAAGTGTGATGAAAAAGATTCGGGAAATGTAATGAAAGACCTTTTGTTCAAGGCTTCAGAGTTGGGAATCAACCTTCGTTTCTATCCCATATCGGCAGAAGAATACGAAGAATGGGTCAATATGCAGGGCAAGAACCGCTACATCCTGACCTTGTTGGGACGCAAGCTGACGGCACAACAAATAGCGGGAGCCACTCAGATTCTTGCCGACCAAGGGCTGAATATCGATGCTATCCGACGTCTGACGGGACGTATTCCGCTGGATGAACGCCAAGCCCGTGTGCGTGCCTGCATCGAATTTTCCGTGCGCGGTACACCGAATGACACCGATACGCTGCAACGTGAGCTGATGAAACTGAGCAACCGGCTGGGGATGGACTTCTCATTTCAGAAAGATACGATGTACCGACGGATGCGCCGCCTGATTTGTTTCGATATGGACTCTACACTCATCAAGACAGAAGTGATAGACGAACTGGCTGAACGGGCAGGCGTAGGCGAACAGGTACGTGCCATCACCGAACGGGCAATGCGGGGCGAAATAGATTTCCGCGAAAGCTTTACCGAACGCGTGGCTTTGCTTAAAGGGCTGGACGAAAGCGTGATGAAGGACATCGCCGAACATCTGCCCATCACCGAAGGAGTGGAACGTCTGATGTATGTGCTGAAAAAATACGGCTATAAAATAGCGATTCTCTCGGGCGGATTCACTTATTTCGGCAATTACCTGAAAGAGAAGTTCGGCATCGACTATGTATATGCCAATAACCTGGAGATTGTAGACGGAAAACTGACCGGACGCTATATAGGCGACATTGTAGACGGCAAACGGAAAGCCGAACTGCTGCAATTGATAGCCCAGGTAGAAAATGTCGATATCGCGCAGACCATTGCCGTAGGCGACGGAGCAAACGACCTGCCGATGCTCTCAGTGGCAGGTTTAGGCATCGCGTTCCATGCCAAGCCTAAGGTAAAGGAAAACGCCCGCCAGTCTATCAGCACCATTGGGCTGGACGGCGTGTTGTATTTCCTGGGATTCAAAGACTCGTACCTGGACGAGCGGGCAAACCGTTGATTATAATAGAATAAGAATATATGAAGTTTACTGAACTGAATTTGGAAGACAGTGTCTTAGAGGCACTCGACGCTATGAATTTTATCGAATGCACTCCGGTGCAAGAACAAACCATACCCGTCATATTGGAAGGAAGAGACCTGATAGGCGTAGCACAGACCGGTACGGGAAAGACCGCCGCCTATCTGTTGCCGGTCATCAACCAACTGAGCAAGGGAGGTTATCCGGCAGACGCTATCAATTGTGTCATCATGGCTCCTACCCGCGAACTGGCACAACAGATTGACCAGCAGATGGAAGGCTTTTCCTACTTTATGCCCGTATCCAGTGTGGCCATCTACGGAGGAAATGACGGTGTGCGTTTCGAACAGGAAAAGAAAGGCTTGACGCTGGGTGCGGATGTGGTCATAGCCACTCCCGGACGTCTCATCAGCCATTTGAGCCTGGGGTATGTCGACCTCTCGAAGGTGTCTTTCTTCATTCTCGACGAAGCAGACCGAATGCTGGACATGGGATTTTCGGACGATATCATGCAAATCGTGAAATACCTGCCCAAAGAACGTCAGACCATTATGTTCTCGGCCACGATGCCCACCAAAATCCAACAACTGGCACAAAGCATCCTGAACAATCCGGTAGAAGTAAAGCTTGCCGTATCGAAACCTGCCGATAAAATCATTCAGGCGGCTTATGTGTGCTATGAGGCACAGAAGTTAGGCATCATCGAAAGCTTGTTCAAACAGCAGGAACCGGAACGCGTCATTATCTTCGCTTCTTCGAAACTGAAGGTAAAGGAAGTGACCAAAGCACTGAAACGGCTGAAGCTGAATGTCGGTGAAATGCATTCCGACCTTGACCAAAGCCAACGTGACGAAATCATGCATGAGTTCCGCAACGGACGCATCAACATGCTGGTAGCGACCGACATCGTAGCCCGAGGCATTGATATCGACGACATACGGCTGGTTATCAATTACGACGTACCGCATGACAGCGAAGACTATGTACACCGCATCGGCCGTACCGCGCGTGCCAACAACGACGGATGTGCCATCACTTTCGTCAGCGAAACCGAACAGACCCGCTTCAAACAGATAGAAAATTTCCTGGGAAAAGAGATTTATAAATTGCCTGTTCCTGCCGAGCTGGGCGAAGCACCGGTCTATGCGCCGCATGAGAGCAGCCGTAACAAACCGGGCAAAGGGAAAGGCGGTTGGAAAAAACGTTCGTTCAACAACCGAAGACCTCAGAAGAAAGGCGGAGGACAATAATCATTCGGCCGCTTTATCATGCACTTCTTTTTTCATCAATATTAAGTGCTTCTCCTGCAAGATTAATAATCTTACACGCATAAGATTATTAATCTTCCACCTGTAAGATTATTAATCTTGCAGAAAACGCAGTCAGAAGGGAAGCTGTTTTCACTCTCTTGCAAACGCTTCAGAAGCTTTATTCGCGAGCGAAAAGAATCAGCATTTCACTTTCAGTTCGTTCAAGATGCGGCGCATTTCTTCGAACGTGGTGATGCGGGTAGGCACCAGCGGAAGGCGCAGACGGTTCTTTATCATTCCCATCATGCTGAGCATTGCTTTCACACCGGCGGGATTGCCGTCGACAAAGAGCAATTTGAACAACTCGGTGAACTGATGATGGATTGCCAGTGCGCTGGGATAGTCGCCTGCCAACGCAAGCCGTGTCATGCGGCTGAATTCACGCGGAAAAGCGTTTCCGATAACCGAGATGACCCCTACGGCTCCCAGTGTAATTAGCGGAAAAGTAATGCCGTCGTCACCCGAAATCACATCAAAGCTGGCAGGTTTGTTCTTGATGATGTCATCCATCTGCGTAATGTTGCCCGATGCTTCCTTGATGGCTACGATGTTTTCGAAATCGCGTGCCAGACGCAAAGTAGTTTCGGCAGTCATGTTCACTCCCGTCCGTCCGGGTACATTATAGAGCACTACCGGAAGCTTGGTAGCTTGGGCAATGGCTTTGTAATGCTGGTAGATGCCTTCTTGCGAGGGCTTGTTATAATAAGGTACGGCAACGAGCACGGCGTCTACACCGGTCATGTCATCGTTTTTCAGCGTATCCACTACGGTTTGCGTACAGTTGCTGCTTACTCCTAACAGGATGGGCACCCGTCCGTTTGCCCGTTCGATAACCGTCTGTTTTATCTTTTTCTTCTCGTCGGCAGTCAGTGTAGGGGTTTCGGCAGTAGTGCCGAGTACACATAGGAAGTCTGTTCCGTTTTGTATCTGGTATTCCACCAGTCTGACGAGTGCGTCATAGTCCACACTTCCGTCTTCATTGAAAGGAGTGACCAATGCCACTCCCATTCCTCTCAACTTTCTTCGTATCATAATCAAAATATAAATGCGATATTAGTTTCGCAAAAGTACGAATATTTTCTTTTCAAATGACAATCTTATTGTTTTTTTACTTCTAAAATTACAAACTATGCTTCGCCTACCAAAGCCAGGAAATCCTCTTCGTTCATGATAGGGATATTCAGCGCTTTCGCTTTTTCCAGTTTGCTGGGACCCATATTGTCGCCTGCCAGGATAAAGCTAGTCTTTTTCGAGATGCTGCCTACATTCTTTCCTCCATGCTTTTCAATCATCGCCTTGTATTCATCGCGCGAATGGCGGGCAAATACGCCGCTGATAACGACAGACTGTCCCTGCAGCTTATCGGTATGCCCTGCCAAATCTTCTTCATCAGCTTCCAGTTTTACTCCGGCTGTGCGCAAACGCTCGATGAGATTGCGGTTCTTTTCATCGGCAAAGTAGCGGATGATACTGCCGGCTATTTTCTCTCCGATTTCGTCTACGTGAATCAGGTCGTCCAGCGAAGCGGATGCCAGAGCATCGATAGAGCGGAATGCTTTTGCCACTTTCTTGGCGACGGTTTCGCCCACAAAACGGATGCCTAAGGCGAAGAGAACTCTTTCATAGGGAACCTCACGCGAACGGTCGATGCCCTGAATGATATTTTCCGCCGACTTTTCTCCCATCCGCTCCAGGCGGCAGATGTCGGCAGCCTGTAAGGTATATAAGTCGGCTACGTCGTGTATCAGTCCTTCCTGATAGAATTGGTCGACGGTTTCCGGTCCCAAACCTTCGATGTTCATCGCACGGCGGCTGATAAAATGCTCAATCTTTCCTTTAATCTGGGGCGGGCACGAACTCTCGTTGGTGCAATAATAGGCAGCTTCGTCCTCGTAACGCACCAGTTGGCTGCCACACTCAGGACAATGGGTGATGAAGGTGACTTTCTCGCTTCCCTCGGGGCGGGCGCTTACATCCACCCCTGTAATTTTCGGAATGATTTCCCCGCCTTTTTCTACATAAACCATGTCACCGATATGCAGATCGAGCGAGGCAATGATGTCGGCATTGTGCAAGGAAGCACGGCGCACCACTGTTCCTGCCAACTGCACCGGGTCGAGATTGGCTACCGGCGTAACGGCTCCTGTGCGTCCCACCTGGTAAGTGACTTTCTGCAGTCGGGTCAAGGCACGTTCTGCCTGAAACTTATAGGCAATTGCCCAGCGCGGCGATTTGGCCGTATAGCCCAAGTTGCGTTGCTGGCGCAGGGAGTTTACCTTCAGCACAATGCCGTCGGTAGCTACCGGCAGGTTCTTACGTTCCACATCCCAGTAATTGATGAAGTCGAATATTTCTTGCAGGCTTTTTACCTTACGCGATACGTGGGAAACTTTGAAACCCCACTTGGCCGCTTCCTGCAGATTTTCGAAATGCCCGTCGTGCGGCAAATCCTCGCCCAACATATAATAAAGGTAGGCATCCAGCTTGCGTGCGGACACTTCGGCCGAGTTCTGGAGCTTGAGTGTGCCCGATGCGGCATTCCTCGGATTAGCGAAGAGAGGTTCTTCACGCAATTCACGCTCGCGGTTCAGTTCTTCGAATACCTTCCAGGGCATCAATACCTCGCCACGCATTTCGAACTGACGCGGATAACCCTCGCCGTGCAACACCAGCGGAATGGCACGGATGGTTTTTACATTGTCGGTCACGTCATCTCCCCGCACACCGTCGCCACGTGTCACGCCACGCACCAGCTTGCCGTCTTCATAAGTCAGCGAAATGGAAGTGCCGTCGTATTTCAGCTCGCAACAGATTTCGAAGTCCTCGTTCAAGGCTTTGGCAACACGCTCGTAAAACTCGGTCACCTCTGCCTGTGAATAGGTGTTGCCTAAGGAAAGCATGGGATACTTATGCTCTACTTGGGTAAAGTTTTTATTGATGTCGCTCCCCACCCGTACCGAAGGAGAGTTGGGGTCGTAATATTCGGGATGTTTGGCTTCCAGGTCTTGCAGTTCACGCATCAAGCGGTCAAATTCCTGGTCGGAAATAACCGGAGCGTTCAATACATAATAATTGTAGTTATGAAGATGTAGCTCTTCACGCAGTTGATCGATTCTTTCTATTTCTGTCATTGTCGTTTCTGATGAAGTTTCCTGCAAAAATAGCAAAAATGTGTCAGCGCACAGTGTGGGTAAGGCGGAAACTTTGTACTTTTGCGAAAAAATAATAAGGAAGTATGCGAATAGACATTATCACCGTTTTGCCCGAAATGCTCGAAGGCTTCTTCAATTGTTCCATCATGAGCCGGGCACAAAAGAAAGGCATTGCCGAATTTCATATACACAACTTGCGCGACTATACCTTCGACCGTTACCGGAAGGTGGACGATTATCCTTTCGGCGGCTGTGCGGGGATGGTGATGAAGATAGAACCGATTGACCGCTGCATTTCGGCACTGAAAGCCGAGCGCGATTATGATGAAGTTATTTTCACCAGCCCCGACGGAGAACAGTTCGACCAGAAGATGGCGAATACGTTATCGCTCACTCAGAACCTGATTATCCTGTGCGGACATTTCAAAGGAATCGACTACCGCATCCGTGAGCATCTCATCACGAAGGAAATCAGTATCGGCGACTATGTGCTGACGGGCGGCGAACTGGCGGCTGCCGTTATATCGGATGCCATCGTACGGGTAATACCCGGAGTCATCTCCGACGAGCAATCAGCGTTATCCGATTCGTTTCAAGATAATTTACTGGCTCCTCCCGTATATACCCGGCCTGCTGATTATAAGGGATGGAAAGTGCCCGACATCTTACTCTCCGGGCATGAGGCAAAAATACGCGAATGGGAATTCCAGCAATCATTGGAACGTACCAAACGTTTACGACCGGACTTGCTGAAGTGAAACAATCTTTACATTCAGAGCTTGTAGGAAACACAGATAAAACAGACGGCTGCAAGTGTGTCGCCTTCTCCTTTGAAAGGAAAAGGAAAAACACTTGCAGCCGTCTGCTTTGTTCAGCTTATCGGAACTTTGTTTAAGCTGTCAAACTTTTTTATGCTTCCAACGCACCGATGATATCCTTTACCGAAGCGAAACCATGACGGTCGAGGTATTCATTAATGCCTTCCGCTACCTTGACCGTTATTGCCGGGTCGATAAAGTTTGCTGTTCCTATCTGGATAGCCGTCGCACCGGCAAGCAGAAATTCTACCGCGTCACGTGCGTTCATGATGCCGCCCAATCCGACAACCGGAATCTTTACCGCCTTCGCCACCTGCCATACCATACGCAAGGCAATAGGCTTTACCGCCGCGCCGCTCATACCTCCGGTTATGGTAGACAATACCGGCTTACGCTTTTCGGCATCGATAGCCATACCCAATAAGGTGTTGATTAGCGATACGCTGTCTGCGCCGGCTCCTTCTGCCGCACGTGCAATTTCGGTAATGTCGGTCACATTCGGCGACAGTTTCACAATCAAAGTCTTGTGATACACCTTGCGGACAGCCGCCACTACCTCTGCCGCCCCATGCGCCGTAACCCCGAAAGCCATTCCTCCCTGCTTCACATTCGGACACGAAATGTTCAGTTCGATAGCCGGAATCGCATCCAGTTCGTTGATGATACGGGCTGTTTCGGCATAATCTTCTATCTGTGAGCCTGATACGTTGACAATCATATTGGTACGGATATCCTTGATTTGCGGATAGATGTGGTCGACAAAATAATGTACGCCCTTGTTCTGCAATCCGACTGCATTCAGCATCCCCATAGGAGTCTCTGCCATACGCGGATAAGGATTACCTTCGCGGTGGTGCAAAGTGGTTCCTTTTACGATGATTCCCCCGATTTTCTCCAAATCTACAAAGTCTTGGAACTCAAGTCCGTAACCGAATGTTCCCGATGCGGTCATTACCGGATTCGATAAAGCCAGCTTCCCTATGTTTACACTTAAATCTGCCATAATAATTTCTTTATATTAAATACCGGACCTTCTTTACATACACATACATGCCCTTCTTTGGTGTTTTCTACGCAACACAAGCAGGCTCCTACGCCACACGCCATAGTGTTTTCAAGCGAGACTTCGCAATCGATGTCATGCTCGTTGGCATATTTGGCAACAGCCATCATCATAGGTTTAGGACCACAAGTGCTGATAAGGTCAAACGTATTGTTTTTCAATACACTATGCATAGTAACATATCCCTTTTCACCCATGCTTCCGTCTTCGGTAGTCGTATAGACATCGCCCAAGGCTTCAAACAGGTCCAATTGCAGCAAATCGTTCTTAGAACGGGCACCCAGCAAGAAAGTCGGCTTAAATCCTCTTTTTAACAAGGCTTCTCCCAGATACAATAAAGGGGCTGTACCTACACCGCCGCCCACCAGCAACATTCTGGTTGCAGGATCAGTGGGTATCGTGAAACCGTTTCCTAATGGCATGACGATGTTCACTGTATCTCCAGGTTTTACAGTAGCCAGCTTCCGGGTTCCGTCTCCAACCAATTGGATTAGAAACCACACTTCATTCTTTTCGCGGTCTACATAATTAATGGAAATAGGCCGACGTAAGAATGTCGTATTCGAACCATCTACCCGGATTTCGGCAAACTGTCCTGGGAGCATCTCCGGTAAAGGCTCTGCTTGTGTCAATTTGAGCAACACATAGTTTGCGTGCAAACGTATGTTCTCAGTAACTGTCAAATCAAGAATGTATTTCTTCATAAAATAAATTGAGGTAAATTCGTTTTCTTTACATATCGTGCTGCAAAGATACGGAATTTACCTCAATTCAGGGGAAAACATCCTCAGCTTTTACTGTTGAAAGGAATATTACAGTTAAGATTTCTCCGGTCTGAATACCTGATAGGTGCCGTTATCGAAGAAAATGCGTATCTCAACAATTTTTGGTTGAGGCTTCTCGATGTATTTAACTTCCTCTTTTACAGATTCTTTAGAGGGGAAAATGGAAGAAGAAGGCACATTTTCCTTGCGAAAATCGAAACGCATTGTATTTCCGTCCGCATTTTCGCAATTCTCATTACTTGGATAAACAGAATTTCCATTTGGATTAGGCATTTCTTCGGAAGCTTTCATTTCGCCTTCTCCATAAAGCAACCAATTCAAGTTGATAGAAGGGTATGCTTTATGGATACGCATGACAACTTCCAAACTTGGCTTGTTCCGTTCGGTCAATATATGTGATAAAGCCGATGTCGATATACCTATCTTCTCTGCAAATTCAGCATTGGTCAATGCTTCTTCTTGTATGATTTGTAGAATCCTGTCTTTCATTGCAAAATATACATATAAACTTAATGGATACAAATGTAATTCCTTTTATTTTCTTTTGCAAATTTACATGTAGAAAAATATATTATACTATTGTAAATACGTGTTTTATATTTGTGAATAAAATATTACTTTACAAATGTAAAACACTTTGCATTATGACTAGATTTAACTTTAACGTAGCCATATATAGCTTTGGTTTTCATGGTATTATACATTAAAAATATTCTTGTTTATTCGTATGATATAGAAATGTATATGATAAGTATATTGATTTTAAAACCTTATTTTAACAAATTATGGGTAGTTTGTTGGGTTTAAGCCTATTATTCTGTATATGAATGAATTGTATAAATTATAATGTACGTTTAGATATGTATACTACACAAGTAAGAGTCCAACCATTTACATTTGTAACACTCGGATAACTCTGTATAATTACCGATATGATAATATACAAATACAAATGTAAACTATTGAAATTTGTCGCAGAATATACAAATATACACGTCCGAATGTATAGATTTCTATCTGAATTAAGCTTTGATGATTTCTATCCGCGAGAATTAAAAATTTTCGGGCAAGTACAAAGTGATTCGATTTTTTGATTCTCAGTCAGGGAGGAATTTAGAGCCTGTTTAAATTTTGAATTAAATTCTTTATTCAGTTTCTTTTGAGCTTCTTTTTGGTCTGTTTTCCTCTTTTTATTCGTCACATAGCCCGCTATGCTCCTCGTAAAAACAGAAAAACATCCTCAAAAACAATTCTCAAAATAATACCGAACAAAATTTAAACAGGCTCTTAATGACTACCCGAATTGGCTTTGGAGCATGAATGGCAAAGTTACTTATATCTCATTGCCCCATGAAGATATCTTCTTTTCTATATGAAGCATATCTTCATGGGGCAATGAAGTACTACTGCAATTTAATGCAAGATTTGGTAAATCAACTCGCGTAAAAGTTCTCCATCGGATATAGACGAATTGCCAACCCCTTTCGAACGCACATCGCACAAACGGATGGCTTCGATGATTTTCATTACCTTTACTCCGGAATAACGCCGCATGGCAGTCATATAATCTTTGGCTTGCCATGTAGACCGTAAGGCGAGTTGAGCCGCTATCCCTTGCTCTGTTTTTTCCGGTGCGTAATACGCCAGCATCAAGTTGGCAAAGAAATTGAATAAAACAACCAGCGTTACCTGTAAGGGATTGCTTTTAGGATTCTCTTCAAAATATTTTACTATCTGGTTTGCCTTGAGTACATCTTTTGCTATCAGAGCATTCCGCAACTCAAAATTATTATAATCTTTGCTGATGCCTATGTTCCGCTCGATTTGTTCGGGTGTAATACGACGTTGCCCCCTCGGAAGCGTGATAATTAATTTTTCCAATTCACCTGCCATCCGGTTTAAATCAGTGCCTACAAACTCAGCCATCATTTCGGACGCTTTAGGCTCAATCTCCACTTGTTTCCGTTTCAGATAGGAAGCGATGAATCCTGGAAGCTGGCTTTCTTTCAGTTTTTTCGATTCGAACAGGACACCGGTCTTATCCAATTCTACTGTCAATTTTTTTCTTCGGTCAAGCGAACCATGCTTGTAGCAAAACACCAAAATAGTAGACGGCATCGGTTTCTGTAAATAGAATGTCAGCTCATCCAGATTCTTCAGATTCTGCGCCTCTTTCACGACCACCACCTGGTATTTTGACATCATCGGATACCGCTTGGCCGTATTGATGACGGAAGCGATATCCGTATCGGCGCCATACACGACAGTTTGGTTGAACTCCTTTTCCGAATCGGTCAATACCGTCTTCATGATGTAATCGGAGATGCGGTCAATGTAATAGTCTTCTTCCCCCATCAGGAAATAAACCGGAGCATAGATTTTATTTTTCAGGTTACGGGCTATTTCTTCGTAAGTCGTTTCTTTTGCCATGATTTTCACTCTCTGGTTATGTATCTTTTTTGTATTTTTGCGTGATTATTTTTCACACGATTTATACAAACAAAGATACGAAATGTTAGCATTAAACTTACCTTCTTACTCGTTTAAAATCTCTAACAGGGACGGGAAAGCTTATATTTTTGATGTACTTCGCAGAAAGTATGTCGCCCTTACTCCAGAGGAATGGGTGCGGCAACACTTCACCCATTATTTATTGGAATACAAAGGATATCCGAAAGGACTGTTGGCAAATGAAATCCAGCTGAACCTGAACGGAACAAAAAAGAGATGCGACACCGTCCTCTATAACCGAGATTTGACGGCGAAAATGATTGTAGAGTATAAAGCGCCCAATGTAGAGATTACACAAGCTGTGTTCGACCAGATTACACGATATAATATGGTATTGAAAGTAGATTACCTGATTGTAAGCAATGGCATTCACCATTATTGTTGTCACATCAACTATGTAACACACTCCTACACCTTTTTACCGGATATCCCAACATATGATAGTTTATAAAGGACAAAAATGAAGGCGTAAAGACACTTCTGATATTTCAGTGTCTTTACGCCTTCACTACAAAAAGGAAAATCCTGTTTTTATTTTACCTTAGTCTCCAAGTGCTTTTCAGGTACCACGCCTGCCAGTTCAGGGTCGATCATGATACGGCCGCAATATTCGCATACGATGATTTTCTTACGCATACGGATATCCAACTGTTTCTGAGGCGGAATCTTGTTGAAGCAGCCTCCACAAGCATCACGCTGTACGTACGTAATGCCCAAACCGTTGCGTGAGTTCTTACGGATACGCTTGAATGCCTGAAGCAAACGAGGCTCGATAGTAGCTTCCAAAGCTTTTGCTTTATCACGAAGTTTTTCTTCTTCCTGTTTAGTTTCGGAAATGATTTCATCCAGTTCGTTCTTTTTCATTTCCAAATCCTTCTTTCTTTCCTCCAGTGCCTGAGTGTTCTTTTCGATTTCTTCCTGTTTCGAAGCAATAGAAGCCGTGTATTCTTTGATGCGCTTTTCGCACAATTCCACTTCCAAAGTCTGGAATTCTATTTCTTTGGTCAGCACATCATATTCACGGTTGTTGCGGACATTCTCCTGTTGTGCTTTATACTTGTCGATAGAAGCCTTGGCAGTTTCGATTTCGATGCGTTTGGTTGCAACGTTCGATTTCAGCTCCTCGATTTCACTCTTGATTTTATCAATACGGGTACTCAAGCCTGTCACTTCATCTTCCAGGTCCTGCACTTCCAAGGGAAGCTCCCCTCTTAGTGTCTTGATTTTGTCGATTTCAGACAACATGGTCTGCAGCTGATACAATGCTTTCAGCTTTTCTTCCACACTCAGTTCGCTTGGGTCTTTTTTTACTTCTTTCGCCATAATGCTTTATAAATATTTAATCGGATTTGTATTGATTCGGGTCATACGGAGTTCCAACGAAGGGAAGGCCTTGCTTAACAAGGAATAAATCAAATCCTTGGTATACTGCTCGCTTTCGTAATGACCGATTTCTGTTACTAAAATGCTATTCTCATAAAAAAAGTAATCGTGATACTTCACTTCACCGGTAATGAAAACATCGGCATGACTGGATACAGCACGAGGCAGCAAGAATGCACCTGCCCCTCCGCATAAAGCTACTTTCTGAATCAGTCTGCCTGTCAGACGCGAATGTTTCAGACAACCTACTTCAAAAGTCTGCTTGATGCGGCGCAAAAAGTCGCCTTCTGTTTCCGGCTCTTCCAATTCTCCTATCACACCAGCTCCCGCCTGATTCCACACATTTTCTACCGGATAAAAATCGAATGCTGGTTCCTCATACGGATGAGCAGACAGCAAGACTTTGGTCGCAGCCGCTTTCCGGTAGGCAGGAAGAATCGTTTCTATCCGTACTTCCTCTTCAGTATGCAGTTCACCTGTCTTTCCACAAAATGGATGTGTTCCTTCGCCTGCACGAAAAGTACCCTTCCCTTCCACATTGTAACTGCACGCGTCATAATTGCCAATGCATCCGCAACCCGCTTCGAAAAGCGCATTGCGCACCTTGTCGGCTTGCTTTACAGGAACATAAGTCACCAGCTTCAATAAAGCATTTTCTTTGGGTTCCAATATCCGGACTTGTTTTAGTCCAATCTTTTCTGCTATCTTGTAGTTGACACCTTGCAAGGCATTATCCAGATTGGTATGCATCGAATAAATCACGATATCGTTCTTGATTGCTTTAATGACGCACCGCTCTACATAGTCCTTTCCCGTAACCGACTTGAACCCCTTGAATATCAAAGGATGATGTGAAACTATCAGGTTATACCCTAATGTTATCGCTTCGTCTACTACCGCTTCAGTCACGTCCAGACACAACAAAGCCCCTGTAGCTTCCGCGTCTGTCAATCCGATTTGCAGTCCGGCATTGTCAAATCCGTCTTGCAAAGGCAGAGGCGCGAACATCTCAAGGGCATTCAGAATTTCCTTTATCTTCATGTTCTGCGAAAATATTCGTTGCAAAGGTAATGAAAAACTATGATATTACGAAACAATCGGCTGAAAATATAGCAACCTTTTCAAAACCAGAAGACAACTCTATAAAAAAAACAGAGACACAAAGACACAGAGTTTCTGATTTTCCCTGTATTTTTGTGTCTCTATGCGTTATCAATAGGCGCGGGCAAACAATACGCGTCGTGCGGAAGGCTTACCTGTTACCATATCTACACCTGGAGTAAGGCTTTCCTCGTCCGCATCGAACGGAATACAACGGATGGTTGCCTTTGTCTCTTCCTTAATGCGGTCTTCTGTTTCAGGCGTTCCATCCCAATGAGCCAGGATAAATCCGCCTTTTTCAATCTGTTCCTTGAACTGGTCGTAAGTATCTACTTTCACGATATGTTCATTCCGGTACTTCAATGCCTTTTGATAAATGTTCTCTTGAATTTCTTCCAACAGGTTCTTTACATGTTCTTCAATGCCATCGCAAGAGAGTGTTTCCTTCTCCAGCGTATCACGGCGCATCAGTTCGATGGTATTGTTTTCCAAGTCTCGGCATCCCATAGCCAAGCGAACAGGAACTCCTTTTAATTCATAGTCGGCGAACTTGAATCCCGGACGTTTATTGTCGGCGTTGTCATATTTCACGGTGATATCCATGCTGCGCAGTTTCGACACAATACCTTCTATCTTGGCATCAAGTTGTTTCCGTTGTTCTTCATTCTTATAGATAGGAATAATAACAACCTGAATCGGAGCCAAATGCGGAGGAAGTACCAAACCGTTATCATCCGAATGGGTCATGATAAGCGCACCCATCAAGCGGGTAGATACACCCCAAGAAGTAGCCCATACATAATCGAGCTTGTTATTTTTATCGACAAACTGCACATTGAACGCCTTGGCAAAATTTTGTCCTAAGAAATGAGAAGTACCACATTGCAAAGCTTTTCCATCCTGCATCAAGCCTTCAATGGTATAGGTATCCAGTGCGCCAGCAAAGCGTTCGTTCGCGCTCTTCACACCCTTGATGACCGGAACAGCCATGTATTTCTCTGCAAAGTCGCCATATACGTGCAACATCTTCTGAGCTTCTTCCTCGGCTTCTTCACGAGTGGCATGAGCCGTATGTCCTTCTTGCCATAAGAATTCGGCTGTACGCAAGAACAGACGGGTACGCATTTCCCACCGTACTACATTAGCCCATTGGTTACACAGGATAGGCAGGTCGCGGTATGAGTTAATCCAGTTTTTATAAGTGCTCCAAATGATGGTTTCCGAAGTAGGACGGATAATCAGTTCCTCTTCCAGTTTAGCTGCCGGATCGACAATAACACCCGATCCATCTTCTGCGTTCTTCAACCGGTAATGGGTAACTACGGCGCATTCTTTAGCAAAACCTTCCACGTGTTCTGCTTCACGACTTAAATATGATTTCGGAATGAGCAAAGGGAAATAAGCGTTTACATGTCCAGTCTCTTTGAACATCTTGTCCAGTTGATGCTGCATTTTTTCCCAAATAGCATATCCGTAAGGTTTGATTACCATACAGCCACGCACAGGCGACTGTTCTGCCAAATCGGCCTTGACTACCAAATCGTTGTACCACTGTGAGTAATTCTCACTTCTTTTGGTCAGTTCTTTCAGTTCTTTTGCCATAAAATATCTTTGTTAATTATTCTCATTGATTTTGATTCGGTCTGCAAAATTAGTAAAAAAGCTACTCTCTGCCTACGAGATTGGCTGTTTTTTATTCCTGATAATCGAAATACCACCAATATGTATCACCAAACTCCCGACGCATGCCGTTTCGTTCTTCTATCGCAGAAGTAAAATCGGCTTGTCGTTTCCGATAATCGGCATAACGCTGAATCAAGGCACTGTCGGTCACTTGATACGGATAATCGGGATGTGAATCCAGGAACAGCAGGAAAGCTTCATCATAATAGCGAGGCAATTCTTCTTCAATTTCGTAAAGGTCTGTCATTACTTGTGCGAAGCGATCCAATTGTTTTTCGAGTAACAAGGCCGAAATATAATAATCCAAAGCGGTGTATTTACCTGTCCCTTTGTAACAGATGTTATGCAGGAATACCAGGTGATCTTCCCCCGTATAAGGACGCACCCCTAAAAGATAATAAATGGAATCGTTGGTATAACGGTATGTTTGCAAGGAGTCATCGGCAAAAAACAAACCGTCTGAACGATAATATTGTGGAAAAGCAAATAGTTTTTCTCCCAATTGTCCGGCATGCGAAAGAGCAATCGAGCGTAATACGGTCAGCGTACGTGACGCTTCAAGCGAACGCTGACCTACTTCCAAAGCTTTGGCATATTGGTGTTCGCGTAAATAGCGTTCCGTTTCCAGCTCATGATGAAAGCTGCGGTTGGTATTTCCGATGAGTGCCGCCATCAGACAAAGCGAAACGAGAATCAGCAGATTGCAATTCATCAGTACAATGGGGCTGCCTTCGTTATTCAACCGGTTTCGAAATATCCGACGTAACCAGAATGCCACAACTACATAAACCAACAGAATAAGCGGAAGCATCCATCCCCATGATGTATGATACTCACTTGTATAAATGTTTTTCCCGACATCCGTCAGCACACCCAACACCAGGCAAGAAGGGAAATAAGAAAGCGCACGCACATTGCCTTTTAAACCCAATAAACTATTGACACCCCAGCGGAGCAGTATCAAAACCAAGGTTATGACAATAGCTGTAACAAACGGCGCGAAATGAGTTTTCCCGTGTGCCAACGAATAATGCAATGCTTCCAATACATCGCGTTGAAAAACATATAAATAGGTAAAGCTGAAAATGGCAAAAAGAAAGCCGCACACAACGGTCTGTATGCGGGCGGCTTTCTTATATGCGGCATGAATGTATTCGCTCATATTTCAAGTTGACAGGTTTTAGTGACAAATTAGTAAGGCATCAGACGACAAGTCGACGAAAAGATACGGCAATCCATAACGGTACCTAAGAAGTCATCAACTTGTCAACTGACGCCAACGGCTAAATTACTTTTTCCGTTTCAGCACGACTGCCGAACGGGCAGGTATGTAAAGTTTAAGCCATTCTTTCTTTTCCTTGGCATAAAGCGGGTCAGCACAGGTAAAGTGGGATACCGTATCATCGGCAAAGCCAAAACCGCCAAATGCTTTATTATCCGTATTCAAGACAACATCATATTCGCCGCGCGGAACCAGGAAGCCATAATCAGTGAACGAACGGGTCGGATTAAAGTTGAATACGAACACCAAATCTTTCCGACGGTAAGCCAATACTTGGTCGCCGTCATTGTGCCAAACTTCTACTACGTCCGTCTTTTGGATATTCTTTACACTTTCAATTAGATGAACCATAGCGGCATCGAAATCGCCCAAATAATGATAACACAAAGTCGGGTCATCTACCAAGTGCCATTGACGGCGTGCGTATTTATACGACCATCCGTTACCTTCACGCGGGAAATCAATCCATTCGGGATGACCGAATTCATTACCCATAAAATTCAGGTAACCGCCGTTAATGGTAGAAGCCGTAAGCAGGCGAATCATCTTATGCAAGGCAATGCCTCGTTCTACCGTGCCGTTTTCGTCACCGATACGGAAATGCCAATACATATCCGCATCAATCAATCGGAAGATAATGGTCTTGTCGCCTACCAATGCCTGGTCATGGCTTTCGCAATAAGAAATAGTCTTTTCATCTTTACGGCGGTTGGTTACTTCCCAGAACATGCTTGAAGGTTTCCAGTCTTCGTCGCGACGTTCTTTGATAATCTTTATCCAATAATCCGGAATATTCATCGCCATGCGGTAATCGAATCCGTATCCGCCGTCGGCAAACGGAGCTGCCAGTCCCGGCATGCCCGACACTTCTTCGGCAATGGTAATGGCACGCGGATTTACCTGATGAATCAACTTATTTGCCAAGGTCAGGTAACAGATGGCATTATCATCCTGATGTCCGTTGAAATAATCTTCGTAACTGCAGAACGCCTCTCCTAACCCGTGGCTGTAATAAAGCATCGAAGTGACCCCATCGAAACGGAATCCGTCGAAATGGAATTCTTCAAGCCAGTATTTGCAGTTGGACAACAAGAAATGAAGCACTTCGTTTTTGCCGTAATCGAAACACAGCGAATCCCATGCCGGATGCTCACGACGGTCGCCCTGATAGAAATATTGACAGGGGTCACCTGCAAAGTTACCCAATCCTTCTACTTCATTCTTTACAGCATGCGAGTGGACAATATCCATAATGACAGCTATTCCCATCTGATGAGCTGTATCAATCAGTTGCTTCAATTCTTCGGGAGTACCGAAACGTGAGGAAGGAGCGAAGAAGCTGGAAACATGATAACCGAAACTTCCGTAATAAGGATGCTCCTGGATAGCCATAATCTGAATGCAGTTATAACCGTCTTTAGCGACACGAGGCAATACATTTTCACGGAATTCGTTGTAAGTGCCCACCTTTTCGGCATCCTGTGCCATACCGATATGGCATTCATAAATCATCAGCGGCGACACATTCGGATTGAAAACTTTTTTCTTGAACTTATAAGGCTTTTCCGGATTCCACACCTGAGCACTGAATATCTTGGTGTTGTCATCCTGGACTACACGGGTAGCCCATGCGGGGATACGTTCGCCGCATCCGCCTTCCCAATATACTTTCAGCTTATACAGGTCACCGTGTTTCATGGCTTTCTCAGGGAGGTTGATTTCCCAGTTTCCGCTATTTCTTACTTTTTTCAACTTAAACTTCGGCAGTTCTTGCCAACCGTTAAAATCGCCTATCAGATAAATGGCAGTGGCGTTAGGCGCCCATTCGCGGAAAGTCCAACCTTTTTCAGTGCGGTGCAGTCCGAAATAAAGGTGTCCCGTAGCGAAATCGCTTAAGGTTTTCTTACCTGTTAATTCTTTTTCTTTATCAATTGCATGTTGGTGTCTACCGTTAATAGCATCTTTGTAAGACTCCAACCAAGGATCGTTTTTGATAATATTCAATACTTCGTCCATAGTATTAAGATTTTATTAGTTTACTTTTATGTTTACTATCACTTTTAATTCCATCAGGTGTTATGCCCACAGCATATCTGTCTTTAACGAAGGATGTGGGGAAGAAAGCTGCAACATCTATGAACACGGGGTTCAGCAATGCATATTTCCCAATATTCTTCAATTTATCAGCAACCATAATCGTTTATTTATAAGTTTTATACTCAAGGTTCGAAATCGTCCACAGTATAGTTAATAAAATCAGCAAACCGCTTCACCTGTGCAAATACATCCACTATACGGTCTATATAGGCAGGTTTGTCAAAGAATGTATCAGGAATGCGGTATGCAACCGAATAGTCTTTGCAACGGATATACTGGGGATAAGGGAAGTCGCGAGGAAATCCTTGCGGATTGGTTTTCAAGTGCTCTTCGCCTATGACAGGGAAATAACGCTTGAAAGCAGGGTCTTCTACAATGGAACGGAACTCGTCGATATTGTCATACACCGAACGCCGTACGGCTTTTAGTACAGGAGAAGGCAAGCACCAGCAACCTCCTGCCAGCATGCAATTACCCGGTTCCAGATGAATATAGTAACCTCCATGCAAGGCATTTTTCCCTTTTGCATCGATATATCCTCCTATATGAGTCTTATAAGGGCTTTTATCTGGCGAGAACCGGATATCCCGGTAAATCCGGAATGTACAGTCGCGTGGTTGGAGATGAGCTACGCCTTCATCGATTACTGCCATACGCACAATCAGAGCAGACAGCAAGTCTTCAAATTCTTTCTGTACATGCTGGTATTCCGTTTTATGTTCTTGAAACCATGGACGGTTGTTGTTTGCCGCCAAGCGTTTCAAGAAATCCAATATCTCCGGTATATTCATAATGCTTTTCATTTTTAGTGACACAAACATACAAAATTATTTGGAGATAAGCCAACAATGTGCCGGTATTTTACAGTTTATCAATAATATTCAACAAATCGGCATGCACTTCCCCGTTGGAAGCAAGGACTTGCGCACCCGAATAGAATGAATCGCCGCCTTGAAAATCAGTTACTATACCTCCTGCATTCTTTAGAATGATGACCCCGGCTGCAATATCCCACGGACCTAAAAAAGCTTCGATGCGTGCTTCGAAACGTCCTGCTGCTACATAACACAACTCTACCGCAGCTGCACCCATCAGACGCAATCCGCCTACATATCCATATAATTGATTGACCAGATGCACAGCCATAGGTCTGTATGCTTCCGAATTATAAGGAAAGCCCAAAGCGATGAAAGCATCGTCTAAAGCCGACACCGAAGAGACATGTATCTCTTTGCCGTTCAAATACGAAGGTGCACCTTGATACGTCCAGTAACATTCATTGCGGGTAATTTCGTAAACTACTCCTAACAGCAGTTCTTCACGGTTACGCAATGCGATGCTCACACAATAAGGAGCGTTGTCATGAATGAAATTTGTAGTACCGTCCAGAGGATCTACCAACCAGCAATAATCAGCTTCTTCCTTACGCATCACGCTACCCTCTTCTGCAATAAAACCTGCCTCAGGAAGCAATTCCTTCAGGCAGGTTACAATTCGTTTTTCCGATTCTTTGTCTACATACGACACATAGTCGTGCGCATGTTTCTTTTCTACCGCATTTCGGTTGAATTTTTTCCGTTCTTCACGGATAAACGTGCCCGCCTCGATGGCTACGGCACGTACTTTTTCTGTAAGTAAAGCTAAATCCATCGTTTTTCGTTATTGTTTCTTTTCTTCCAATATTCGTCCGTTACGGTAGGTGCCCTGACGTATCACTTTACCTTCGGCATCGGTTTCTACAAAAGCTCCGTCCTTTTTGCCATTCTTAAAGAAGCCTTCAAACCGGGTCCCGTCTTTATTAACAATGACACCTTTGCCGTTTTCTTTACCTCCCGAGAAATTGCCGGTATATACCGAACCGTCTTGCATGTGTAAGACGCCCTCCCCTTCGGCAACATTATTCTTCCATTGGCCTTCGTACTCATCGCCGTTTCCCCATTTATAATGTCCATGTCCGGAGCGTTGGTTGTCTTTCCATTCCCCTTCGTAAACGGCGCCATTCTTCCAAGTGAACATTCCAGTACCTTCTTGCTTGCCATTCTTAAATTGTCCTACATACTTGTCACCGTTCGGATAGGTATAGGTTCCTGTACCTGTACGCTCACCATCAATGTAATCACCTTCATATTTTTCACCGTTCTGAAAAAAGTAAATACCTTTACCGTGTTGCACGTCATGCACCCAATCACCTACATATTTATCACCGTTGGTATAATAGAATGTTCCTTCTCCGTCACGTTCACCTTGCTTCCAATGCCCCTCATATTTCGAGTCATCATCCCATGTCATCACCCCCGTTCCGTCTTTCAGGTCATCTTTCCATTCACCATCGTAAACGGCACCGCCTTTCCAGGTATAAACACCTTTCCCGTTCCGTTTGTCGTGATGCCAGGCTCCTACATATTTGTCTCCATTATAATAATACATTGTCCCCTCGCCTTCCTGGTAATCCTGAAACCACATTCCTTCATAGCGGTTGTTGTTCATAAAATAATAGGTGCCTTTACCATGCTGTTGGTCGGCAAACCATTCGCCTACGTATTTTTCCCCATCGGCAAAGGTATAAGTGCCTGTTCCCTGACGTTTCCCTTTCACATATTCACCTTCATATACATCTCCGTTCTTAAAGACTGTTCTTCCTTTACCGTTCGGCCGGCGGCTTTTCAACTCTCCTGTATACTCGGCTCCATCTTTAAATTTATAATATCCCAATGACATCTGAGCAGAAGCGGACAAGCTTCCCATAGCCAAGAAGGCCCAAAATAACAATGTATGTTTGTTCATTACTTTATCTCTTGTTTATTTGAAATGTTCAAAATTAGTTGTTTTGCTCCAACCGGAACAATTTCATTACACTTTTTTACCTGCAACAACTGCTATTAAGCTTTCTTTGCAAAAATATTTTTGTGCAAGCATCAATATTTCCTCGGCATTGACTTCACGGATAGCCTCCAGCGAACGTTCGAAAAAGTCATTCTTCAAACCGGTAGTTTCGATAAATATCCATGCGTCCGACAACGAGAATGCACTTTCATACGAACGGCACATATCTCCTAACATATAGTTGCGTACCATATCCAGTTCCTCTGCCTGTACTTTCTCTGAGCACAGAAGGTCCATTTCCCGGAATATCTCTGCCATAATCGGTTCGATGTATTCATTGGCAGCTTCGGTACTGATACCTAATATGCCTATACCCGGATAGTTCACCAGCCCGGCACCGATTCCATACGTGTACCCTTTCTCTTCGCGGATGTTCGACATCAGCCTGCTTCCGAAATATCCGCCGAATAAAGTGACCAGCACACGCAACTTCAGAAAGTCGGGATGTTGCTGAGGCAAGGAGAATCCCCCCATCTTCAAGGAGCTTTGCAACGCGTCACTCTTTTCCACGAATATCCGTCTTTCCGTTTCTGTCTCGGGTATATATTCTTTAAAAGAGGCTTTATGCGAAGTGTTTCCCCAAGCCGATTCCCCGAAATGCTGTTCGATGCAGTGTATCGCTTCGGGAGTCACTTTACCCGATACATATACCGAACAATTGCCCGAATGATAGAACGTTTCATAAAAACGCTGTAAAACATCGCGGGTAATATGCTCATAGTCTTCCAGCTCGGCATACCTGCCCAGCGGATGTCTTATGCCGAACAAAGCCCTGTTCAGCCGCTTCCGTGCCATGACATCTACCCTGCGCGCATTTACCTGAAACTGTTGTTTGTTGACATCAACAATAACCGACAATTCTCGTTCCGGAAAAACAGGCTCTTTCACCATCGAAGCCAGCAACTCGATAGTTTTCGGGAAATATTTACCCAATGAATACAAGGTAATGAAACCGTAATTGACCGATGAGGACAAATCGAGCCATGCACCGTAATAATCCAGCTTTTCGGCAATCTGTGCGGATGTCCATTGCTGTGTACCTTCGCGCAGCATACGGTTGGTAAACATCGCTTGTAACGGTTGGGTCTGATTCCATTGCCCGCCCTTTATTAGCAAGTCGAAACGGATAACATCTTCGCTACCCACCTGAATGATGTTCATTGGAATACCATTACGCATCACGCGTCGTTCGGGCTCAGCAATTGAAAAGTGTTCTATCTGACGTATTTCGGGGGCTACTGTTCTGTCTAAGCTCATAGTTTTCATAATTGATTTGAGTATGCAAAAATACAATAAAATGTGATATACAGAAAAAATGTAGCAAAGTTATTGACGGTTATTAGCCGATTCCGCATGCTGCAATATGTATATGCTCCAAACGAAGATAGACTTTATCGGCATTTTTTATAAAACGGCCGACGGACATACGTTTTACTACGTGAGGTCGCAATTGTTATACACCCATATCACTGAATCTTATACCGATTTTACAGAGAGGTATGCGGATTACCAAAAGTTTTACGTATCTTTGGAAACAGTCAAATTAAAAAAGTAAAACTATGAGCGAGATATTGGATTTGAAAACGATACACGACTACAACACATTCCTCGGGCTGGAGACTCTTAACCCATTGGTCAGTTTTGTGGATTTCTCAAAGGTAGAAGTGTTGCCGCACCGGCGCAAGTGTTTCAACTTCTATGGCATTTTCCTGAAAGAGAAAATACACGGTCCGCTGACTTACGGACGCAGCAAATACGATTATGAAGAAGGTACATTGGTGTTCGTCGCTCCCGGACAGGTAGCCGGCATTGACGATGATGGTTTCACACCGCACCCACAAGGTTATGCCCTGCTCTTCCATCCTGACCTTATCCGCGGTACATCTTTTGCACATAAGATGAAAGATTATACATTCTTTTCTTACGAAGTGAATGAGGCGTTGCATATGTCCGAACGTGAGCGGCAGACCATCTTCAACTGTTTCGGTGAGATACAGGAAGAGCTTACCCATCCTATCGACCGTCACAGCCGGAGCATCATTCTGTCCAATATCGAAGTGCTGCTCAATCACTGCCTGCGCTTCTACGACCGCCAATTCGCCACTCGCGAGGCTATCAACACCGATGCATTGACCCGTTTCGAAGCTTTGCTGAGCAGCTATTTTGATTCCGACCGCCCTGAACGTCTCGGGTTACCATCAGTAGCCTGGTGTGCCGACCAACTACATTTCTCCTCCAACTATTTCGGTGATTTGGTAAAGAAACAGACTGGTAAATCTGCTATTGAATACATCCACCTGGCTGTTATCAATCGCGTAAAAGACCGCTTGCGGGAAACAGACAAAACTGTAAGTGAAATAGCTTATGAAGTAGGTTTCCAATATCCGCATCATCTAAGTCGGCTATTCAAGAAAGTAACAGGATACACACCGAATGAATACAGAGCACAGGCATAAATCGTGTCTGTTTAAAACTGTAACTTATTTAAATTGTTTTGACCTTTTTCATCGTTTTCTTATGCAAATTTAGAGGAAAAAGCTATTTTTGCACTCAAAAATTCGCCGATATGAAAAATATGCACCGATGTGTCCTGTGTATTGGGTCAAATTATCATGCCGAGACCTATATGGGAATGGCAGAAAAACTCATCAGGCAACGCTTCCCTTATACCCAATGGGGAAAAATTGTCAGAACACTACCAGAAGGGAACATACGTTCTGACGCTTACCTGAACCGGGCTGTATTGCTCGACACCACATGGGATGCTGGTACGCTGCAAAGCTTTTTCAAAGAAATAGAAAAAACTTGTGGTCGTACCTCGACCAGTAAACAAACTGGAGTTGTCCCCCTTGACATCGATTTGTTGATGATAGACAATACCGTTTACAAGCCCTCCGACATGCAAAAACAATACGTCCGGCAGGCATTGCGCGAATTAGGTCTCACTTTAGAAAAATAATCCCTTATTCCCTGTGCAATGATTAACAATGACAGCATCATCTACTTTCATAAATATCATAATAGTTTGACGTATCCCAAACGGGTATAGCAAACCCCTCGGCTTTCATAATGCGATATGACCTTCGCCGATGCAAGATGAATTATTTCATGCGCAATCAACTTACGGCTGTGACAACTTAATACATTAGGAGATAAGCTGCGTCCGCCGGCTTTTACTGTGAAAGTAAACCGGTTTCCGTCGCGGTCGGCAGCTAAGACATACTGGTCTACATAAAAATCAGGTTTATACGTATCCACTTGCAGACGGACATTCAGGATAGTAAGGAAAAGATCCTTCAAGCGGTCGCCTACTTTCCCTACACTATGACTCACTGAAGATATACGCCGTTTTTGGACAGTCAGTTCAAAATGGACACGGGAAAACTTCTTTGCAAGTGCCACAAAAGGTTCATATCGCTTCATGTTAGGAACGAATTTATTTGCCAGCCATAACACATACGATGGATCGATATAATATACCTCTGCCAATCGTTTCCCACGATATTTGCCAAAGGGTACAATATCTTCCGATTGCCCATAATAAGATTCAAATTCCCGATTATCAAACACCTCTAATTTCACATTACAATTTTGCAACAAAGAAAAAGCTCGTTCAGCAGCGGTATCAAAGGTTACAGCAAGTGTTCGTATAAATAAGGGCATTTCCACATGAGGGAAAATACGCCAAAAGGCATAATAAGGACGATAGGAAGTTGACATACTAATGGCATAACAGCCGTTCACAACCGTCCGGCCCCGATTAAACTCATCAATACGTGCAAACACAGTTTCAGCTAACTGGGGAGATACTTGATAAAGTGTCAGGTTACGATCCATATATTCCTCCTTTCTATACAAAGATAATATAAAAAAGTGAGATACTGAGCAAATCACGGAAAAATGATTGAAAGTTAATGGTTTATGAGATTTTGACGATTTTGGCGAGTGCCAAATAAAACCGCCAGAAAGCCAACTTGAACCGGAATTGCGTTACCATCCCGTTACCGAAGAACGGGACGGGTAACGGCATGGAAAAGGACGGCAAAACGGGGTAAAAATGCCACTCGCACAGGCGTTTGGAGGCTTTGGGGATGAAAAAGTCCTGCGGCAGATTCGATTGCGCCGATCTGCTGTGGTTTACATACAGCCAAACAGCTCTACACAAGGTAATTTTGTAACCAAAAAAATCAGGATTATGAGTAGAGCGACATTCAAGATTTTATTTTACCTGAAGCGCAACGCGCCGAAGAAGAACGGACTGATACCGGTCATGTGCCGTATCACGGTGAACGGGAAAATCGCACAGTTCAGCTGCAGGCTGGACGTGGAGGAAAAGATGTGGAGCGTGGAGACCGGGCGGCTGACCGGAAGGAGCAACGTGGCTCTGGAAGGCAACCGTATGCTGGACAAAATCCGCGTGGGCGTGAACAAGGCGTATCAGGACGTGTTCGACCGCTACACTTACGTCACGGCGGAGAAAGTGCGCAACGAGTACCTCGGCATGGGTATGAACCACAAGACGCTGCTCGCCGTGTTCAGGCAGCACAACGAGGACTACGCCAAATTGGTGGGCAAGATGAAGAGCCAGCGCAGCTACTGGAAATACTGCGTGGTTTACAAGCACCTGTCCGAGTTCATCAGGACACGGTACAAAGTGGAGGACATCACCCTGAAAGAACTCGCCCCCGCCTTCATTACGGACTTCGAGCTGTTCCTCCGGGTGGAGAAAGGGCATTGCACCAACACCGTATGGTCGTACATGATGCCTTTCCGCAGCATCATCTTCACCGCCATCAACAATGGCTGGCTGCAACGAGATCCGTTCTATGCCTATCACATCACGAAGGAGGAGACGAAACGGGGCTACCTGACGAAAGAGGAAATCACGCAGATGATAAACGGCACGTTCAAGAGGAAGAACTACGGACTGATACGCGACCTGTTCATCTTCTGCTGTTTCACTGGCTTGAGCTGGCGCGACATGGCAAATCTCACGGAAGAAAACCTGCAAGTTTCCTTTGACGGGCACCTGTGGATAAAGACAAGCCGCCAGAAGACGGGAGTGGAAACGAACATCCGCCTGCTGGACGTGGCGAAGCACATCATCGACAAATACAAGGGTGCTTCCAAAGACGGCAAGCTGCTGCCCGTACCATGCTATAACATCTGCAAATACGGCATCAAACAGGTAGCCAAGCAATGCGGAATAAACAAAAACGTAACCTGGCATCAGGCCCGCCATTCGTACGCAACCACGATTTGTCTTTCCAACGGCGTGCCCATTGAAACGCTGTCGAAACTGATGGGGCACACGAGCATCCGCTCGACCCAAATCTACGCGAAAATCACGGCGGAGAAGATGAGCCAAGACATGGAACTGCTCTCTCAAAAGCTCGCCCCGATGGAGAAGTTCATCTGCCAGGCCATTTAGAAATAGAACTAAAAACGAAAAGAAACATGGAAACGAGAGGTGTCATAACAATAGAGAACAGGACGGTGGTCATGCCCGACGCCGAGGTGTGGATGACAATCGGGGAACTGGCAAACCTGTTCTACGTGCGCGGCGTGTCGGTGGAAGCCGCCATACGGAGACTGGGAAAGGACGGGATTATGGGCGGAGAGTCATGCCGCCGGATACGTCTGGGCGAAAAGTGCTACACGGAAGTGTACGGCATGGAAACGGTCATCGCCTTGTCGTTCCGGTTCGACACGGGGCAGGCGGCCCTGTTCCGCAAGTGGATTGCCCGGACGGCAGCACGCTCCGGGAAAGAGCCTACGGTCATGTTCCTGCACTATCCGCACGGTACGTATTGCTGAACGGCACAGACACGGCCTGAAATGAATATCGGGAGGCGGCAACTATTATTGAGTTGTCCGTCTCCCGATTTTTACTTGCCCCAAACGTCAGTACGCCTTGCGGTAGTTACGCTCCAATACCTTCTGTACATCGCTCTCGCGGTAGAGCGTCTTGCCGCCGAACAGGAAATAGGGCAATATCCCCTCGTGGCGGTACTGCTGCAAGGTGCGCCTGCTCACGTGCAGCCTTTCTGCCAGGTCCCTGTCGGTGAGGTATCGCTCGCCGCCCATCGGCGGGATGTAACTTCCGGCAAGCCTGTCCGCCATTTTCAGGCTTCTCCTTACGGACTGCATGGCATCCGCCAGTGCCCCGCTGTCCATTGTCAATACGTTGTCGTTCATCTTACGTAGGATTTAGTGGCCTGGTTCAAGTGTCAGACGGACGGTTTTTTCCGCTACGGAATCCGGCAGGAGCCGTTCCACGTCCTCCGGCCTGTAATAGAACTTGCGCCCGATTGTCGAATACGCGATGTCGTGCCTGTCACGCATGGCCTGCAAGGTCTTCGGGGTTATACACAACATACGGCACACGTCCTCCGTGTCCATCCATTCGGCAAGGCGCCGGTCGCCGCCCTTTTCGGCAAGCGTCCTCACCCTGTCCTCCAACGCCTTCACCCCGGCAAGGAGCATCTCGAAGGCGGTCTTCTCAATGATTACTATTTCCATTTTTCCAAAATTTTATCGGTTTGCCGCAAAATTACACAGCCGTGAGCCGGAACCGGCCGGACAAGGAAGCGGTGGCAGCTTGTGGCACTTTTTATTGTGCCACATCAGGACACGGCGGGAACAGGCGGCCCGGAGTGTCGGTCAGGCGGTTTTCCATGATTAAAATGCCCGTTGAAGCTCCCGGGAGGCGAAAAATCCATAAAAATCTCACGTAAGTTACGGGTAAGTACCGTGCCCGCCCTTTGGAAATGGCCGAATTTTGCTTCCGACAAATTGATTCACTAACGATTAAAACTGATTGAGAAATGGAAATCATCACGATGGAAAGCGCCGCCTACAAGGACATCGTAGGGCGCATCGAGGAAATCGCCTCCCATGTGAGGAAACACAGTCCGGAAAAACGGGAACAGGAAACCGCCGGACTTCTGGACAGCCGCGAGGTGATGCGCCTGCTCCGCATCAGCCGCCGCACGCTGCAACGGCTGAGGACGGAGAAACGCATCAAGTATGTCATCATCCGGGGCGACTGCCGCTACCCACCCGAAGAAGTGGAGCGCATCATCCGGGAGAACGCGGTCAGGACTTCACCGGAGAAGCCGGAGGAACTGAGACACAACTACCTGCTCCGCACGGGTGGAAAGACAGGCAAGAAATGAAAGGAGGAACGGCTATGGAGTTTTTAGACAGACGCACTTTCGAAGACTGCATGAGGCAGGTGTTCAGCCGCCTTGACCGTCAGGACGAGATGCTTTCCGCCATGCACGGTGGTGTACATGAAAAGCCGCAGGGCATTGCCCTGCTGGAGGATGACACGATGGACAACCAGGACGTGTGCATGCTGCTCCACGTGAGCAAGCGCACCCTGCAACGCTACCGCAGCGACGGGCTGCTTCCCTACCGGATGCACCGCCACAAGACCTATTACCGCAGGTCGGACGTAGAGCTGTTCATCAGCACCCACATGAGGGAGATACTCCGCGACAGGGAACAGGGAAAGGCGAGCGATGGCAAGAGTAAACCAAACAATAAAAGAAAGACAAACCGTAAAAAGTAAACCGAAATGGAACAGAAAAAGAAAAACGAGAAGGACGTGCTGGTGGTCCGCGACGAGAAGACGGGCGAAATCAGCGTAGTGGCCGGACTGGACGGCAAGGGCTACCCCAAGACGGCACCCCCGAAGCCGGAACACTCGCAGGACTTCCTGCGCTTCGATCGCCACGGGGACGTGATAGACAATTTCTTCAGGAATTTCTACCGCCAGTGCAAGGAGCCGACACGCTTCGGCTTCTACCGGGTGGCGGCGGAGACGGTGGACGCGGTGCTGCCGGTCATCAAGGACTTGCTGAAAGACCCGCTGGCGAACGCCGACATGCTCGCCCCGCACAAGGTGGACACCTCCAAATACCAGCAGGAGGCAACGGAAAATGTAAAACAAGAAAGCAACGAACCCATTAAAAAGACAGAAGAAATGGAACAGAAAAAAGAAGAACAGAAACAGAATGTGCAGCAGCCACAAGAAGCTGAAACACAACAGAAGCAGGAGAAGCCGAACCTGATAGCGGATGACCAGGTGGACTGGGAAGAACTGCGCAAGTGCGGTATCGACAGGGAGCAACTGTCGGAAAAGGACATGAAAGCCCTGATGAACTACGGCAAGACAGGGCTGGTGACGGTGAAGCCGAATTTCGGAGGGGACAGTTACGAACTGCAAGCCCGACTCTCGTTCAAGAAGGCGGAGGACGGCACGCTGAAGCTGACACCCCATTTCATCCGAAACGAACCGCGTCTTGACATCCCCCACAGGGGCTACACGTTCACCGACGAGGACAAGAAAGCGTTGAAACGCACGGGCAACCTCGGCAAGCTCATCAACTTCGCCAACGAGAAGACGGGGGAAATCAAGCCCCACTACATCAGCATCGACCGCCTGACGAATGAAGTCGTGGACGTGCTTACCGACAAGGTGCGCATCCCCAGCAAAATCGGGCAGACTGCCCTGTCGAAAGCGGAACAGGACATCCTCCGCGCCGGACTTGCCTTGCCCAAGGAGGTGACGCTCAAGAACGGGCGCAAGTTCGAGGCCATGCTTCAGGTGAACGCCGACAAGCGCGATGTGGAGTTCGTGCCGGGACAGCCGAGGCAGCAGCAGGCGCAGCGTCAGGGAAAATCACAGGACAATCCCGACGCACAAGGACAGAAACAGGAGAACAACGGAGAGGGGCAACGCCGCAACCGCTCGTGGACGAACGAGGACGGCAGCATCCGCCCGATAAGCAAATGGAAGGACGACACGTTCACCGACCAACAGAAAGCCGACTACGTGGCGGGCAAGACGGTGGTGCTTGCCAACGCTAAGGACGACCAAGGGCAGCCCTGTACGAAATACCTGAAGTTCAGCTTCGAGAAAGGCCGTCCGCTGACCTACTCGCAGAACCCCGACCTTGCGCAGACCGTCGCCCCGTCCAACGAGAGCCGCACGCAGCTCGCCGTGAACAACGAGGGCAAGACCAACGAAGCCACGAAGCATATGAAGGAGCCGCTGCAACAGGGACAGACCGCCCCGAAGAATGAAACGCAGCAGAAACAGCAGACCAGAAAATCCAAAGGCATGAAGGTATCCTGATTGCCGCCACTAAATCCATTCCAAAATGATTGACGGGTGAAACGGGGAGCATACACCGCCTTGCGCGCATATCCCACAAACAAGGCCGTGCCCCGTTTCCACCCCAACAAAAACAAAAGTATCAACAGATTAAACAGAGAAAGACATGATTACCATATTGGCAGAAAAACCAAGCGTCGCTCGTGAGATAGCACGGATTGTCGGCGCAATGAGAAGAGAAGAAGGGTATTTCACAGGAAACGGCTACCACGTGACATGGGCGCTTGGGCATTTGGTACAGCTCGCCCTGCCCGACGGGTACGGCATCCGTGGCTTCCGGCGCGACAGCCTGCCCGTCATCCCCGAAAGGTTTGAACTCATACCCCGTCAGGTGAAAACGGACAAAGGCTGTAAGGCGGACGCGGCTTCGGTGAAGCAAATCAAGGTGATAACAAAATTGTGGAACGAGAGCGAGGGCATCATCGTGGCGACCGATTGCGCCCGTGAAGGCGAGTTGATATTCAGGTACCTGTATTCCTACACCGGCTGCACCCTGCCGTTCCAAAGGCTGTGGATAAGCTCGTTGACCGACGCCGCCATCCGCAAGGGACTGAAAGAGCTGAAGGACGGGCACGAGTATGACAGCCTATACCTTGCCGCCAAAGCAAGAAGTGAAGCCGACTGGCTGGTGGGCATCAACGGCACGCAGGCATTGTCGGTAGCCGCCGGGCGGGGCACGTATTCCGTCGGACGGGTGCAGACACCCACGCTGGCGATGGTCTGCAAGCGATTCTGGGAAAACAGGCGTTTCACACCCGAACCGGTACACCAGCTTCATTTCACCACGCCGTCGGCGAGCGTGAACGAGGTTGTAAAATTCTCCTCGGTAGAGAAATGGAAAGACAAGGAAAAGGCAGCTACATTACATAATAAGGTAAAGGAACAGATGTGCGCCACCATCGTGAGAGTCGAAAAGAAGGAGAAGGTGGAGAACCCTCCGCTGCTGTACGACCTGACTACGCTCCAAAAGGAAGCGAACACGAAGCACGGCTTCACGGCGGAACAGACGCTCGACCTTGTGCAGACGCTCTACGAGGCAAAGCTCATCACCTATCCGAGAACATCGAGCCGCTACATTCCGGAGGACGTGTTTGCCGAAGTACCCTTGTTATTTGAAAGATTATCTGCCCATTCATTGTTTGCCGATAAAATCAAAAGCATGGACGCACTGAACCGTCGCAGCGTGGACGCCTCGAAAGTGACCGACCACCATGCGTTGCTGGTGACACCCAACCGTCCGCTGGCGCTCTACAAGAACGAGCAGCTTATCTACGACATGATTGTGGGGCGCATGATTGAGGCGTTCTCCCCGGAGTGCGTCAAGGACACGACCACCGTCCGGGCGGAATGCGAAGGCGTGGAGTTTGAAACGAAAGGCTGCATCGTACGCAAGGCGGGCTGGCGTTCGGTCTATGATGAGGACAAGGAAGACACCGTACTGCCAGACTGGAACGAGGGCGACACGCTGGCAATGAACGGCTGCTCGATGAGCTCGGGCATGACCCGTCCGAAACCGCTCCACACGGAAAGTACCCTTCTGGCGGCGATGGAGACCGCCGGACGCGAGGGTATGGAGGACGAGGAAGTGCGCCAGGCGTTGAAGGACTGCGGCATCGGCACGCCCGCCACCCGCGCCGCCATCATCGAGACCCTGCTTAAAAGGGAGTACATGGTGCGCGTGAAGAAGTCGCTTGTGCCGACGGAGAAAGGGCTTGCCCTGTATTCCATCGTGAAGGGCATGGACATCGCCGACGTGGAGATGACGGGACGCTGGGAGGCGGAACTGGCAAAAATAGAAAGAGGGCAAACACCGCACGAGGCTTTCATCCGCGACATCGAGGGCTACACCCGGAAAATCACCACGGAACTGCTCGTCTGTGATAAAATCTTCGGGCACAAGGCATCGGGCTGTACCTGCCCCAAGTGCGGCACGGGCACGATGCGGTTCTACGGCAAGGTGGTGCGCTGCGACAATCCGGACTGCGCCCTGCCGGTGTTCCGCCAGATAGCCGGCCGGACGCTCACCGATGCGGAAATGACCGACCTGCTGGCCAAGGGAAAAACGGGCGTCCTCAGCAGCTTCAAGAGCAAACAGGGCAAGCCGTTCAGCGCAGCAGTCGCTTTCGACGCGGATTTCAACACGAAATTCATCTTTCCTGAAAATAAATCGACAAGAAAATCCATAAACAAGAGAGGAGGAAGAAAATAAATGTATAAATTTTGATAAAGTAAGCTGCATCTCGGAATAAAAAATAAGCTCGCTTATTTTGTTCTCCCCTCGATTTGCATTACTTTTGCCACTGATTCACTGTTCATAATCTGTTTCAATACGTTGAAGCATTGTTTTACGGTGGATTTAGTGGCGGCACTCGGAGGGATACCGGGTGCCTTTTTCTTCTCCTTTATCAAAATCCAAAATCCGTTTTTCACCACTAAATCCATCAGAAAATGAAACAGAACAAGAAAACCCTTCCGGCGGAGCTGTCCTACTACGGGCTGTACCTGCTGGACTACCTGAGAAAATACCATCCCGACAAAGTATCCGACACGGACCTTATCACAGAAAGGGAGGAAGCCGCCACCGTAACCTTTGAAAAGGAAAGGCTGGCGGGCGGCACGGTGGAACACGCTCACGAGGAAGCCATGCGCGTCCTGCTGCGCGGGCTGCACTTCTCGCCCTACGTCCTGCTGACAGAGGTCGTGGAGAGGGAGTTTGCCGACGAGGTGCCGGAATCCGGACGCGAGGCGTTCTGCCGCGACCTGTACCCCTATCTGAAAAACCTGTTCGCCGGTTACGATACGTCGGACGACACCTTTGCCCTGTCGCCTGCCCATGACCTGCTCTATACGGAACAGGTGGGAACCGTCGTGCTTTATCTGGAGGAAGGCCATGGCGTTCAATAGGAAACAGAAGCTGCGCGACAACATCGAGGCGGTACGCACGGCGTTCACGCTTGACCGTGAGCGCCGCACCCCGACGGAAAGGGAACGTGCGCTGCTGGAGCGTTACTGCGGCTTCGGGGGCCTGAAGTGCATCCTGAACCCGGCAAGGGAACTCTCCGACGCCGTGCATTGGGCGAAGTCCGACCTCGAACTGTTCGCGCCTACGGTGGAGCTGCACCGCATCATCCGGGAGAACAGCAGGGATGAAACGGAGTACAAGCGGTATGTGGATTCGCTGAAAGCCTCGGTGCTGACGGCGTTCTACACGCCGCAGGCCATCACGGATACCATCGCGGACGTGTTGCACGACAGGAAGGTACGCCCGAAGCTCGTGCTGGAGCCTTCGGCAGGCATGGGCGCGTTCATCGGCTCGGTGTTGTCGGACAACCCACAGGCAGAGGTGATGGCCTTCGAGAAAGACCTGCTGACAGGCAAGATGCTGGGACACCTGTACCCGGAGCAGAAGATACGCACGGAAGGCTTCGAGAAGATAGAAAAGCCGTTCCTGAACCGGTTTGACCTTGCCATATCCAACATCCCTTTCGGGGACATAGCCGTGTTCGACCCTGAGTTTGAGAACGGCTCGACCTTCCGGAGAATAGCGGCAAGGAAGGTGCATACCTATTTCTTCCTGAAAGGGCTGGACGCGGTGCGTGACGGCGGCATCGTGGCGTTCATTACCTCGCGGGGCGTGCTGGACACGGAGGGCAACGGCGGCACACGCTACATGATGACACGCAAAGCGGATCTGTTGTCCGCCATCCGCCTGCCGAACAACCTGTTCACGGAAAATGCCAACACGGAAGTAGGCTGTGACCTGATTGTCCTGCAAAAGAACGAAGGCAAGGAGGAGCTTTCCGAAGAGGACAGGAAGTTTGGCGATGTCGTGAAGAACAACCATACGAACATTGTCACCAACGGGTATCTGTTCGACCACCCGGAACATATCATCCACACTGACGCGAAACGTGACACCGACCCTTACGGCAAGCCTGCCATCGTCTATACGCACAGCGGCGGCGTGGAGGGCATCGCCACGGACCTGTACCGGATGCTGTCGGACGACCTGTCGGCAAGGCTGGACCTGGAACGCTACAACGGCATCAAGGGTGAAAGGCTGGAACCCCGGCAGGCCATAGCTGTACAGCCTACACTAGCAGAGACGAAAAAAGAGAATGACATCAAGGCGGTTACCGGGCAACAGCCGGAGATGAAAAGAGAAGAAAATCCGGTGCCGCCAAAGGCGGAACCGGCGCAAGCCGTAGCGCAGGAGATGGGAACAAAACGGCCTGAAGCCGCGGTAATGGACTTATACGATTTGTTTGGCTACACGCAGGAGGAACGGCGGATGGCGGAACGCGGGCTGAAACCGGAGAGGAAGAAAGGCGGCAAGTCCAAACGCAAAAAGCAGCAGGAACAGCCGCTGTTTTCCCCGTCGGAACTGGAACAGATAGAGGTGAAGCCGAAAGAAGCTGAACAGCCCATGCCCGAACCGCCTGTAGAGAAGCCTGCCATAGACGATGACCCGGAGGATGCCGTTTACCGTAGTCTGGACTGGGAAACCAACCCGCCCATCAACGGCTTCTACGAAATGATGATGTCGCTCACTCCCGAACGGCGTGCCGAACTGCGCCGTTTGGGAAAGGAGAAGATGGATGCCAATGCCGCCAAGCAAGCGGAAAAGGTGCAAACTGTCTATCCGATAGAGAACGCATACGAAGTGCGGGCGAAAAAACAGATAGAGCGTGTGGAAAGGGAGATGCGCGGGGAGGAAGCCGCCCTGCCCCCGGAAGAACGGCAGCGCAGGAAAGAGGAAGCAATGAAACCGCGCCCGTTCAAAGGCATAATGGAGCCACACCTGAAAGACGGCTCACTGGTATGGGAACACACGGGCGGCGTCCGCTTCCAAATCGGGGTGCTGAAGGATGTCACCCGCTACGGGGCTACCTTCCAGCCGCTCGACATGGACGGAATGCAGGCGCAGAAGGCGCAACTCTACATCGACTTGCGCAACACCTACGAGCGGCTTTACGCTTACGAAGCGGAGAACCACGAGGAGAACGCCCTGCTGCGCCGCAACCTGAACACCTACTACGACGAGTTCGTCATGCGCTACGGCAACCTGAATGCCAAGCACAACGCGAAGCTCATCCTGATGGACGCTTCAGGGCGCAACATGCTCTCGCTGGAACGCGGCGAGAACGGGCAGTTCGTCAAGGCGGACATCTTCGACCGTCCCGTTTCCTTTTCGCAGGAAACGCTTGTCGAGGTGGAGTCGCCCGAAGAAGCCCTGTCCGCCTCGCTCAACCTGTACGGCGGCGTGAACCTGCCCTACATGGAATCTCTCTGCGACCTGCCGCAGGCGGAGATGCTCGAAGTCCTGAAAGGACGGGTGTTCTACAACCCGTTGGCGGACGGCTACGAGATAGCTGACAGTTTCATCGCCGGAAACGTGGTGCAGAAAGTAGCTGATGTGGAGGAATGGATAAAGGGACATGAGGGCCATGGGATGATGCCGCAGGCGCAGGAGGCTTTGGCGGCACTGCGCGAGAGCGTACCCGAACAAATCCCTTTCGAGGACCTGGACTTCAACTTCGGGGAGCGTTGGATACCCACGGGCGTGTATGCCGCCTATATGAGCCGCCTGTTCGACACGGAGGTGCGGATAACCTACTCGGAGAGCCTCGACGAGTATTCGGTGAAATGCGCCTATCGGACGATGAAAATCACGGACGAATTCCTTGTGAAGGGCTACTACCGCAACTACGACGGCATGAACCTGCTGAAGCACGCCCTGCACAACACCTGCCCCGACATGATGAAAAGCATCGGAAAGGACGAGAACGGCAACGACATCAAGGTGCGTGACAGCGAGGGCATACAGCTTGCCAACGCGAAGATTGACGAGATACGAAACGGCTTTACCGAGTGGCTGGAGGAACAGTCGCCGGAGTTCAAGAAGCGGCTGACGGACATGTACAACGACAAGTTCAACTGTTTCGTGCGCCCGAAGTATGACGGATCGCACCAGAAGTTCCCGGACTTGGACCTGAAAGGCTTGGGCATAATGGACTTGTACCCCTCGCAGAAGGACTGCATCTGGATGCTGAAACAGAACGGCGGCGGGATAGCCGACCATGAGGTCGGAACCGGCAAGACACTGATAATGTGCGTGTCAGCGCACGAGATGAAGCGTCTGGGAGTGGTACACAAGCCGATGATTATCGGGCTGAAAGCCAACGTGCGCGAGATAGCCGAGACCTACCGCAAGGCTTATCCCAACGCCCGCATCCTCTACGCCTCGGAGAAGGACTTTGCCGCCGCCAACCGCGTGCGTTTCTTCAACGACATCCGCAACAACGACTGGGATTGCATCATCATGTCGCACGACCAGTTCGGGAAAATCCCGCAGTCGCCGGAGTTGCAGCAGCGCATCCTGCAGGAGGAGCTGGACACGGTGGAGGAAAACCTCGAAGTGCTGCGCACCCAAGGCAAGGACGTGTCACGAGCCATGCTGCGTGGATTGGAGAAAAGGAAAGTCAACCTTCAGGCGAAACTCGAAAAGGTGGAATACGCCATAAAGACAAGGACGGACGACGTGGCGGACTTCAAGCAGATGGGCATCGACCACCTGTTCATCGACGAGAGCCACCAGTTCAAGAACTTGACGTTCAACACCCGTCACGACCGTGTGGCGGGTCTGGGCAATTCAGAAGGAAGCCAGAAGGCGCTGAACCTGCTGTTCGCCATCCGCACCATACAGGAGCGCACTGGCCGGGACTTGGGGGCGACGTTCCTCTCCGGCACGACCATCAGCAACTCGCTGACGGAACTGTACCTGCTGTTCAAGTACCTGCGTCCGAAGGCGCTGGAGAAACAGGACATCCGCTGCTTCGACGCATGGGCGGCGATATTCGCCAAGAAGACGACCGACTTCGAGTTCAACGTGACGAACAGCATCGTGCAGAAGGAACGCTTCCGCTATTTTATTAAGGTGCCGGAGCTGGCGGCGTTCTACAACGAGATAACCGACTACCGCACGGCGGAGGACGTGGGCGTGGACCGCCCGAAGAAGAACGAGATACTGCATCACATACCGCCCACGCCCGACCAGGAGATGTTCATCGGAAAGCTGATGCAGTTCGCCAAGTCGGGCGACGCGACTATACTCGGAAGACCGCCATTGTCGGAGACGGAAGAAAAGGCGAAGATGCTCATCGCCACGGACTACGCAAGGAAGATGGCGCTGGACATGCGCATGATAGACCCGGCGTATGAGGACCACCCCGACAACAAGGCGAGCCATTGCGCCAGGATGATAGCGGAATACTACCGCAGGTATGACGCCCACAAAGGGACGCAGTTCGTATTTTCGGATTTGGGCACGTACCAGCCCGGTGGCGGCTGGAGCGTCTATACCGAAATCAAGCGCAAGCTGGTGGAGGACTACGGCATACCCGCCCACGAAATCCGCTTCATTCAGGAGTGCAAGAACGAGAAGGCACGCAAGGCGGTCATTGAGGCGATGAACAACGGGCAGGTGCGTGTGCTATTCGGTTCGACGAGTATGCTCGGCACGGGCGTGAACGCCCAACGCCGGGCGGTCGCTATCCATCATTTAGATTGTCCCTGGCGCCCGTCCGACCTGCAACAGCGTGACGGCCGGGCGGTCAGAAAGGGCAATGAGATAGCCAAGCTCTATGCGGACAACAAGGTGGATGTCATCATCTACGCAGTGGAGAAGTCGCTGGACTCGTACAAGTTCAACCTGCTGCATTGCAAGCAGACATTTATCTCGCAGCTGAAAAGCGGTGCGATGGGCGCACGAACCATCGACGAGGGGGCGATGGACGAGAAGTCGGGCATGAATTTCTCGGAATATATGGCGATTCTGTCCGGCAATACGGACCTGCTCGACAAGGCAAAGCTCGAAAAGAAGATAGCCTCGCTGGAAGGTGAGCGCAAGTCGTTCAACAGGGGCAAACGCGATTCGGAATGGAAACTGGAGGGCAAGACCAAAGAACTGGCCGACAACAAAGCCGTTATCGCCGCCATGACGGAAGATTGGGAGAAGTTCACCGCTGCTGCCAAGACCGACAGGGACGGCAACCGGCTCAACCCGATACGGATTGACGGGCTAAGCACGACCGACGAGAAGGCCATTGGCAGGAAGTTGCAGGAGATAGCCAAGAATGCCACGACGGGCGGACAGTACCTGCAAATCGGAGAACTATACGGCTTTCCCGTCAAGGTCGTCAGCGAGCGGATGATTTGTGACGGGCGCGAGACCATCGACAACCGCTTTGTCATCGAGGGGCACTATAAGTACAAGTACAACAACGGTCATCTGGCGATGGTGGACACCCATGCCGCCGCCGTGAACTTCCTCAATGCGTTGGAGCACATTCCTGCGATTATCAGGCAGTACGAGGAAAAGAACGAAGTGCTGGAACGCGAGATACCGCAGTTGCGGGAAATTGCGGGCAAGACATGGAAGAAGGAGGATGAGCTGAAGCTGTTGAAGTCCGAGCTTGCCGCCCTCGACCGCAAGATACAGTTGGAACTGGCTCCCAAGCATGAGGAAACGCCAAGTCAGGGGCAGGAACAGGGTGGTCAGGCGGTACAGAAGTCGGACATTACCATCCATGACCATATTATCATAGGCAGCAGATTGGGAATAGAACACCGAGAAGCACGTGGTATGAAGTTGTAAACGGAAGAGGGTGTATCGAAATGCATGGTGGTATCTCAATTCTCCTCCTCCGGGGAGGAGGGGGAATGGATATCAACATCTACTTTGATACAACCTCTTTATACTTTATAATTATACCATTCTTGTTTGTACCCGATATTCATTCGGCGTGCATCCGGCTACTTTCTTGAACAACCGGCTTAAATGATGCGGATACTGGAAACCGACTTCGTATGCTATCTCACTGACTGTTTTGTTGGTCTCCAACAGTCGGTCTTTTACTTTGCCGATGACTGCCTGATGAATGTAATCTATGGCGGATTTGCCTGTCTGTTTCTTGACAAGGTCACCGAAATAGTTGGCGGAGAAATGAAGCTGGTCGGCACACCATGCCACCGAAGGCAACCCGAGTTCTTCCGGTTTGCGCGAGTTGAAATAATTGTTCAGCAGCGCCTCGAAGCGGGTCAATACATCGCTGTTGAGTACGGCACGGGAGGCAAACTGACGGTCGTAGAAACGGAGGCAATGGTTGAGCAACACCTCGATATTTGAAATGATGATGCTCCGGCTGTGCTTGTCAATAGAGTGCTGGAGTTCTTCCTGTATCTCACCGAAACAGTTGAAGACGGTCTGCCGTTCGCGTTCGGACATGTGCAGGGCTTCATTTACCTCATAAGAAAAAAAGGTATAGTCCTTCATCTTGCAGGCCAGCGACGTGCCGCGTATCAGGTCGGGATGGAAAAGCAAGGCATATCCCTGCGGATGCGGCGTTGAGCCATCGTCGTCAATGCCCGCCACCTGCCCGGGAGCCACGAACACCAGGGTGCCTTCCTGATAATCATACTTGCTGCGCCCGTATGTCAGCGGTCCGTGGATTTTCTCTTTCAGGAAAATGCCGTAAAAGTTGAAACACTTGCGACGGTGGGGAAGCACCTCCACTTTCGAGAAATCAATGAAGCTGACCAGCGGGTTCAGCGTTTCCAGCCCGAGGAACTGGTTGTAGTCGTGTATCGTTTTCAAGTCCAATATATCACCCATAAATTCTGTTTTTTATTCTACCCTCCAAAGGTAATGAAAACTGTTGACTATTAACACGTAAAAGACAGATTTCAGTGAAATGGGTATCAGATTCCGTGAAATGGGTTTAAGGGCAACTCCCGGCATGTCCGCATTGGTCGGAATTGGTGCTATAATCAGTAATCTGTGTATAGGCAGATGGCCGGGACTGTCCTAACTTTGCATCCGGTATGAACAAAAAGTGATGTTGCATAAATGATTGTCAGAATGTTTATAAAACTTTGTCTGCTTATGGCTTTATTTTCTTTCAACGGCTGTGATGATGGGAAAGTCTCATCTTCTGTTCCTTCCACTCCGGCACAACATCTTACGATGTCAAGCACCATACATGATGTCTTGAACCATCCGGCTTTCAAAGGCTTCTCGCAATATATTCTTCCTTTGGAATGGGGATACGACAGCGAGATGCCGCTTTCGCAGGTGGCACGCCTGCTTCCTTACCATAATTATATTGATGCGGAAAGGTGCGTGGGCTATATCAATCAGATGATTGACTCGGTAGCAGCCGGGCGTAGAATTTATTACGACTTGGGGCGTGAGGATGCCGGACTGTTCTTTTTCCGCGGACGACCGGGCGCGCCGTTTGCCGTCATCTGTCCCGGGGGTGGATTTTCGTATGTGGGTTCCATCCACGAGGGTTTCCCACATGCACTGGCGTTGAGCCGGATGGGATACAATGCCTTTGTAATCCAATACCAGACTGGCAGCGCACAGACAGCTTGTGAGGATTTGGCGGCGGGTATTGAATATATTTTCCGCCATGCTGCGGAATTGCAGGTAGATACGGCAGGCTATTCCGTATGGGGCAGTTCGGCCGGGGCGCGGATGGCGGCCTATATCGGTTCATACGGTACGGCAGCCTTCGGGGCGGCACAGCTTCCTCGCCCGCGAACGGTGGTGATGGCCTATACGGGACATAGCGAATACACCCGACAAGACCCTCCGACCTATTCCGTGGTCGGCTCGAACGACGGTATTGCCAATCCTGAAATCATGCGCCGCCGCACGGAAGCATTACAGGCCATCGGCATCCCGGCAGAGTTCCATCTCTATCCAAACCTGCGACACGGCTTCGGACTGGGCATCGGAACAAGCGCGGAGGGCTGGATAGACGGGGCTGTCCGGTTTTGGAAGGAGAACCGATGAAAGATGACTCCGGAAGTGAGCCTACCAAAGGTCAGACCTTTGATACCCTAAGGTCGGACTTGAGGCAGGCTAAGGTCAGACCTTAGTTTTATTAACATTTGCAGCCAAAATCTCCGATAATGCCAATCCGTCAGGATAAGCTCCGTCTGAGGCTCGGACAGCACCAATCCTGCAGGATAAGCATCATCCGAGGGGGCGGACAGCGGTTCTCGAAGAAAATAAGCCCTATCCGAGCCTCCGACAGCCCTTATTCTGTAGTTTTCGCCCTGTGGAAGCCCTCGGACGGTGCTAAAAATCTTCCGGAAGTCTTGTCCGAGCTATTTCCGGCCTTTCAGTGAAATGGGTGCTCCTTTCTGTAATCTGTGTATGGATGGCGAAGCTTTGCTAACGTAACTTTGCATCAAGAATTTAACTAATACATCAAAGAATATGGAAACAGTAAAATTGAGAAACGGCGTTGAAATGCCGATTTTGGGTTATGGAGTTTATCAGGTGTCGCCGTCGGAATGCGAACGGTGCGTAAAAGACGCCATCAGCGTGGGCTACCGGCTGATAGATACGGCACAGGCGTATGGCAACGAACAGAATGTGGGTAATGCCGTCCGAAACTGCGGTGTATCCCGCAAAGAGCTGTTCATTGTAACAAAAGTTTGGATTGCCAATGCCGGATACGAGCGGGCAAAGGCCAGCATTGACGAGTCGCTCCGCAAGCTGCAGACCGATTACATCGACCTGTTGCTCATCCACCAGCCTTTCAATGACTACTACGGCACGTGGCAGGCTATGGAAGAAGCGTACAAGGCAGGCAAGCTCCGTGCCATCGGCGTGTCGAATTTCTATCCCGACCGCTTCATCGACCTGGCGGAGTTCAGCGAAATACCGCCTATGGTCAACCAGGTGGAGACGCACGTATTCAACCAGCAGGTAGAGGCGCAGCAGATTATGGAGCAATACGGCACGCACATCATGGCATGGGGACCGTTTGCCGAAGGGCGTAACCACTACTTCTCCAATCCCGTACTGAAAGCCGTCGGTGAAAAATACGGCAAGTCTGTCGCACAGACCGCTTTGCGCTACCTTATCCAACGCGGTGTGATTGTCATCCCGAAGTCCGTCCGCAAGGAACGTATGGAGCAGAACATCGACGTGTTCGACTTTACCCTGTCTGATGAAGACATGCAGGCCATACGCGAGCTTGACCTCGGACACAGCCTGTTTTTCTCACACTATGACCCCCGGACGGTGAAATGGCTTTGCGATTATGGAAAGAGCAAATGAAGACAACCGACTGAAAGTGTTGCTGGTAAACGGAAGCCCACACCGTAACGGGAATACGTTTACCGCGCTTTCGGAAGTAGCGAAGGCATTGAGTGAAGAAGGTATTATATCTGAAATTGTCCACATCGGCAATCGTCCTGTACAAGGATGTATCGGTTGTTACAAATGCAAGGAGAAAGGCATCTGCGTCTTTCAGGATGAAACTTATCTGATGTTGCGCGGCAAACTGGAAGCATCGGATGGTATCATCATCGGTTCGCCCGTTTATTTTGGCGGACCTTCTGGAAGCCTCTGCGCCTTGCTGGACCGGTTGTTTTATTCCAGTGGAGATTTGGCTCAGTATAAACCGGCGGCTTCCGTGGTGGTTTGCCGACGTGGAGGAGCAACCGCCACGTTTGACAGACTGAACAAGTATTTCACCATCCTTAATATGCCCGTTGTTCCCTCGCAATACTGGAACAGCGTACACGGGCGCAATCCCGGCGAAGCTCTTCAGGATGCCGAAGGACTTCAGACAATGCGCACTTTGGGCCATAATATGGCGTGGATGTTACGAAATTTGCGGAATAGCAATGTTCCGTCTGAAACAGAAAAACGAATACATACAAACTTTATCCGATGATTTGCGTATGAAAAAAATGTTTCAGACACTTTACTTATTGCTCGCCGCTAATTTTGCCATAGCTTGCAGCAGCATGGAAAGCAATACCCCCTTTGGCCCGATAGGTGAAACTCCGGCCGAAGAAGATCCGGATGCAGAACACATTTACCTGTGGCCGGAAGGCAATATGCCCACCGAAACTGATTATACCGTAAACAACGGGAATTACCAGGACGACCCGGATTTCCGCCCAAATATGGTTTGGTATCCAGTGCCTGACGATGTGAAGGTGAAAGGAGCCGTGATGGTATGCCCCGGCGGAGCGTTCATGTTCCGCAGCGGGAATGAAGGCGCCCCCGTGGCGGAGCGTCTGGCGGAACTGGGCTGGCAAAGCTTCGTGGTCAACTACCGTGTCCGTCCCTATACGATGGAAGAAGGCAGTCTGGATTTGGCACGCGCCATCCGCTATGTCCGTAGCCATGCCGCAGATTATGGCATTAACCCCGATCGTATTGCATCGGTAGGATTTTCCGCAGGCGGCATCCTTTGTGGTGATGAAGCATTGCATTTCGACGGACAGGTAAACGGTACGGCATTGGACGACGGATATGTCCCCGATGAGCTTGACAAAGTGTCTGCGGATGTATGTGCCATCGGTATGATATACTCCTTTTACGGCCGGTTGAGCGTATCGAACAACAATGTGGATGACCTGCGTGCCGGAAACATTCCGCCCACATTCTATACTTATGGGACGGAGGATCCTTTCTACCGCCAGTTCATTGCCAATGCCAATGCTGCACGTGAAGCCGGAGTACAGGTGGAAGAGCATGTACTGGAAGGATGGCCACATGGTTTTGGTGTGCAAGGAGAGTGGACCGCATGGTTTGATAATTTCCTGACACAGATGATTTCGTACTGACAACTAAAATAATTATGGATAAATCAAGTAACAAAGGCATATCCCGCCGCGACGCACTGAAACGGATGGGAATGTTCGTGGCAGGAGCCGCCGCGTTGGGTATGCCCACGGCATTGACTTCTTGCGATAACGAAAAGAAGAAACGTATCATCCTCTATTTCACCGCTACGGGCAACAGTCTCTACATCGCCCGGCAACTGGCAGACGAAGATACCGAACTGCTCAGCATCCCACAGATGGTGAAGCAGGGTCGCCACGACTTTGAGGCGGACGAGATAGGCATCATTTATCCCATCTACGGACATATGCCTCCGAATATGGTGCGGAACTTCATCAAGCAAGTACACATCAAAGCAAGCTATAAGTTTGCCGTCCTCACTTACGGAATGCTTGACTTCAACGCCGCCGAACTGTGGGATGGCATATCCCGAAAGGCAGGCACGAAGTTCGATTACATCAACACCCTCGTGATGGTGGACAACTGGTTGCCTAACTTCGACATGAACGAGCAGATGAAGATGGACAAGCACATCCCCGAACAGGTGGAGAAGATAAAGGCAGATTTGGACAGGCAGCGGAAATGGATAAAGCCCGCCACCGACGACGACCGTCGCAATCATGACGGATTCATGTTCTTCTCACGTCTTGACCCGGATGTGGGTTTCTTGAAACGTAGTGAAAAATATTTCCGGGTGACGGATGCCTGCATCGGCTGTGGCGTCTGCACCGAAGTATGTCCGAGAGGCAACTATGAACTGACTTCAACAGGAGTAAAAACCGAAGGCGACTGCGACTTCTGTTTTGCCTGCATCCAGAATTGTCCACAGAAAGCGATACAGTTCCGGTCTTTGCCCGATGACCCGCTTTTGGCGCGAGGCGAGGTGAACCACAACGCCCGTTACCGCAACGAGCACGTGTCACTGTGGAGTATAAAAGAAAGTAACAGACAATAAAAACAACTATAATAAAAATGAACACATTCAAGAAACTTCTACTGTCCGCACTGCTTGTCTGCGGCAGCGTATGTGCCCTCAGCGCACAAGAGAAAACCACCACGGCAGGTGTACCGCTGGTTACATTGAACAACGGTGTGGAGATGCCCCGCTTCGGGCTGGGAACCTTCCTGCAAGGCTCCAACGAGATTTGCAAGCAATCGTGCCTCACCGCCTTGAAAGCAGGCTACCGCCACATCGACACGGCACATGCCTATAATGATGAGGAGGGTGTAGGACAAGCGGTCAAAGAAAGCGGCATCCCCCGTGAGGAAATCTGGATAACCAGCAAGCTCTGGCCTACTGAATACGGCGAAGGCAAGACGCTAAAGGCTATAGACGCGATGCTGGAGCGCATGCAGCTGGACTACATCGACCTGCTCTACGTCCATCAGCCTGTCGGTGATTTCGTAGGGGCATGGAAGGATATGGAAAAGGCTGTAAAAATGGGCAAGGTACGCGCCCTCGGCATCAGCAATTTCGATGCCAACGATGAAGTGTGGAATACCATTATGGACAGTGCCACCATCAAACCTGCCGTACTCCAGATAGAATGTCATCCCTACGCTCAACGTCTGGAGATGCGCAAGAAAGCCGCAGCCGCAGGCATACAGATGGAGTGCTGGTTTCCGCTGGGCGGTGCGATGAGTAACGGGGCACTGCTGAAAGACCCAGTCATCAAGAAGATTGCCGAAGCACACGGTAAGTCGCCTGCGCAGGTCATCCTTCGTTGGCACATCCAGGAGGGATTCTCCGTCATCCCCGGCGCCACCAATCCCGATTACATCAAGGAGAACATCCAGATATTCGACTTCGCCCTCACCGATGATGAGATGCGGCAGATGCGTTCGCTCAATAAGGAACAACGGTTCTTCAACGCCACGCTGGATGACGTAAAACGGATGGTCGGTGGCATGAATCTATAAAGCAATCAGATAAAAAGGGAAAAATTTATGGAATATGTAACATTAAGCAACGGCGTAAAAATGCCGCAATTGGGTTATGGTGTCTATCAAGTATCACCATCGGAATGCGAACAATGTGTATTAAATGCCATTAAGACCGGTTATCGGCTGATAGACACGGCTCAGGCATACTACAACGAACAGCAGGTGGGCAATGCCATCACAAAATGCGGGATACCCCGCGAAGAGCTGTTTATAGTGACGAAAATTTGGATTTCCAATGCCGGATATGAACGTGCAAAGACATCCATTGTGGAATCTCTGCGAAAACTGCAGACCGACTATGTGGATTTATTGCTCATCCACCAGCCTGTGGGCGACTATATGGGTACCTACCGGGCCATGGAAGAGGCATACCGCAGTGGCAAGGCACGTGCCATAGGCGTATCGAATTTCCATGACAGCCGTTTTATTCAATTGGCCAATTCTGTTGAAATCAAGCCGATGGTAAACCAGATTGAAACGCATGTGTTTTATCAGGAACGCAGGATGCAGGAAATCATGAAGCCTTTCGGCACGCAGCTCATGTCATGGGGACCGTTTGCCGAGGGACGCAACAATTATTTCTCCAATCCCGTACTGAAAGCTGTCGGCGGGAAATATGGCAAATCAGTCGCTCAAACAGCTCTCCGCTTCCTCATCCAGCGTGGCGTGATAGTCATACCCAAAAGCACGCATAAGAACCGCATGGAAGAGAACCTGAATGTATTTGACTTCCATCTTTCCGCCGAGGACATGGAAGCTATCGGGAAACTGGACAAGGGCAGAAGCCTTTTCTTTTAATTATCCGAAATTAAAGAATAAGACAAGTATGGAATACAGAGAATTTGGAAAAAGCGGTCTCCACGTTTCCGCCGTGGGACTGGGCTGCATGGGCATGAGCCACACGTATGGCGCGACAGCTGACAAACGGGAAATGACAGAATTGCTGGCACAGGCGGTGGATTTAGGTTATACGCTGTTCGACACCGCTGAAAGTTACGGCACGCAGACTGACCCTCATGACAATGAGAACCTGGTGGGACCTGCCTTGAAACCCTATCGAGACAAGGTGGTGCTTGCCACAAAATTCGGCATCACGATGGACCGCAGCGTACCCTGGCCGTGGCCTGTCATTGCCGATTCTTCACCTGCAACGATACGTCGGTCGGTTGACGGTTCGCTGGCCCGTCTGCAGACAGACCACATCGACCTTTACATTCAGCACCGTATCGACCCGAATGTAGAGCCGGAAACCGTGGCAGAAACAATGGCGGAACTCATTAAGGAGGGTAAAATCCTGCATTGGGGAATTTCCGAGACTGACGAGTCGTACTTGCGCCGCGCCCATGCAGTCTGTCCGGTCACAGCCGTGCAGAACCGTTATTCGATGATGGCGCGCTGGCACGAGGCGCTGTTCCCCACGCTCGAAGAGCTTGGCGTAGGACTGATGGCATTCTCCCCGCTTGCCAACGGCCTGCTGACCGAGTGCTATAATGCCAAGACAAAATTTGACCCGAAGACGGATTTCCGCAGCACGATGCCACAGTTCTCGGCAGAAAGTTTCGAGAAGAACCGTTCTCTTTTTGACCTTATCAACCGTCTGGTCGATACGCATCATGCCACACCTGCGCAGGTTTCCCTTGCCTGGATGCTCTGCAAGAAACCGTGGATTGTTCCCATACCCGGCACACGGAAACTTGCCCGTCTGAAAGAAAACGCGGGAGCAGCGGACATCATGTTTACGCCGGAAGAAGTTCAGGCCATCGATGATGCCCTGAACGGAATGGAAATGAGCGGGGTGTTCGGGGGACTGAACGTAAAACAGGAGAAATGAAACGATGAAAGGGCAAATCATCCGTTTCTTCAAGATGTGGACGCTTCCGCTCGGCATGTTTGCCGGGGTGGGCGTCTATCTGATGTTCCACTACATCCCGTGGCTCAGTCCGCTGAAGGTGCTGGCGAAGGGAGCTAACGATTATATCCTGCCACTGATGGTATTCATCCAGCTGTTCACCACCTTCTGCAAGGTCAATCCGCGTGAAATGAGGATTTGCAAATGGCACGTCTGGATGATAACGGTACAATTGGTTTGCTGTCTGGCAGTGGCGTTGCCGCTACATTTCTTTCCGGATTTCGCTTACCATATCATACTGCAGGGGGCATTGGTCTGCCTGATTGTCCCCACAGGAACAGCTGCGGCGGTCATAGCCGGACGGCTGGGCGGCAATGAAACCACGCTGACTACCTATACCATTATCAGTAACCTGGTGGCGGCAGTGATGATTCCCGCCCTGTTCCCGTTGGTGGAAATGCAGTCGGCAGGCTCATTCGGACAGCAGTTCCTCGTCATCCTGCATCGTGTGTTTCCGTTGCTCATCACCCCGTTTCTTGCGGCGTGGGCATTGCGGGAATTCCTGCCAAAAGTGCATGCCGCGGTCGTGCGGCTCTGCGGAAGCCTCGCGTTCTACCTGTGGGGAATTTCCCTGATAATAGCCATCGGACTGACACTGCGCTCGGTGGTAAACAGCCACTTCGACCCGCATGTCATGTGGCTGCTGGCCCTTTCGGCATTGGTGGCATGTGCCTGGCAGTTCGGCATCGGAAAACTGGTGGGAAGGCGTTGCAACGACTATATCAGTTGCGGCCAGGGCTTCGGCCAAAAGAACACGATACTTGCCATCTGGGTATCCTACACCTACCTCACTCCTGTCATTTCCGTGGCGCCAAGCTGTTACATCGTATGGCAGAACGTGGTGAATTCATGGCAATTGTGGTGGAAGGAAAAACATAGCATGAAGGAATCAAAAATAAAATAAGTCATAAATAATATACAATGAAATACAGAAACTTGGGAACCAAAGGCCTGCGTGTATCAGCCGTGGGGTTGGGCTGCATGGGGATGAGCCATGCTTACGGTGCACCCGCCGACCGGAAGGATATGACGGAACTGCTGGCAAAGGCCGTGGATCTGGGTTATACTTTTTTTGATACAGCAGAGGTGTATGGTACGGCTGAACGTCCGCACGACAACGAAGAGCTTCTCGGCAGTGCCTTGAAGCCGTATCGGAACAGAATAGTCATCGCCACCAAATTCGGGCTGCGCTTTGATGTGGAAAGCGGCCGCATGCCTTATCCCCTGATACCCGACTCGCGTCCCGGCACGATACGGAAGTCGGTGGAAGGTTCGCTCCGCCGGTTACGGACAGATTACATCGACCTTTATTACCAGCATCGTCCTGACCCTGATGTACCGGTGGAAGAGGTTGCAGGCGTGGTACAAGACCTGATAAAGGAGGGAAAGGTACTTTATTGGGGACTTTCGGAAGCATCGGAGGAAGACATCCGCCGGGCAAATGCCATTTGTCCGCTTACAGCCGTACAGGACCGTTATTCAATGATGGCACGATGGCACGAGGCCTTGTTCCCCGTGTTGGAAGAGTTGGGTATCGGGCTGGTGGCGTTCTCACCGCTTGCCAACGGACTGTTGTCTGACCGCTACACCGCCGCTTCGCACTTCGACGCAGGGACAGACTACCGGGCAGGAATGCCACAGTTCCAGCCGGACAGTTACGACAAGAACCGCGAACTGCTGCAACTCATCCGCCATATCGCAAGTGAAAAAAATGCCACGCCCGCACAAATCTCCCTCGCGTGGATGCTTTGCAAAAAGCCGTGGATAGTCCCCATTCCCGGCACACGCAAGCCTGACCGGTTGCAGGAGAACGCAAGGGCGGTGGACATTGCATTATCGGAAGAAGAAGTGAAACAAATCGACCAAGCGTTGGACGGGATGCCTATGTCCGGCGTATTCGGTGGAACAAAACTAACTGCATAATAAATATGAAACGGTTGAATTATCTTATCTTGTCCGCCCTGCTTGCCTTGTGCGCAGGCTGTGGCGGCGGGTCACTCCAAGCACAAAAAGAGGTGACGAACGACAGCATTCTTGCCATCCGTAAGCAAGGCAGTTTCCTGATTGGCGGCTCGGTAAAGACGCAGCCGGGCACTTACGACACGCGCCAGCCGTTGAAGGCAGACGGTCAGACCCTGCACGGCGACCACGCCTATGTGTCGTATCAAATCCCGGTCGATGCCCGCAAAAATCCGCTTGTATTCCTGCACGGAGCCGGACAATCCGCCAAGACGTGGGAAAGTACGCCCGACGGTCGTGAGGGCTTTTCTACGATTTTCCTGCGCCGGGGATTCAGTATCTACCTGATAGACCAACCTCGCCGTGGACGTGCCGGACGCAGCACGATGGCCGAAACCATCAAGGCTACGACAGACGACCAGTTCTGGTTTGAGAATTTCCGTATGGGTGTGTGGCCGAAGTATTACGATGGCAGCCAATTCCCGCAGTCGGCAGAGGCATTGGAGCAGTTCTTTCGCCAAATCACCCCGAACACGGGAGCCTACGACGAGCAACTGATAGCCACCGATGTGGCGGCTCTGCTGGACAAGATTGGCGGCGGCATCCTCGTCACCCACTCACAAGGCGGCGGACCGGGCTGGCATACTGCCATCAAGAGCGACAAGGTGCGTGCCATTGTCTCTTACGAACCGGGCAGCGGCTTTGTCTTCCCCGAAAGCGAGACACCCCAACCTTTGCAGACTATCAGCCCGTTTGGGGCATTGGGGGCGACATCCATTCCCTTGGCTGATTTCGAGAAACTGACCCGTTTCCCCATCATCATTTACTACGGCGACTACATTCCCGATGAGCCGAGCGACAACTGGGCAATGGACAGTTGGCGTGTCCGTCTGCAAATGGCGCGTCTGTTTGCCGAGTGCATCAACCGTCACGGCGGCGATGCCACGGTGGTACATCTGCCCGAACAAGGCATCAAAGGCAACTCGCACTTCCTGTTCGCTGAGAAAAACAACGTGCAGCTTGCCGACCTGTTGTCCGCTTGGTTAAAAGAAAAAGGGCTGGACTAACTGCTCTTCTTAGTCACATAATACATAAACGTAAGCATCTTCGGGACGAGAGTTTCGGGGATGCTTTTTCTTTCGTTGATATTGGTGCTTCTATCTGTAATCTGTGTATGGACGGGCGGCAGCTTGCGCAGTAACTTTGCAACAAATAATTAAAGCAGAAAACTTTATGAGAACAATTATCCTATCCATCGCAATGATTATGCTAAGTTTTTACCAGTCTGCACAGGCACAGCAGGCTGACACGCTGAGCATCCGTCAGCAACGTATTGTCGCCATTGCCGCTACGACGGCACGGGGCGATTTGGAGAACTTGAAAACATCCCTCGCCCGTGGGTTGGATGATGGGATGACGGTAAACGAAATAAAAGAGGTGCTGATACACGCATACGCCTATTGTGGATTTCCCCGCAGCCTGCGTGCCTTGCAAACTTTTATGGAAGTCTTGGACGAGCGTAAGGCACAAGGCATTATCGACACCGTAGGCCGTGAGGCGTCACCCGTAACCGATAAGCGGGACAAGTACACTCGTGGGGCGAAACTCCTTGAAAAACTGAGCGGTGCGCCTGCCGATGCACCTAAGACAGGCTATGCCGCCTTTGCCCCCGTCATCGAACAATACTTGAAGGAACACCTGTTCTGCGACATCTTCGAGCGTGACCCGCTGACGTGGCAGGAACGCGAACTGGCCACCGTGTCCATCCTTTCCGCTTTGGGCGAGGGCGTGGAGCCGATGTTGAAGTCCCATTCCGCCATCTGCCTGCGCCAAGGCATTACCGAAAGTCAGCTTCGCCAAATGACGAGCATCGTAAATAGCCTAAAAGATGATGACCCGTTTGCACGCGGTACGCTGATGCCCGACAATCCGAACTTCACGGGCAAGGCGTGGCTGCAAGGCTATGTCGCTCCGCAAGACGGTTTCGGCTGCACGGTATCGAATGTGACTTTTGCGCCCGGATGCCGCAACAGTTGGCACAGCCATAAGGGAGGGCAGCTCCTGCTCTGCACTTCCGGCAAAGGCTATTATCAGGAGAAAGGCAAACCCATCCGACTGCTTCTGCCCGGCGATGTGGTGAAGATTGCACCTGATGTCATCCACTGGCACGGCGCGGCTCCGGACAGCGAGTTTACGCATATCGCCATCGGCACACAGCTTGACAAAGGCGGCGTGACGTGGCTCTCACCGGTAACGGATAAGGAATACGACAGTTATAAAGAGAATGACAATCAATAAAACATAGAAGCAATGAAAAAGTATTTTGTTTACCTGATGATGGCGCTTGCCACCTTCACCTTCAATGCCTGCGGGGACGATGACCCGTTGCAGGAAGAACCGGGAACGGAACAGCCCGAAACCCCAAGTGACCCGACTGACAATCCGGATAATCCGGATGACCCTGCCAATCCCGATGAACCTTCGGGAGACGGCAACATCCTGATTGCCTACTTCACCCGTACCAACAATACCGGCACGATAGCCGAACGCATCGCCGAACTGACAGGCGGCACGCTCTACCGCATCGAGACCGTCGAGCCGTATCCCGAAGATTATACGGAATGTACCGAAGTGGCACGTGAACAATTGGAGAATGGCACACGCCCCGAACTCAGCGGCACGGTGGAGAATCTGGACCAATACGACATCATTTTTGTAGGATGCCCCGTCTGGTGGGGCGATGCGCCGATGCCGATATGGTCGTTCCTCGAAAGCGAATCCTATGACTTTTCCGGCAAGACGGTCATTCCATTCTGTACGTATGCGACAACCGGCTGGGAGACTACATTGGACCGTATCGTCGCACTTACACCAGATTCGGAACACCTTGATGGTTTTCATGTAAGCGGGCGCAACACCAACGGTGTGGAGGACTGGCTTCGTGAGATAGGAATTATAGAGTAGAAAATATCATATAAACATTTCAATGACAATGAAAACAAAGATTATCGCATTGCTGGCAATGCTTTTGGGAGTTACAAATATGTATGCACAGGAACACAAGATTCTGATAGCTTATTTCAGTTGGAGCGGCAACACGCAATATGTGGCGGAACAGATTGCCAAGCAGACGGGCGGCACGCTCTTCCGCATCGAGCCCGTCAAGCCGTACCCTACGGAATATACCCCCTGCACCGAAGTGGCAAAGAAGGAAAAGGAGGACAACGCCCGTCCCGCCATCAAGAACAAGGTGGAGGATTGGGACTCGTATGACACCGTATTCATCGGCTGCCCCGTATGGTGGTGGACAGCCCCAATGATTATCAACACCTTCGCCGAGAGCTACGACTTCAAGGGTAAGACCGTCATACCATTCTGCACCTACGCCTCCACGTACCGCGACGAGACTCTTGCCAAGATTGTGGAACTCACACCCGATGCCAAGCACCTGAAAGGCTACGGTGCAGTGAGCCGCAACACGAAAGGGTTGACGGAATGGTTGCGAGAGATTAAAGTTGTCAAATAAGAAAGGAGGAACAGATGAAACGGTATTTTATCCCTTTTGCCTTGCTTTGTGCATCGCTGGCATTTGCTTCTTGCAGCGATAGTGAGGACAACGAAATCAACACCCCGATTGAAGAGGTCGTGCCGGGCACTAACCACCGCGTACTGGTGGCTTATTTCTCTGAACCTTTGCCCGACGGCGTGGATGCCAACACCTCGGCCAGCCGCGTCATAGTGAACGGCGACTTGTACGGCAGCGTGGAGTATATGGCGACCGTCATCAGCGATGCTACCGGTGCAGACCGAGTACGGATTCAGACCGCCACACCCTATCCGGGCAACTTCGACGACCTGGCATCCCAAGCCGACAACGAGCGGCAGAACGGCATCCATCCGGCACTTGCCACGGAGATTGAGAACTTCGACGACTACGATGTCATTTTCGTGGGTTATCCCATCTGGTGGTATCAAATGCCGATGGCGATGTATTCGTTTTTCGATGCGTATGACTTCGCAGGCAAAACGCTCATTCCTTTCTCGTGCCACGGCGGGAGCGGTTGGAGCGGAACGGTGGACGACATTGCCGGGATGGAGCCTCGTGCTACGATGGTGGACGGTTACAGTATTTCGCGCAACAGCGTGGCTGGCTCGGAAAATGGCATCCGCGAATGGTTACAGCGGATAGGGATGTTGGAACAACAATAGAACATAGAATAAGGGGGATTTATGAAAACAATGGGTTATCTGTTGGCAGGCCTGCTCCTGCTTTGTTCCTGTGCGCAGAAGCAGAGCACGGTGGTCAGCCTCACCAGCGGCAAGGCGCAGGGCGTGTATGCGGATAGCGTGTACAGCTTCAAGGGCATTCCGTATGCCAAAGCCGCACGGTTTATGCCTCCCCAGCAGTCGGTGGCTTGGGACACAGTGCGGACATTCGACACCTACGGACATATCTGCCCGCAAGCCCCCATACCGCAAGGAAACGACTTCATCACGATGCGTGAGGCTCCTGCCGAGGGAGAGGATTGCCTGAACCTGAACGTCTGGACGCCCGGCATCAACGACGGCAAGAAGCGTCCGGTGATGGTATGGCTGCACGGAGGCGGCTTCCAGACAGGCTCCGCCATAGAGCAATTGGTGTATGACGGGACGAACCTCAGCCGTGAGGGGGATGTTGTGGTCGTGTCGGTCAATCATCGGCTGAACATGCTGGGCTTCCTCGATTTGTCTGTTTATGGCAACAAATACAAATATTCCGGCAATGTCGGTACGATGGATATGGTAGCCGCCTTGCAATGGATACAGAGAAACATCGCCGCCTTTGGGGGCGACCCGGACAACGTGACGCTTTTCGGGCAGTCGGGAGGCGGAGCAAAGGTATTGGTGCTGATGACTGTTCCCGCTGCCAAGGGACTATTCCAGAAAGGCATTGTGCAGAGCGGTGCAGTGGAAGCCTGCGGCATGACCAACGTCACGCAACAGACGGCACGCCGGGTAGCGGAACTGATGCTCGACTCATTGGGCATCTCCCCGCAAGATGCCGACAAGCTGCAAACCATTCCCTACGACCAACTGAGGACAGCCGGAGAGAAGGCGATGGCTCAGGTGGCACGCGAGGAAGGAAGCATAGACAGTTGGGGCAATCCCGGTCTGCTGTGGACTCCTGTTGTGGACGGCGACTATCTGCCGTATCAGCCCGTGGTGGATTCCATTGCTTCGCAAGTAAAGGATATCCCTCTGCTTATCGGTACTTGTATGACCGAATGGACTACGATGCCGCTGTTGTCCGCCCCTGAACGATATGCAAAGGACAATATGCACACGTGGAGCGAGGAAGAGACGATGAAGAACCTACAAGCACGCTTCGCTGGCCGGACAGATTCCGTCATTGCGGCTTTCCGTTCCGCCTATCCCGGTCGCCCCATTAGCGAGGCACTCTACATTGACACGATGCTGAGACTGCCTGCCTTGAAAACAGCCCGTCTGAAAGCAGACCAGCACGGAGCACCTGTCTATAACTATCTGTTCGCTTGGAACACCCCGATTCACGGAGGCTTTGCGATGACATACCATTGCTCGGAGATACCGTTTGTCTTTCACAACATCAGCCTTTCGCCTGCCGCTTCTGCTGGAGGCTCGGAAGCCAAGGAGTTGGAAGAACGTATCAGCAAGGCGTGGATAAACTTTGCCCGTACCGGCAATCCCAATCACGACGGACTTCCGCTGTGGCCCGCGTTCACCCGTGAGAATGGCTACACGATGATATTCGGCAATGAATGCGAAGTCAGGGAGAATTTCGATTACAAGTTGTTGTCGTTGTTACGACCCGGCTATAAATTCTAAGAGATATGATGCACAAGATTACCTCATTGCATTTCATGCGACCTTTCTCACGCTCGGCAAAGCGAACAAGTTCTCTTTGCTCTCGCTTAATCGAAACGTTCATCTATATCCTGCTGCTTTCCCTGCCGCTCGTGTCTTGCAGTGCGGATGAACCGGAGAGTGAAACGCCGGTTGTTCCGGACAATGGAGAAGAAGGCATTCCTTCATCCGACAACGTGGAGATGATAACCTACACGCACGCCGTCCCTGACGGTTATGACCAAGAAGCCGAAGAACGGGGAAGCGTTGTCCGCATCGACTACGACACGCGGGACTATGCGGAAGGCAGCGGCGCGGCGCGGACGAACACGGCATACGTCTATCTGCCATACGGCTATGACGGAAGCCGACGGTATAACATCCTCTATTTCGTGCACGGGCATTACAGCACGGCGGCATCGACCTTCGAGGACGGGAACGGCGTGGTACGCAAGCTGCTCGACCAGATGATAGCCCACGGCGACATCGACCCGATGATTGTAGTCACACCGAGTTACAACTACGGACAGCCGACTGCGAGCTATGCGGATGCCGACCCCTATTGCCGTGCCTTGCCACAGGAATTGGTGAACGACCTTATACCCGTGGTGGAGGGCCGTTACCGCACATACGCGGAGACAACGGATGCGGAAGGTATCGAGGCATCCCGTGACCACCGTGCCATCGGCGGCTTCTCAATGGGAGCGGTTACAACGTGGTATGCCTTCGATGAGACATTGGATGCTTTCCGTTGGTTTATGCCCGTCAGCGGCGATTGTTGGTCATTGGGCAGGTTTGTCGGGATGAACCGTCCCGATGACACGGCGGCTTATTTGGCGGAGAAAGTACAGCAATCGCCCTACACAGGAACAGGTTTCTACATTTGGGCGGCAAGCGGAACCAATGATTCGGCATACAGCGAGATACTGCTTCAAATTGAGGGTATGGCACGGTTGGGCGATGTATTCAACACGACTAATATGACTTTCCATCAGAAAGAAGGAGCAAGGCACGAGTTCCGTCCTATCCCGGAATACCTGTACAATGCCCTGCCGTTCTTCTTTCCCAAGAATAACGAGTAAATAACATTATAAGAAGATAACAGATATGAATAACTTCACTTATCAATACCCCGTCCGCCAACATTTCGGCAAGAGGTGCGCCGAGAGCGCAATCAAGGAAGAACTGAACCGTGTGGGAAAGAACGTGCTGCTGGCCTATGGCGGCAGTTCGCTGAAACGCACGGGACTGTATGACAAGGTTATGGACTGGCTGCACAAATGCGGCAAGAATGTGGTGGACTTTGGTGGCATTATGCCAAACCCTACTTACAACAAGGTGCAGGAAGGCGCACGGCTGGTGCGTGAGCACGGCATCGACTTTATCCTTGCCGTGGGCGGCGGGTCGGTCATCGACTGCTGCAAGATAGTTTCGGCACAAGCCAAGCTGGACGAGGACATCTGGGAGATGCAGTACGCCAAGCATCAGTTCCCCACGGAGTTCGTGCCGATGGGAGCCGTGGTCACTGCGTCGGGTACGGGTGCGGAGCAGAACAACGGGGCGGTCATCACCCATACTGAAAAGAAACTGAAACAGCCGTTGATTGGTGCATTCCACAGCTTCGCCATCTTGGACAGTGACCTGACGAAAACCCTCCCGATGGGACAAGTCATCAGCGGCGCATTCGACACGTTGAGTCACTGTATGGAAACCTATATGGGCAAGCCTCTGACAGACAATGTGTCCGATGAAATCAACGAGGCGATAATGCGCAATGTCATCAAGAACCTGCGTGCCCTGATTGCCGACCCGGACAATGATTTTGCCCGTGGCGAACTGATGTGGAATTCCGCCATTGCCGAAAACGGCCTGTTGAAACTCGGCAAGCAGACCGACTTCCAATGCCACATGCTGGAACACGCTGTCGGAGCTTATACCGACTGCAACCACGGTCGGGCGTTGGCGGTCATTCATCCCACGCTCTACCGCCATTTGCTGAATGAAGGCAAGGAGAAGCTGGCGCGTATGGCGGAACGGGTGTGGAATGTGAAGGGCAATACGGTGGAACAGACTGCCGCGCTCGGCATTGACGCGCTCGAATCCTTCATCAAGGAAGTCGGCCTTCCGACCCGTTGGAGCGAATTGGGCATCACGGACGAAAACATCCTCCGTGCCGCTGCAGACACCTGCCTGCTGATGCCGGGCTGTTGCAGGCAGTTCACACGGGATGAGTTGTTTGAGATATTGAAAGAATGTATGTAATCAATCGACAAAAAGAAAATAACAATGAACACTTTATTTAAGACAATGCTGTGCGGTGCTGCCGCTTTGATGCTGGCAGGCACATCGGTCGCACAGACCAAGCAAGCGTTTGCATCGGTGGACTTCTCTACCATCCAAAGCCCTAACGACAATCCTTTCGGACTGGTCTATCGGGGAGCCATTACCAAGAATGAACCGGGCAAGGTGAACATTCACCGCATCACCTACGACCTGAACGGATTGAAGATAGTAGCCAATGTCTATACCCCTGCCGGATATGACGAGACAAAGACTTATCCCGCCCTTGTCGTGGCGCATCCAAACGGAGGCTGCAAGGAGCAGGTAGCGGGTCTGTACAGCCAGCGGATGGCGGAACAGGGTTACATCTGCCTTGCCTTTGATGCCGCCTATCAGGGAGGAAGCGAGGGAGAGCCGCGCAACGTGGACAAGCCCGCCAACCGCATAGAGGACATCCACCGTGCCGCCGACATCCTTGCGCAATATCCCGGTGTGGATGCAGCCCGCATCGGCATCCTTGGCATTTGCGGCGGTGGCGGCTATACTCTGAAAGCCGCGCAGACCGACAAACGTTTCAAGGCAGTCGCCACGCTCAGTATGTTCAATTCCGGACTGGTACGGCGCAACGGTTTTCTTGACTCGCAAATGGGCGACGTGCAGCAACGCCTTGCCGATGCTTGTGCCGCCCGCCAGAAGGAAGCAAACGGCGAAGCTCCCGAATATGTGGGCGACATGAGCGGTATGACACCGGAACAGGCCAAGCAGCTTCCGTTCGACCTCTACCGCGACGGTTATGAGTATTATCTTCAGACACACGCCCATCCAGGTTCCACCTTTCGCTACACCAAGAGCAGTCTGGTGGACTTGATGGCGTTCGATGCCAGCGAAGGGATGTACCTCATCAACCAGCCTCTGCTGATGATGGCGGGCAGCCTTGCCGATACGTTTTACATGACAGAACAATGCTTCAGCAAAGCCACAGGCACGAATGATAAGGAACTGTACCTCATCCCCGGTGCAAGGCATATTCAGACGTATTGGGTGCCGGAGTATGTGGACCAGGCCGTGAAGAAGCTGACAGAATTCTTTGGAAAGCGGCTGTAAAAATAATGTGATGAAATGAACAGACAGGATATACATACGATTAACGACTTCAACAAACGGATGTGCCAGCCGACGCTTCATCCGCTGATTGCCGTCATTGACCCTGTCCGTCTGAGGGAAGGCGATAGGCTTCGATTCTCCGGAAACTTCTATGCCGTCTATTTCAAGCATACACAATGCGGTGACAGATGTTATGGTCGCCGCCCGCAGGACTTCCAATATGGCACATTGGTCTTTGCCGCACCGGGTGAAACGATTCGCATTGACCGGGAGGATGCCATTCAGGAAGGCCTGACGGGACTATTGTTCAGTCCGGAACTGTTCAGCCAGAAAAGCCTTGTATTCAAGAAGACGGACTATACCTTTTTTGCCTATAAGGACAATGAGTCCCTGCATCTGTCTCTACAGGAAAGGCATCTCGTACAGGACTGCATGGAACACATATACACGGAACTCCAGCACGACGTAGACCGGTTTTCCCTGCGGCTTATTGCCGTCGGGCTGGAAATGCTGCTCGACAACTGCCTGCGGTTCTACGAGCGCCAGTTCATTGTCCGTACCGACATCAACCGGCAGTACCTTTCGACTTTGGACAATGCATTGGAAAGTTATTTGTCCCAAACCGGGAAGAAGTCCGTGGAACAAGGCGTCGCCTGCATCCGGCACTCCCTGCCTTCGCTCTCATCGGCTTATCTGAGTGACCTGATAAGGGTGGAAACAGGAAAAGCACTTACGGAATATATCCGTATAAAAATGCTTGAATGCATACGGATACGCATCCAAAGCAGGAACCAACCCATAGAAGAACTCGCCGAAGAGTTCGGATTCTATGAACCCCGCACACTGCTTGTCCTTTACCACAAGCTATTCGGTCAGAGGTTGGAAGAACACACTCAAATCGCAAATTATAACTTAAATTGAAACATTATGAATCCGAAAATCATTTGCCATATCATGAGTTCCGTGGATGGACGTTTGTTGACGGAACGTTGGACGGAACCGTTCAATGGAAAGAGCAAAGGAGAACTGATGGGCGTTTACGCGGCTATCGGTCGTAAATTGAATGCCGATGCCTGGATGTTCGGCAAAAACACATTGCAGGAAGGATATTTCCCGAAGAAATTCCATACATCGGACAAGACGCCGCTTGCCCATCCCATCCCGTATCTTGCCCATAAGACATCCAGCCGCCTTTTCGTGGTCATTGACCCGGATGCGGATATCCTTTATGAATCATCGGCCGTAAGAGGTGACCGGATTGTTACGGTCTTGCCTGAAACTGCCCCTGCCGCTTATCTGGAATACCTCCAGCAAAGGGACATCTCTTATCTGTTTGCAGGAGTAAAAGGCGATGAGCTGAATGCGGCGATGAAGGCATTGGCAGAAACATTTGGTGTGGAGACGCTTTCGCTACAAGGCGGGGGCATCATTGACGGCGCTTTCCTCCAAGCCGGGCTGATTGACGAATTGAGCCTTGTCGTCTATCCGGGCATTGACGGCTCAGCGAGTTCCCCATCTATTTTTGAATATATTGGTAGAGAACAAGCTCCGGCACGCGGGCTAAGCCTCGAACTGCTGTCGGCAGAAACGGTGCAGGACGGGGTGGTATGGTTAAGGTATAAATTTCATAAGTAAGCAGGCTGATAGGATGAGGTCGGACTTGATGTACCATCAGTCCGGACTTCATCCTACATCACATCCGAACTGATGTAGGATGAGTACCGGACTCATCATCAGACAGTCGCCGGGGCTAAAAATCTTCCGCAAGCACTGTCCGCGCTCGACGACGGCTCTTATATCTTTCCGCAAGCACCGTCATCACTGACGACAACGCTTGAAAATTTCCGCAAGTACTTTCGTCACCCGACGACGGTACTTATATTTTTCCGCGAGGGCTGCCGTCGCTGGCGACAAGGTGAAAAATAAAATATAACTACAAAAAGCAGATATATGGAGAACGAGAACAAAAGAAATATCTCCCGCCGCGACTTCTTCAAGATAGCGGGATCGGCCGGAATGGCAACCGCAGGGCTGACGGCCTGTAGCGGAGGGCAAGGCTCATCATCAGCCGATGCAGGAGAACCAAATGGAAAAATGACCTGCCGGACACTGACGGGCGACCGTGTGTCGCTGCTCGGCTACGGTTGTATGCGCTGGCCGATGATGCCAAATCCAAAAGGCGAAGGAGAAATAGTGAACCAAGAGGAAGTGAACCGACTGGTGGATTATGCTTTGGCGCACGGCGTAAACTATTTCGACACGGCGCCGCCTTATTGTCAAGGCTTGTCGGAGGAAGCGACAGGCATCGCCCTCAGCCGACATCCACGCGACTCCTATTACATTGCCACCAAGATGTCCAACCATCGCCTCTACGGGGCAGGCTTGCGTGGCAAGGAACTGCACGATGCCAGTGTGAAGATGTATCAAGACTCATTCAAACATCTGCGGACGGATTATTTTGACTATTACTTGTTCCACATCCTCGGCACGGGCGCAGGAATGGAGGAAATGCGCGGGCGACTGTACGACTGTGGCATTGCCGACTTTATCCTTAAAGAAAAAGAAGCCGGACATATCCGCAAACTGGGTTTCTCGTTCCACGGTGATGTGCGGGTGTTCGACTATATGTTGCAGGAATCCGGCATTCCGTGGGACTTCGTGCAAATACAGCTCAACTACCTCGACTGGAGACACGCGACGGGACGAAACGTCAATGCCGAATACCTCTACGGTGAATTAGTGAAACGGGGCATCCCGGCTGTCATTATGGAACCTCTGTTGGGTGGTCGCCTCTCGAAAGTACACGACCATATCGTCACTAAGCTGAAGCAGCGCGAGCCGGAGCAAAGCGTGGCATCATGGGCATTCCGTTTCGCAGGGAGTTTCCCCGGTGTGCTGACCGTACTGAGCGGCATGACTTATATGGAACATTTGCAGGACAACCTGCGTACGTATTCTCCCCTGCATCCCTTGTCGGACGAGGAATTTGCGTTTCTCCAAGAAACGGCGGATCTGATGATGGAGTATCAGACCATCCCTTGTAACGACTGTAAATATTGTATGCCTTGTCCTTACGGCATAGACATACCTGCGATACTTCTGCATTACAACAAATGTATCAATGAAGGGAATATGCCTCGCAACGCACAAGATGAAAATTACCGTGAAGCCCGCCGTGCTTTTCTTGTAGGATATGACCGTAGCGTACCCAGGTTACGCCAAGCCAGCCACTGCATCGGATGCAATCAATGTACTCCCGATTGCCCGCAAGGTATCGACATTCCGAAGGAAATGCAGCGCATCGACCACTTTGTGGAACGGTTGAAGCAAAATAATTTATAACATCTAAAATGATTAAGAGATATGAAAACTAACAAGTACATTCTGTTCTGTCTTTTCCTTCTGTATCTGCTTCCTGTCAAAGCAACGGACATTACAAAGGATGAAAGCAAGTATGTCACCATCAGCGGCATTGTGAAAGACAAGTCGGACAAACGAACCTTGTCTTATGCCAACGTATCCATCGCCGGAAGTACGGAATCCACCGTGACCAATGCCGACGGAGAATTTACGTTCAAAGTGAAAGAACCGATTGGCTACACCACGCTTGAAGTGTCCCACTTAGGTTATGCCAATGCCCATATCCGTCTGAAAGAGGGAGATTCGGATTTATCTACCGTTTGGCTGACACCCTCCACGCTGATGCTAAACGAAGTGGTCGTCAGCGGACACAATCCGCGTGAATTGGTAGAGGAAGCCATTCGGAAGATTCCTGCCAATTACAGTACCGTAGCCGACCGACTGACCGGCTTCTATCGGGAAACCTCCCGCAAACGCAGACGCTACATCAATATCGCCGAGGCTGTCATTGACCTGCACAAGACACCCTACATACAGGATGCCGACCATGACCGTGTGCGTATTCTCAAAGGACGCCGCCTGCTCAGTCCGAAGGCAAGTGACACGTTGGCGGTAAAACTGTTGGGAGGCCCCAATGCATCCATTTATCTGGATGTGGTGAAGAATCCCGACCTGCTGCTTAGTCCCGAAGTTCTTCCGTACTACGACTTCCATTTTGAAGAACCGACTGCCATTGACCAGCGTCCGCAATATGTGGTAAGCTTCACACCCAACCGTAAGTTGCCTTACGCCCTATACTACGGCAAGTTCTACTTAGACAAGGAACGCCTGTCTTTCACCCGCGCCGAGTTTTTCCTTGACACAAGCGACCGCTACAAGGCCACACAAGCCATCCTGCACAGCAAGCCTCTCGGCTTACGCTTCAAACCGGTAGAAGTAGCTTATGAGGTCAATTATACCGACCACAATGGCAAGACTTACCTGAATTATGTCCGCAACGAAATCCGTTTCAAGTGCGATTGGCGGCGCAAGCTGTTTTCTACCAGCTATGCCGTTGTGTCGGAAATGGTGGTAACGAATATCGAACCTTCTGCAACAGACATTCCCATCCGTGAAGCCTTTGGGAAAGACCAAATCCTTTCCGATGATGCTTCACAATTCTTTGATAAGGACTTTTGGGGGAATTATAACATCATCAAACCGGATGAGTCGCTTGAAAAGGCGGTTGGAAAGTTGCGGAAAATGCAAAAGAAATAAAGTTGCAATAAATGAAATTAAGTCTAAAGATATTAGTAGGATACACGTTACTGCTACTTATTATTGGTAGCATGATAGGTATTATTGTCTATGAACGTAAGCGTATGAGTCACATTGAAATGGATGTAACCGAAATACGGCAAGTGCGCAGCGACATCAATACCGTTCACCGCTACATCACCCAGCTTGCTCTGTTGGGCGAGGGTGTCATTGGGTGGAATGAAACGGACCGCCGCCACTACCATGCCCAACGCTTGCGCGCCGACAGCCTACTGCAAGCCTTGAAGCCCCATTGCCGGAATTATGTACGCCCGGTACAAATAGACACCCTGCGCACCCTCTTGGCGGAAAAGGAAACCCATCTGCTGCACCTGACTGAAATCCTTGCCCGTCAGGACGAAGCAGACAGTCTCTTGGTGAACCACCTACCCGAAGTGGCCCGGCGAGCGACACGTGTCCGCACTATAAAGCAGAAGAAAAGTGGGCTGGCAGGCTTCTTCGGCGGCAAGAAGACCATACAAATAATTCCTTCCGCCAAGGAATTGTACCAGTTCAGCGATAGCTTGATAGCCTTACAACGGCGACAGGCGGAGGAAATGGATGCCTACGCTGACAGCCTGCACACCCGTAACCGGGCATTAAATCAGGAACTGAACAGGTTGATTGACGACCTCGATGGACAGGCACAAAAAGCTTTCACACAAAGGGAACAAAACATCTCAGAAGCGCAAGCACTGTCCGTCAGGCTATTTACCATCACCATATCGGCAGCAGTCGTCCTGCTATTCCTGTCTTATCTCGCCATCCACCGGGAAATCAGACGCAACGACCACGAACGGAAACAGCGTGAGCAACTCATTGGAAAGTTGCAGGAGAGCAATAACGCAAATGAAAAGCTGATCAAACTGCGGCGCAACCTCATCCAGAACGTCACCCACGAACTGCGCACCCCGCTGACCGCCATCGGCGGCAACGCCGAACTGCTGCTGAACGACACGGAAGCGGACAACCGCATCCGTCACGCACAGGCTATCAATGATGCCGCCGGGCGCATGGCAGGGATGATAAACAACCTGCTGGTGTATTTCCGTCTGGACAGCGGCAAGGAAACACCCGTCATAAAGCCGTTCAAACTGCGCTCCATAGCCGAGATATTGGAAACGGAATTTGCACCATTGGCGAAGAACAAAGGACTCGGTTTCAATATAGACGGTGAAACGGACGATATAGTGAGCGGCGACAGGAACCGCATCCTGAGTATCGGGAGCAACCTGCTCTCCAATGCCATCAAGTTCACCAAAAGCGGCACAGTCACATTAAGCACCAGTTATAAGAACAATGTCTTTACATTAGCAGTGGAAGACACAGGTACGGGCATGACCGAAGAACAACAGTCACGGGTATTCGCCCCGTTCGAGCGGCTGGGCAACGCCGTGACGGAAGACGGTTTCGGGCTGGGGCTTGCCATCGTCAGCGACACGGTGAAACTGCTGAATGGAAGCGTCAAAGTGGAAAGCGAACCGGGCATAGGAAGCCGTTTCACCGTAAGTCTGCCACTGCCCAAAGCGGAGGAAACAATGGCTGCCGAAAAGACAACTGTTAAGCATTCCACGCTTTCCGGCTGCTCCGTGCTGGCGATAGACAACAACGGGATGCTGCTGGACATGATGAAGGAAATGTACAGGCAAAGCGGCGTGAAGTGCGACACCTGCCAAAGCGTGGACGAACTGACGGACCGTATGCGCACAAAGGACTACGACCTGCTGGTAACCGACCTGAAGATGCCGGAGGTGAACGGCTACGGGGTGCTGGAACTGCTGCGCACGTCGGAGATCGGCAACTCGCAGACCATCCCCGTAGTGGCAGCCACCGCCGCAGGCTATGTGGAAGAAAAGGAACTGACGGAAAAAGGATTTGCCGCCGTGCTGTACAAGCCTTATTCCATAGACGAACTGCTTGCAGTCACGGAACGCTGCATCAAGCCAAAGGGCACAAGCAATATAGACCTGTCGCCCCTGCTCGCTTTCGGCGACAAGCGGCGCACGTTGGAAAAGCTGGCGGCCACGACACAATCCGACATGGATGAAGTGCGCAAGGCGGCGGAAGCCGGGGACATGGAGGCGTTGGACAGCTGGATACACCACCTCAGAAGCTCGTGGATGCTGATAAAGGCGGAACAGCCGTTGGCGGTATTGTATGACACAATCCACAAGGGAAAAATATCAGATAACGAAGTAAAGGCTGCCGTTGATGCCGTACTGGCACAAGGCAAACTGATTGTAGATTTGGCGAGGAAGGAGGCGGAACGATGGGCAGAGTAATCGTGATAGAGGACAATCCCGTATTCGCCGGTTATGTGTGCGGACTGCTGGAGAGCAAGGGATTCCAAAGCGTCAGCACCTCCACCTGCAACGGGGCAAGGAAACTGTTTTCCAAGATGCGGGAGGACGACATCGTGCTTGCCGACCTGCGCCTGCCCGACGGTGACGGCATCGCCCTGCTGGAAGAACTGCGGAGACAGGGCATGAACAATCCCTACATCGTCATGACTGACTACGACGAAGTGCCCACGGCCGTCCGGTCGATGAAGTCAGGCGCGGAAGATTACATCCCGAAGCCGCTGATTGAAGCCAACCTTTTCCCGCTCCTGAAAACCTTGCAGAAAAGGACGGAGCGACATGACGCACCGATTTACGAGCGGCAGAGCACGGCTTTCCGTGAGATAGAGCGCAGGATAAGGCTGGTCGCCCCGACCAACATGAACGTATTGATATTAGGCGAAAGCGGAACAGGAAAGGAACACATTGCCGGGAAGATACACGCAAGGAGCAAACGGGCAGGCAAGCCCTTTGTGGCGGTGGACTGCGGCCTGCTTTCAAAGGAGCTTGCCGCCTCCGCCCTGTTCGGACATGAGAAAGGGGCGTTCACGGGAGCCGAAAGCAAGAAACAAGGTTTCTGGGAGGAAGCCGCCGGAGGCACGTTGTTCCTTGACGAGATAGGCAACCTGCCGCCGGAAGTGCAGCAGATGCTGCTCCGTGCGTTGGAATCCAAAATGTACAGACCCACGGGCGGCGGCAAGGACAGGAAAGCAGATGTGCGCATCATCGCCGCCACCAACGAGGACTTGCCAGCTGCCATCGCCGAAAAACGTTTCCGGGCTGACCTTTACCAACGGTTGAAAGAATACACCCTGCACATACCGCCGCTGCGCGAGTGCAAGGAGGACATCATACCGCTTGCGGAGTTTTTCCTAAACCTTGCCAACGAGGAATTCGAGAAGCAGGTGAAAGGCTTTGACGCGGAGGCAAGAAAACGGCTGCTTGCCTATACATGGGGCGGCAACGTGAGAGAGCTGAAACGGGTCGTGCATTTGGCGGTGCTGCATACCGAGGGCGATACGGTCACGGCGGACACGTTGGAATTCGATGAAATGCCGTTGGCGTCTGACGCTTCACTGGAAATGGACGACATGGAAAAGAAACAGATTATCCGTGCGCTGGAACAGGCGAAAGGCAACCGCAAATTGGCTGCGGCATTGCTCGGCATCGGACGTACCACGCTGTACAACAAGATGAAAGCATACGGAATAAAATAGAAATTGTTGAAATTATGAAAGGAATTACAGGAAAAAGGCTACCTTTGTAGCAACATTTGAGAAAAGTCGTGTGCGGAAAATTAAAATTCCGCCCGATAAAGATATAGTATAGAATAAGACCGCAAGACGCATCTGGTGAGAATCTGGACAATTTGAACTACGGAAGGCGATTGCGTGATGCTTATGCTATGCCTCGGCATAGCGTGCAGTCACGTACATTCCGTAGAGGCAGTCCAGAGCCGTCATCAGAAAGTAGTGTGAATTGCACGCTATTTTCATTTGTCGGCTTCGGTCATAACCATTAAAAAACAGACCGAATGGGAAAAGTCGTATTATTCGCCGTCCTCACGATGGACGGATGCCTTGCGGACAGCTCACGGGAAGCGCAGGAATGGCTTTCCAAAACAGACGTGCCCGACAGGTTCGGGATGGCCGGAATGAAGGAAACCGCCCGTCCGCTCTCCGAATACACCTCCCTCACCATGCTGTCGCTTGACAAGTCCGACAGCACCTGCCTGATAGAAGCCAACACCGCTACCACCGGTATCATCAACGGCATGATACGCATGTACCTGCCGGATGAAATCATCCTCTGCACGATACCCGTCATTGCAGGGAACGGCTGCCGTCTGTTCCAAGGCCATCTGCCCGGAAGCGAATGGACACGGGATGAAATGAAGGCGTACAAGGACGGCTCGCTGAAAGCCGTGTACCGCAAGAGGGACGGCGCAAGTGTTCAGAAAATGAACACTTCCCTGCTCAAAAAAGTGTTCAGATTCTGAACACGTGTTCACTTTCTGAACACTTTTGGAAATCCGTTTTTAGGCTTTCCAATTTATTTTCAACAAAAATATCGCTGGCTGTCAATAATTTACAAATCTGGCGGCAAAAAATTCTTCCCGCTGGACTGCCATTTGCCGCATAGTTTTATGTGCGCACATATTCAACCCATGTGTAACAACATAAAACTGATAAACAAATGGAACATCTCATACTGACCGAGACGGAATTCTTCCGTCTGATAGACAACCCCGACAGCCGCACAGAACTGGGTGCGGCATACAACGAGTTCACCACGGCGGTCGTGTCGCTCTGTACGGGAGCGGCAAGCCCCTGCCACCCATTGCCTGCCCTGAGCTATGTGGAAACGGAACTGCAATACCACAAAGCCATACGGGACCCAAACACTGAACACAGCATATATGTGCGAAAAGCACTCGCTTTCGTGCGCAGGATGCTTAAAATCATTACCATCCCACACAGCCAAGTGCCGCCACTATCCTCCATCCCCTACAAAGACGAAAAGAAAGACGACACGCCTGCCGATGCGGTGGACGGGCAAGGCGTCCGACCTCGTGGAGCTTATCTACGGCGTCAGCGAGATGGGCTGCATCAACGGCGGCGAAGCCTCGCTGAAGGAGATAGCCGCCTACTTCTACAAGGTTTTCGGCGTACAGGCGAAAGGCTGCTACAATATCTACAATGACATCAAGATGCGCAAAAACGAGAGCCGCACCTACTTCCTCGACCGTGCGGCGGAAAAGGTGAACAGACGGATGCTGCTGGACGAGGAACGGGAGCGGATGAGAAGATAAAACATTTTTGTTAATCATACAAAACAAAGAGGGCAAGGGGGCGTGTGAGTGTCTCCTTGCCTGTTTTTTTAAGTCATAACATATAGAAATAGCGTAAAACTTTCTTTTTCGGCAGGGCAATTTATTATTTTTGTAAACCAAAGAGCAAGACGATGGAAACAGACAATCTCAATAGCATACAAGACCTGATAGCAGAAAAGGAAGGCGGCAAGGTTGAGTTCAAGCAGACCACCGGGCAGTTGGAGCGCGGCATGGAAACGCTGTGCGCCTTCCTCAACGGTGAAGGCGGCACGGTACTGTTCGGCGTGTCAGACAACGGAAAAATCATCGGGCAGGAAGTGAGCGACAAGACGAAGCGGGAGATTGCGGAAGCCATCGGCAGATTGGAGCCGACTGCCACGGTACAGGTTTCATACGTGCCCTTGCCAGACGGTGAAAAGAGAATCATCACCCTCCATGTTGAAGACGCAAGGATGGAACGCCCGTTCACTTATAAGAGTCGCCCTTATATGCGTGTGGAAAGCACCACTGTCGCCATGCCACAACAAAAATACAATGAGTTGTTGCTCGACCGCGACGGTGTGCGTCACCGCTGGGAACTGTTTGACGACCCTGATTTAACATTAAATGACATTGATGAGAACGAGGCGCTTAAAACTGTCCGTCTGGGAATAGACTGCGGACGCCTGCCGGAAAATACGGGAAACGACATTCCTGTCATTCTTGAAAAATTCAGCCTGATGAGGAACGGCGTATTGAACCATGCAGCCGCCATCCTGTTTGCCAACCGGGAAATGCCGGCAAACTATCCCCAATGCCTGCTGCGCCTGGCGCGTTTCAGAGGAACTGACAAGATGGAATTCATAGACAGCCAACGCATTTACGGCAATATATTCCAACTGCTTGACGCTGCAATGGCTTTCCTGTTCAAACACCTTTCATTGTCGGGCAGGATTGAGGGGCTGGAACGTGAAGAACATTTGTCTGTGCCTTATAAGGCCGTAAGGGAAGGTGTGCTAAACTCGTTGGCTCACCGCAGTTACAGGGAAGCCGGAGGCTCTGTCGGCATCGCCATATACGATGACCGTGTGGAAATAGAAAATCCCGGTTCTTTCCCGCATGGCTGGAATGTGGAGAGGATGGCGTCCGAGCATTGTTCGGAACCTCAAAATCCAATAATCGCCAATGTCCTTTATAAAAGGAAGCTGTTGGAGAATTGGGGGCGTGGCATCAGCTTGATGGAGGAGGAGTGTCGCAAAGCCGGATTGCCCTCTCCAGAATACAGGCTTGGAGGCGGTTTTGTCGTGCTTGTATTCCGCTACATGCCAAAAGCCATGGGGGAAAATCCCATAGTTACCCCACAGTTACCCCATAGTAATCCCACAGTCACCCCACAGGTCGGCAAACTAATCGCAGCCCTGTCGGATGGCATCTATTCACCCAAGGAGATGATGGAAGCAATCGGTTTGAAGGACAGAAGCAATTTCTTGGAAAATTATTTGAACGCCGCCATCGGGCTTGAACTGGTGGAAGCTGTATATCCTGATTTGACCAAGCATAGTCCCAAGCAGAAATACCGGCTTACCGAACAGGGAAAGGCAGTGTTGAAAGGGAACAAGTAATATGGCGAAAAAGAAAAAGCGGAAACATGGTATAACGCCAGACTTGCCGATAATCATTGATTACGGCGGCGACTTGGTGTCCGTCTATGACCCGGTGTCCGTCATGCCATACAACGAACCACCCATTACGGAAAGGACACGTTACAAGAAACTGAACGCGGAACAAAAGGCGGCTTTCAAGTCAATGATTGTGTCTGCTGTTACCGCCTATTGGAAAGAGAACCGACTGATACCTTTCGGGGAGGATATGGCAGACATCCGGAAATGGACGTTGGAAGCCTTTGCCGAAGAATACGGCATCTTGATGAAGGAAGACAGCGAATTGAAGAGTTACCTGATGACCCTTGTCATTTCCATCCTTAACAAATTGCTCAAAGCGGAAAAGACAGCACAAGAAAAGGGAAATCCGTAACCCGGTCTGAAAAGCAGCCGAGCTAAGGATTTTCCTTTTTTCGCCTGTGGCGTATTACTTGTTCTGCAAAAGATGTTGCAGTTCGGGGTCGGACTGGATACGCTGCAACTCATCGGCGACAATCTGACGCACCTCAGCCTTGATGCGGTTGTAGTTCTCCTGTATCATCTCTTTCATGCGGTCGTTGCCGTCGGCATCGGTGAAGTCCGTAATGACGGGGATAGGCCTGTAAGCCTGTTCCTCGCGCTTTACTTTCTCCGCGTCCACGACTATCTCGCAATGGAAGATTTTCTGCTCGATGCGCTCACCATAGTTGTCGGCCACCGCGCCCACGAACATGCCCTGCGTGAGCGTGGAAATTTTGCTCGCCGGGATAAGGCTTTCCATCTGCGTGTTGATGGAGGTGGACTTGTCCTCGCGGTTGATGGTGATGCTCTGGCGCCTTTGCAGAATTTTGCCGAAACGCTCCGAAAGCGTCTTGGCGGTCTCGCCCACCACCTGACCGGAGAAGATGTTGCCCACCGTGTTCATCACTACGGCGGCTTCCTTGTCGCCGTAATCGCGCTTGAGTTGCGAGAAGTCCTGAAAGCCGAGGCAGACCGCCACCTTGTTGCTGCGGGCGGTGGCGATAAGATTGTCCAAACCCTTGAAGTAAATCGTAGGCAGCTCGTCGATAATCACCGCCGACTTCAGCTTGCCCTTCTTGTTGATGAGCTTGACTATTCGAGAATTGTACAGCCCCAACGCCGCGCCGTAGATGTTCTGTCGGTCGGGATTGTTGCCGACACAGAGTATTTTCGGCTCGTCGGGATTGTTGATGTCGAGGGTAAATTCGCTGTCAGACATTACCCAATAGAGCTGCGGGGAAATCATCCTTGACAATGGTATTTTCGCAGAAGCGATTTGCCCCATCAGCTGCTCAGCTGCGCCGCCCTGCCAAGCGTCCATAAAGGGTGAAAGATAGTTTTCCAGTTCGGGATAACTGGTGAGGATAGGGAAAATGTCCTCATACCGTCTGTTCAACAACTCAATGGCGTGTGGGAAGGTGCAATATTTTCCATCCTGATAAATCCGTAAAAACCAGATAATACTGGCAAACAGTATAATCGGACTCTCCACGAAGAAGTCGCCCTGCTTTTGCACCCAAGTCTTGTTCAAATTTAATAAAATGGTGTAGGCGCTCTCGTAGGCATCGGTAATGTCCTCCATGAAATTCGGGTGTATGGGGTTGCAGCGGTGGCTCCGGCGTGGATCATCGAAGTTGATTACGTAAAACTTCGGCTTGACTTTGTAGCCGTCGCCGTGGTTCATCAGATGGTTGTAGGCGATGGTCGATAAGTCAGGATATTTGAAATCGTAACAATAAAGACTAAAGCCCTTTTCAATCTGTTGTTTGATAAAATTATTTACCACGGCATACGACTTTCCACTGCCCGGCGTGCCTAATACGATGGACGCACGGAACGGGTTTACCACGTTGATATATCCGTCGTGCCACTTCTTCCTGTAATAGAAGCGTGTAGGCAGGTTCACCGAATACTCGTTCTCGATGAGCCGGGTCTCCTGCATAAAGCTCTCATTCTCCACGTTGAACACGTCATCCATGAGGTTGGTGCGCAGAAGACGGCTCATCCATGTGCCTGCCATGAGCAGGCAGACATAGCCCGCCGCCATCGAAGCCGCATAAAAAGCTGCGTTGGCTTCCACAGGTAAAGGCAAAGACAATATCCACCAGTTAAGAAAGAAAAGCACCAGCCCTGCGGCAAGCACCATCCAAATTCTTCCCCACGTGATTTTTTCTTCCTTGACGCCTTTCGTGCCCAGGCAGGAAAGCGCCAACAGCACCAACGCAAAGAGTTTCGTATAAAGAATGTGGTGGAACAGCCTGGCAGTGCGGTCGAAGTTTATCAGCACCCTGTCCACGACACCGATGTCGATGCCCCACAGCCTTACGGCTTCGTAACAATACCAATAAAGGTGGATGACCACCAGAATAATGCTTACGGCACGGAGAAAGTCCATGATTTTCGCCAATGCCCTCAAATCGTCTTCCTGTTGTGACATAAATCTGTTTCTGTTTTTAAGTTGAACAATATATCCGCAAGGCACGGTACGGAGGTGAGCATACATCTCCCCGGACTTCATGGTACATGAGGCCGGACCTGATGTAGGATGAAGTCCGACCTCATCCCCTATACCCTGCGAATGGATAATTTATAAGCCCAAACCCTTGCGGCGTTTCTTCCGCTTGCGTTTGAGTTCGCGCTCGAAGGCGGCTTCCTCCGCCTGTGCGCCCGATGCGTCGCCGGAGAGTAAGCCCAAGCCCGTGGAATACCCTTCATCGTGTTCCGACTGTACGAAGGTATCCGGCTGCGGTGCGTCCTCCGTGACAGTGAACGGCATCGGCGGCGTGCCGGCATACGACAGGGTAAAATGCTCCTGCAATGCGTTGGCGGAAAACTCTTTGCCCAAATGTGAGCCGTTCAACACACAGCCCGTTCGGTGGTCGATGAAGGTTGCCCCGTAGATGCGCCCCTCGTCTGTATGGCGGAACACCACGTCCACACCCTTTGTATGAAGCAGGGCGATGAACTCCTCCTTATGGTACGTCCGGGCAAGCGCGGCAGCGACGGTCTTGCGCGTCATGTCCGCCGGACGCTTGTCGCGGATGTGGGCCTTGGAGTATTCAAACCTGCGCCGCACGGCCTCGTAGCCGACGGACTTCCCGATACGGGACGCCTTGAAAGGATTGCTCACCTTGTTCCCGGCATTGTCGGTGGCGGAATAGACCAGCCCGTGATATTCCCGTCCGCCCGCCATGCCGCGGGCTTCCTCCACCGTGACATTGTAAAGGGAAAGCAGGGCGCGGTATTCGCCCATCGTCCGGAACTTGTAGGCCGCCATGACCGCCTTGACGGTGTTCGCCACCTGACGCTTCACGTCGCCTTGCGAAACATCCACCTTGCGCAAGGGATTGTCGTGACGGTACTGCCTGCGGTCGGCAGGGTACAGGCCGTACTTCTTTTCCAACTCTGTTGTGATACGCTTGCTGCGGCGATGGATGAAGTCCTTGTTCAGCCGTCTGCCATGTTCATCCACATTGACGGATACGATGTGCAGGTGGTGGCGGTTGATGTGTAGGCTCGACACAGGGCGCCATACCATATTCCTATGGCTGGTTTCCCCA
>UQVZ01000007.1 GCA_900544675.1 uncultured Bacteroides sp.
ATCCTACCATCGGGTTGTTACCGATACCCAGGAAGCCCATCATTTCTACGTGAGCGGGAACTGATGAAGAACCTGCGAACTGAGCGTCTGAGTGCATACGGCCCATGGTGTCGGTCATACCGTAAGAAGCGGGACCTGCAGCCATGTTGTCCGGGTGAAGTGTACGGCCTGTACCACCACCTGATGCTACCGAGAAATAAGGTTTGCCGGCAAGTACACGTTCTTTCTTGTAAGTACCTGCAACCGGGTGCTGGAAGCGGGTCGGGTTAGTAGAGTTACCTGTGATAGATACGTCTACATTTTCGTGCCACATGATAGCAACACCTTCGCGAACGTCGTCAGCGCCGTAGCATTTTACTTTCGCACGCGGACCGTCTGAATACGGAGTTTCTTTTACGATGTTCAGTTCGCCGGTGAAATAGTCGAACTTAGTCTGAACGTAAGTAAAGCCGTTGATACGAGAGATAATCATAGCGGCGTCTTTGCCCAGACCGTTCAGGATGCAACGCAACGGATTCTGACGAACTTTGTTTGCCATTTCAGCAATCTTGATAGCACCTTCGGCAGCAGCGAATGATTCGTGACCTGCCAAGAAAGCGAAGCATTGAGTTTCTTCGCGGAGCAGACGGGCTGCCAGGTTGCCATGACCCAGACCTACTTTACGGTCATCGGCTACAGAACCCGGGATACAGAATGACTGCAAACCGATACCGATAGCTTCGGCAGCGTCAGCGGCGTTCTTGCAGCCTTTCTTCAGTGCGATAGCGCAACCTACTACGTAAGCCCATTTTGCGTTTTCGAAGCAGATACCCTGAGTTTCCTGACAAGTCAGATACGGGTCGAGGCCTGCTTCGTCACAGATCTTGTTAGCTTCTTCAATGTCTTTGATACCGTTTTCGTTCAGTGCAGCAAGGATTTGCTTCATGCGACGGTCTTGACTTTCAAACTGTACTGGTCTAATCATAATCTGTGTCCTCCTATTATTCTTTACGTGGGTCAATATATTTAACTGCGCCTTGTTCGGGTTTGAAGCGGCCGTAAGTTCCGGTAACTGCTTTCAATGCTTCATTAGCATCAACACCCTTCTTCACTTGTTCCATGAACTTGCCCATGTGAACGTATTCATAACCGATAACCTGGTTGTCTTTGTCAAGAGCCATACGGGTGATATAACCTTCGGTCAGTTCCAGATAACGGGTGCCTTTGGCTTTTGTACCATACAATGTACCGGTCTGGCTGCGGAGACCTTTGCCCAGGTCTTCCAGTCCTGCGCCGATTACCAAGCCGCCTTCTGAGAAAGCTGACTGAGTACGGCCGTAAACAATCTGCAGGAACAGTTCACGCATAGCCGTATTGATAGCGTCGCAAACCAAGTCGGTGTTCAATGCTTCCAGGATGGTCTTGCCCGGAAGGATTTCAGATGCCATGGCAGCAGAGTGAGTCATGCCCGAGCAACCGATGGTTTCTACCAGACATTCTTCGATGACGCCTTCTTTTACGTTCAGGGTCAGCTTGCAGGTTCCTTGCTGCGGAGCGCACCAGCCGATACCGTGGGTCAGTCCTGAAATGTCTTTGATTTCTTTTGCCTGAATCCATTTCCCTTCTTCAGGAATGGGAGCCGGACCGTGATTGGGTCCTTTTGCGACACAACACATGTGTTCAACTTCGTGTGAATAAGTCATATTCGTTACGTTTTATTGAGTAATAAAAAATTAGTAGTCAAACGCGGTGTTCGGGAGGAGTGTCTTCTCCGAATCCGCACGCAAAGTTAGTCGTTTTCTTGATTTGTGCAACGTATCGGGACGAACTTTTTGTTGCTTTTTAATGATATTTTTTATGGGAAGTGCCGTTTTGTAATGTCAACTTGGCAAAATCTTTTTCGTATGTGAGGGGAAAGCTGTATCTTTGCCTCGTGATTCGATTCACCACAGAGGCACACAGGGGTCTTTTAATTTACGATTGGGCAATTTACTATTTACTATTTAATGCCAATCAGGAGTTAAAAGGGAGTTAGATGCCAATACCTTATTGCGCCAGTTTCAGAAGCAAGGCTATGGACCTTTAACTCCTGAACGAAGTGATAACTCCTGTGTAACTCTTGATTCGCATATTTTTAATCGTATTTCGTTAATCGGGAAATAGTAGATTATGTATTCCTCCGTGCACCTCTTTGTACTTTGTGGTGAATTTAAAATGTATAGAAGATATGGAAGAAAAGAAGATTACAGTAAGCGATGAAGCGTTGCGCCGGGCGGCAGGTGAAGGGATGGACGAGTTTCTGCAAGTGTTTACCGACCGTTACTTGGAAGTGACAGGCGGGCAGGTCAATGCCGATACGATGCCTTTGCTCAACGGAATGCAGCACACGTTGTTGGGCTACCGCCTGTTTTGCGAAGAAGTGGACGAGGGAGGTTTCGTGCAGTTGATTCAGAACGGATACGGCCCTTACATTTTCCTCAATCCTTTTGCGAAGGCGATGCGCCTGATGGGGGCGAAGGAGTTTTCGAAGCTGGTATACGCGGCGCGGAAGATTTACGAGGAAAACCGCGAGGACTTGGAGCGTGAGTGTAGCGAAGATGAATTTATGGCAATGTACGAGCGTTACGAAGTGTTTGATGAGCTGGAAGAGCGGTTCATGGAGATGGAAGAAGAGGTGACCGGGCAGGTGGCGCGGTATGTAGACGAGCACTTAGAGCAGTTTGCCGAAATAGTGAAGGATGAAGAGTGAAGCATGAAGCATTGGCTATGTGCTTTCGTGGGGCGTTGCATATAGGTGCAAGTGCCGGTGCACGTACTTTCATCGGGCGATGAAGATAGGTGTATGGAGCAGTGAAGATGATTGGTTGAAAAATATACGTTAAAAAACGTAAACCGATGCAGTATTTTCAGCATCTTTGCATTCTAGCTAAAAAGTTTATCAAATTAATTGCAAAATCAAATAAAAAAGGAAGAACATGAAAAAGTTTAAATTGAGCGTGCTGGCTATGGCATTGACAACAATGTTGGGATTTACTTCTTGCTTGGATAATGGAGAACCTGGACCGAGTTCAGCAACATCTTTTCTTAAAGTAAGAACTTCAATGGGATATACTACATTTGAAGATCCATCAGGTTTTCAATATATACCAACTACAACATTGACTACTTCTCCTACTTCGCGTTTGGCATTTCTTTATTTTGAAATAGATACCAGTACATTGACGCAAGAATCAACATCTGCAGATATCACATTATTACAAGATCCTGTTTATTTGAGAGAGATGAATGCGGCATTATCCCCTGTTCCTGCAGAAGAGGAAACTGTTGCATTATATGGTATTCCATCGAATGGATGTGCCGTATGGGGAGCTTTTGAATTTTTGATTATGGCACCGAATTTTAATCTCAAAAAAGGAACTACAACTTCAAATTTAGATTCGGAACTTCCTAATCATCGTTTAGCGGTTTATTATGATTCTACAGAAGAAGGTGTTGCTAATGGAACACTTAGATTGCATATCCGTTATCGCATTACTAATGCTGATATGACAGATGAAAATTGGGGACAAGATTATAATGTCCAATATGGTGAATATGTATTTGTTGATTTAGCATCAATAATATCCGCATATAGAAATAATAATCAAAATGAATATCCGACACGTCTTGAATTGGAATATGAAATGTATAATACTAATTCTGCAACATCGGATCCCGATAAGAAGACTTCTCAGACAATTACTATAGAAAAACAATATTTGCCTGATATGTCGGAAACTGAAGAATAATCAATATTACCTAAGTATAGCCGGGCAATATTTGTCCGGCTTTTATTTTGAAAAGTGCAGGGTTTTCTGCATCTTTGTAGGCGCTAACCCGAATTTGAATTTGTAAAGGAATAGTATATGAAACACATGAAATATGGACTGCTTGTTGCAGGATTGGGTCTTATGTTGGGGGTTACTTCATGCTTGGATGGTGGAGATAACAGTACAACGGTGTCGTATTATGAAATAGTAAAGAAAGATGCTTTAACCGGTACTTATACCAGCCAGATGGGGTATAAGGTTGCTCCGTTAAATCCGCAGGATTTGGAAGACCTGCCGTGGGCTTCCGATTATATTCAGCTGTATTATTCGTACGATTACGGACAAGACATGTCGGGTGGAGAGATTGATGCGAATGTTTATGGTTATTCGCTGATAAGGGAGGGGCAGTGGCTTCCTCAGTCTCCGGCTGAAGGCGATGCCAATGCGCCGATATCCGATGTGGTATTGGATTCTGATAATAAGCCATACGACTTTTTTTATAAACAGGACGATATCTTCCTTCCGATAGAGCTTTTTGTGCGTAAAGAAGTGGACACAAATGATTTGGAGCAACGCGAAGCGGAGATGGCCCAACACGAGTTTGCCTTGTATTATGATGCCGACAAGGATTTTTCGGAAAACGGCATGACTCTTTATCTGCGTCATAAGATGCTGAATGTGGAAGAGGATGATGAGTTTACCCAGCTTTCGGGAGGATGGTGGCACTTCAATATTATCGATGCCATGGCACGTTATCAGGAAAAGTACAGCAAGCGTCCGGACAAGATAACGATTTCATTCGAACAGAATACGAAAGACGTAAGTTATGCCGATAATCTGGTTTTGGAAGGAAAGGCAGAGCTTGACTATCAGAAGATTGTCGAATTTAATGAAGCATTGTCGGGAAGCAAGGGGATATCCAAGTTGCTTCGCGGCAAGAGATGAATTTTTTCATCCCAAAGTGCAAAGAAATAAAAATAAAGCCGGGCATTTGGGTGCCCGGCTTTATTTTTAGCACTTTTTTTGTACATTTGCATCCTAAGAAGAGAGAAGTGACTATGTATAAAGGATTATTTCATCAAATCGTCTCCCTGCTTTCGGCACCGGGAGAGGCTTGGGACAAGATAATGGAGCGTGGAGGTGCACGCGACATCCAGTCGGGATTTGTTTATCCGCTTATCGGGCTGTGCGGGTTGTCGGAGTTTATCGGTACGTTCATCGGGAGAGATTTTTCCTCGCTGATGTTCCAGTTGGCACTTACGCGGTGTTGTGCCGTAGCGGTGGCGTTGTTCGGCGGTTTCTTTCTGTCTGCCTATCTGCTCAACAAGCTGGGCATGGGCTGGCTGAAACGGGGTGACGCATACGGAAAGATGCTGGTGTTCGTGGGCTATTCGATGGTGGTCACGTTCGTGCTCGACATCATCAGCGGGCTGGTGTCCATCGACTTGCTCCACTGGATATTGCAAATCTATACCCTCGTGGTGGTGTTCGAGGGAGTGCGTCGCTGGCTGGAAGTACCCGAACGGCAGCAGATGGCATTTACCATTGTGGCCACACTTGTTATACTGATTTGTCCGGCATTGATAGAATATCTGTTTAATCAATTATCTGTAATTTTGAACTGATGAAAACAAACGCAAGCAACATAAATATCAAAAACAAACGTGCCTCGTTCGATTACGAGTTTATCGACACTTATACGGCAGGCATCGTGCTGACGGGTACCGAAATCAAGTCTATCCGTCAGGGCAAGGCGAGCCTGGTCGATACGTTCTGTTTCTTTTCGCGCGGCGAGTTGTGGGTGAAGAACATGCACATCGCCGAATACTTTTACGGTTCGTACAACAATCATGCGGCACGGCGCGACCGCAAGCTCCTGCTTACGAAGAAAGAGCTTCGTAAGCTGGAACGCACTTCGGCAGAGCCGGGATTCACTATCGTGCCTACCCGTATGTATATCAACGAGAAGGGGCTGGCAAAGGTGGTCATCGCCCTTGCCAAAGGAAAGAAGCAATACGATAAGCGCCAGAGCCTGAAGGAGAAAGAAGACAAGCGGATGATGGACCGGATGTTTAAACGATAAATATAAGTTGACGAGTTGACAAGGTGACAAGTTAACAAGGTTTTGAATTGTTTATTGAGGGTTTTCGAACCTTGTATCCTTGTCAACTCGTCAACTTGTCACCTAAAAAGATACACATGAAAACAATACAAGAGCAGATAGACGAACGTATTTTGGTGCTCGACGGCGCGATGGGTACCATGATTCAACGATACGGCTTGACGGAAGATGATTTCCGGGGTGAGCGTTTCCGTGAACTTCCCGGACTGCTGAAGGGGTGCAACGATATCCTGTGCCTGACCCGTCCCGATATCATCGAGGACATCCATCGGAAGTACCTCGAAGCCGGTGCGGATATCATCGAGACCAATACATTCAATGCCACTTCGGTATCGATGGCGGATTATCACCTGCAAGCCTATTGCGCGGAAATCAATCGCGAGGCGGCATGCCTGGCACGCCGGTTGGCTGACGAATATACGGCAAAGAATCCTTCGAAGCCCCGTTGGGTGGCAGGTTCGGTAGGTCCTACGAACAAAACCTGCTCGATGAGCCCCGATGTGAATAATCCGGCTTACCGTGCGCTGACCTTCGACGAGCTTGCCGATGCTTATCGCGAACAGATGGTCGCCCTGATTGAGGGCGGTGTCGACACCCTGTTGATAGAAACTATTTTCGATACCTTGAATGCCAAAGCGGCTCTCTTTGCCGCCGGCGAGGCGATGCAGGCATGTGGGCGTAAAGTACCCTTGATGCTTTCGGTCACCGTTTCGGATATAGCCGGGCGTACCCTTTCGGGGCAGACCCTCGATGCGTTTCTGGCTTCGGTGCAGCATGCGGATATATTCTCGGTCGGTTTGAACTGTTCGTTCGGTGCCAGGCAATTGAAACCTTTCCTGGAACAATTGGCACGTCGGGCTCCTTATTATATCAGCGCTTATCCCAATGCCGGGCTTCCCAACACGCTGGGACAGTACGACCAGACGCCCGAAGAGATGGAAGCCGAAGTGAAGGAATACATAGACGAAGGGCTGGTGAACATCATTGGCGGATGTTGCGGTACGACCGAAGCCTATATCAGTCGGTTTGCTTCGCTGGTGGAAGGTAGAGAACCTCACCGTCGGGTTGCTGAACCGAAGTATCTGTGGCTTTCGGGACTGGAATTGCTGGAAGTCTCTCCCGAAATCAATTTCGTCAACGTAGGCGAGCGGTGTAACGTGGCAGGCTCGCGCAAGTTCCTTCGGCTGATTAATGAAAAAAAATACGAGGAAGCTTTGTCCATCGCCCGCAAGCAGGTGGAGGACGGAGCGTTGGTGATTGACATCAATATGGACGACGGTTTGCTAGATGCCGCTCAGGAGATGACCACCTTCCTGAACCTCATCGCATCGGAACCCGATATCGCGCGCGTACCTATTATGATAGACTCGTCCAAGTGGGATGTGATACTTGCCGGGCTGAAATGCGTGCAGGGCAAAGGCATTGTCAATTCCATTTCATTAAAAGAAGGCGAAGATGCCTTTATCGGACATGCCCGTACGGTCAAGCAATATGGCGCGGCGGTTATTGTCATGGCTTTTGATGAGAAAGGGCAAGCGGATACCTACGAGCGGAAGATAGAAGTGTGTAGCCGTGCGTATCGGATTTTGACGGAGCAAGTAGGCTTCCGGCCGCAAGACATCATTTTCGACCCCAACGTGCTGGCGGTAGCTACGGGGATGGAAGAACATAATAATTATGCCGTCGACTTTATTCGTGCAACTGGATGGATCCGGAAGAACCTGCCGGGAGCACATGTCAGCGGGGGAGTGAGCAACCTGTCTTTTGCCTTCCGTGGGAATAATTACATCCGCGAGGCGATGCATGCCGTATTCTTGTATCATGCGATAGCACAAGGCATGGATATGGGTATCGTCAATCCGGCATCGTCGGTGCTTTATACCGATATTCCTGCCGATATTTTGGAACGTATCGAAGACGTGGTGCTGAACCGCCGTGCCGATGCTGCCGAACGTCTGATTGAGACAGCCGAGAAGCTAAAGGCAGAAAAGGAAGGAAACGGAACAAGTGCAGGTGTGTCGTCACACCTGGCTTGGCGGGAAGATACAGACGTAGAATCTCGTCTGCAATATGCGTTGGTGAAGGGCATCGGCGATTATTTGGAAGAAGACCTCCACGAAGCATTGGAGAAATATCCCAATGCGGTGAACATCATCGAGGGACCGTTGATGGCAGGAATGAATCACGTGGGCGAACTCTTCGGCTCGGGAAAGATGTTCTTGCCGCAAGTGGTGAAAACCGCGCGTACGATGAAGAAGGCAGTTTCAATTTTGCAACCTTACATTGAAGCTCAAAAGAAAGAAGGAGCGAAGAAGGCGGGGAAAGTGCTGGTGGCTACGGTGAAAGGAGATGTGCACGACATCGGGAAGAACATCGTTTCGGTAGTAATGGCGTGCAACAATTATGAAATCATTGACTTGGGGGTCATGGTGCCGGCCGAGAAAATCGTAGAGACAGCTATCCGCGAGCAAGTGGATATCGTAGGACTAAGTGGATTGATTACCCCTTCGCTGGAAGAGATGGTACACGTGGTACGCGAAATGGAGCGTGCCGGTCTGCATATACCGGTTATGATAGGCGGAGCCACCACTTCGAAACTGCATACGGCCCTGAAGATTGCTCCCGTTTATCAAGGTCCGGTGGTCTATATGAAGGATGCTTCGCTCAATGCACCGATGGCTGCCCGCTTGCTGAATCCGGCAACACACGATGCTTTTGTAGAAGAGCTGAATGCCGAATATCAGACATTGCGCGAAAAGAATAAAGAAAAACAAGTCAAGTTGGTGTCGCTGGAGGAAGCGCAAAAGAACAAGCTGAAACTATTTGAGTAAATTAAGAATGAAGAATTAAGAATGAAGAATGCCGTTCGGATCTTATATTCTTCATTCTTAATTCTTCATTCTTCATTTAATTGTTCTTCATTTATAAAGTTTTTCCGCGAGTGCCAATGTTTCCGGTTTTCCGATGTCTATCAGGTGAAGTCGAGGGGCGATGTATCCTCCGATACGAACCTCGTGGCATACCTGCAGATAGAAGTCGGTAATCGAGAATTTTCCTGTCCAATGCTCGTCCATATAACGGAAAAGGGAAGGGGAGATGACATGAATGCCGCTGAATGCCACTTCTTCGTATTCGCCGGGATGATAGACGAAGCCTTCCGGCTTGGTTTGCAGCGTCTGCTTGTTAATCCATCCGCACAGTCTTTCTTCCTTATTATATAATAGGTATCGGGTGGTTTGGCGGTGGCTGACCAATAAGGTGGCATCGTTTGTACTGTGCAGGTGGAAGTCGTACAATGCCTTGAGGTCGATATCGGATAAGATATCCACATTATGCACCAGAAACGGCTCGTTTCCGGTAAAGAAAGGGGCGGCTTTCTTGATTCCTCCGCCTGTATCCAGCAATTCATCCCGCTCGTCACTGATATGGACGGTAACGCCGAAGTTTCCGTTTGCTTGCAGAAACTCAATAATTTGTTCGCCGAAATGGTGGATGTTGATGACCAGTTCGGTAAATCCGGCTTCTTTCAGTTTCAGGATAACACGTTGCAGCATCGGTATGCCTCCTACGGGAATCAAGGCCTTGGGCGTATGGTCGGTCAAAGGTTTAAGCCGGGTTCCCAGTCCGGCAGCAAAAATCATCGCTTTCATGTTTCTGTCAGTTGACAAGTGTGTAGTGTATGTTTTGTTCCCGGTGAATCAGCTCTACTTTTATTCCGAACTTTTCGTGGATGTGCCGGGCAGTGTGCTCGGCCGCATATACCGAACGGTGCTGTCCGCCTGTACATCCGAAGTGGATACTCAGGTGAGTAAATCCCCGTTCCAGAAAACGTTGCACGTGGGCATCTGTCAATGCGTATACATGTTCCAGGAAGGTCCGTATCTCTCCGTCTTCTTCCAGAAACCGGATTACCGGTTCATCGCGTCCAGTCAGTTGCTTGTAGGCATCGTATTTGCCGGGATTATGAATGGCTCGGCAATCGAATACATATCCTCCTCCGTTTCCCGACGGGTCTTCGGGAATGCCTTTCTTATACGAGAAGCTGGTAACCTGTACCGTAAGTTTGCGTCTGTTCAATTCAAGTTGGTAGACAGGCAGTTCGGTCAGCCGTTGCAGGACGCCGCATAGATAAGGGTATTCCGTAAACTCCTGAACCAATAGTTGACTGAGGTTCTCAATGGCAAACGGAATGCTTTGCAAGAAATGCGGTTTCCGTTCGAAATAGCCTCTGAAACCGTAAGCTCCCAATACCTGCAAAGTACGGAAAAGCACGAAATGCCGAAGTTGTTCGAAGAAATAAGTCTCGGGCATCGGGCAATATGCATGCAGGGCATTCAGGTAATCGTATATCAGTTCTTCGCGCAAGGCTTGCGGAAAGCGTGCTTTTGCTTGCCATAGAAAGGAAGCCACGTCGTAATAGACAGGTCCTTTCCGTCCTCCTTGGAAATCGATGAAGTAGGGTTTCCCGTCCCGTAGCATGACGTTCCGGCTTTGGAAGTCGCGATACATAAAGGTAGAAAACGTATCGGAAAGCAAAACATCTGCCAGATGCTCGAAGTCATCTTCCAACTGGTTTTCCTGAAACTCGATGCCGGTTGCCTTCAGGAAACAATATTTGAAGTAATTTAAGTCCCACAAGATGCTGCGCCGGTTGAATTCGGCTTGCGGATAGCAGATAGAGAAGTCCATGCCTTCCGCTCCTTTGAATTGCAGTCGGGGAAGCAGGCGGATGGTTTGTTTCAGCAAGTCTTTTTCTTCTGTGCTGAAGTTTCCACCCGTTGTGCGTCCGTGTTCGATGGCTTGAAACAAGGATGTGTCTCCCAAATCTTCTTGCAGGTAAGCCATGGCGTCATCGGTTTGGGCATAAACATGAGGCACGGGCAAGCCTTTTTCTTCGAAATGTTTTGCCATATAGATGAACGCGCGGTTTTCCGCTTCCGAAGTGCCATATACCCCGATGAACTGAGGATTTCCTTTTATGCGGTAGTATTTACGGTTGGAACCTGCGCCTGCCAGCGGTTCGATGGATTCGGGTGCGTGTCCGGTATAGGCTAGGTAAAGTGATTGTATGATGTCTGATTGCATGGTCTTTTAGAATTTCAGAGTCCGTTTTGAGCGATGATTGCTTTCAGTTCGGCATCGGTCAGGTTTTCACATTCGGATTTGTCGTATAATGTGAGCAGTAGAATATCTGTGTTATCCGATGTGGCTAATAAAGTCAAGGTAATGACTCTTGCTCCACCGCTTTTCCCTTTCCCCTTTGAAGTGATGGCCATTCTTATTTTGCGTAGCCCTTTCCCCAAATCTGTTCCTTGAAACGGGTTTTCATGGAGTGAAACGACAAGTGAGTTTACATCTTCTTTTAACGACCGATACCGTTTGCTGAGGCGCTTTAGTTCTTTCAGAAAATAAGGGGTCGGTTTTATCTTATAATTCATGATAGACTTCTTCCCAAGTTTTTAGTTGCAATTTTCCTTCTTTGTAACTCTTCGCTTCCTGACATGCTTGTTTGAATCCTTCTTTCAGTTCCTCCTTCGTGCGATAAGGCACGGCGTCCTCTGCCAGGGTGTCGGAAGCGGTTTGTTCTTCCTTTTCTTTCTGGCTGGCAAGTTTCTTGATGTAGTTCAACACTTTCTTCATGCAGTGTTCGTCATCGGCGATGTAACTCAGTTGGCGGAAAAGTTCTGCGTTCAGGCTTGTGGTACTCATGTTTGTATCTCCTTATACTTTTGTGATGTGCTTCTTTGACAAAGGTAATGAAATATTCAGAAATAAAAAAGAGTTACCCGCTTTATCGGATAACTCTTGCTGTGTAGCCCGTGGGAGAATCGAACTCCCCTTTCAAGAATGAAAATCTTGCGTCCTAACCGATAGACGAACGGGCCATCCTTATTTCCGCCTTGACGGAGAATGATGTTTTAGAAGTAGCCCGTGGGAGAATCGAACTCCCCTTTCAAGAATGAAAATCTTGCGTCCTAACCGATAGACGAACGGGCCATCCTTACTGTGTCGAAAAGGTGTTTCTCGAACACGGGTGCAAAGGTACGGATTATTTTTGAATCTGCAAGCGTTTTTGGGAAAAATGTGCAAATAAATAATGTGCCAATGTGCTAATGTGCCACTATAGTTATGATTATCACATTGTCACATTGTTTATTAGCACATTATTTATTGGCACATTATTAAATCTTACTTGTTCAGCGCGTCCACTTCGGCCAGACTTTTGTTGATTTCGTCATCGCTGAGGTCGTAATTGGTAAGGTTACCTGCCAGGTATTGGTCGTAAGCGCTCATGTCAATCAAGCCATGTCCCGACAAGTTGAACAGCAATACTTTTTCTTCGCCGCTTTCTTTGCATTTCAAGGCTTCGTTGATGGTAGCGGCAATGGCGTGGCACGATTCCGGTGCCGGGATGATGCCTTCCACTTTGGCAAAGAGACAACCTGCCTTGAACGAATCCAATTGTTCGATGTCGACCGCTTCCATCAGATTGTCTTTGATGAGTTGCGACACGATGACGCCTGCACCGTGGTAACGCAGACCTCCGGCATGGATGTTGGCAGGAGTGAAGTTATGTCCTAAGGTGAACATCGGGAGCAAAGGCGTATATCCGGCTTCGTCTCCATAGTCGTATTCAAATTTTCCACGGGTCAGTTTCGGACACGATGCAGGTTCGGCGGCAATGTATCGGGTCTTCTTTCCTTCCAGAATGGTATGGCGCATGAAAGGGAAAGCGATACCGCCGAAGTTGGAACCGCCGCCGAAGCAAGCGATGATGGCATCGGGATATTCACCTGCCATTTCCATCTGCTTCTCAGCTTCCAGTCCGATGATGGTCTGATGCAAGGTCACATGGCTCAGTACCGAACCTAAAGTGTATTTACAGTTCGGAGTCGTGCGTGCCAGTTCCACGGCTTCCGAAATGGCTGTACCCAGCGAACCTTGGTGGTTGGGATATTTGGTCAGGATGTCTTTCCCGGCACGGGTAGACATGGAAGGCGAGGGAGTTACCTGTGCGCCGAAGGTCTGCATGATGCTCCGGCGGTAAGGTTTCTGCTCGTAACTGATTTTCACCTGATATACGGCTGCTTCCAGTCCGAATACATTGGCGGCATACGATAAGGCGGCTCCCCATTGTCCGGCTCCCGTTTCGGTCGTGATGTTGCTCACGCCTTCTTTCTTGCAGTAGTAAGCCTGCGCCAGTGCTGAGTTCAGTTTGTGCGAACCGATGGGGCTGACACTTTCGTTCTTGAAATAGATGTGTGCCGGGGTATCCAGGGCTTTTTCCAGCCCGTAAGCACGTACCAGCGGGGTGCTCCGGTAGTATTTGTACATCTCGCGTACTTCTTCCGGTATTTCAATCCATGTATCTGTTTGGTTCAGTTCCTGATGGCAAAGTTCTTTGGCGAAGATGGGATAGAGGTCTTCGGGTTTAAGCGGCTCTTTGGTTGCCGGATTTAATGGAGGCAGCGGTTTGTTTTTCATGTCTGCCTGGATGTTGTACCAAAAGCGTGGTATTTCGTCTTCGGGTAAGATGAATCTTTTCTGTTTTTTGCTCATAATGACTTACATTTTTAAATGTTTTGCCAAAAATAAGTAAAAATGTGCAACCGTGCAACCTCTTTTGTGGAAAATATTTCAAGGAGGGAGGCTTTTATCTGCAAGCGTGGGAAAAGCTAACAGGAATCCCGCATGCAACTAGCTTCGTTTCCGGTAAGATTATTAATCTTATAGCTGGAAGATTATTAATCTTACACGTGCAAGATTATTAATCTTACAAGGAAGGCAGTTATATGCACCGGGAAGAGCAGTTTAGTCTTCCACCCAAAGCAGGTCACTCATAATGCCGTCGGAGATGAATATGCCTTTTTCGGTCAGCTTCAGGATGTCGCCTGTTTGTTGCAGGGTTTGTTGTTGCAGATGAGGCATTGCCTGCTTGAGGCAATAAGCGTATAACTCTTTTCCGAATTCCTTTTCCAGACGTGGCAAAGACATTCCCCATGCCGTGCGCAGGCTGGTGATGATAAAGTCATTATACCGGGTGTAGAGGTCGAGCTCTTCCAGTTCGAAGTCCGGTTGGCAGCTCTCTATGCCTTGCATGTAGCGGGCGAGCGAAGCTACATTCCATTGGCGCGAATTTCCATTGTATGAGTGTGCCGAGGCTCCGCAGCCTAAATAAACCTTACCCGTCCAATAACTGGAGTTATGGCGCGAATATTTTCCGGGCAGGCAGAAGTTGGAAATTTCATAGTGTTCGTATCCGGCTGCTTTCAGGGTGTGAATCAGTTCGGCAAAGAGAGACACGCTCAGGTCTTCGTCTATCTCGTCTACCCGGTGTGCCTCGCGCAGTTTCCACAGGGGAGTGCCTTCTTCGTAAATCAGGTGATAAGCCGAAATGTGTTCGGGATGCAAGGCAAGGGCTTGTTGCAGGTCGGCTTTCCACGAAGCGAGAGTCTCGCCCGGGAGTCCGTACATCAGGTCAATGCTGATGTTGCCGAATCCTGCCTTCCGGCATGCTTCGTATGCTTCGATAGCCTGTCGGGCGGTATGGCGGCGGTGCAATAAAGACAAGGTATTATCGTTGAAGGTCTGTATGCCCATGCTCAGACGGTTGAAAGGGAAGCGGCGAAGCATGAGAATATAGGAGGTGTTCAAATCGTCAGGATTGGCTTCGATGGTGATTTCGGCATCCTTTTCGATGTGATAATAAGTATATAGGGTGTCGAACAATGCTTTGAAATGGGGCTCTTGCAGTTGGGATGGGGTGCCTCCACCTAGGTAAATGGTCTCTACGGTTTCATCCCTGATATAGTCTTTCCGCTGTTTCAGCTCTTCGCAAAGAGCACGGATGTAGCGGTCTGCCTGTTCGCCTTGGGTGGTCGAGTAGAAGTCGCAATAGATGCAACGCCGTTTGCAGAAAGGGATATGTAGATAGATGCCTGCCATAAAGAAGATGAAAAAAAGCGTGTGCTCCCCTTTTGTAGAGAACACACGCTAATTATAGAGAGATTGTGATTATTTCTCGCCACAGATAGCAGCTACACCCGGCAATACCTTGCCTTCGATAGCTTCCAGCAGTGCACCACCACCGGTAGAGATGTAAGATACCTGGTCTGCCATACCGAACTTGTTGATGCAAGCTACAGAGTCACCGCCACCAATCAATGAGAAAGCACCGTTCTTGGTTGCTTCTGCGATAGCTTCGGCAATAGCCTTAGAACCGCCTGTGAAGTTATCGAATTCGAATACACCGGCAGGGCCGTTCCACAAGATAGTCTTGGCGTTGACAATAGCGTCTTTGAAAGCTTTGCGGCTTTCAGGACCTGCATCCAGACCTTCCCATCCGTCAGGAATGTTGTTAGCCGGGCAAACTTGTGTGTTGGCGTCGTTAGAGAATGCGTCAGCTGCGATGCAATCGGTACCCAATACCAGGTTAACGCCTTTTTCTTTTGCTTTCTTGATGATGTCGAGAGCCAAATCCAGTTTGTCATCTTCGCAGATAGAGTTACCGATTTTGCCACCCTGAGCTTTTGCGAAAGTAAATGTCATACCACCGCACAGAATCAGGTTGTCTACTTTATCCATCAGGTTTTCGATGATACCGATTTTGGTAGAAACTTTCGAACCACCCATGATAGCGGTGAACGGACGTTTGATGTCTTTCAATACGTTGTCTACAGCTTTCACTTCTTTTTCCATCAGGTAACCCAACATCTTGTGGTCTGCATCGAAGTAGTCAGCGATAACGGCTGTAGAAGCGTGTTTACGGTGAGCTGTACCGAAAGCGTCCATTACATAGCAGTCGGCATAAGAAGCCAATGTCTTGGCGAAGTCTTTCTGACGGGCCTTCATTTCTTTCTTGGCGTCTTCGTAAGCAGGGTCTTCTTTTTCGATGCCTACGGGTTTGCCTTCTTCTTCAGGATAGAAGCGGAGGTTTTCCAGCAACAGTACTTCGCCCGGTTTCAAGGCTGCGGCAGCATCCTGAGCTTTAGCGCAGTCGGGAGCGAATTGTACCGGTGTGCCCAGTGCTGCAGATACAGCGTCGACAATCTGGCTCAACGAATATTTAGCGTTTACTTTGCCTTTGGGTTTGCCCATGTGTGACATGATAATCAAAGCGCCGCCGTCAGCCAATACTTTTTTCAAAGTAGGCAGTGCGCCACGGATACGAGTGTCATCGGTGATTTTACCTTCTTCGTTCAAGGGTACATTGAAGTCCACGCGAACGATTGCCTTCTTTCCGGCAAAGTTGAATTTGTCAATAGTCATCATAGTCTTAATATTTTTTGTTTAAAGTGTTTGCTTTTCAGTTGCACCGCAAAGTTAAGAAAAAAAACAAATAAAGCGGTATTCGTCCCGATTATTTTCTGTGTCTTTGTTATTTTGTTTTAAAAGCGGGAGAATAATGCCTCTATTTCCTGGCTGTGAGCGCTATGCTTTGTCCCTGTATCCGATGGGGAAGCGGAAAGATTAGGAACGTATGCATAAAAGTCGTATCTTTGTGCGCTTTTTTCAAGGAATGAATCATCAAACAACTGTTATGTACTCGAACAAGGAAATTTGGAATGTGACTTATCCCATTTTCTTGGGATTGCTGGCACAGAATGTCATCAATGTAACCGATACTGCCTTTTTGGGGCACGTGAGCGAAGTGGCGTTGGGAGCCTCGGCTATGGGTGGATTGCTTTACATCTGCATCTATACGGTGGCTTTCGGTTTCAGTGTAGGCTCGCAGATACTGATTGCGCGGCGCAACGGCGAGGGGAATTATCATGCCGTAGGACCGGTCATGTGGCAAGGCTCGGCTTTCAGTCTGGGGATGGCCGTCGTGCTCCTGGCGGTGATGTATCTGTTTGCCGAACCGTTGATACGCCTGCTGATTACGTCGGACAACATTTACCATGCCACTTACGAGTTTTTCACGTGGCGCATCTGGGGCTTCCTGTTCGCTTTTGTCAACGTGATGTTCCGTGCTCTTTACATCGGTATCACAAAGACGAAAGTGCTCACGATGAGTGCGATTGTTATGGCGGCGGTCAATGTGGTGCTCGATTATGTGCTGGTGTTCGGCAAATGGGGATTCCCCGAAATGGGTGTGCGCGGAGCTGCGCTGGCATCGGTTATCGCCGAGGCATCCTCGTTGGTGTTCTACCTTATATATACGTATACGCAAGTAGACCTGAAGAAATACGGTTTGCACCGTTTCGGACAATTCGACTGGAATATGGTGATGCGTATCCTGCGCATTTCCTGTTTCACGATGGTGCAGTATTTCCTTTCGATGGGTATCTGGTTCGTGTTCTTCATGGCATTGGAGCGGTTGGGAGAACGCCAGCTTGCGATAGCCAACATTGTGCGTAGCGTCTATGTGGTGTTGCTCATTCCGGTACAGGCGCTTTCTACTACGGCAAACTCGCTGGTAAGCAATCTTATCGGTTCGGGAGGCGTATCGATGGTCGTGCGGCTGCTCAACCGCATTGCCCGAATGTCTTTCCTTATCATGGTAGTCTGTGTGGCACTGTGCGCTGCTTTCCCTCATGCCATCCTTTCGGTCTATACCGGCGAGGAGGCTTTGCTCGACGAGTCGGTGATGGCACTCTATGTGGTATGTGCCTCGATGCTGATAGCCGCTCTTGCCAATGTGTATTTCAACGGCATTTCGGGCACGGGAAACACGCAGGCGGCACTGGTGCTCGAAATCGGGATACAGGTGTTCTATGCCCTTTATATCATCGTCATCGGTATGGTGGTGCAGGCTCCGGTAGAGATTTGTTTCACCACCGAGGTGATTTATTACACCTTGATGCTGGCTTTCAGCGTGATTTATCTGAAAAAAGCGAAATGGCAGAACAAAAAGATTTGATGCCTGCAAGTTTTTTACTACTTTTGCAACCGCGTTTCCTTTTAGCGTAAAAGCACGAGGATGAGGGTCTTTTTTGAGAAAAACCTGACCGGTGCTTGATGAAGTAGATAACTATAAACCAATAACATACTATGTTCGATAATTTAAGTGAAAGACTTGAGCGGTCGTTCAAGATATTGAAAGGTGAGGGCAAAATCACCGAAATCAATGTAGCGGAGACCTTGAAAGACGTGCGCCGCGCGTTGCTGGATGCCGACGTAAACTATAAGGTGGCAAAGAATTTTACCGATACGGTCAAAGAGAAAGCTTTGGGACAGAACGTGCTGACTGCCGTAAAGCCCAGCCAGTTGATGGTGAAGATCGTTCACGACGAACTGGCGAAGCTGATGGGAGGCGAAACCGTAGAGCTTGAACTGAAAGGACGTCCGGCAGTTATCCTGATGTCGGGTCTGCAAGGTTCGGGTAAGACAACCTTCTCGGGCAAGCTGGCTCGGATGTTCAAATCGAAGAAGAACCGCAAGCCTTTGCTGGTAGCGTGCGACGTTTATCGTCCGGCGGCTATCGAGCAGTTGAAAGTGTTGGGCGAACAAGTGGAAGTGCCCGTTTATAGCGAACCCGAAAGTAAAGACCCGGTACAGATTGCCCTGAATGCCATTCAGGAAGCCAAGGCAAAAGGCAATGACCTGGTCATCGTCGATACAGCCGGTCGTTTGGCGATAGACGAGCAGATGATGAACGAGATAGCGGCTATCAAGAATGCCATCAATCCCGACGCCACTCTCTTTGTGGTAGATGCCATGACGGGTCAGGACGCGGTAAACACGGCGCGCGAATTCAACGAGCGTCTCGATTTCACCGGTGTTGTCTTGACCAAGCTGGACGGTGATACTCGTGGCGGTGCGGCTTTGTCTATCCGTACGGTAGTAAATAAACCCATCCTGTTTGTGGGTACAGGCGAGAAGCTGGATGCTGTCGACCTTTTCCACCCGGCGCGTATGGCGGACCGTATCTTGGGTATGGGTGATATCGTTTCCTTGGTAGAACGTGCGCAGGAACAATACGATGAAGAAGAAGCCAAGCGTCTGCAAAAGAAAATCCAGAAGAACCAGTTCGACTTCAACGACTTCCTCGGACAGATTCAGCAAATCAAGAAGATGGGTAACCTGAAAGACCTTGCTTCGATGATTCCGGGAGTAGGAAAGGCAATCAAGGATATTGACATCGACGACAATGCGTTCAAGAGCATCGAGGCTATCATCTATTCGATGACTCCCGAAGAACGTACGCATCCCGAAATCTTGAACGGAAGCCGCCGCAACCGTATCGCGAAAGGTAGTGGAACAAGCATTCAGGAAGTAAACCGCCTCTTGAAGCAGTTCGACCAGACCCGCAAGATGATGAAGATGGTGACCAGCAACAAGATGGCAGGCATGATGCAACGGATGAAACGTAGATAACTAATAGTAGATATTCTTAACCCGTTGGCGGAATTAAATAGCATATATTTGACTCTGCCAACGGTTTTGTCGTTTTTATAGTTGAGGTATTGTAGGATTGTAAGTGTGTCATTACGACAACTTATAGAAACTGATGCAAAGTTAGCAGTTTCAAATGTGCAGAATATATAAGACTACGGCTGTAGTTGATTTTTGGGTGTAAAAAAAGAGGATGTAAATCTCATAATTGATTGATTTACATCCTCTTCCAAGCGGAGAGACAGGGATTCGAACCCCGGGTACCTCGCGGTACAACGGTTTTCAAGACCGCCGCAATCGACCACTCTGCCACCTCTCCAAAACTCTTTCGGGAAGCACTTCCTTTCAAAAGCGATGCAAAGGTACGGATTATTTTTGAATATGCAAGTGTTCGGGTAAAAAAAGTGCAGGAAAGGGGTCGGTTTGCCAAGATTTGTCTATCTTTGCCCAAAGTATGAATTTAATAGACACGGAATTATGAACAAAGCTATTATTACTGTTGTGGGAAAAGATTCGGTGGGCATTATCGCCAAAGTCTGCTCGTATCTTGCCGAGAATAATATCAATATCCTGGATATTTCGCAAACCATCGTGCAGGAGTTTTTCAACATGATGATGATTGTAGACATGACACACATCGAGAAACCCTTCGAACAGGTCGTCAACGAACTGACGGAAACGGGAAACACGATGGGCGTACAGGTGAAATGCCAACGTGAGGAAATATTCAACAAGATGCACCGGATTTAATAAAACAACAGGCTTATGATTAATATATCAGAGGTTCTTGAAACCAACAAGATGATCGAGAAGGAAAATCTCGACGTGCGGACCATCACGATGGGAATCAACCTGTTGGAGTGTGCCGACAGCAACGTGGATGTACTTTGCCGGAAAATATACGAAAAAATTACCCGCCTTGCCAAAGACCTGGTAAAGACTGGAGAAGACATTTCGAAGGAATACGGGATACCCATCGTGAACAAGCGCATTTCGATTACGCCCATCGCGCTGGTGGGCGGGGCGGCTTGCCAGACTACTGCCGACTATGTGAAGATAGCACGCACGCTGGACCGTGCCGCCGAAGAGCTGGGCGTGAACTTCATCGGGGGCTATTCCGCCATTGTATCGAAAGGCATGACTCGGAGCGACGAATTATTGATTCGTTCCATCCCCGAAGCGCTGGCCTGCACCGAGCGGATTTGCAGCTCGGTGAATGTGGGCTCTACCAAGACCGGCATCAACATGGATGCGGTGCGCCTGATGGGGGATATTATCAAGGAGACGGCACGCATGACCGCCGACCGCGACTCGCTGGGATGTGCCAAGCTGGTGGTGTTATGCAATGCGCCCGACGATAATCCCTTTATGGCAGGAGCTTTTCACGGCGTGTCGGAAGACGATGCCATCATCAATGTAGGCGTAAGCGGTCCGGGTGTAGTGAAGTATGTGCTCGAACAAATCCGCGATGCCAATTTCGAAGTGTTGTGCGAGACTATCAAGCGGACCGCTTTCAAGATTACCCGTGTGGGCCAACTTGTGGCTCAGGAGGCTTCGCGCCGTCTGGGCGTGCCGTTCGGCATCATCGACCTCTCGCTGGCACCCACGCCTGCTGTGGGCGACAGTGTGGCGGATATCCTGAAGGAAATCGGGCTGGAACATCCGGGAGCGCCGGGAACGACGGCTGCCCTGGCATTGCTGAACGACCAGGTGAAAAAGGGAGGCGTGATGGCATCTTCGTACGTAGGAGGCCTGAGCGGCGCATTCATCCCCGTGAGCGAAGACCAGGGCATGATCGACGCGGTAGAGGCAGGAGCACTCACCATCGAGAAACTGGAGGCGATGACCTGTGTATGCTCGGTAGGGCTGGACATGATTGCCATCCCGGGCGACACATCGGCTGCTACCATTTCGGGCATTATCGCCGACGAGTCGGCCATCGGCATGATCAACCAGAAAACCACCGCCGTGCGCATCATCCCGGTAGAAGGGAAAAACGTGGGCGAAACGGTAGAGTTCGGCGGCTTGCTGGGCTATGCGCCCATTATGCCGGTCAACCGCTTCGGTTGTGAGAAATTTGTAAACCGTGGCGGACGTATCCCTGCCCCGATACACAGCTTTAAGAACTAAGCGGTGTATGGCGGAGTATTTAGACGGACTGAACGAAAGCCAGCGCGAGGCGGTGCTTTACATCGACGGGCCTTCGCTGGTGATAGCCGGAGCAGGCTCGGGGAAGACGCGTGTGCTGACGTATAAAATAGCTTATCTGATGGACCAGGGATACGAGCCTTGGTCTATCCTGGCATTGACATTCACCAACAAGGCAGCACGCGAGATGAAAGAACGCATCGCCCGGCAGGTGGGGAACGAACGTGCGCGCTACCTGTGGATGGGTACGTTTCATTCGGTCTTTTCACGCATTTTGCGCATGGAAGCCGAATGGCTGGGCTTTTCATCCAACTTCACGGTATACGATGCCACCGACTCGAAGAGCTTGCTGAAAGCCATTATCAAGGAAATGGGGCTGGACGACAAGACGTACCGCCCCGGCTTGGTGCAGAGCCGCATCAGCAATGCCAAAAACCAGCTGATCCTGCCCGAAGCCTATGCGGCGGACGCAGAGTGCTGCCAGAGCGATGCGGAAGCGAAGGTGCCTGCCTTGCGCGACATTTACCTGCGCTACTGGGAGCGGTGCCGGCAGAGCGACGCGATGGACTTCGACGACCTGCTGCTCTATACCTACCTGTTGTTCGACCGGCATCCGGAGGTGCGCGCCAAATACGCTTCGCGCTTCCGCTTCGTGCTGGTGGATGAGTACCAGGACACCAATTATGCCCAGCACCGCATCGTGTGGCAACTGACCGAGGAAAACCGGAAGGTGTGCGTGGTGGGAGACGACGCGCAAAGTATCTATTCGTTCCGGGGAGCCAATATCGACAATATCCTCAAGTTTACCCAGACCTATAAGGAGGCGCGCCTCTTCAAGCTGGAACAGAACTACCGCTCCACGCAGACCATAGTGAACGCTGCCAATAGCCTGATTGCCAAAAACCGCGAACAAATCCGGAAAGCCGTATTCTCGGAGAAAGACAAGGGCGACCCCATCCCGGTATTCAATGCCTACAGCGATGTAGAGGAAGGCGAGATTGTGGCAAACAAGGTGGCACGGATGACGGCAGGCGGACAATACGGATACGATGATTTTGCCATCTTGTACCGCACCAACGCACAGAGCCGCATCTTCGAGGAAGCATTGCGCAAGCGGGGACTTCCTTACCGCATTTACGGCGGCTTGTCTTTCTACCAGCGGAAAGAGGTGAAAGACGTAGTGGCTTATTTCCGTCTGGCGGTGAACCCCAACGATGAAGAAGCCTTCAAGCGCGTCATCAATTATCCGGCAAGGGGTATCGGCGACACAACGCTAAACAAGATTACAGCTGCCGCCACACAGGCGAATGTCAGCTTATGGACGGTGCTGAACGACCCGCTGGCGTATGGCGTGCAGGTGGCAAAAAACACGGTATCGAGGTTGCAGGGATTCCGCGAGCTGATAGCCGGATTTGCCCGGGATGTGACGCTCAAAGACGCATATACACTGGGGCAGGACATCGTGCGGCGCTCGGGGATTATCGCTGATGTGTACCGCGACCGCTCGCCCGAAAACCTGAGCCGGCAGGAGAATATCGAAGAACTGATAAACGGCATTCACGTTTTTTGCGAAAACCGTGAAGAAGAAGGAAACGAGCGCATTTCTCTTTCCGATTACCTGCAAGAGATAGCCCTGCTGACCGATTTGGACAGCGAGGAGGGCGAAGGCGCACGCGTGACCCTGATGACCATTCATTCGGCGAAAGGGCTGGAGTTTAAGAACGTGTTTGTGGTGGGAATGGAAGAAAACCTGTTCCCCAGTCCGATGGCGACAGGTTCGCCCCGTCAGATGGAAGAAGAGCGGCGCTTGTTTTATGTAGCCATCACCCGTGCCGAAGACCATTGCTTCCTCTCGTACGCCAAATCCCGTTTCAAGTACGGACGGATGGAGTTCAGCAGTCCCAGCCGCTTCTTGCGCGACATTGATGCCTGTTACCTGAAGCTGCCCGAAGGGGAAGCCGCTTTCTCGCATTCCACCCCCGAAGAGCGTGCCGGCAGGTTTGTTTCGGAGACTGCCAGTGCTTTCCGGCCGAAAGCTCCTATGGAAAAAGCCCGCGTCATTGCCTCGGCTCCTCCGCGTACCTTGCGTAAGCTTGCCGACACGCCCCGAAATGAGGAAACCTCCCAAGCGGATACTCCGTCGGGAGCAGGCATTTCGGTGGGCACCACCATCGAGCATCAGCGTTTCGGCATAGGCAAAGTGGTCCGGGTAGAAGGTACGGGCGATAATTGTAAGGCAACGGTTGAGTTCCAACACGCCGGCGTGAAGCAGCTTTTGCTGAAATTCGCCCGCTTCAAGGTTCTTTGAAATATCTGCGTTTCAAAATAAAATCGAACGCAGAGGCGCGGAAACGCAAAGTTTTTATTTTTTAGAGTGAGCAAAGTGCATAGAGAGAATGAAGAATGAAGAATTAAGAATTAAGAAAGAAATCTGTGTAATCTGTGGTGAAAAAACATCAACAGATTCTTCATTCTTAATTTTTCATTTATAAGCTCTGTGGTGAAAAAATAAACAAAAAAAGAAGATGTTAGATGTAACCCAAGTACCTTCCCCGTGCTATGTGATGGAGGAAGAGTTGCTCAGGAAAAACCTGAGCCTGATAAAGTCGGTAGCCAGCCGCGCTGGAGTGGAAATCATTCTTGCCTTCAAGGCATTTGCCATGTGGAAATCATTCCCGATATTCCGCGAGTACATCAGCCATACCACGGCAAGTTCGGTCTACGAGGCACGCCTTGCCTACGAAGAATTCGGAAGTCCAGCGCATACCTATTCGCCGGCTTATACCGAAACGGATTTCCCCGAATTCCTGAAGTACAGCAGCCACATCACCTTCAATTCGTTGTCGCAATTCGAGCGCTTCTATCCGATGGCAAAAGCGTCGCTTCGCCCCGTATCGTGCGGCATACGGGTCAACCCCGAATATTCCGAAGTGGAAGTCGAGCTGTATAACCCGTGCGCGCCGGGCACACGTTTCGGCGTAACGGCCGACCTGCTTCCCGACCGCCTGCCCGAAGGCATCGAAGGCTTTCATTGCCATTGCCATTGCGAATCGGACTCATACCAACTGGAGCGCACGTTGGAACACATCGAAACGAAGTTCGCGCGCTGGTTCCCGCAACTGAAATGGCTGAACCTGGGCGGAGGACACCTCATGACCCGCAAAGATTACGATGTGGAGCATCTTATACGCCTCTTGCAGGGATTGAAATCGCGCTATCCGCACCTGCAAATTATTCTTGAGCCCGGCTCGGCTTTTGCCTGGCAGACAGGTCCGCTGGTAGCGTCGGTGGTCGATGTAGTGGAAAGCCGAGGCATCCGCACCGCTATCCTCGACGTCAGCTTTACCTGCCACATGCCCGACTGCCTGGAGATGCCCTACCAGCCTGCGGTACGTGGAGCCGAAACGCTTCCTGCCGACGCGGTAAAGACGGCACGCCGGGAAGACCACGTTTACCGGCTGGGCGGGAACAGTTGCCTGAGCGGTGACTACATGGGAAGCTGGAAATTCGACCACGAATTACGCATAGGCGAACGCATCGTATTCGAGGACATGATTCACTATACCATCGTGAAAACGAATATGTTCAACGGCATCCACCATCCTTCCATCGCCTTGTATCACAGCAATGGCGAGCTGGAGATTTACCGTACGTTCCGCTACGAAGACTATCGTGACCGGATGTGTTAAACGTCCATCATACGCATTCGGTTGCTTGAAGTGACGGGTAGCCAGGTTGTTTGCTCGGTAGGGGCAACTATGATTTGTCTTATTTTGATTGTTCATCGGGAAATTAAAAAAGCGGCTCTGCATCACGCGGAGCCGCTTTTCTCTGTGAAAATCACAATCTTTTTCCTTTTATCCTATGAAAACTTGTTAAGTCAACTGCATAGTTGGCATGTTTGCCTGACGGATAGACACCTGTCATGAACAATATCTAGTCGGGCGACCGGGAAGCGGCTTTCATCACTTCTTCCAGGTCTTTCTACGGTGTGGACCGTTTTTAAAGTGCACTCCCCGAAAAGTTGTATGTCTGACTTTTGGGGGTGTATTTTTCCTTTATTCCAACGTGAAGGAAACGGTTGACTTAATGTCGGCAGCCGAAGCGGCTATGATGGCTTCAAACTTTCCCGGTTCTGCCAGCCATTGATGCTGTTTATCATCGAAAAAGCTCAGTGCTTCTTTAGAAATGGTAAAAGTCACATCCTTGGTTTCACCCGGAGCCAGTTTGACTTTGCTGAAACCTTTTAATTCTTTTACCGGACGAGGTAAGGATGATTTTTTATCTTGGATATACAATTGCACAATTTCAGCTCCTTCCCGTTTTCCGATGTTCGTTACAGGGACAGTTATGGTCAGTGCCTCATCGGCTTTCATGGTCTTTTTATTGATGGTAGCTTTGCCGTATGCAAAGGTCGTATAACTCAGTCCGTGCCCGAAGGGGAACAGAGGTTCGATGTTTTCCTTATCTGTCCAACGGTAACCGACAAAAATGCTTTCATTATATTTTTCATCCCAAATGCCGCTTCCGTCTGTCCGTTTCACGCCCGGATATTCTCCCAGTTTATGTGCACCGACATCTTCCAGTGAAGCAGGGAACGTGAAAGGAAGTTTTCCCGAAGGATTAACTTCTCCCGTCAGTATGTTGGCTAATGCAGTACCTGCTTCCGAGCCTAAATACCAGCCTTGGAGGATGGCGGAGACATCTTTTTTCCATGGCATAGCAATGGCATTGCCCGAAATGTTCACTACAATTACGTTTGGATTTGCTTTTGCCAGTGCTGTTATCACTTTGTCTTGCCCATAAGGAAGGTTTAATTCTTTCCGGTCGGCATCTTCGCAATCTTGCCCTGCACTTTTGTTCAGTCCTCCGATAAAAATGACGTAATCGGCGTCTTGTGCCAATTTTACAGCCTCGGCAATCAGCTCTTGTGAAGTGCGGTTATCCTGCAAATTCTGTCCCGACTTTACTCCGTTATATTCTCCGCTCGGGTCTCCTACATAGCCGCGGGCATAAACGATTTCTGCCCGGTCGCCTATTTTTTCCCGTATGCCATCTAAAGGGGATATTTCGCGCTTCACTTTCAACGAGGAGCTTCCTCCGCCTACCGTCATCATTTTTATGGCATTTTCTCCAATTACGGCAATTCGTTTTTTGGTATTGAGCTCTATAGGCAATAGATTGTTTTCATTTTGCAACAACACGATTCCTTCTTCCCCTATTTGGCGAGCTGCATCAAAATGGGCTTCCGAAGCAAAGGAACCATACGGTCTGTTACGGTTCATCGTAGTCCGGAAAGCTAGACGGAGAATGCGCCTTACTTTATCGTCTAATTCTTTGGTTCCTGTTTTGCCTTCTTTTATCAGTTTCAGATATGGCCGGGCAAGGTAGTAATTGTCGTATGCATTACTTGTTCCGTTTGTCAATCCGTTTGTCCAACTTCCGAATTCCATATCCAGTCCGTTACGGATAGCTTCTTCTGTATTATGCACTCCGCCCCAGTCTGATACGACTACACCGTCATAACCCCATTCTCCTTTTAGAATGTCATTCAATAAATAGCGGTTATGGCAACCATGTTGGTTTTTGTACAGGTTATAAGAGCCCATAATGGTCCATGCTTTGCCTTCTTGTACCGCCGCCTTGAATGCCGGAAGATAGATTTCATACAATGCGCGATCGTCTACGATGACATTGGTCGTATGCCGATTGGTCTCTTGGTTGTTCAGCGCAAAATGTTTCACACATGCGGCCACACCGTTTTGCTGCACTCCTTTTATATAGGGGACAACCATTTGACTGGCCAGGTAGGGGTCTTCGCTCATATATTCGAAGTTGCGCCCGTTCAAGGGAGTGCGGTAAATATTGATTCCAGGTCCGAGCAGCACATCTTTTTTACGGTATCGTGCTTCCTCGCCTATGCTTTTCCCATAGAGCAAGGCCATTTCGGGATTCCATGTAGCGGCAAGGCAGGTAAGTGCAGGAAAGGCAACGCAGGAATCATTGGTCCATCCCGCCTGTTCCCATTCATCCCAAAGAACTTCGGGGCGGATTCCGTGAGGCCCATCCGTCATCCAAAATTCCGGGATGCCTAACCGTGCCACTCCTGGGGAAGAAAATTTGGACTGGGCATGGGTCATCGCCACCTTTTCTTCTACAGTCATGCGGCTTAGTGCGTCTTCTACTCTTTCTTCTATAGGTTTGGTCTCGTCTAAGTAAACGGGAATATTTTGTGCGTTTCCACCTAGTGCAAGGAGCAGCATTCCCCAAATTGCTAATTTTTTCATATTGCTTTTATTTTATGGTATTTGAAGGCCTAAGGAACGAATGTATCTTTTTTGCGGCACGCAATTTTCGCATTTGCTGTTTTCGATGAACGCATTCATCACTTGTCTCATTTCTTCCTGGTCGGGGCGTGCATCGCGTATTTCTTTATAAGTGCTCCGTTCTGCTTCGGAGAAGTTTACTATTTTGTCCCATCCTTCCGGACGTCGGATGGCAGTAAATGAAGAACCGTCCAGTTTTTTATAAGGCCAGAAAGTGTATCCGATGTTGTTTTCTTTCATTACTTTACAGAATGCAGCTTGCCATTCGTCTGTATTATGGCCGATTTCGCCCATATACATCGGAAGATTGACACTGTCGCGGAAATGAATGATTTCCTGGATTGCTTCTTTGGTCGGATTTCCTCCATATCTGTGGCAAGTGTACATCAGTTTGCTATCGTATTTTGAATCTTTAAACGGTTTGAAGTTGCCGTTCCATTGCGGAGCGCCAATCAGGATAATGTGGTTTTTGTCTACTTCACGAATTGCCTGCACGGCACGTTTATGCAGAGGTTCGAGTTTGGCATTCAGCTCGTCCATATTCTTGAAATAAGGAGCAATGGGCTCGTTGATGAGCTCATAACCTAAGATGACGGTCTCATTTTTATAATAATCGGCTATTTTGCGCCAGATGTCGCAAAACAGTTGCTGGCTTGTTTCGCTTTCGAATAGCCAGGGATAACCGTAGCTGTCGTCAATGTTGTCGCCGGTTTGTCCTCCCGGTGCGTCGTGCATATCCAAAATCAGGTAAAGGTGATTGTCCCGGCACCAGTTTATCACACTGTCTATACGGACGAATCCGTCTTGTGCTGCGGTCAGCCCCATATAATCTTCATCCGTAAACAGTTTATAATGGAAAGGAAGCCGGATGGTATTTGCACCTGTAGACGCAATGAATTCTATGTCTTTTCGTGTGACATAATTGTCCTTGAATTTTTTCCAAAATTCAGCGGTAAAATCCGGTCCTGTCAGTTGGCAGAACATTTCGTTGATGAAATGTCCGGAATTTGTTTTGTTAAATCCGAACATATACCCTTCCGGATTCAGCCAGTTTCCCAGGTTGGTCCCTTGAATAAAGAGTTTACTTCCGTCCGGCTGGATGAGGTCTTGTCCCGAAACGCGTACAAATGCCTCGGCAGGAGGTGTCTCTTCCTTTTCCGTATGCGAGGCAACAGACTGGCAGGCGGTCAGTACTCCAATGAAAATCAGTGAATAAAATGCTTTTTTCATATTGAAATGTGTGTAATGGTTGTTTATCGGTTAGTGGATTGTGTAGTTACTTCAAAATCGGCAGACAAACCTTCATCGCTGTTTGTGCCCAACCAGAGTGTAAATTCTCCCGGTTCTACTATATGTTTCATGTCGATGTTCCAAAATGCCAGTTCGCTGACGGGCAGGTTGAAAGTGACAGTCTTTGTTTCGCCCGGTTGCAAGGAGATGCGTTCAAAGCCCTTCAGTTCTTTTACCGGACGGGTAACAGAAGCTACTTTATCACGAACATAGAGTTGTACGATTTCCTCTCCTGTATAGTTTCCTGTATTGGTTACATCGACACTGGCTTTCAGTGTATCGGCAATGTTTGCTTTTTCGATTGAAAGCCGTAGTTTGTCATAAGCAAACGTGGTATAGGAAAGCCCGAATCCGAAAGGAAACAGCGGTTTGAATCCTGCATCCAGGTAAAAAGATGTACATCCCAAGGAGGTCTGTCCTGCTTCTAAAGGAATGTCGTCTATCAATGTTTCTTTTTCACTGGGAGCACGTCCGGTATGGTTATGTGCATAATAAATGGGAACCTGTCCTGTCATTTTAGGGAATGTGACAGGTGTTTTTCCGCTGGGTACGGTTTTCCCGAACAGGATATCGGCTATGGCAGGACCGCCCATTGTCCCCGGATGGAAGGCATAAAGCACGGCGTCTGATTCTGTCACTTGTTTTTCTATGGTCAGGGGACGTCCTGCCATAAAAATGCTTATCACAGGTTTTCCTGTCGCTGCCAGGGCTGAAATAAGTTCGGATTGTGCTCCTTTCAGATTCAAGTCGGCCAATGAATGCGCTTCGCCCGACAAAATAGCCTCTTCGCCCACGAATGCAAGTATTACGTCTGCATTTTGAGCAGCTTTGACGGCACGAGGTATTCCGGCCGTACTTTTATCGCGGCTATAGGCTACGCCGGGTTCGTAAATAATGTGGATGTTTTTCCCATACATCTCCCGCAAAGCTTTCAGTGGAGTTTGGGTATGTGCCTTTTCTCCATCGAAACACCAGGTTCCTAATTGGTCATACGGAGCATTTGCCATCGGACCAACGACCGCGATTGTGCGTATATCTTTTTTTAACGGTAAAATATGTTTGTCGTTTTTAAGTAAGATGACTGACTGTGCTGCGGCTTCTTTCGCTTTTTGAAGGTGTTCGGCAGCGTATTTTACCTCTTGACTTGTTGTAATATACGGATTGTCGAATAGTCCGAGTCTGAATTTCAGGCGGAGAATGTTCCGCACAGCGTCATCAATGGTATTTTCCTGTATCTTGTTTTCTTTAATCAGTGTCTCGATATGTTCGATGAATGTGCCGCTGACCATCTCCATGTCTACTCCGGCATTCACCGCTTTTTCGGCTGCTTCTTTGCGGTCTTTGCAGAAACCGTGCGGAATCATTTCACCTGCCGAACCCCAGTCGGTTACTACCATTCCGTCGTAATTCCATTCCTTGCGCAATATATCTGTAAGAAGAAAGCGGTTTCCTGTGGCCGGTATGCCATCATTATCGTTAAACGAAGTCATAAATGTGGCACATCCGGCTTTTGCTACAGCTTCAAAAGGAGGCAAGTACACATTGCGTAACTGTCGTTCGGGTATAAAGGTCGAATTATAGTCTTTCCCGGCTTCTGATGCTCCATAACCTACGAAATGTTTGGCACAGGCGGCTATGGAGGTCGGACTGTTCAATGAATCGCCCTGAAAGCCTTTTACCATAGCCGTTCCCATTACGGCATTCAGATAAGGGTCTTCTCCAAAACTTTCTGCTATGCGTCCCCAGCGTGCATCGCGGGATACGTCAATCATAGGAGCAAATGTCCAGCGTATTCCATCGCTGGAAGCTTCAATGGCCGATACACGTGCACCGTCTTTTACGATTTGAGGGTTGAAGGTGGCAGCTTGTCCTAATGGTATGGGGAAAATGGTTTTATACCCGTGAATGACATCACGTGAGAGTAAAACCGGGATGCCTAAACGGGATTCTTTCATAGCGGTTTCCTGTATTTGGTTTGCTATGTCGGGATTGGTCACATTCAGGAAAGAACCTACTTTCCCCTCTTTTACGAGTCGGATGATTTCATCTATGTCCCCAGTAGGACTGACTTGATTCATTTGACCTATTTTTTCTTCTAAGGTCATTTGTTTTAGCAAGGATTCTACTTTTGCCTCTGTCAGGTCGTCTTTACTTTCAGGAGAGGTGCAAGCAAAGAAAGGCAACGTCAGCAGACAGATAGAAAATACTTTCCAGTGTTTCATGGCATTCTCTCAATTTTAGATATGTTTTTATTGAATTTTACTTTTACAAAAGTATGTCAGAATAGCGTTTTTTCAATAAGCAGGTAAAGGTGAAAAGTAAATTTACAAATATATTAACTTCTTGTATATTTGTCGTTTATATATGAATGGATGAGAAAAAAAGTAAGATTGTAAGAAAGAAAAAGGAGGAAGTATCATGCGTGCTTCCGGCTTCATCAATGGAACACCCTATTTAGACTATGCGGTCTGTTTATGGTAACTGCTACTTTCGCCTTTATCATATTCATAATAGTCAAGCAAGAGTATTTTGATAAATGATTCTTCTTCTATCACTCATAACAAGGCTTAAAAACCGCCCACACATCCTACTGCCTGCAACGGAACAATTAGCTTCGTCTCTGACAAGATTAATAATCTTCAAGCTGTAAGATTATTAATCTTACAGCAAATGCAGGTAGATGCATCGGGGAAGCCATTGGCTTTGATGGCGGTTTTCAGACTTTATCAATACCTCTCCAATTTAGACATGAGTTGGCAACGTTTTTATTGTTGCATTTTGCCTAGCGATTTGACCCGCTCGGCAAAATCTTCTTTAGGGATAATAGCCCGGTTGCGCATCTTCAGCCGGTTGTTATAGACTGTTTGCGGAGAGCAGTGCAGGAACTCTGCAATCTTTACGCTATCGTTGATGCCTAAACGCACTAAGGCATAGATACGCAGGTCGGTATTGAGCAGTTCGCCTTCTTTCATTACAATACGTTCTTCCGGTCGCAGTAAAGTATTGAAATCGTTGACAAAATCAGGGTAGACATGCAGGAAAATGGCATCGAAATTATGATAAAATTCTTTCAACTCGCTTTTCACAATCGGTTGGTCAGTCAGTTGCTTTACTTCATCCAGTTGTCCGGTTTTCAGTTTACGGTTTACGTTCTTACGGAAATCATCCAGTTTGCTGATGTAGGTAGAGCAGATAGAGAACACATAGCCTATGTATTCTTCCTTGATGTAGTTTGATTCGCGCAAGCGTCCGTTCGTGTCGCGTAAAGTTTCATTAAGCGACAAAAGCTGTTCGTTGGCTTCTTTTAGTTTGCGGTGGGCTTCCGAAAGTTGCTCTACGTGCTCATTTAACAATCGGTTGGTTGTGTCCAGTTTCTTTTTTGATTCTGAAATTCGCTTCATTTGCTTGTATATGTATGCCATGGCTATCAGTAAGATGAGAGATAGCACACTTACGGTTATGAGTGAGCTCGATAACCGTTTTTGTTGGATACGGTTGCGCTTTTGGTAAGCTTTATGGATTTCATCCAGTACCGATAGGATACCCGATACACGTATGCGGTTGTGGAATGCCTGTCCTATTTGCAGGCAGTAATTGGCATAGGTATAGGCCCGGTCGATATCACCCATTGTAAATAAGACGTAAGACAATTCTTCCAGTGAAGCGATGTCGCGGTTTGAGATGCGCACGTCTGCCTGTGCCGAAAGGATGATGTATTTCAGATAATTCTTTTCGTCCCCATTTTTCCGGTAAAGTTGAGCCAGGATATAAGCGTTCATTGCGTCGCGGTTCTCGTCCAGGTGCGAACTGTCTACATCTTGTTTCAGCTCGGCTATCACTTCTTCCGTTTGCGAAGTCCTTTTAAATTTTCCTCCTTTGTACCAAAGATAATCCGGATGTTTTTTTGTGACTACGGCATATACAGAATCAGCATATAATTTTTCCAATATATCATATTGGGGACGGCTGGAGGCTTCTTCTCCGAGGTATTGGCCGAAATGTGAATAGAGGTACACCATTTGTCCGTAATATTCTACCTGTAAGTCTTGTGGGAGGCTTGTGCCCGAAATGCCTTGTACGGCATCGGCAGCTTCTTTCAGCAGTCCGGTTGCAGCCAATACATGTGATTTCTTTATTTTCCACTCTGCTATCAGGTCTTTCCGGTTCATGCTTGTGGCTATTTCCATGTTCCGGTTGATATAGAAGAATGCCGAATCTGCATCATAGATAAAGAATTCCCGGTAGAATTTCCGGTTCAGTTCATATTCTTCTTGTAGGGTGGAGACATATTTCTTTTCTTGGCGTAATTTTTCTATTTCCAGCTCTTTCATCCTTTCCAGCGATTCCTTTTCCGCCACCAAAGAGTCTAATCGCAGTAAATGTTTTTGTATGTCGTAGTCGGGAGAAGCTGCTTTGAGTGGCATTCCAAGGATGAGCAACAATAAAAAATAGAAAGTGTTTTTCATATAAAGTATCTCGTTTATAGGTTTACATTTTGCAAAGATAAGTTTTATCAATGAATTAGCTCTTATGTTTGTAAGACAAATTGCGTCCTTATTATTCGTCGGGCAGTTTCTGCAGGAAACCGGCCAGGCTTTCCCCTTCTTCCAGTCCCAGTTTCTTACGCAACCGGTAACGGGCTATTTCCACTCCACGCAATGAGATGTTCAGCAACGGTGCGATTTCTTTCGACATCAAGTCCATTTTAAGATAAGCACACATCATTTTTTCTTTTTTGTTCAGGTTGGGGAAGCGTTTGTCCAGGCATTTGAAGAAATCATGGTGTACCGAGTCGAAAGCTGTTTCGAATATCTGTATGTCATCATCGTGTTCCAGATTCGTATCAATATTTCCTATCAGGCGGATGGTACTGCGGCGGATGTTTACCAGGTTTTCTTCTTTGATGGCTTTGGAAATGTTGAGCGCCTCTTTCTTTATGTCTTGCAGGATTTCGTTTTTACGCACAATGTTGAGCGTAGTGCGCACCAGTTCTTCTGTCTTGTGCTTCAACTCTGCCTGGAGGTTTTCTTCTTCCAACGAAACAATCCGTTCGTCTTTTAGGCGGGTCTCTTCTTTAAACTCTTGTTCCTGGCGTTTCAGCTCGTCCCGCTGGCGCAGGATGATGGTTTGTTGTTTGCGCCCGATGTGTCTGTATATCAGGTATAGTATTCCGATAACTGACAAGAGGTATGCGGCATACATTATTCCTGACCGGTACCAGGGAGGAAGGACGGTAAACGTAAAAGAAGCGATGTTTTCTTTGGAAGTCCCCTTTTCTGCCAGACGTACTTGAAAGATATAGTCACCTTCGTGCAAATCGGTATACTCTTTGATGTTGTTTTCACTGTATTCACTCCATTCTCCGTCTTTTTCTCTTTTCAGGCGGTAAGAATAAAGGTTCTGTTCCGGACTGAGATAATTGTCGGCACTGCATACAATCCGGATGGAATTATGCGAGTAAGGAATGACAAAAGGGTCTGTGCTGTAACGAAAGCTCCTGCCGTATGCCAGCGAGTCGCGGGTTCCGGTAAAAAACACTTTCCTGATTTGCAGGTGCGTGGGTGATTCCTGCGTTTCTTCATAAGGTTTGTGCAATAAGGTAAAACCGTCTTCCGTACCTATCAGCAAGTGGTCGTTGTCTATTTCGTTAATATGCTCGAATCCTTCTATCAAGTCATTGTGCAGCAGTAATCTGTTTTTCCCTTTCGAGGCAAGATACAAGTCATTATCCGTTACATACCATAAAGACCGGTTGGCGGCCTGTTTTATCAAGCGGTAATCCGCTTTCCCGTTTAATTCTTTTTGCAGATTCTCGAATGCCTCCAGCCGGTGGTTTTGGGGGTTGTATTTAAACAGTCCGTTACAGGTGCTTATGACAAACTCATTGTTGATGCACGAAAAGAATACGCCTTTGTTTTTGGGTATGGTTGGGCTGTTGTAGTTGGTTGCTTTGACTACCTGGGTCAGGTCGTCCGACAATGTCAGGCGAAACAAGCCGTCTCCTTTATTGGCTACCCACACGGTATGGTCGTTTTCTACAAAGACATTTTTGCACGAGTAAGGATATTCTTCCACTTGGCATGCCACTTCCCATTTGCCTTTCTCTTTTTTCAGCAGATAAAGTCCGCTATAGGTACTTGCAAGCAATCGGTCGGGATGTGAGAGTGCAGATACAGCCCACACTCCCCGTATGTGATTGATGCGGTTAATTCCTTTGTCGGAGAAAACGAATACGCCTATATCCGCACAGCAGAACATTTCTCCGTTATGTACGGATAAATGCCATACCTGTCCGCCTACTTCCTTGATACGGCGGATGTCCAGATTTGCATTCGGACGGATATTCAGACTGGTATGATAAAGCCCTTGATTGGTTCCGAGGTAAAGCTTGCCTTGATATACACACGAAGCATATCCCGAGCCTAAAACGGGCTTGTTGCCATATAGAGGAAAAACGGGGGAGTTGAGCCGTATGCAGTCTATGCCGTTGTCCAGCCCTAACCATAGGTTAGAGTCACGGTCGAAAGCCATGGATAAGATGGTTTTGTTTTGCAGTCCGTTGTGGGTTGAGATGTTTTCTGTACGGTTCTGCGAGAGATAGACTAACAAGACACCGTTTTGTATAGAACCTAATGCCAGGGTGTCTCCTTTGATGTCGGCACAAAATAAATTATTGTTTCTGATAAAGTCGTCGGCAGAAGTTTTATAAGGAGACAAGGTGTGTCCGTCGTATAGATACAGTCCTTTGTCTCGGGTGACTATCATGACTTGTCGGCCGAATGGAAGAAGTGCCACGACTTTGAACGAAGAAATGCCTTGCGTATGGGGCAATTCCCTCAGCCTGTTTCCTTTGACAATGTTCAGTGCTTTTTCGTCAGCTACGTACAGACGCCCGTTTATCAATGCTGATTGCTGGATGGCATTCGGGGCATGAATCGTATGTATCGCGTTTCCTTCGGTGTAGAAGATTTCCCAGTCGGAAAAAAAGTAAGTGTGTTCTTCGGTAGAATGGATATCCCATATTACATTGATGGATGTGTTTTCCGGGAGCTTGTCCGACAGGCAATGATAATCCAGCCCGCCTAATCTGTTGGGAGTAAAATATCCGAATTGCCTCATTCCACCGATATAAATGCAAGTGTCATTACTGATGCTGATGGTCCGTGTCTTGTTGTCGTTCATCGAATAAGTATTCCACGTAGTTCCGTCGAATTCCAACAAACCTTTATTGTTGGCAAAGTACATCCATCCGTTGGGGTGCTGTTTGATTTTCCAGTTTTGATTGCCGGAGGCATAGATACGGCGTGAATAGTTGACGATATCTCGTTGCCATTCGGCGTGTACCGTTGTCAAGCAAGTTCCGAGGAAAAAAAGAAGTAACGTCAGATGTATCTTCATAGTTTTTCATTTTGGTTTGTTTGCACGCAAAGTTATAACATTTCTTTTTAAAAACAGATATGTTGTCCGGAAAACGAAGATATACTTCATTGTCCAATGTAATATATCTTCTTTCGTAGTTTCAGTATATATGAAACTGCAGAGGAAGATATATTCGTTGGACATGTAATGCCTGTTCTCTTTTCCGGGAAAGCTATATCGCTGTATATCAGTAGTCTGATTTTTGTCTGAGAAAGTGATGATGTAGTGGATATGTTTTGTCTGAAAGGTCGTGTAGGGGTAAAAAAGTCGCATTGACAGCTCTGGCTCTTTATTTTTGTTTCCAGCTTTTGTTACAAGAGTTCTTTATTCATTAAACTAATATTTATTAATTATGAAAAATGTACAAATTCAGAGAGCGATAAGGTGGCTGCTCGCCTGTTGCGTTTTATTCTTGACAGACGTGGGGATTCATGCCCAAAACTTGCAGGGTATCCGTGGTCAAGTGGTTGATGCAGTGTCAAACGAGCCACTGATTGGAGTTTCGGTATTAGAAAAAGGCACTTCCAATGGAAACATAACCGACCTGGACGGTTATTTCAGTTTACAAGTTCATCCAGGTGCCGAGATTGTTTTTTCGTATATCGGTTATGTCACCCGCGAACTGAAGGTGGCCCAGGTACAAGGGGTCATTAAGATGGAAGAAGATTCACAAACCTTGGATGAAGTCGTTGTGGTGGGATACGGCACACAGAAGAAAGTCAATTTAAGCGGTGCCGTAACTGCCATTGACGGAGACGAAATCAGCTCGAAACCGTCCCCGAATGTCCTTTCCGCCTTACAGGGGGAAATGCCTGGCGTAACGGTATTGCGTAGCGGCGGTGAGCCGGGCTCGGAAACATCAGGTTTACGCATACGTGGATTTTCGTCTGCCAATTCAACTTCTGCACTGGTGCTGATAGATGGTGTAGAGGGGGACATGACCTTGCTGAACACGAACGACATTGCTTCCATTTCGGTGCTGAAAGATGCTTCGGCATGTGCCATTTACGGAGCAAGGGCAGCTGCTGGAGTGATACTGATTACGACCAAAAGTGGTGCCGAAGGCAAGCCACGTGTGTCGTATAACGGCTATTTCGGATTTAACACTCCCGGAAATATGCCTGAACGCTTGCCTGCCTGGGAAGAACAAGTTATGATTAATGAGTCACGTATTCAGGCAAACGGTACTCCCGAATGGAGCCCGGAACAGACTTCGTGGGTAGGTAATCCGAATTTCAATTACCGGCCGAATAACACGAACGGGCGTTGGGATTATTTCCAGGCAACCAATTGGGTAGAAGAAGGGACCAAAGACTTTACTACCCAGCAGAATCATAGTGTGTCGGTGACCGGCGGCAAAAAAGAGCTTACGTACCTGGTTTCTGCAGGATATTATACCAAAAACGGACTTTTGAAATACGGTCCGGATAAGAATGACCGTTACAATTTGCGCGTAAAGATAAATTCGGAATTGAACAAGCATATCAGCCTGAATGTTTTGGCAAGTTATGAAGGCAAGTTTATGGAGGTGAACCCGTATGGTTCGAAAAACATTCTGGGTCGTTTGTACCGTGTACGTGGACGACAGCCTATCTTTACGCCGGAAGAAGATACGAATGAGAATCCTTACAACGGCGACTTGCAGGTAAATGCCATTGACCTGATGAAAAACGGAGGGGTAACAGAGAACCAATACGAAGCTTTCACGGGAAGAGGAGAACTGATAATTAAAGATTATGTGAAAGGATTGCAGCTGAAGTTCAGTGCCAGCCGCAAAGCCGACTATTATAGTCAGACCGTGAAAAGACGCACTCTGCAATGGTATGACCGGCTGGGAAACACGATTCGTTTCCAGGCGAACAATCCCAATGAAATGAGCCGTCAGAAGAATAACGCTTATCATGACACGTTTGACGCTATTTTAAATTATAACCTGAACGTAAACAAACATGCGCTGGCCGTGATGGGAGGTGCTTCGTATGAGCGTTACCGGAAAGATGAGTTTAGCGGAACGGTGAAAAACCTGATATCGAATGATTTCTTCTCATTCAATTATTATGACAATTCAGTTATTACGAATACCAGCGTAAGCGATAACATCGAAACCTGGGCAATGATGTCTTATTTCGGGCGCATCAATTACAATTATGATGAACGTTACTTGCTGGAAGCCAATATCCGTTACGATGGAAGTTCGCGCTTGGCTCCGGACAAGCGTTGGAAAGCGTTCCCGTCTTTTTCGGGAGCATGGCGTGTCAGTGAGGAAAAATGGTTTCATATACCTGTCATATCCAATTTCAAATTCCGTGCCTCATGGGGACAGTTAGGAAACGGTGCTGTATTAGGGTTGTACGATTATTTAGCACAAATATCGTCTAATAAAAACCAGGGAGAAAACAATTTTTACCAAGGCCAGATGGCAAGTGTAAACAAGACTTGGGAAATTATTTCTACGACCAATATTGGTATAGACCTGGGATTGTTTAATAACAAGTTGAATCTTACGGCAGACTATTACTGGAAGAAGAACGACAATATGCTTGCCAATCTGGAACTGCCTCATATTGTAGGTATCTCTGTGCCTCCTACCAATGTCGGAACATTGAAGACATGGGGATGGGAATTTGAAGTGTCATACCGCAATCGTTTCAAGGATTTGTTTTATCAGGTAAGTTTTAATTTGAGCGACAGCGATAATAAAGTGGTGCGTTACGATGGAAGGAACAGCATTTGGGCAGGCGCCGTAGATATTTTGGAGGGTTATCCGCTGAACACTATCTGGGGATATAAGACTGATGGTTTCTGGAGCAGCCGTGAAGAGTATTTGGCATATAAGGAAGCCAATCCCGGTTATCAGTCTTTCAATGATGCCAATGTATCGGGAGGAGATGTGAAATATCTGGCACAAGGCAAAGCAGACCATACAATCGGTGCCGGAGGGGGCACGCCGGAAGATCCGGGAGACTTGGTTTGTTTAGGTAATTCGAATGCCCGTTACTGCTATGGATTCAATGTCAATCTGCAATGGCGTAACTTTGACTTTTCCGTCATGTTCCAAGGTGTGGGAAAGCGCTCGGTACTGATTGAAGGAGGCACGATGGCTCCGTTTGCGGCAACCTCGGATATGCCTTGGACCATTCACCGGGATTATTGGACACCGGAAAATCAAGACGCCTATTGGCCTCGCTTATACAGCGGTAATGATTTCAACTTCCAGCCGTCTGACCGCTGGATACAGGATGCTTCTTATATCCGTTTGAAAAACTTACAGTTTGGATATAATTTCCAGTTGCAGAAGTTCCACATCGAAAAACTCCGCTTGTATGTATCGGGCGAAGACCTGTGGGAGCACTCCAATATGCTGAAGGTATTTGACCCGGAAGTAGGTAATACCCCCAATTCAAACAATACCTATCCATTTTTCAGAACTTGGGCTATAGGATTAAGTTTAACCATTTAAAGCAGACGCATATATGAAAAGATTATATCAATTTTTAAGCATAAGTACCCTTGTTTGGGGAATGGCAAGCTGTACCCTTGACATGTTGCCGGAAACGACCATGACCGATGCCGCTTTTTGGAATACAGAAACCGATTTGCGGGGTGCCTGCAACCGTTTCTATCAGCAGATGACCGGAGAGTTAGGCGGTTTTTCACACGATTACCGTTCGGATGAATTGAGGGGAAATTCGGCTAATTCCACTTCTGACGGAAGCCGGACTGTCCCCTCTACGTCAGGAAGTTGGACCGACCCTTACTGGCGCATCTTTATTTCGAACAATATTCTGGAGAAAGCCGAACGTGCAGATGTAACCGATGAAGTGCGTAACAAATATTTGGCTGAAGCACGTTTTTTCCGGGCATTCCATTATTTTGAACTGGTAAAGAAATACGGCGATGTGCCAATGATTATGAAGGCGGTAAATGATACTCAAGATCCCGTATTGGAAATGCCCCGTACGCCCCGTGAAGAAGTTATCCAACAATGTTACGCCGACTTGGATTTTGCTGTCGAATGGTTGCCCGATATTGACCACGTAGATACATGGGGACATGTTTCCCGTTCAGCGGCACTTGCCCTGATTGTCCGTATCGGTTTGTATGAAGGTACTTATATCAAGTATCATCATCTGCAGGAAGGTGATTACCGGGCACATTTGAAAAAAGCGATAGATGCTGCCGATATCATGATGCATGTAGACCGGAAGCACGACCTTTATCCTGACTTCGAAGCCTTATTCACTTATGACGGCGAAGGACGTCAGAACAAGGAAAATGTTTTTGTACGCATCTATGGTCCCAATGAATCACCTGTAAATACTAATAACCAGACACATAGCAATAGCCGTCAAATGGAAAACACGGTGACAGTCACACGTAATATGGTGGATTATTTTCTTTACACCGATGGGCTTCCACGTGAAAAATCACCCCTGCGCATCTCTCCTGAAACCGGTTTTGATGATGTATTCGAGAACCGTGACCCGCGCCTGTCTATGACTCTTTATAAAATAGGGGAGGAAGGATATAAAGGCCCGTATATTCCGTTCAGCTTCCGAAACGGTTATAATCTGAAGAAAGGATTCATCATGAAAGATTGGTCTAACTTGAATGCCGAAGCGGTAGACAAGATGGTAATCCGTTATGCCGAAGTGCTTGTCTCTTATGCCGAAGCCTTGTATGAATACAATGGAAGCATTACAGACGAACAATTGGACGAAACGGTGAATGCCTTGCGCCGCCGGGTAGGAATGCCTGCCATGCTAACCAATGCTTTTGTTCAGGCAAACGGCCTGGATATGCTGGAAGAAATACGCCGCGAACGGACAGTGGAGTTTATCGATGAAAATAAACGTTACGATGACATTATCCGCTGGAAGATAGCAGAAAAAGTATTGCCCACTTACCTGTTGGGAGCCCGTTTATCGGCGATGGAAGTAGAAAGTGGCAAAGTAGATGAACTGAAAAACCGTATTACGTTGAACGGAGGAATGTACAATGGGGTGAAGGTATGTGATGAAGATAGTGTGTATATACTGGAATTGGCAGAAGACCGCCGTTTCGATGTAGAGAAAGATTATCTATATCCGATACCCTTGCAGGAGATTACTCTGTCGGGAAATAATGTAACCCAAAATCCGGGTTGGGAATGAGTCTAACTAAAAATTGAAAAATCATGAAAAAATTATTTTGTTTATGGCTGTCGGTAATAGGATGTTTTATTTTAACTTCTTGTGGAGACGATGCCTGGGGAAATGGTGACCCTGCAATGGAAAATATTTATTATGTAGGGTTTGAAGATTGGGGGCAATTCAAGAATGATGTGACTTTTAATGTGAAACAAGGCGAAACCATAGGAATCCCTGTCCAATTCTGGTGTGAGTTTATCCGTCCGTATGATGTGGTGACTTATTATTATGTAGCCGGGGATTTAGTACGTGGAACAGACTATGAAATAGTGGATGCCAATGGAAACGCGTTGTCTCCTGATGAAAACGGGGCTTTTTCTTTGACTTGGGAACAAGCAAAGAAAGGGGTACAGAATGTTTACATTAAGGCATTGAACGGGAATACAGGGTCGTTTTATGTACAGACGTTCAATCCTGATTCGGATGTGGAATTGACCAATCAGGATGTTTCGACTACAATCAACAATGTGACCAATGATTATGAAGTCCGTATTTTCACTCAAAATTACAGAGTCATTGTCAATGTTATAAATTGATGTGGAATGATAAATGCAAAGCCTTAGTTCTTGTTATGTGATAAACATAGGCTGAAAACTCAAACCCCGGATAAAGGATTCCTTTCTCGGATTTGAGAGGCTTTGCATTTGTTCTTAGATAATGAAAAATGGGAAAGCAAGGATTTTTAGCAAGCTATATAGCTTTGCGGATATATACGTTCGTCTTGTTAGGAAATATATTCTTCCCGATATATGCCCAACGGGAATATAAGACCATCAATGATGGATGGAAATATTGGAAAGGTGAATGTACCGGGGCAGCCGACAGTACGTTCAATGACAGCGGATGGATGCATGTCAATCTGCCTCATACCTGGAATGCCGATGCTTATGTAGAAAAAGACTATTATCAGGGAACCGGTTGGTACCGGCGTTCAGTCACCATACCTTCTGCATGGACAGGGAAACGGATATTCTTGAAAATAGATGCTGCCAGTAAAGTATCCGTTCTTTTTATCAATGGAAAGAAAGTGGGAGAACATGCCGGAGGTTATACGGCAAGTGTATTTGATATAACTTCTTTTCTTACTATAGGCAAGGAAAATTCAGTTGCTATTCGTGTAAATAATGCTTGCCGGAATACCCCTCCTATCTCGGGAGACTTTACATTTTTCGGAGGCATTTACCGGGATGTATGGTTGATTGCTACTTCAGCCCAACATTTTAATCTGACCAATGAAGGTGCCGAAGGAATTTTTATTACAACTCCGGAAGTCTCGGCAGAAAAAGGACGCATTGCCATCCGAGGGGAAGTGAAAAATGACGCCTGTGAAAAAGCAACAGTTGATTTGCAGACAACGGTTTATGCTCCCGATGGGAAATTGGTACAACATAAGGAAACCCGATTGCATTTAGAGGCAGGAAAAACCGGTCTGTTCAGTCAAGAAAGCAGTATCATTCCTAATCCTCAATTATGGACACCGGAAACTCCTTATTTATATAGGGTGGAAACAGCATTGACAGATCCGGCTACCGGTAAAGTATTGGACTATAGCGAACATCATGTCGGTTTCCGTTGGTATCATTTTGATGCGCAGAAAGGCTTTTTTTTGAATGGAAAGCCTTATAAGTTAAGGGGCGTTTGCCGGCATCAAGACCAAAGACCCATGGGCGTATCTTTAAGCGATGAAATGCATCGGCGCGATTTTCGTTTGATGAAGGAAATGGGAGCGAATTTTATCCGTCTGGCACACTATCCTCAAGACGAAGCTATGCTTGAGATGTGTGACAGACTGGGTATGTTGGTATGGGAAGAAATTCCGGTTATTGACATTGTACCGGATAATCCGGAATACGAGAATTGTTGTGAACAAAATTTACGCGAAATGATTCGCCAGCATTATAATCATCCTTCTATCATACTTTGGGGCTATATGAATGAAATATTGTTGGTGACTCAACGGCGTTACAAAACAGAACAAGAATTACGACCGGTATTGGAACGTACACATAGGTTAGCGGAAAGATTGGAAAAGGTATTGAAGGAGGAAGACTCTTCCCGCCTTAGCGTAATGGCTTTTCATGGCAGTAATATATATAATGAAACGAAATTAAGTGAAATAACTGATGTGGTGGGATGGAATTTGTATGCCGGTTGGTATGGAGGTGATTTGAATGGATTCAACCGTTTCCTGGAAGAACAACAGCGGGATTATCCTACTCATCCGCTTATCGTAAGTGAATATGGGGCGGGTTCGGACAAACGTCTCCATACCCTGCGTCCGCGTCCTTTTGATTTCAGTAGCGAATATCAACAGATTTATTTGGAACATTATTTGCCCATATTGGAAAATACGCCTTATGTATGCGGAGGGGCTTATTGGAATTTTATCGATTTTTCATCGGCTTTGCGGGAAGAGTCTATGCCTCGGATTAATAATAAAGGATTGCTTTCTGCCAATCGTACACCCAAAGATGTGTATTACTATTATCAGGCGGCATGGAGACCAGATATTCCGGTGCTTCATATAGCAGGTCGTGACTGGAATTATCGAAGTGGGGTGCAAAAGGGGAAAGATTCACTGGTGTATCTTCCGGTAAAAGTATATACAAATTTGCCCGAGGTGGAACTTTTTGTGGAAGGGAAATCCATAGGGAAAAGAAAAACGGCAAATTATCATGTCACATTTGATGTGCCGTTTAGTGAATCCTATCCATTCCTTCTGGCGCAAGGGGTTTATAGAGACAGGACAATACAAGACGGGGTGCGTATGCATTTTTGTCCGGTTCCTGAACATTTGTCTCAGGCTGACTGGGATGATTTGGAACTGGCAGTCAATGTCGGGAGCAATTGCTTTTTCATATCTGAAGAAAGCCGGCTGACCTGGGTTCCCGATCAGGAATACCAATCAGGAAGTTGGGGATATGTGGGAGGAAAAGAAATAAATACGCAATCCGAAATCCGACTTACCGCAGAGGGACCGCTTTATCAGACTTTACGTGAAAACTTAAACGAATATCGGTTCGATGTGCCGCCTGGTGTCTATGAAGTGGAACTGCTTTTTGCAGATATCTATCGTCCGACTCAATCTGCTGCCTATTTATTAGGCAGGGATGAAAATACGGTTTTTGAAAACGGGAATAGTTTTGATATATGGATTAATGGAATCTGCGTAGAACCTGCATTTGCTCCTTATCGGGAGAGCGGATATTTTCAGGCTGTAAAGAAACGGTATGTAGTGCGGAATGCAGACCAATCATTGAAAGTCACATTTGTCCCGATACAGGGCAAAAGTTTCCTCTCCGGCATCAAACTGCGAAAATTGTAATAAACCAATAATTCAATTAACGAATGAAAAGAATAACCCAATTTATGTTTGCCCTGATGTTAGGCATATCGGGCAACTTGCATGCACAATCCATTTGGGATGTTTCCCATTTGGCAGATGTGAAGCAGTCGCTGGACAAAGCATATTATGCGACGGCTTATCGGAAACTGAAAGCAGAAGCGGATAGCTTATTGGCGGCAGAACCTCTTTCGGTGATGATGAAGGAAAAATTACCGGCAAGTGGAGACAAGCATGATTATATGAGTCAGGCACGTTATTTTTGGCCTGATCCGACCAAACCCAACGGTTTGCCTTATGTGAACCGCGATGGAGTATCCAATCCGGAACTGGAAAAGTTGGATCGAAACCGCTTGGGAGAAACAGCCCGCAGAGTGACAACGCTTTCACTGGCATGGTATTTCAGTAATGATGAAAGATATGCGCAAAAAGCTACGGAGCTGATATGGGTATGGTTTTTTGATAAAGATACACGTATGAATCCGAACCTGGAATATGCACAGATGATTCCGGGTATAGACGGCGGAAAAGGACGGTGCTACGGTGTACTGGACAGTTATTCGTTTGTTGAAATGTTGGATGCAGTGGCATTATTGGAATATTCCGAAGCTTTTACTTCAAAAGATTCCAAACGGCTGAAAGCCTGGTTTAAACAACTGTTAGACTGGATACTGACAAGCCCTCAGGGAAAAGAGGAATGCCGACAAGCCAATAATCACGGCACAGCATACGATGCACAAGTCATTGCCTTTGCCCTTTATACAGGTCAGGTGAAAATAGCAGAAAAGGTCATTACAGCCTTGCCGGAAAAGCGTATCTTTACTCAAATAGAACCGGACGGACGGCAACCCCATGAACTGCGCCGGACACTTGCATTTGGTTATTCGCAATACAATTTGACACATTTGATTGACATTTTTCAGATGGCACAGAAAATTGGAATCAGAATCGACAATGCTGTTTCGGCAGATGGACGCAATTTTTATAAAGCGATGGATTTTTTGGCTGCATATATAGGAAAGGATGTGCAGGAATGGCCTTACCGTCAAATCAGCAATTGGGAAGGAAAGCAGCAGGAATTCTGTAAAGATTTGTATCGGACTTATTTGTTGAATCCGGAATGGAAAGATTACCTGAAGTTGTATCGAGCGAATCGGATACTTGACCTTGCTGACCGATTTAATCTACTTTATGTACATGCTACAGATGCGGATCATGCGTATGCCTTTGCTGCCGGACAGTTGGAATATGCCATGCAGTGTACAGACAAGGCAAAAAAGGAAAAGGAGAATGCTATGTATCGGCGTGTCAGTCCCCGAAGCATCAATAAAGACGGTACCTTGGCTTTGGTTCATCCCAATGATTGGTGTTCGGGATTTTTCCCAGGCTGTCTGTGGCAAATATATGCTTATACACATGATGACTATTGGCGTCAGCAAGCTATTAGTTTTACTTGGCCCATTGAAGAAGCTAAATGGCATAAAGGGACACACGATTTAGGTTTTATTATTTATAATAGTTTTGGTAAAGCTTATGCGCTGACCGGAGAGCGTTCGTACCGGGATGTCGTTTTGCAAAGCGCTCGTACTTTAATAGGGCGTTACAATGATAAAGTAAAATGTTTGCGTTCGTGGGACCACAATCCGAATGTCTGGAAATTTCCGGTCATTATAGATAATATGATGAATCTGGAAATGCTATTCCGTGCAACTCAGCTTACCGGCGATTCCGTTTATTGGCGGATAGCTGTCAATCATGCCAATACGACGATGAAACACCATTTTCGTCCGGACTATTCTTCCTATCATGTCGTAGACTATGACCCGGAAACCGGCAGTGTGCGTATGAGATGTACGGCACAAGGTTTTTCTGATGATTCGTTTTGGAGTCGTGGGCAAGCATGGGGGCTTTATGGTTATACAATGTGTTATCGTTTTACGAAAGACCCGACTTATCTGAAACAGGCAGAACACATAGCAGACTTTTTTTTGAAATTGCCCAATATGCCTGAAGATTTTGTTCCTTATTGGGACATGAAGGCTCCGGGAACAGAAGAATCGCAGCATGACGTGCCGATGGAAAACGTTCCGCGCGATGCTTCTGCGGCTGCGATAATGGCATCAGGACTGTATGAACTTTCTACTTATGTATCTTTTGAAAAAGGAGAATATTATAAGGCAGTGGCAGATAAAATGATAAATAGCCTGAATGAACATTATCAGACAAGTCCTGGAACGGCATACGGTTTCTTGTTATTACATTCTACCGGTCATTTCCCGGCAGGCAGTGAAATCGATGTGCCTTTATCGTATTCCGATTATTATTATTTAGAGGCATTGGCTCGTCAGGAAATTTTGCAATGTGAATAAATGCCCGGTTGTATTTCCTGATTTAAACAGGAAGGAAGGTATAATCTCGGGTGTACTGTCTGTTCTGAATGCAATGTCGGGGAAAATGTGTTTCTATAAAGATATTATTGGCTTCCTTACAGCGCTTCGGATATTTACTTTTTGTGAAGGAAAATTTTTGTTGTGTATTGATTATCAATTGATTGGAGTTGCTATTAGTTTACTTCTTCCTTTTACTTGCTTATCGAACGGATGCATCAAATCCCTACATTTGCAAGTGGAAGTCAGAATGATTTATAACCTTAATTTTAATAATAATTTCGTAAATGAAAAAAGAATTTAGAAAGTTTCAAGCCATTCTGTTAACGGGGTGCTTGATGTTATTCTTTTCGCTGGAATCGTTTGCTCAACAACTGACAGTGAAAGGAATTGTGAAAGATGTTTCCGGTGAGCCGGTCATCGGTGCAAGTGTTTTGGTGAAAGGCACAACAATCGGTGCCATTACAGATTTTGACGGTAATTTTACGCTTCCGGATGTACCGGAAAATTCTGTGATTGAAGTATCTTTTATCGGATATGTTACTCAGCAAGTAGAGGCTTCTCCTTCTTTGTTGAATATCATTTTAAAAGAAGACAGCAAGGCATTGGATGAAGTTGTGGTGATTGGTTATGGAGTCCAAAAGAAAAGTGTAGTAACAGCTTCTATTGCCAAAGTAGGAGAAGACGAACTGGCACAGACCGCCCCAACACGTGTGGATAATGCATTGAAAGGATTGGCAGCCGGTGTGCAGGTTACGACTCAAAACGGACAACCGGGTTCCAGTTCTGTCGTGCGGGTACGTGGTACAGGAACAATCAATAATTCTGACCCGCTTTATATCGTAGACGGAATGCCGATTGGAGGAGGTATTGACAACATCAATCCGGCGGACATTGCTTCCATCGAAGTACTGAAAGACGCAGCCTCTGCAGCTGTTTACGGAGCGCGTGCTGCCAATGGTGTGGTGCTGGTGACAACCAAAAAAGGGGCATTAGGAAAAGTCAAGGTTAATTATGATTTCTCATTTGGCTGGCAAAGCCCTTGGAAACAACGTGAAATGTTGAATGCTACGGAGTATGCCACTTTAATGAATGAGGCAGCTGCCTATAATGGAAGCACACCTAAATTTTCCGACCCTTCAACACTGGGAACAGGTACAAACTGGCAAGATGCTTTGTTCAATAGCGGAGCTCCTGTACAAAATCATCAGTTGAGCATTAGTGGTGCTTCGGAAAAAATTAACTATTATTTCTCTGCAGGATATTATAACCAAGAAGGTATCGTAGGAGGTAATTATGACCATTCCAACTATGAGCGTCTTTCTTTCCGCAGCAATACACAATATAAGGTGTTCGATGAATCGAAGACGCGGAACTGGTTGAGGAATCTTACGGTAGGTGTAAACCTGAGTTATTCTCGTATAAACAGCCGTGGCATCAATGCGGGCAACTTAACCGGATCGGCTTTAGCCGATGCATTGTTTATGGATCCGACAATGGAAGTTTACGCAAATAGCGAAGATGAATTGAAAGCTATAGCCGGCAGTAATTACAATGCTTCGGAAAATGGAGAGTTTATCCGCGATAAAGTAAGTGGCCGGTTATTAAATCTTCCTAGTTCAGACTTCAACGAATTGGCAAATCCTTTGGCACGCCTTTCTTTACCTGTAGACAAAAATAATTCGGATAAAGTGATAGCCAACCTTACTGCTGAATTGGGCATTTGGGATAATTTGAAATTTAAATTCTCGTGGGGCTCTGATTTGGCTTTTTGGGGAACAGATGGCTATACCATTCCGTATTACTTGAACCGAAATGCGAAGAACAACAATTCGAATGTCAGGTCGTCAATGAACCGAGGATATACATGGCAGATAGAAAATGTATTGACATACGACAAGACCATCAATCAACACTCTTTCTCAATTGTATTAGGACAATCGGCACAACGCTATACCAGCCGTAGCCTTTCGGGTACAGCATACGATTTGCTGGCATATCTGGAAGATAAGGCAAATATTAATTTTACAACAGGTTTGCCTTCGGATGGAAAACAGACTGTTAGCGGCGGAGCAGGCGACCCCAATTCGTTGGCATCATACTTCGGACGGTTGAGTTATAACTTTGCAGAACGCTATATGTTCCAATTTACGGTACGCCGGGACGGTTCTTCCCGATTTGGTTCTAATAATAAATGGGCGACATTCCCTTCGGTATCTGTAGGTTGGAATCTTACAAACGAGCCTTGGTTGGAGAAGCGTCCGGAATGGTGGACATCTACTAAACTCCGTCTTTCTTGGGGTAAAAACGGTAATGAAAATATTGGTAATTTCCGTTATACAGCCAATGTCGCGTTAAATAATAATTATGTGTTTGGCGGATATGGAAAAGGACAGGCACTTGTATTGGGTTCTAAGCCAAGTGGAACGCCTAATCCGGATTTGAAATGGGAAGAATCTGAACAATATGACGTAGGTTTGGATTTTGGCTTTTTCAACAATGCTTTGACTTTCACTGTCGATTATTTTTATAAGAAAACAAACGGTATGTTGAAGGAAATGGCAATACCTTCTTATTTAGGCGAATCAAAGCCGTGGGGTAATGTAGGTTCGATGAAAAATGAAGGTGTAGAATTTGAATTGGGTTATCAACTGGTAAAGAATGATTGGAGTTTCAGCGCTCGGGCAAATCTGAGTTACTTGAAAAACGAATTGATAGATTTGGGAAATGCTGACGGGTATGAAACTATGGACAATGTGCATCAGATAGGAAATATCTCGCGTGCAGAAAACGGGCAGCCTTATCCTTACTTTTGGGGATATAAAACAGACGGTATATTTCAAAATCAGGCAGAAATTAATGAATATGTGAAAGATGGAAAACTGATTCAACCCAATGCTGTACCAGGCGATGTGCGTTTCGTAGATATGAATGGTGACGGAACAATCGATGATAAGGATAGAACCAATATCGGTAAGGGAACTCCGGACTGGACATTTGGCATCAATTTCAATTTGGCTTATAAGAATATCGATTTCAGCATGCTGGTATCGGGACAATGGGGAAATCAGATTGCTGATGTGACACGCCGATTGGATTGTCAGTGGGTAAATCTCCCGGCTGAATTTATGGATCGTTGGCATGGTGAAGGCACATCGAATACAATGCCACGCTTTTGCTGGAACGGAGACGATGCCAATAAGAATTGGGGCAACTTCTCTGACTTGTATATAAAGAATGGGTCTTTTGCGCGTATAAAGAACATCCAGATAGGTTATACGTTACCTAAGAGTCTGACTCATAAATTCTTTGTAGAAAGACTCCGTTTTTATGTGGCTGCTGAAAACTTGTTGACTCTTACCGGATATAAAGGTTTTGATCCGGAATTGAATAATGACAATTCGAATGGAATAGACCGTGGCTATTATCCTCAGGCGCGTACATTTACAGTAGGATTGAATCTTAATTTTTAAATGTTTAAAATTGAAATACTTATGAAGAAAATAAAATTATATGGCTTGGTAATCGTCGCTTTGGGTTTAAACCTGGCATCGTGTAGCGAAGATTTCCTGACCGAAGAGCCGGCAAGCTCTATATCCATTGATGAATATTATAAGACTTATGACCAGATAATGGAGTCAATGGTAGCGGCATATGATCCGATGCATTGGTATGATTATTTCTCAGGTTGGGCTCCGCTGAATTTGGTATGGGATTGTATGGGAGATGATATCTATGTAGGCGGATCTTCTACGAGTGACCAAGCGGAATTGCATTTGATTTCTCAGTATCGTTCAGATGCGACAATGGGTATAGGTGGTGCATGGACTACAAGTTATTCGGGTATTAACCGTTCTATCCGTTTGATAGATAACGCCAATAATTCGACAGAAATCACAGACGAGCAACGTAATCTTTTCGTGGCAGAGGGGCGTGCCTTGCGAGCTTGGTATTATTTGGTATTATGGAAAACATGGGGCAATGTTCCTTATTATGAAGAAAACCTGAGTGCACCTTATTTGGCACGTCAATATAAGGCTGACGAAGTGTATGAAGCCGTTACAGCCAGTCTGGAAGAAGTATTGGACAGTAATGTGCTTCCGATGGACCAGCCTGCAGAATGGAAGGGACGTATGACTCAGGCTGCAGCAGCTATGATTTATGCCGATTATGTTATGTATCAGGCTGATAAAAGTAAATATGCGAAAGCCTTGCAATATATGAAAGATATCATCAATTCTCAAGAATATGATTTAATCCCGACAGAAGAACTTTGGGATGTGACTAATGAATGGAATGATGAAATTATCTTTGATGTGAACTATATCGCGGCAGGAGGAAAACGTACATGGGGAAGTGCTAATCAACCGGGAGGAACGGTATTGCCTGCTATGATTGGAGTAGATGGCTTTTCCAGCAATGAACCTTCGCCCGAATTTTCCAGCGGCTGGGGATTTTGTACGGTTTCTAAAGAAGTGTATGATACTTATGAAGAAGGTGATACTAGACGGGATCAAGGCATTTTGAATATAGATAAATATATAAAGGAAAAGGCAGTTGAGGGTTATACCGTGACTTATGGAGGACGATATCAGAATACAGGTTATTTCTTGCGTAAATATCTTCCGCGTCCGGGAGGAAACAACGGTGCATTAGGTGATGCAGACTTGAACTGGGATTATAATTTGCACTTATACAGGTATGCAGAAACTTTGTTGAATGCTGCCGAATTAGCGTTGGAAACAGGAGATATTGCCACAGCTCAAACTTATTATGACAGAGTGCGTAACCGTGCCCATGCTTCTTACCGTGAGGTTTCTCTTGAAAACCTGTTGGAAGAACGCCGGCTGGAGTTTGTAGGAGAAGGAAAACGTTATTTTGATTTGGTGCGTACCGGAAAGGCTGCTACTGTATTGAAAGCTGGTGGAGGAGTCATCCTTCAAGATAAAGAAAATTTAGTGTGGGGCGGAAAGGCCATTCCAGAACGCGAAAATTGGAATGAAAACAAGAAATACATTCAGATACCTCAATCGGAAATAGAAGCGACCGGTTCGAAAGGAGAAGAATATGCTATTGTACAAAATCCTCAATAAGATTGGCCGATGAAGCGTTTTATTAAATATGCTATTTGTCTATGTATGGGGTGGTTCATGCTTGCAATGAACAGTTGTACAGATAAAGGTAATGAAGCAGGGGTATACCTGCTTCTTACCGACGTCACGCGTACATACGATTTAACGCAAGACAGTATTGACTTTGGAGGTGATGAACTTCCTGATGCTTTGAATATACAAATAGACCCGCAACAACGATTTCAATGCATAGACGGATTTGGTGCGGCTATCACAGGGGCTACTGCATACAACCTTTCATTGATGCCTGCCGAAAAACGCAGAGCTTTTTTGGAAGAGACATTTTCTCCTCGGAAATATGGATTCAGCTATGTACGTGTCTCTATAGGTTGCTCTGATTTTTCGTTAAGTGATTATACTTGCTGTGATAAAAAAGGGATTGAAAATTTTTCTTTGACAGCGGAGGAAACCGATTATGTGATTCCGGCTTTGAAAGAAATCCTTGCTATCAATCCGGACTTGAAGATAATGGCTACACCTTGGACTGCTCCTAAATGGATGAAGGTGAAAAATCTGGAAAGCAAACTTCCGTATGATTCGTGGACTGGAGGACATCTGAATCCGGACTATTATCAAGATTATGCGACTTATCTAGTAAAATGGATACAAGCTTTCGAGAAGGAAAATATACCCATTTATAGCCTGACTCCGCAAAATGAGCCATTGAATCCAGGCAATTCGGCTTCGATGCTGATGTATTGGAAGGAAGAACGTGACTTTGTGAAAAATGCATTAGGACCGTCTTTGGAAAAAGCGGGATTAGGGAATGTGAAAATCTATGCCTTTGACCATAATTATAATTATGACGATAAGGAAAGTCAGGTGAAATATCCTTTGCGTATTTATGAAGATGCCAAAGCACGGGCTTATTTTGCGGGTGCGGCTTACCATAATTATGGAGGACATCGTGATGAATTGTTACAGATACATGAAGCGGCTCCCGATAAAGAACTGATATTTTCTGAAGCCTCAATCGGAGAATGGAATGATGGACGTGACCTTTCGAAATCATTGCTGAGAGACGTAGAAGACTTGGCGATAGGGACGGTCAACAATTGGTGTATAGGAGCGATTGTATGGAATCTGATGCTTGATACTGATCAGGGTCCTCATGGCGGACCAGGTGCATGTGCTGTATGCTATGGCGCGGTGGATGTAGATAATAAAGACTATTCTGCCATTACACGTAATTCGCATTATTATGCCATGGCACATATGGGAGCTGTGGTGAAACCGAATGCAATACGTATCGGAGCAAAGGCAACTGTCCGTGAAGGGTTTTCGTTTGTCGCTTTTGAAAATGAAGACGGAAGTCATGCTTTGGTTGCGGCAAATAATTCTCTACAGGAACAAAACATAACAGTAACCGACAAAGACAAGTGTTTTCATTATACGATTCCGGCAAATGCCGTGGCTTCATTTCTTTGGAAATTATAAGTAGTGTGTTAATGTAAGAATAGGATGATTTATTGCACAGGCGGTCGTGGTGATTCATGCGGCCGCCTGTGCTTTGATATATGACTAAAAAAAGCGGCTCTGCATCACGCGGAACCGCTTTTCTCTGTGAGAATCACAATCTTTTTTCCTTTTTATCCTATGAAAACTACTTTATTGTTGTGTTAAGTCAACTGCATAGTTGGCGCGTTTGCCCGACGGATAGACACCTGTCATGAACAATACCTGGTCGGGCGACTGGGAAGCGGCTTTCATCACTTCTTCCAGGTCTTCTACAGTGCGGAGCTGTTTGCCGTTTGCTTTCAGGATGATGAATCCCTTGCGGATACCGCTGTCTGCCATGCGTCCGTCGCTCACACCCGTTACTTGTACACCATAGCCCAAGTTCAGCTGACGTTTCAAGTCGGCGGGCACTTCACGGAAGGCTGCACCCAATATTTCCATGTCGGCTTTCTTCACTACCTTGGTGTTGCCTTGTGCATTCTTCAGGGTAATGGTGAATTCCTGGTCTTTCTTGTCGCGGAAGACTTTCACTTTCACCTTATCGCCCGGACGTTTCTCGGCAAGCTTGCCTTGCAGGGCAGCCATGCTTTCTATCTTTTCACCATTGAGGGCGATGATGACATCGTTTTTCTTCAAGATGCCGGCTGCGGAGCCTTCTTCCTGCACTTCCACTACCTGCACGCCATAGCCGATGCCCAGTTCTTTCTGTTCCTTGCGGATGTCTTCCGGATATTCTTCTTTGCCCATGTCACGTCCGGCGATGCCCAACAAAGCACGTTGTACGGTTCCGTATTGTTTCAGGTCGGTCACTACCTTGGTCATGATGCTGGTGGGGATGGCAAATCCATAGCCTGAATAAGCCCCGGTAGGAGAAACCAGCATGGCATTGATGCCTACCAGCTCGCCTTTTGCATTGACCAGCGCGCCTCCACTGTTGCCTTGGTTAATGGCGGCATCGGTCTGGATGAACGATTCCACGTCGTTGGCTCCCAGTCCGCGCGCCTTGGCGCTTACTACACCGGCTGTAACCGTAGAGCCCAGGTTGAAGGGATTACCTACGGCAAGCACCCATTCGCCTACCTTCAAGTTGTCTGAGTTGCCTACGGGGATGGCGGGGAAATCATCGCCTTCTATTTTCACCAGCGCCAAGTCGGTAGTAGGATCTGTACCGATGACCCGTCCTTTCATTTCGCGTCCGTCATGGAGCTTGACCGAAATCTCGTCGGCATCGTCAATCACGTGGTTGTTCGTCACGATGTATCCGTCTTTCGAGATGATTACACCAGAACCGAAACCGCGTTGCTCGGGTGTCTGTACTTGTTGCTGGCGTCCGCGCCCGTCACCGAAGAAGAAATCGAAAATATCGGGCTGGGTCTGGATTACCTTGGTCTTGCTGCGTTGCACCGCCATGATGTGCACTACCGAGTTCAACGAGCTTTCCGCGGCTTGTGTCAGGTCGATTGGTTGCGCTTTCGAAGCGTCGAGCGCGGCATAGCGGGCTGGTGTTGCCGTTTGGAATGCTTCGTAGAAAGAAGCGTTCGTTGTATCTTTAGACTGGAGGACTGCATAGGATGTGATTCCTGCCACTCCTGCGCTTACGGCAATCAATGCGATTGCACCCAAAGCGAATTTAGTTGTCTTTTTCATATCTTTATTCTGTTTAAATTGTTAATTTCGATATTAGTTTAACATTTCATCTGCTAAAGTAGAACAAATATCATGCGGTTGTACATCTTGTGCGTTCTTTTTTCTCTCTTTTAACAAAGCGGGATAGCCCATTAACCGCGCTTAACGGGGGTAGCTGACAAATTTGCATTCATTATCAGTCACTTTTGCAGGGAGCGAAAGATATTTCTTGCCTGAATGGCAGAGATACCATTTTATTTACGTACCTTTGCAAATGAAAGCAGTCGGACGGTCTGTCGCTGGTGTTTCGGCACAAGAGGAAAGTCCGGGCAACGCAGAGCATCCTACTTCCTAACAGAAAGCTATCTGCGAGGGTAGAGTAATGCAGAAGAAAATAACCGCCTTTCCTACCCGGAGAGGTAAGGGTGAGAAGGTAGGGTAAGAGCCTACCAGCCGTGTGGCGACATGCGGGCTGTGCATCTTAGGAGTTGTAAGGTCGTGTAAACCGGCATTAAGGAGGGTTGCTCGCCCCACGTCGGAGGGTAGACCGCTAGAGCCTTTTGGTGACAAAAGGCGTAGATAAATGACAGACACCTTATATTATATAGGGAACAGAACCCGGCTTACAGGCCGGCTGCTTTTTTTAATGAAGAATCTGTGTTTGAAATAAAATCGAACGCAGAGACGCGAAGACGCAAAGTTTTTATTTTTAGAGTGAGCAAAGCGCACGGAGAGAATGATAATAATGAAGAATTAAGAATGAAGAATGAAGAATTAAAATCTGTGTGAATCTGCGCTAATCTGCGTTTCAAAAAAGGAAACATCAACAGATTCTTCATTCTTAATTCTTCATTCTTCATTTAAATAATTGTGTTATGCGGTTGCAATATTGGCTCCAGTTCCTGACTGACGGTATTTGGAGAATCACCGAAGACGAAGTGACTCCTGTAAGGAAACGCCTGTACGCGTGCCTGAAAATCGTCTACCTTTCGGTCGAGCAGTTTCTGAACGACCGCATTCCGGTGCGTGCCTCTGCCTTGACATACAGCACCCTGCTTTCCATTATCCCTATACTGGCTCTGTTGTTTGCTATCGCGCGCGGCTTTGGGTTTGACGCCCTGCTGGAGCAACAACTGAAAACCGGGATAGCCAACGAGCAGAGCGAGCTGATTTTATCGTGGGTCAACTCTTACCTGCAACACGCGCAGAGCGGCATCTTTATCGGGGTGGGACTGATTATGCTGCTCTTCACCATCCTGATGCTGATAGACAATATCGAGCGCAGCTTCAATGCCATTTGGCAGGTGAAACATCCGCGCACGGTGTTCCGACAGATTACCGATTATTTCTCGATGATTCTTTTGCTCCCGTTGCTTATCGTTATCTCCAGCGGTCTGACCATCTTTATGACCACCTACGTGAAAGATCTGGAGACTTTCCTTCTGCTGGGACCGATGCTGAAATTCCTGGTGCGCCTGATTCCGTATGCGTTGACGTGGGGGATGTTTGTGGGGCTATATGTGTTCATGCCCAATACGAAAGTGCAATTGCGCCATGCCTGGTTTCCGGGGCTGCTGGCAGGTAGTGCTTTCCAGGCATTCCAGTATTTTTACGTCAATAGCCAGATATGGATTTCGAACTATAACGCCATCTACGGAAGTTTTGCCGCCATCCCGATGTTCCTGTTGTGGACACAGGTGTCGTGGACGATTTGCCTTTTCGGGGCAGAGATGAGCTATGTCAGCCAGAATCTCCCGTCTTTCAGCTTCGGAAAAGAGACGGCGCATATCAGCCGGCGTTACCACGATTTCTTCTGCGCCATTGTGCTCTCTGCCATCTGCAAACGGTTTGAGCACGAACAGCAGCCCTATACGGCGGAAGAACTGAGCAAAGAGTATAAGATTCCTATCCGGCTCACGAAAAACATCCTGTACGAGCTGACGGATATCCGGCTGGTTTACGAAACCTTCGGCGATGACAAGGACGGAAGTATCCGCTACCTGCCCGGCATGGACATCAACCAACTGACCGTAGGGGTGCTGATGGAAAGGCTGGACAGTACGGGAGCCGAGAATTTCAAGATAGATAAAGAGAATTATCCGGCTTCGTGGGATGCCTTGATCGAAGCGAAACGGACCTATCTGTATCAGAGCGGGCGCATCCTGGTGAAGGACTTGTAAGGAGTTTCATAGAGAAAAAACGGAGGACGCAAAAGCGGAAGGGGAGATCCCCGGCGCCTTTGCGTCCTCATTTTTTATGTCTTCAGACTTTAGAGCCTTACTTCAGCTGATGCTGGCAGGGCGACATGATGAAGGTAAACTCATAATCGCCATACGGCAAGCGGTATTTTTCCAGTGGGAGAGCACCCCAGCTGTTGACACATCCCAGTCCCATCTGAGCCTTGTCGATGCAGAGGCTGGTCATGCCTGCTTTGTCCAGTTCGCCTGAGTGGCGTTGAATTTTCACCCAGCCTTCGTCCAGGTTTTCGATGCGGTAGGGCAATGCCGATGCCGAGAAGGGAGCTTCGGATACGAACATCAGTCCGTTTCCGGCTTTGTTGATGACTTGCCACCAGCGGAGGTCGGTCTTATTGCCGCTTTCCTGCGGACGGATGTAGGGATAATATTGGTCGTCCACTTGCTGGCGGTAGATGCCCAGCGGAGTGGAATGGTTACGGTCGGAATAGTTTTCCCACGGTCCGCGTCCGTAGAAGGAGATGGTCTCGAACTGCTTGGGCATCATCAGGCTCATGCCGAAGCGGAACATGTCTGATACCTTGGCGTTCGGGTCGGCTTTCATCGACTGTACCACTTTCACCGCGCCCTTGTTGTTGATGAGGTAGGTGAGCGAAAGAGTAGCTGATACGGTTTTCAGTTCGTATTCGGCACTGACTTTCACCATATCGTTTTCCGTTTCACTCTTTAAAGAAGTGAGCTGAATGCCCGGGTTTTTCCATGCCACGTACTTCTGTTGCAGGTTGGCTCCGAAATCGTTGTCGGTCGGTGCGCGCCAGAAGTTGGGAGCCAGTGCGGTGCCAGGTTCGAGGTAACTCATGCCTTCCACTTCGTAGATGGTGAGGTATCCGGTGTATTTGTTGAACTCGATGTCGAAGTTCTCGCCTTTTACTACCAGGTAATTGCTGTTGGTGTCGTCTATCTGAGGCACAACGATGTCTTGGTTGGTCTCTTTCACGTTGGCAAATTCCAGTGCCGGAGCTTCGTAAGCCTTCAGTACCAACTGGTCGTAAGCCACGGTCTGTCCGGCAGGCAATACGCCTTCTGCGTTCTTCAGCACGTATTTCACGTTCAGCAGCCATTCGCCTTCAGTGCTTGTCGTACCGTAATTCAAAGCCACTTCCTTGGTCTGGTGCGGAGCCACATCGAGCTTTTCTACCGTACCGGTACGTACGAGGTTGCCGTCGTGCAGCAATTCCCATTCCAGGCGGTAAGCCGAAAGGTCGCGGAAGAAATATTCATTATACACTTTCACGGTGCCTTTTTGTGCATCGGCAAGGGTGGTCCAGATGTTTTGATAGAAATACCTTACTTCGTAGGCGTGCGGGTTCGGACGGCGGTCGGGGCTAATCAGTCCGTTGTCGCAGAAGTTGATGTCGCTGGCGTCAAAGCGGTTGAAGTCGCCTCCGTAAGCATAGATGATCCGTCCGTTCTTGCCTTCCCAGCGGCAAGACTGGTCGACGAAGTCCCAGATGAATCCGCCCTGGTATTTGGGATATTTGCGTACCAAGTCCCAATATTCCTTGAATCCGCCTTCCGAGTTGCCCATTGCGTGTGCATACTCGCATTGGATGAGCGGTTTCTGTTTGCTTTCGTTTTCGCAATAAGCGATACAACTCTTGTAGTCGTAATACATCGGGCAGAAGATGTCGGTCTTTCCGTCTTGTTTGGCTTGCTCGTATTGCACGGCGCGGCTGGGGTCTTCGGCTTTAATCCAGTCGTAGGCTGCCTCGAAGTTAGGTCCGTATCCGGCTTCATTGCCCAGCGACCAGAAGATGATGCTGGGATGGTTGAACGAACGTTGTACGTTGCGCTGGTTGCGTTCCATGTGTGCTTTGGCATACGATTCGTTCTTCGCCAGGGTGCGTTCGCCATATCCCATTCCGTGCGATTCGATATTGGCTTCCGCTATCATGTAGAGTCCGTAGCGGTCGCACAGTTCATACCAGTATTGGTCATCGGGATAGTGGCAGGTACGCACGGCATTGATGTTCAGTTCTTTCATGCGCAATACGTCTTGTAGCATCCGTTCGCGTGACACGTAATAGCCGCCATCGGGGTCCATTTCGTGGCGGTTGGCTCCCTTGAACAATACGGGTTGTCCGTTGACTAGTATCTGCGAGCCTTTCAGCTCGATTTTGCGGAAACCTACGTTGACAGGGATGATTTCAGCATCGGCCGTACCTTCCATCTGCGCGTAGAGGGTGTAGAGGTAAGGAGTTTCGGCTGTCCATTTATGCGGATTGTCGATGTTCAGGGTCACCGTTTCGCCTTTGGTCGAAGCCGAAGCCACTTCGTTGCCCTCGGCATCTTTCAGGGTGAGCTGCACCTTGCCGCTTCCTTTCAGGTCGACATCTACAGCCAGCGTGCCGTTTTTGTATTCACCATCCAGGTCGGGAGTGACGCGGATATCTTCGATGCGTTTCTTGTTGCGGGCGTAAAGATAGCACTGGCGTGCCACTCCGGTGTAGCGGAAGAAGTCCTGGTCTTCCAGGTACGAGCCGTCGCACCAGCGGAACACCTGGAATGCGATGAGGTTTTCCTGTCCCGGTTTCAGATAAGGAGTCAGGTTGAATTCGGCTTCCAGCTTACTGTCTTCGCTATAGCCTACGTATTTTCCATTTACCCAGAGGTACATGTTCGAGCTGACTGCCCCGAAGTGTGCGATGATGTCTTTGCCTTTCCACGAGGCGGGGACGGTGATTGTCCGGCGGTAAGAGCCTACGTGATTCTTTTCAGTGGGAACATAAGGAGGGTTGTTTTCGTATTGGTTGCGCCAGGGAAAGCCCATGTTGACATAGATGGGGTCGCCGTATCCGTTCAGTTCCCATACGCCGGGCACCTGTATGTCGTCCCATCCCTTGTCATTGTATCCTGTTTTCCAGAAATCCGTGGGGCGCTGGTCGGCATTCGCCACCCAGAAGAATTTCCACGTTCCGTCCAGGCTCATGAAGTTTTGTGATTGTGTTTTGCCGTTTCCGATGGCTTCCGCCGACTCGTAAGCGAAATAATCGGTGTGCATCGGAGCACGGTTGACAGCGTTTATTTCAGGGTCTTGCCACTCTTTGAATGTTTGGGCGTTCCCGGCAAGAAGGGAGAAGCCCAACAGACTTAACGCTAATGTTTTTCTCATGCTTTCAATTTTAAGTTAATGATATATGGTTGTGTTTTTCATTCTGCCAGTTGCATCATGCGGCTCAGGTATTTGCCGATGATGTCGAATTCCAGATTCACTACGCTGCCCGGGCGTAAGGTGTGGAAATTGGTATGCTCGAAGGTATAAGGGATAATGGCGACCTGAAACGTGTCTTTCGTAGGATTGCATACGGTGAGGCTGACTCCGTTTACCGTTACCGAGCCTTTGTCGACCGTGAAATAGCCGCGTTTTGCCATTTCGGGTTCGAAATCATATTTAAATGTGAAATACCAGCTTCCGTCGGCATCATCGATGGCGATGCAGGTGGCGGTCTGGTCTACGTGGCCTTGTACGATGTGTCCGTCTAGCCTGCCGTTCATTTGCATGCTGCGCTCCACATTCACCTCATCGCCTTCTTTCAGCAAGCCGATGTTCGACCGTTCGATGGTTTCTTTCATGGCGGTTACGGTATAGGTATTGTCTTCGATGCGGACCACGGTGAGGCATACACCGTTGTGCGACACGCTTTGGTCTACTTTCAGCTCGTTTACAAACGAGCAAGTCAAGGTGAGGTGCAGGTTTTCCTGTTCTTTTACTACCTTGACGACTTTAGCACATTCTTCTACTATTCCTGAGAACATATATTTTGAGTTTTTGAGTTCTTAAGTTTTTGAGTTCTTAAGTTTTTTGGGTTTTTAAGTTTTTGAGTTTTTAAGTTCTATTTTTCTTTGGGGATAGGTTTGCTCCATACGGTATTTCCGTCAGAGTCGACTACCGAGATGGTTCCTCCGGCATATTCTTCGATGTAATTGCTGCCTTTGGCTATCATGTCTTCTGCCATGTGAATGGCTTTCTCCTCGCTTTTGATAGCAAAACCTTTGTTGTCGCTCGAACTTTTGTCCGAAAAATAGATGTCATACGTTTTCATCTTGTTTTCAAATTTAATATGCTTCTGCAAATATATATAGGCTACAGTTAGCAACCAAAAAAACAAGATGTTTTTCAATTGAAAAAAAATGAAAAGTAGAAGGAAGGATGCGAAACGAAAAAGAGAAGCTGGCTGACCAACTTCTCTTTACGAGCGGAAAACGAGACTCGAACTCGCGACCCCAACCTTGGCAAGGTTGTGCTCTACCAACTGAGCTATTTCCGCAATGAAACCCAAAATAACTAACTTGAGCGGAAAACGAGACTCGAACTCGCGACCCCAACCTTGGCAAGGTTGTGCTCTACCAACTGAGCTATTTCCGCAATGATGGTGCCCAGAACAGGACTCGAACCTGCATGCCTCTCGACACACGCACCTGAAACGTGCGCGTCTACCATTCCGCCACCTGGGCATTTGTTACGAGCGGAAAACGAGACTCGAACTCGCGACCCCAACCTTGGCAAGGTTGTGCTCTACCAACTGAGCTATTTCCGCAATAACGGGTGAAGAGAAGGAGACTCGAACTCCCACGACATAATGTCACTACCCCCTCAAAGTAGCGCGTCTACCAATTCCGCCATCTCTCCAACAAACAAACTTTAAAAGAGCGTGCCCAGAACAGGACTCGAACCTGCATGCCTCTCGACACACGCACCTGAAACGTGCGCGTCTACCATTCCGCCACCTGGGCATTTGTTACGAGCGGAAAACGAGACTCGAACTCGCGACCCCAACCTTGGCAAGGTTGTGCTCTACCAACTGAGCTATTTCCGCAAAGCGTATTTTTGTTTTGCGGTTGCAAAGGTAATGCTTTTTCTTAAATCCACAAATAAAGGACACGTTTTTTTGCGAAAAATATCTTTTTGGATGTTTCTTGTTGTCTTTCGGGAGAAAGGCATATACCTTAATTATATAGTGAATGTCCGCTGTTAGGCTGGATAATTATGGTTGCTCATGAAGATATGTTTCTCTGGCTGGGAATATATATCTGTAAGTGGTTTCAGTATATATGAAACTGTACATGAAGTATATATCCCTTTTGAAAGCATACATATAGCCAGCGGCGAGCAGGTATGTCTGTGCGTTCCGAAATCAAGGTTTGCTTTGGAAGAATGCGCCGGGAGGCATCCCGGTGATTTGTTTGAACACCCGGTTGAAATGGCTGGGGGTGCTGAATCCGGCTTCGTAGGCGATTTGCTGGATGGTCTTTCCTCCGTCGGTATACAGCTCGATGGCGCGTGTCACCCGTTGCTGGTTTAGGTATTGGTTGAAGCGTATGCCCGAGTTATGGAGCAGGCGGCTCAGGTTTCGTACGGAGAATCCGAACAGGGCAGCGGTTTCTTCGATGGTGGGATTGTCGTGCAGGTGCTTTCTCAGGTAGCGCAGGATGGGCTGGAGGCGTTCGTCGTTGGGGATAGCTTGCGTCTTGAGGGTGATTTCGCTGCACGGATTCATCGAGGGGAGCAATTTGAAGAAGGCATACGAGAACTCGTACAGGTCGGGTTGTTCTTGCCGGCAGATAACGGCATGGCGCGACGAGATGAAACGCAGGTTCTCGGCTATCACGGCATTGGTGTTGTAGATGGCAAACTGGTTGGAAAAGCGTTGCTGGTCTCTTTGCTCCAGGGTGATGTAGAAGATGATGAGCACCACTTGCCGGTTGTTGCTGCACAATTCGTGTTCGGTGTTGGCAGGAATCCAGGCGATATGTTTTTCCGGAACGAAATAGTCGGACGTGCCGATTTGTATCCGCAATGTCCCCGAGAATGTGTAGATAATCTGGTGTTGCCCCGCATGGCGGTGCTTTTCGATATTGATTTTCTCCCATCCGGTTTTGTCGATGATGATTTTCTTTTCCGTCGTCTGTCCGGTGTGCGGCTGGTCGTTATGTATTGTCTGGTTCATCTTTTGCTTGGCTGATTTTGGCAATATTGTTGCTCTATATGCAATTTCAGTACAAAAATAAAGCTTTATCTTTGCACTCGCAAAAAGATAGCGTTCTTTTCGGCACAGAAAACTAAGCGTAGTTCTTTTTCGCGTAAAGGGGGTGAAAGATGCCTCTGTACCGGTTCGGGATAATAATAAAAACTAGACATACAGTATTATGGTAAAAAAGAAATGGGTATTAGGGTTAATTGTTTTTTTAGGAATATCGGGTGCGTATGCCCAGCAGCGGATGCTTTCGGTGGAAGAAATGTTCCGCCTTGCCGACGCGAACAGCAAGAGCATTCATGTCCGTTCGTTGGCGACGGCAGAAGCCGCCCAGGCAGAGCGCGTGGCGCGCAACGGTTTGCTTCCGTCTATTGAGGCACAGGTGGAGTTGAACTATATTGGCGACGGGTGTATGACCGACCGTGACTTCTCGAACGGGGTGCATGCCGATATGCCTCACTTCGGCAATTCGTATGTGTTGCGGGCTACTCAGGTCATTTATGCCGGAGGAAAGATTGCAAGCGACATCCAGGCGAGCCGTCTGAACAGGCAGTTGTCGGAACTTGCCTTTCTGGACAATCAGCAGAACCTGCGTTTTATGCTTTTGGGATATTACCTCGACTTGTTCCAGTTGGGCAATCAGAAGGTGGTTTATGAGAAGAACATCGAGCAAACCCGTCTTCTGGTGAAAGATATGGAAGCGGCATACCGCCAGGGCACAGCTTTGAAGAGCGACATCACCCGTTACGAACTCCAGTTGCAGAACCTGGAGCTGGGGCTGACCTCTACGTGCAACCGGATGGATGTGTTGAATTACCGCTTGGCTACGACCATCGGGCTGGACCCGAACGTGACTATCCTGCCCGATACCACTGCTCTGATGCGCCAGCAGGTAGAGCAGAAAGCGGAAGAGCTTTGGATGCAGGAAGCGGCAGGGGCACCCCGCTTGCAGATGGCAGACATACGGATAGACTTGGGCAAGGAAAGCCAGCAGCAGGCACGTGCCGAACGCCGCCCGCAGATTCATCTGACCGTTACCAATGACTTTACCGGACCGATTCTGGTAGAGGTGCCACCTTTGAACAATAATTTCACGTATTGGTTTGCCGGGGTAGGCATTTCGTACAGTTTCGATGCCTTGTTCAAGAGCAACAAGAAGCTGAAGCAGGCACGCATCCATACGATGCAGATGCAGGAGCAGCGCCGGTGGGAGGAGGAAGAGCTGGAGAACGATATCCATGCGGCTTATACCGACCTGAACGAGGCTTATATCCGCCTTCGGACGCAAGAGAAGAGTGTGCAGCTGGCACACGAGAATTATCACATCGTCCGCCAGCGTTACCTCAACGGGTTGGCACTGATTACCGATATGCTGGATGCCAGCAATACCCAGCTGGATACCGAGCTGCAACTGGCAAATGACGAAATCGGCATTCTTTACCAGTATTATCTGTTGAAGAAAATCACCGGGACATTGTAACACAAAAACGAATCAGGATAAACCAATAATATACGACTTATGATGAGAAACAAAAAAAGAGCTATTCCGAATTTCTTTATTTTATTGATATTGGCCATCGGCATCAGTTGGGTGTTCGGGCGTTTCATCCATTTGGGCAGTGTGGAGTTTACAGACAATGCGCAGGTGAAGCAGCACCTGACTCCGGTAAATACCCGCGTGCAGGGATTCATCAAGAAGATATGCTTCGATGAATACCAGCAGGTGAAGAAGGGGGATACGCTGGTTATCATCGACGATACGGAATACCGACTGAAAGTGGCTCAGGCAGAAGCCGACCTGCAAAGTGCGTTGGCTGGAAAGACGGCTATGTACACCACTATCAATACGACCCAGAACAACATCCTGGTCACTGATGCCGCCATCAGGGAGCAGGAAGTGCGGTTGAAGAATGCCGAAGCCGACTTCAAGCGGTATCAGGGGTTGCTGAAGGAAGAGGCGGTTACCCCCCAGCAGTTCGACCGGGTGAAGACCGATTACGAAGCTACCCAGGCGCGTTACGAACAATTGCTCCGCCAGAAAGAATCCACTTCGCTGGTCAAGCAGGAACAGACCCAGCGCCTGGACCAGAACGAGTCTTCCATCAAGTTGGCTGAGGCTGCCCTGAACCTGGCACGTCTGAACCTATCTTATACGGTTATTCTGGCTACTGCCGACGGGATGACCGGCCGCAAGGAAATCCATGAAGGCGAGCTGGTGCAGCCGGGGCAGACCCTGGTGACGCTGGTAGACGGTACGGAGAAGTGGGTGATAGCCAACTACAAGGAGACCCAGACCACGAACATGCGTGAAGGCTTGTTGGTCGACATCAAGGTGGATGCCATTCCCGGCGTGAAGTTTGAAGGGCGCATCTCGTCTATATCCGACGCCACCGGATCGTCTTATTCCTTGATTCCGCAAGATAACTCCGCCGGCAATTTCGTGAAGGTGGAGCAGCGCATACCTATCCGTATCGAGTTTACGGAGAACAACCGGAAAGAAGACCTGCAACGCCTGCGTGCCGGCATGAACGTGGAATGTTCCGTTGATTATTGAGCAGGGAGGGACGTGATAGTATGATTGTGCGAGTACTCAAGAAGCGGTTGCTCAAGCGGCGTCCGCGCATCGGCTATTTCAAGGAATTCCTGCCTACGCCCGTATGCATTTTCCTGTCGATGTTCTTTGCCATGACTTTCCAGTTCAACGGAGGCGTGTTTCTGCCTATCTCTTATCAGATGTCGAGCGAGCTGGGATGCATCCAGCAGCATGTCACGATGGCGGGGTATGCCTCGTTTATCGGCATGACCATCATCTTCCCGATTCTTATCCGCCTGAAGTGCAGGTTCATGACGCGCCATATCCTGCTGGCGGTATGCCCCGTCCTGATGGCGTGCAACCTCATCACGTTGCATACGCCTTCGCTCCCCCTGCAGATTGCGGTGTGTTTTGTGTCGGGCTTCTTCCGGATGTGGGGCACGTTCGAGTGTTTCTCGAATATGCGTCTCAGCGTGACGCCTTCGGGCAATTTCTCGGTGTTTTATCCGGTGATTTATGTCATTGTGCTCGAAAGTATCCAGTTGTCGGGGCTGGTAGCCATCCATCTTACCGACTGGGCGAACTGGCAATACATGCACTGGTTTGTGATGGGGCTGCTGGCGGTGGTATGGGTATGCGTCTTTGTGCTGACCCGTCCTTACCGTGCGATGAAGAAGGTGCCGCTTTACGGCATCGACTGGATTGGGGCAGCCCTTTGGGTCGTGGTGCTTTTCTCCATTGTCTACATCTGCATTTATGGCGAGTATTTCGATTGGCTGGACAGTGCGGAGATACGTGCCTGCATCGTGATAGCCGTAGTGGCGTTGCTGGTCAATATCAACCGGATGCTCACTTTGCGCCATCCGTATATCGAGCTGAAAGTATTCCGTTACCGCCATTTCCCCACCATTTTGTTCCTGTTTCTGATGTTGTGCCTTTTTCTTGCCACTTCATCGGTTTTGCAGAACCTGTTTATGTCGTCTATCCTGAAGTATGACACGCTGAACAGCGTTTCGCTCAACTGGCTGGTGTTTTCGGGCATTATCTGCGGGGCAGGCATCGTGTTCTACCGCCAGGTGGTGCTGCGGAAGGGGTACAAGCTGCTCATCTTTGTGGGCTTTTTGCTGATAGTCCTCTACCAATATTATATGTATTTCCTGATTCATCCCAACCTGAATATCGAGAGTCTGTACCTGCCCAATTTTCTGCGGGGTATCGGTTATGGGATGCTCTATATCTGCCTTACGATATATGTGGCGAAGAGTGTGCCCTTCAAGCACTTCTTCCAGGCATTGTGCGTGCTGAGCTTCATCCGTACCAGCATAGCCAATCCCCTCGGCTCGGCGGTGCTGAACCGCTGGATGCGTTATCTGATGCAGGACAATATCAGTACGATAAGCCGCAATATGGACGGCGCGAATGCCGTGATGTCGCACGCTTCGCTTAAGGAACTTTATCGTTATGTGGTAGAGCAGACTACGCTTTCCAGCCTGAAAGAGCTTTTCGGATGGGTCTGCATCGGCGGTACGTTGCTTTTGATACTGATTGCCGTGTACCGCCTTGTGCCTTTCCTGAAAATGTTTTTGCGTGTCGGGAGTTCTGAGGCATTGATTCCGACGGAAGGGAAGTAGACTTTTCGGCAAATATGCGTTGTTGTTTTAAAAAGAATAAAGTATATTTGCAATGTGGAAAGAAAAACTGGGAGGATACCTGATAGATGTATCCAAGTATGTATTGACAGGTGTTGTTATCGCTTCCTTATTTAAGGATATGGGCGATAACAGGTTGTTGGTTTATGGAATTGGAATATTGGTAGCCGGTTTTACCTTGTTGGCCGGTTTGTTGTTAACGAATAAAAAGGAGGGGAAATAATGGAAGCGATAATTGTTTTGTCCGCTATCGGACTGCCTTGTGTAGTGTTTTTGTTGTGGTGCCTCACTCCGTGGGGCAGGAGATGGCTTAAAGCCAACCACATGATTTGAGCTTGCGATAAGAGATGTTTACGAGGTGTGATTTTGTTTGGATGAGAATCACACTTCGTAAATTTTTTTATGACCATGCTATTTGCTTCCCAGATACAAGAAGAACATACCGATGAGTACCAGAGCGAGGTCGACAGCCTTGCTTCGCAGGTTCTTTTCGCGGAACACCATGGCTCCGAACAGGAAAGACACCACGACGCTGCTTCGGCGCACCATGGATACAATGGAAATCATCGAGTCGTCCATCCCCAAGGCATAGAAGTAAACGAAGTCTGCCGCCGACAGGAAGATGGAAATCAGCGGGATGCACCAGTCCCAGTGGAAAGGCGTGCCCGATTTCCGTTTCGGGAACCAGAGGAACAACAGCACCGCGCCCATCATGAAGAGCTGGTAGATGTTGTACCACGCCTGCACCACCATATTGTTGAACATCCCCATCAGGTATTTGTCGTACAATCCGCTGATGGCTCCCAGCAGGGCAGCCAGCACCACGAACCACACCCAGCGGTTGTGCTCGAAGTTGATGCCTTCTTTTTTCCCCGAACGGCTCAGCATGAAGAACGATACTACCGCCAGCATCACACCAATCCATTGATACAGGTTCAGACGCTCGCCGAAAATAAGCAATGCGCCTACCAAAGTCATGACGGGGCGCGTGGCGTTTATCGGTCCCACGATGGTGAGCGGCAGATGTTTCATGCCGAAATAGCCGAATGTCCACGATGAGAGCACAATCACCGACTTCAGCAAAATGTACTTGTGCACCTCCCAGCCTCCCGTTTCGGGGACGAAAAATATCGTATCCTGCAGTGCCGATGGGCAGAAACGGGATATCAGGATGAAGGGAATGAAGATAAGGCTGGAAAACAACGTGTTCAGAGCCAGTACGGGAAGTACGGCATTCCCGTTGAGCGATTTCTTCTTGAACACATCATAAAAGCCCAGCAACGCTGCCGAGCAGAATGCTAATAATAACCACATGTCGTTTCGTTTAGTTTAATCAGGCGCAAAGGTACGAATTTCTTTTGTTTGCCGGGTAGGTGTCAATGTCATTTTGAGTGACTGACGATTCATTTTTATACGTTTGCATTTTATGTCCTCCATATGGAGAACGTACGTCCTCCAATCGGGGGATATACGTTTTCCATACGGGGAACGTACGTTTTCCAATTGGAGGACATAAAACTAAGGCTTGCTCAATGACAAACCTGACTGGTTTCTGATATAAATCAAGGTAGAACATTTGCACAACTCGGAAACTCTGCTTACCTTTGAATTTGAATTGATTCTAAATAGCACGCGCATGAATGAACAAGTCTTGCATAAGCTGAAGGTGCTTGCCGAGTCGGCAAAGTATGATGTGTCGTGTGCTTCGAGCGGGACGGTGCGCCGCAATACGAAAGGCGGCGTGGGCAATACCGTGGGAGGCATAGGCATTTGTCATAGTTTTGCCGAGGACGGGCGTTGCATTTCTCTGCTGAAGATTATGCTGACCAACTATTGCATCTACGATTGCGCTTATTGCATCAACCGCGTGAGCAACGATATTCCGCGCGCCACTCTTTCGGTAAGCGAGTTGGTAGACCTGACGATGGAGTTCTACCGGCGGAATTACATCGAAGGCCTGTTCCTCAGCTCAGGTGTGGTGCGCAATCCTGACTATACGATGGAACGGCTGGTAAGGGTGGCGAAGGATTTGCGCCTGGTGCACCGCTTTAACGGATATATTCATCTGAAAAGCATTCCCGGAGCCAGCCGTGAGCTGGTGTACGAGGCTGGGCTTTATGCCGACCGCATGAGTGTGAACCTGGAAATACCTACCGAAAAGAACCTGAAGCTCCTGGCTCCGGAGAAAGACCATCAGAGCGTGTATGCGCCGATGGGGTACATCCGCCAGGGAGCCTTGGAAAGTGCCGAAGAGCGCAGACGTCATCGTCATGCCCCACGTTTCGTGCCGGCAGGGCAGAGTACGCAGATGATAGTAGGCGCCACGGACGAGACGGACAAGGATATTCTCCACGTCTCGTCGGCACTCTATAGCCAGCCCACGATGAAGCGTGTCTATTATTCGGGCTATGTGGCGGTAAACACGTATGATAAACGCCTTCCTCTTCTGAAACAGCCTCCCCTGGTGCGCGAGAACCGTCTTTATCAGGCCGACTGGCTTTTACGCTATTATCACTTTGCCGTAGACGAGCTGGTGGACGACGCTTCGCCCGACCTCGATATGGAGATAGACCCCAAGCTGGCATGGGCGTTGAAGCATCCCGAGCTTTTTCCCGTCGACATACGGACAGCCGACTACGAGATGTTGCTCCGTGTGCCGGGCATCGGGGTGAAGTCGGCAAAGATGATTGTCATGTCGCGGCGCTTCTCGCGCATCGGTTTCTATGAGTTGAAGAAGATGGGGGCGGTGATGAAGAAGGCGCGCTATTTCATTACCTGCAATGAGTTGCCCGATAAAACGGTTCACGAACTGGGACCGCAAGGGGTGAGGAAACTCTTGCTCCCGAAACCGAAACGGAAGGCGGACGAGAACCAATTGAAGCTCGATTTTGTTTTTGAAGATGAATGACAGACTATTTATAAAACGAGAAAGATATGCTGAAACGAATATTGGACGAATTGAAACGGAAGGACCATAAGCGCTATTTGGGCGGGATGGACTTCTTTAAGTATATCGGTCCCGGGTTGCTGGTGACCGTGGGATTTATCGACCCGGGCAACTGGGCATCCAACTTTGCCGCCGGGTCCGATTTCGGTTATACACTGCTGTGGGTGGTCACGCTCTCTACTGTGATGCTTATCGTGTTGCAGCATAACGTGGCCCACTTGGGCATCGTTACGGGGCTTTGTCTTAGCGAAGCCGCCAACAAGTATGCTCCCCGGTGGATAGCCCGTCCCATCCTTGCCAGTGCGGTGCTCGCTTCCATTTCCACTTCGCTTGCCGAGATACTGGGTGGAGCCATCGCCCTGCAGATGTTGGTGGGGATGCCCATCGCCTGGGGAGCCTTGCTCACCACGGTGCTGGTGGTGATTCTGCTTTTCACCAACTCCTACAAGCGCATCGAGCGTGCCATTATCGGCTTCGTCTCCGTCATCGGGCTTTCTTTTCTTTACGAACTTTTTCTGGTGAATATCGACTGGCCCTTGGCTGCACGCTCGTGGGTCGTTCCCAGCATTCCCGAAGGCAGCTTGCTTATCATTATGAGTGTGCTGGGGGCGGTGGTGATGCCTCATAATCTTTTCCTTCATTCGGAGGTGGTGCAGAGCCGCGAATACAACAAAGGGGATGACACTTCCATCCGCCGCCTGCTGAAATATGAGTTCTACGACACGTTGTTCTCGATGGGGGTAGGATGGGCGATAAACAGTGCGATGATTCTTTTGGCAGCCTCTACCTTCTTTGCCAACAGTGTGCAAGTGGAAGAACTGCAGCAAGCCAAGTCGTTGCTCGACCCTTTGCTAGGCAATCAGGCAGGTACGATTTTCGCTTTGGCATTGCTGATGGCAGGACTTTCGTCGACGGTAACAAGCGGGATGGCGGCAGGTTCCATCTTTGCCGGTATGTTCGGCGAGTCGTATCACGTGAAAGACATTCACTCGCGTGTGGGCATCTTGCTGTCGCTGGGCGTGGCGTTGCTGGTTATCTTCTTCATCAATGACCCGTTTCAGGGACTGATTATCTCGCAGATGATACTGAGCGTGCAGCTTCCGTTTACCGTTTTCCTGCAGGTGGGTCTTACTTCGTCGCGGCGCGTGATGGGGAAGTATGTCAATTCGCGCTGGAGTACATTCGTGCTTTACACCATTGCTGCGGTAGTTTCGGTATTGAATATCATGCTGTTGTTCAGCTGATTGCTGTTTTGTGTGTTCTTTTCGTTAAAATTACGGTGTGAAGTTAGGAAGATGGGCAAATATTTCAGAACTTTGCACCGTTAAATCAAACTAAATGAAAACTGAATATGGATAAGACTAAATGTATAGCAGCCCTTTTCGATTTCGACGGGGTGGTGATGGATACCGAATCGCAGTACAGCCTTTTTTGGAACGAGGTGGGGAAGAAGTACCATCCGGAGTACGAGGAGTTCGGGAAAATAATCAAGGGACAGACTTTGCGGCAGATATACGACCGCTATTTTGCGGGGATGGAAAAAGAACAGGCGGGAATCACGGATGGGCTGAACCGCTTCGAGGCGAACATGAAGTATGAATATGTGCCGGGTGTGACCGACTTTATGCGTGATTTGCATGCGAAGGGAGTGAGGATTGCCATCGTGACCAGCTCGAACGAACAGAAGATGCAGAGCGTGTATGCCGTGCATCCCGAATTGAAGGAACTGGTAGACCGTATCCTGACAGCCGAGATGTTTACCCGTTCGAAGCCTGCTCCCGACTGTTTCTTGCTGGGCGCGCAGGTATTTGATACGGTTCCTGCCAACTGTGTGGTTTTCGAGGATTCGTTCCATGGACTGGAGGCCGGGAATGCAGCCGGCATGGCGGTAGTAGGCTTGAGCACGACCAATCCGGCAGAAGCTATCCGCGACAAATGCCGCCTGGTGATTCCTGATTTCACGTCGTTCAGTTACGAAAAGATGAAAAGCCTGCTTGCTTAACTCATTGAAAAGCGTTACATTTGTCTCCGTTTTTTAATTTAAGGAAAGGAAAATAATTATGGCAGGATATCTTGTGAGTGACGCACGGAAAGTGACGACTCATCGTTTGGTAGAAATGAAGGAGAAAGGCGAGAAAATCTCGATGCTGACTTCGTATGACTTTACTACCGCCCGCATTGTGGACGAAGCCGGAGTGGATGCCATTCTGGTAGGCGATTCGGCTTCGAACGTGATGGCTGGTAATATGACCACTTTGCCGATTACTGTAGACCAGATGATTTATCATGCACAGTCGGTAGTACGCGGCGTGAAGCGTGCCTTGGTGGTGGTGGACATGCCGTTCGGCTCTTATCAGGCAGACCCGTTCGACGGCGTGCGCAATGCCATGCGGATGATGAAGGAAACGGGGGCAGATGCCCTGAAGCTGGAAGGCGGAGAAGAAGTGATAGAAGCTATCCGCAAGATTATCGGGGCTGGTGTTCCGGTGATGGGCCATCTGGGACTGATGCCTCAGTCCATTAATAAATATGGTACTTACGGTGTGCGCGCGAAAGGTGATGCGGAAGCCGACAAGCTATTAAGGGATGCCAAATTGCTGGAAGAAGCCGGATGTTTCGCTTTGGTACTGGAAAAGATTCCGGCAGCTTTGGCAAAACAGGTCACCGATTCGTTGCACATTCCGGTTATAGGCATTGGTGCCGGTGGAGCTACCGACGGGCAGGTATTGGTTGTAGCAGATATGTTGGGCATGACCAAAGGATTCAGTCCGAAGTTCCTGCGCCGTTATGCCGACCTGAATACAGTGATGACCGATGCTATCGGACAATACGTGACCGATGTGAAGTCGGGCGATTTCCCGAACGAGTCTGAGCAATATTAAATATGCTTTGGAATAGGAACTTTTCTTTGCTTGTAACGGCGACTGTCCTGTTTCATGCGGCGGTGTATATGCTGTTTCCCTCTTTGCATCAGTGGATGATGGCGAAGTGGGGTTTTACGGATTTGCAATCGACCTATACGACAGTGCTGTTCGGCTTGTCTTTGTTCCTGCTGGGAGCGTTCAACAGTTACTTGATGGATACCTTCAGCCGTAAGCGGATATGTATATGGAGTATACTTTTGTTTGCGGTTCTCATTTTGGTTTGCCCTTATTTGACGGCTGGATGGCAGGTAGTGGCATTGCGTATCGTGCAAGGAAGTTTGTGCGGCATCGCTCTGATGGCTACAGGAAGCACGTTGGCAATCGACGTGACTCCCAGTCACCGGCGTGACGGAGCCAATCGGGCATTTGCCCATGCCAGTATGATAGGTATGCTGGCAGGTTTTATCCTTGGGAAAGAAGGCGGCATGTCTTATGGTGCGGAAGTCGTATTCCATGCTTCCGCGGTCTTCTGTCTGGTGTCCGCCCTGCTTGTCGCATGGGTGAAAGTCTGTTTCCGTGCGCCGTTAGATTTGCCTTTGTGTTCGTCCGACCGGTTTCTTTTGCCGCGTGCTTTGCCTCCTGGAATCAATATGATGACGGTTCCGATGGTATTGGGGATGCTGGTCATATCGGTTTCGGATGTGAGGATTTATCTTAGTATCGGCGCAGGATTTCTGCTGTGTGTGCTGTTGAGGCAAGCGATAAAGTTTCAGGTGAGCGGCACTCTCCGGATTTTGGCAGGACAATTGCTTATGATGGGTGGATTGTGGCTGTTGTATGGAGAAGATGCCTTGCTTGCGGAAAACTTATTGGGCGGAGGTTTGGTAGGATTAGGCGTCGGCATTTCTATCGGACATTTCCTTCAGCTGATGATTCTGCTCCCTCGTCATTGCGAGCGGGGGACAAGTTATCACACCTACCGATTGCTGTGGGAAACGGGACTGGTGCTGGGCATACTGGCAGGACGGTATCTGCTGACAGGCGGGGTTTCTCCCTTTGTGTACGAACTGTTGCTTTGTGTGACAAGCGTTTCGGCATACGTTTTTTACACCCATCTTTATTTCAAGAATCATTATCAACAACTTTAAACTAAAAGAATATGGCAGACGATAAAAAGATTATCTTTTCGATGGTCGGAGTAAGTAAGTCATTTCAGAACAACAAGCAAGTGCTGAAAGACATCTACCTATCCTTTTTCTATGGAGCGAAAATCGGTATCATTGGCTTGAATGGTGCCGGAAAATCTACTTTGCTGAAAATCATTGCCGGACTGGACAAGAATTATCAGGGCGAAGTGGTGTTCTCGCCGGGTTACTCGGTAGGCTATCTTGCACAGGAACCTTATCTGGACGATACCAAGACGGTAAAGGAAGTGGTGATGGAAGGCGTGCAGGCAACGGTGGATACCTTGGCTGAGTACGAAGAAATCAACCAGAAGTTCGGCTTGCCCGAATATTATGGAGACCCTGAGAAGATGGATGCCCTGTTTGCCCGTCAGGCTGAATTGCAGGATATCATCGACTCTACGGATGCATGGAACCTGGACAGTAAGCTGGAACGTGCGATGGATGCTTTGCGCTGTCCGCCTGAAGACCAGCCGGTGAAGAACCTTTCCGGAGGTGAACGCCGTCGGGTAGCTTTGTGCCGTTTGTTGCTTCAAAAGCCGGATATCCTGTTGCTGGACGAACCGACCAACCATTTGGATGCGGAAAGCATTGACTGGCTGGAGCAACATTTGCAACAATACGAAGGTACGGTTATTGCCGTAACCCACGACCGTTATTTCCTCGACCATGTGGCTGGGTGGATTCTGGAGCTTGACCGGGGCGAAGGTATTCCCTGGAAAGGAAACTATTCGAGCTGGCTGGAACAGAAGACCAAGCGTATGGAGATGGAAGAGAAGGTGGCAAGCAAGCGCCGTAAGACATTGGAACGCGAGTTGGAGTGGGTGCGTATGGCTCCCAAAGCACGTCAGGCGAAAGGAAAAGCCCGCTTGAACTCCTACGATAAGTTGCTGAACGAAGATGTGAAAGAGAAGGAAGAAAAACTGGAAATCTTCATCCCGAACGGTCCGCGTCTGGGCAACAAGGTTATCGAAGCCCGGCACGTGGCAAAGGCATACGGCGACAAATTGCTCTTCGACGATCTCAACTTTATGTTGCCGCCTAACGGCATTGTGGGTGTAATCGGTCCGAACGGTGCGGGAAAAACCACCTTGTTCCGTCTGATTATGGGCATAGAGAAACCCGATAAGGGAGATTTTGAAGTAGGGGAAACCGTAAAAATCGCTTATGTAGACCAGCAACACAAGGATATCGACCCGAACAAGACCGTATATCAGGTCATCAGCGGCGGCAATGACTTGCTCCGTATGGGTAACCGCGATGTGAATGCACGTGCTTACCTGAGCCGTTTCAATTTCTCGGGCGCCGACCAGGAAAAGTTGTGCGGCATGTTGTCGGGAGGCGAGCGCAACCGTTTGCATCTGGCTATGGCGCTGAAGGAAGAAGGCAATGTGTTGCTCTTGGACGAGCCTACCAATGATATTGACGTGAATACTTTGCGTGCGCTGGAGGAAGGTCTGGAAGACTTTGCCGGTTGCGCCGTGGTTATCAGTCACGACCGTTGGTTCCTTGATCGTATCTGTACGCATATCCTGGCGTTCGAAGGCAACAGCGAGGTATTCTTCTTCGAAGGCTCGTACACCGAGTATGAGGAAAACAAGATGAAGCGTATGGGCAATGTAGAACCGAAGCGCGTGCGTTATCGCAAGCTGATGGAGGACTGATGGTTACGGTGTATCTTGCCCGTCATGGGCAAACGGTGGAAAACCTGAGCCGGATATTCCAGGGACATTTGCCCGGACAGTTGACGGAAGAAGGAAAACGGCAAGCCATAGATTTAGGTAAGAAGTTGGAATCTATCTACCTGGATGCGGTAGTGAGCAGCGACCTGCAACGGGTGGTAGATACCGTCCGGCTTGCCGTAGGAGACCGGAATTTGCCATGGGAAAAGACGGCTTTATTGCGTGAGGTAGACTGGGGAAGCTGGACAGGTCTTTCGATAAACAGTGTCGACCGTTCCCGTTTGCCGGCAGATGCCGAAACCCCTGCGATGCTTTACGGGCGTGCCGAGATGTGCATCGGATACCTTCGGGAACATTACGAAGGAAAATCCGTGCTTGTAGTGGCTCACGGTCAGATTAACCGCAATATCATGGCTTGTGTCAAAGGGATTCCGCTCGACCGTTTGAAAGAGATTCCGCTGATGAAGAACGCAACGTTTGAAGTGTTGAGCGTGTAAGTTTTTTGAGAAGCTGAGGTTATCAGCCATCTGCATGAACGAAATAAGAAATACCGTATGCCGAATGGACGTACGGTATTATGAGTAGGGGGAAAACAAAAGTAGGAAGAACTATTTTTGTTTTCTCCCTACTCAATTTTTCAGCCGGATGTAGGTAAATGTTATAAATAATGTCAACAACCAAAAGGTAAGTTGTCTTCGATGTTGGCATATATTATTTTTGAAGTAATAACTTCATATTATTAATTCTTGCATTGCTTCAATGCAATTTCTCCCGACAGTTTGTATCTTAAAAATAACTTATATAACTTTGTAAGCATAAACAAGTTATTTTTAACCGCTTAAATCTTTATTTCCAACTATCATGAAAAAGACAATGAAATTTGTAGGGTTAGGGCTGATAGGCTTCTTCTTGGTTTCATGCAATGCTAAGTTGCCATATCAGGACACATCACTTCCGGCAGAAGAACGCGCGGAAGATTTGGTAAGCAGATTGACACTGGAAGAGAAAGTGTCGTTGATGCAGAATGCTTCGCCGGCTATTCCAAGGTTAGGCATTAAGGCGTACGATTGGTGGAGCGAAGCGCTTCACGGAGTAGGGCGTGCCGGACTGGCTACCGTATTTCCGCAATCTATCGGCATGGCAGCTTCGTTTAACGACAGTTTGTTGCTGGATGTGTTTACAGCTGTAAGTGATGAGGCACGTGCCAAATATGTGTCATTTGCTGAAGATGGTTCTTCGGAACGTTATCAGGGCTTGACTTTCTGGACACCTAATGTGAATATTTTCCGTGACCCGAGATGGGGACGCGGACAGGAAACTTATGGTGAAGACCCTTACTTGAGCAGTCGGATGGGTATCAGTGTGGTACGTGGCTTGCAAGGTCCGGAAGAGGAAAAGTATGATAAGTTGCATGCTTGTGCCAAGCACTTTGCGGTCCATTCGGGACCGGAATGGAACCGGCATGTATTTGATGTGGAAAGCGTAGACCCTCGTGATTTGTGGGAAACATATTTGCCGGCTTTTAAGAGTGTAGTGCAGAAGGCAGGTGTAAAAGAGGTGATGTGTGCCTATAACCGGTTTGAGGGTGAACCTTGCTGTGGAAGCAACAAGCTGCTTCATCAGATATTGCGTGACGAATGGGGTTTTGAGGGCATTGTGGTATCTGATTGCTGGGCAATCAATGATTTTTATACCGAAGGGCATCATCATACGGAACCCGATGCAGAACATGCTTCGGCTAAAGCCGTAACCAGCGGTACTGATTTGGAGTGCGGTCAGAGTTATGGCTCGCTGGTAGAAGCCGTGAAGCAGGGACTGATTGATGAAGAGAAAATCAATGCATCGGTCACTCGACTGATGAAAGCACGTTTCGAATTGGGAGAAATGGATGAGAATGTTCCTTGGAATCAGATTCCATACAGCGTAGTAGACAGCAAAGAACATAAGGCTTTGGCTTTGAAGATGGCTAAAGAAAGCATTGTGCTTTTGCAGAATAAAAACAACATACTTCCGTTGAACCGTCAACTGAAGGTGGCGCTTGTGGGACCTAATGCAAACGATAGTGTGATGCAATGGGGTAATTACAACGGATTCCCAAGTCAGACTTCTACTTTATTAAAAAGTTTGCAGGCACAGCTTCCTGCAGCTCAGTTGATTTATGAGCCAGGGTGTGACCATACATCGGCAGTCTCTTTGCAAAGTTTGTTCCAACAATGTAGCGCAGATGGAAAGGTAGGATTCAAAGCTACTTACTGGAATAAGACAAGACCTGATAGTGTTCCGGATGTACAGACTTATGTCGGTACACCTTTCCGTTTTACGACCGCAGGTGCAACGGTATTTGCTTCGGGAGTTAACCTAGGTGGTTTCTCCGCAATTTATGAATCGACTTTCCGTCCGACCCGGAGTGAGGAAGTGGTATTCAGTTTTCAGACTCAAGGATATGCCGAGTTGCATATTGACGGTGAAAAAGTGGCTTCTGCGCCTAATATGAAAAGCAACCGGGTATATGCTCTTCAGGCTGAAGCCGGAAAGGAATATGCCATCAAGGTAATTTTTGTAGCTACGGAAGGCAATTGTGCTACATTGAATTTCGATTTAGGACGTGAAGTGCCGCTAAACCTGAAGCTTTCAGTGGATAAAGTAAAAGATGCCGATGTGGTTATCTTTGCCGGTGGTATATCTCCGGGATTGGAAGGCGAAGAAATGCCTGTCAGTGTGCCGGGCTTTAAAGGAGGTGACCGGGAGACGATTGAATTGCCCGAAGTACAGACTCGTCTGCTGACCGAATTGAAGAAAGCTGGAAAGAAGATTGTATTAGTGAATTTCTCAGGTTCGGCAATGGCATTGGAGCGTGAAGCCAGACTGTGTGATGCCATTGTACAGGCTTGGTATCCTGGACAAGCAGGCGGAGACGCTTTGACTGCTGTGCTTTTCGGTGATTACAATCCAGCTGGACGTTTGCCGGTAACTTTCTATAAGCGTACTGAACAATTGCCTGATTTCCTGGATTATTCGATGAAAGGACGTACCTACCGTTACATGGAGGAAGCGCCGTTGTTCCCCTTTGGTTACGGATTGAGTTATACCACTTTCGCGTATGGAGATGCTCAGGCATCGGCAGCAGAAATAAAAGAGGGTGATGTATATACACTGACTGTTCCTGTAACTAATACGGGAGACCGGGATGGAGAAGAAGTGGTGCAAGTGTATTTGCGTCGTCCGGGTGACAAAGAAGGACCGAGCCACACCTTACGTGCTTTCAAGCGTGTAACTATAAAGAAAGGCGAAACCCAGCAAGTGATTTTCCGGTTGGATGATGAAAGTTTCGAATGGTTTGATACCGCTTCGAACACAATGCGTCCGTTGGAAGGGGATTATGAAGTGTTGTATGGAGGTTCTTCCGATTTAAAACAATTGAAGGCTGTTAAGGTAAAACGGTTGTGATAGAACCTGGGTAGAAAAACAGAACCTATTTTAATTCGAGTAGGTAGTTGTGCTATTAATTTAATAAGGTATAGAAGAAAAAAAGTCTGGTGCAGTTCGCGTGTCAGGCTTTTTTACTATATACAACGGCAGATGAAAGTAGTGGGATGGGAATAGCAACTGTTCTTTCGGTCAACTTTCGAATAAAAAGTGTCCCAAAAGGGCTTTATTTATTTCTTGTTTTTACAATCTTCTTTTATTCGTTAAATTGAAAGTCAGTTGGTGTGAATAAGTCAAAATATAGGGCTGTAAGTGGTCTGTAACTTTCTTGTTTGGGTCGTATAAAATGGTTTTGTGATAAATTGATAGCTTTGTTTTATGTTAACGGCGTGCCCAATTAACATAATGCGGTTAAATGTTCATGGAAAAGTTTTGTGGATGCTTTGAGAACACGGAAAAAATGTTATATTTGTTTCAAAATCTTTTAATAATGCAAAACTAACAAGAGACGTATGAAAGATCAGTTGAAACATTTCTTACTGTTTGCCGTGCTTGCTGTGTGTTGTACAGCTACGGCGGTAGCTCAGGCTACCTTGAAAGGTACGGTGGTGGATGCGGCCAATAACGAGCCTCTGATAGGGGCGACGGTAGCCGTGCAGGGAACCACTCAAGGTGCGATAACCGATATAAACGGAGGTTTTACATTGAAGCTCCCCAAGTCGGGCGTGACGGTAGTGTTCACCTATATCGGATATAAGGATAAGAAAATGGAGGTGACCGGACAAGGAGTGATAGACTTGGGCACAGTAGGGCTGGAGAATGATGCCCAAATGCTTCAGGATGTTGTTATCACTTCGTCGGTAGCTATTGCCCGCAAGACTCCGGTAGCCGTATCGAGCGTAAGCATGGATTTCATCGAAGAAAAACTCGGTACACAAGAGTTCCCCGAAATCCTGAAATCGACTCCGGGTGTACATGCCAACAAAGAAGGAGGAGGTTACGGTGACTCTGAAATCTATATGCGCGGTTTCGGCAACGAGAATATCGCCGTTATGGTAAACGGTGTGCCGATGAACGATATGGAGTGGGGAGGTATCTACTGGTCGAACTGGGCTGGTCTGACCGATGTTACCCGCTCGATGCAGACACAGCGTGGTCTGGGCGCTTCGAAGGTTTCGGCTCCTTCGGTGGGCGGTACCATCAATATCGTTACCCGTGGATTGGACAGTGAGAAAGGCGGAACTGTTGCTTATACGATGGGCAACGACGGCATGAACAAGATTCTGTTCAGCGTCTCTACCGGTGTTTCGAAGAGCGGTTGGGCCATGACGTTGCTGGGCTCCAGAACTTGGGGTAACGGCTATGTGCAGGGTACGGATTTCGAAGGATACAATTATTTCTTGAATATATCCAAGCGTATCAATGACGCCCATCAGTTATCGTTGACCGCGTTCGGCGCTCCGCAAAAGCACTATCAGCGTGACGGCGCGTTGACCATTGCCGACTGGCAGCGTGTGGAAAAAGTATATGGCGTGAAGAATTACAAGTATAATTCCACTTACGGATTCGATAACAACGGCGAACGCCAGAGTGCCGAATACAATGTATATCATAAGCCGCAAATCAGCTTGAACCATCAGTGGCAGATTGATTCGAAATCGTCGTTGAGTACGGTAGCCTATGTGTCTATTGGCCGTGGTTATGGAAACTCGGGTCAGGGCAATGAAGATTACGGTTATTCATACCGCGACTGGAACGGTGCCTATTACGGTGTGTTGCAGGATAAGTTCCGCAAGGCAGACGGCACGTTCGACTACGGAGCCATCGAGGACATCAACGCCGCAAGCGAATACGGTTCGATGTTGGTGATGAGCCAGTCGAAGAATTACCATAACTGGTATGGTTTGCTCTCTACCTATACGACGAAGTTCGGCGACTATTTCGATTTTTACGGAGGCATCGATTTCCGTTATTATAAAGGTACGCATACGAACGAGATTTCTGACCTGTTCGGCGGACAGTATTTCATGGACTCTACCCGTGGCGATGTGCAGGTTGCCAATAATGCCAATGCTGCTAATCCGGCTTGGAGATACCAGAAACTGGGGGTAGGCGATGTGGTTTACCGCGACTATGACGGACACGTGCTTCAGGAAGGCGCTTTCTTCCAGACCGAATATAACCGCGACAAACTGGCCGCTTTCGTAGCAGGTTCGTTGTCGAACACCACTTATTGGCGTTACGACCGTTTCTATTACGACGAGGCTCATGCCAAATCGGACAAGGTCAGCTTCTTGGGCTTTACGGTGAAAGGCGGTGCCAATTACAACATTACCGATAATCACAACGTGTTCTTCAATGTAGGTTACATCAGCCGTGCGCCTAAATTCTCTTACGGTGCTTTCATGCAAGCCACTACGAGCCATGCCATCAACAAGGATGCCAAGAATGAAAAGGTATTGTCGTTCGAGTTGGGTTATGGTTTCCGTAACGAATGGCTGAGCGCGAATGTGAACGCTTATTACACCAAATGGCTGGACAAGACGATGACCAAGAGCGGTACGATGGACAACCAGATGGAATATTACATGAACATGACAGGTGTGGACGCGCTTCACAAAGGTGTGGAACTGGATGTGAAAATCACTCCGCTGAGCTGGTTGGAGCTGACCGGTATGTTCTCGCTGGGTGACTGGAAGTGGAACAGCAACGCGACCGGATATGCATACGATGCGTATGGAAACGCTTTGACATCAGAAGGAACTACCACGACAGTAGGTGCGCCCGACCATGCCAATGCTAAAATCAATCTGAAGGGAGTGCGTGTAGGAGGTTCGGCACAGACTACAGCTGCCATCGGCGCTACGTTCAAGATAGGAAAATCTATCCGCGTGGGTGCCGACTGGACTTATTACGGACGTAACTATGCTTACTATTCGTTGTCGGGAAGTAACCTGTCGTTGGGTAAGGAAGTATCCGTGCTCGACCCGTGGAAGATTCCGGCAGCCAGCCAGTTCGACTTGAATGCGTCTTATCGTTTCAAGATAGGCAAGCTCAATGCCACCCTTTCCGGAAACGTGAACAACTTGCTGGATTACCAGTATATCTCTAAGGCATTCAATCCGAATACGCTTTCTTCTTCAACCTTGCAGGAAGCTACAGCCGACAACATCTATTGCTACTATGCTTTCGGCCGCACCTACAGCTTGAGACTGAAAGTCAATTTCTAACCTCTAATCCAAGAACGTGATATGAAAAAGATAATATTGATGTCGACCGTATTGCTGGCAGGATTGTCGGCGTGCGAAGATTACAATGACCAGTTTGATATAGACTATACCCTGACCGATGTGAAAAACGGGGTGACGATTCAGTTGGCTTCTTCCGATTATGCGACGATTGCCGGCATGGAAGCCAATAAAGAACTTGCCTTGTCGAAAGACCCGGAAGGACAGTCGTATGTAACTGCCCTTGAGGCTATCGGTGAAAACCGTTATTTTGCAGACAAGACACAGGCTGAATGGTATTTGCCTGCTTTCATCGATTATAAATATCCCAATGCCGATACCGGTTCGCGCATTTCGGTACAATATAATATGTATAGAGAGCAGTCGGGCTATCTGGCAGATTTCAAGCACATCACCGAATATACCTTGAGCAACAACGATTACCGCAATGTATGGGACGGAGCTTCTACCGCCACTTACCTGTCGCCATCTACCTTGCGTCAGTTGCCCGGTGTGCTGGAGTCGCGTGTAGACAATCCCGCTGAGGGGGATATGGTAGTCGTAAACTACGCTTATTCGGAGTTCGAGCCGAGTGCGGGCGGAAGTGTGGTTCCGGTGGTGTATCAGCAAATCAATGATTTCGAAGGCGAAGCCGGCAATTATGTCATTGCCGCAAAAGCCAATGACGGCAATTATTATCCGTTCGGCAAGCTGGATGACCCGAACAAGCTATACGGATACCTCTATCCCGATGCCATAACAGTGACCGATGGCGTGATTTCGTCGGATGAAGGTTCGGAGCAGGTTGTTACCATCGAAGAAGGAACCGAAGGCTATACCTTGCTGAACACGAATATGCAATACATCTATCAGAGTGGCACTTATAATAGCTTCAATTTCTCTACCTCCTTGCCGACCGAAGGCGGTGAATGGTCGATTGAAGCCAACGGTGACGGCACGTTCAAGCTGAAAAACATCGAAAAGAACAAGACTGTGAAACTGACGCTTTTCAATGATTCGTATAGCTACGGATGTTATCCGGTTTCCAGCTATGCTTACCTGGAAGACCCGATGAAAGAGGAAAGCGGTTTGTTCGAAATAAAGGATGTGGCTCTTCCCGAAGGTTCTACTTATGTGTGGAAACACGACTCTTACGGTTATTATAAGGCTTCGGCATACGTGGGTGGTGCCAACTTGCCTGCTGAAAGCTGGCTGGTATCTTCCGAAATCGATTTGTCGGAAGCCACAGCCCCGGTTCTCACCTTTGATTTCGCCTTTAATTTCCTGAACGGAAATCAGGCTGCCGACTTCCTGCAACTGAAAGTGTCTTCGGATTATGCCGGAGATGTAAACGCGGCTACCTGGACTGACGTGACATACGACGGCTCGCAGTTCAACGGCTGGAACTTTATAGCACAAAATGTTGATTTGTCTCCGTTCAAGGGGCAAAAGGTGGTGCTGGCATTTGCCTACAAGAGCACCAGCGACTGTGCGCCTACTGCCGAAATCAAGAACCTGTTGATACAGGAAAAAGAGGCGAACTACTGGGATGTATGTATCTTCAAGGAAGTGGCCGAATCGGAAGTGGCAGCTCAGATGTTGAAGATGAGCCGTGCTTCGGGCGCGTATGCCAATACGGCTGCGCTTTATGTGTACCGCGATGGAAACTGGAGTGAATATACTACGGAAGACGCGAAAGTGATTGTTGCCGATCCGGCACTGTATGCTCAGCTGGGTACCGATTATGTATCGAAGCCTGCCAATGTATTCCCGGTTTATCTGGTGCAGAAATATCCGTTTGCCGTGAAGGGCGATAAGGCTGCCGTCATCTATAAGAAGACGAGCGACAGTGATCCGGTGGTAGAAGAATATACGTATGACAACGGTTGGAGCGCATCGCTGAATTACTCTTCACGCACGACCATTTTCGAGAAGACCGCCGAAGGGTATGTAGCTCAGGCAGGCACTTATCTGGATGAAAGCCTGTTGGGCAACGAAGGCGGATTCACCATTCAGGACATTGCAATGCAAGGTGTCAACTATGTATGGTCGAATACTTCGCAATATGGTTGGAAAGCTTCAGCTTACTTGAACAATACCAACAATCCGGCTGAAAGCTGGCTGATATCTCCGGTGATTGACTTGTCGGAAGCTGTAGCTCCGCAGTTGTCATTCGAAGAAGCGCACCGCTATCTGAATGGTGAGGCGTTGACCGACCATTTCATGATTAAGGTATCTGTCGACTATGTGGACAATGTAGAGACTTGCACCTGGGAAGATTTGGTTTACGACGAATCACAATGGTCCGACGGTCAGACTTGGGATTTCTATCCGGTTGGTCCGTACGACCTGAGTGCATACACCGGACAGGTTATCCGTCTGGCATTTGTTTACATCAGCAATGCTACGGCAGCTCCTACGTGGGAGTTCAAGAATATCTTGGTGAACGAAGCTGAATAACGAAAAATAGAAATCTGCGTCACCACAGAGTTCACAGGCGAGTGTCAGAAGACGCTGTGTACTTGTGTCCTCTGTGGTGATTCTTTTATTAGGATACGATATGAAATATTATGTAATAGGAATTTATCTGTTGCTCGCGGGCTGGCTGGTTGCCGGATGCAGCAACGACGATGTGATAGTAGAAGAAGGTGTTGAAACTACGCAGGAAGGGGCGGTTACCTTGGTGTTGAAAGGTTATGAAAGTTCTTCGGAAGGCTTTTCGATTTGTCAGCCCGAAGGGTTTACCTATCCTTTTTACATTCAAGGCAAAGCTTTTCATGGCAATGCTTATTGGTTTAAGGAAAGCGATGCCGAACGGCTGGATGCCATGCAGGAAGTGCCTTGGGAAGGTGCCGGCTGGCAGCAGTCTATCGCTATTGAGGCGGATGCGGCTTATTGGGCTTGGTGTGCCGGAGCCGACCGTTATCGTTTCCTGAAGTTTCGGATGATAGAGATTGAAGGCAATGAGGTGACTATCGAATATGCCGAAGCTGAGGCTCCTGCAGGCAACTTGAATGCCAACAAGGTCGGTGATGACGCTTCGGTGACCGAATATGAAATGCCTTGCCTGAATGATTCGAATACGTATGTCAGCCATTACGTTACGCTGGACGGCACATTGGTGTTGAATTATGCCTTGGAGTGGAACGCGGTGAAAAGACATGCCCATTGGGTTGCTTTCTCATTTGACAAGACGACCGCTGCCGATGTTGTAAAACGCACCGATGCCTGGGCAGTCGATCCGGAATTGCCTGCCGATATGCAGACGGAGGAAGCTGACCATAAGAGTGACGGATTCGATAAGGGGCATCTTTGCGCTTCCGAGGACCGGGTATATCTGAAGGAAGCCAACGAGCAGACTTTTTATTACAGCAATATGTCGCCCCAACTGAATGATTTCAATGGCGGTTTCTGGCAAGGACTGGAAGCGCAAGTGCAGAAGTGGGGACGTTCGACCGCTTCGGATATATATAATAAGGTATATGTAGCCAAAGGCGGAACGTTGAACGAACTATTGCTCGATTTTCAAGGAAGTCCGGTTTCGGGCGGTACTCCAGTTACCGATGCACAAGGTTTTACCATACATGGACTGGCTTGTCCTGCCTATTATTTCATGGCGGTATTGGCACAGAAGGGAAGCGGTTTTCAAGCCATTGCTTTCCTGGTGCCTCATCAGGAAGGGCTGACACGGAATCCTAAAGCTGCCGACCTGCAGCATTATGTGGTTTCAGTAGATTCATTGGAGCGGAAAACAGGCATTGACTTCTTCTGTAACCTGGATGATGCTGTCGAAAACTGGGTAGAAGCGGAAGCTGTTGTAGAAGACTGGGACTGGTAAAATGATATTGTTTTTTACTTAAAAATGAGGATATCTATGTATAAGAGATTCGGATTGATGCTGATTTTTGCCTTACTGTTTATTGCAGGCAATGCACAAAACCAGAAAGGAAAGCTTTACGGTGTAGCTTTTTATAATTTGGAAAACATGTTTGATACCGTTCACGATGAGGGGAAGAATGATTACGAGTATTTGCCCGACGGACGGAACAAATGGGATGACAAGAAATACCAGGCAAAGTTGGAACACATGTCGACGGTGTTGAGCCTGTTGGCTACCGATAAGGTGGCCGAAGGAGCCGCGGTTATCGGTATGGCTGAAGTGGAAAACCGCCGTGTGTTGGAAGATTTGCTCAAGCAGCCGGCTTTGGCAGAGCGGGGATATCAGATTATCCACTATGAGGGACCCGATGAGCGGGGCATTGATTGTGCGATGTTTTACAATCCGATGCTTTTCCAGGTGACAGCTACCCGGTTGGTTCCTTATCAGTTGGCAGATGCTGCTGACCGTCCTACACGCGGCTTCCTGATAGCTGATGGGAAGTTGGCTGGCGAGCGGGTGGCTTTTATTATCAACCATTGGCCCTCGCGCGGTGCGAAGTCTCCTGCCCGTGAGCGTGCCGGAGTGCAGGTGCGTGCCTTGAAAGATTCGTTGCAGCGTTTAGACTCGAAAATCAAGATTGTCATTATGGGGGATATGAACGATGACCCGATGGACAAGAGTATGGCAGAGTCGCTCGGAGCGAAACGTGATGCCAAAGACGTAAAGAAGAAAGAGTTGTATAATCCTTGGTGGAATACATTGGCAGGAGGCGACGGTACCTTGAAATACCGTGGCAAGTGGAATCTTTTCGATCAGATAGTCTTTACCGGTAATTTCCTGAACCGCCGTCCGCGGAAACTTACTTACGACAGCCACGAGATATTCAAGCGTGATTATCTTTTCCAGACCGACGGGAAATATGCCGGTTATCCTAACCGTACACAGGCCGGAGGACGATGGCTGAACGGATATAGTGACCATCTGCCGACGGTGGTTTATTTTATCAAGCGCTGACAGGAATAAAAAATACCCGACCTTATGTTCATAAAGTCGGGTATTTTTTATTTGCAGCAAGAAATGAATTATGCTTCAGCCGGAGCTTCGGTAGCGGCAGCTTCTTCTGCAGCAGGAGCTTCTTCAGCCTTAGCGGCAGCTTCTGCTTCTGCTTTAGCGGCAGCTTCGGCAGCTTTCTTTTCAGCTACTTTCTTAGCGATTTCTTCATTTACTTTCTTTTCTGCTTCCAAGCGTTCTTTAGCGATAGCTTGTTTGTTTTCTTCTACTTTTGCTTTTACAGCAGCCAGATTAGCTTGTTTGTTTTCTTTCCAAGCATTGAAACGAGCCTGTGCTGTAGCTTCGTCGAATGCACCTTTAGCAACACCGCCCAGCAAGTGTTTCATCATGTAAACGCCTTCGCGAGACAAGATATTGCGTACAGTGTCTGTAGGCTGTGCACCTACTTTTACCCAGTACAAAGCACGGTCGAAATTCAAATCTACTGTGGCAGGATTGGTATTCGGATTGTAAGTACCAATTTTTTCAGTAAATCTACCATCACGTGGTGCTCTTGAGTCTGCAATAACAATTGAATAGAACGCGTATCCTTTGCGTCCGTTTCTTTGCAATCTGATTTTTGTTGCCATCTTAAAAAATAAAAATTAGTAAATAAATGATTTGAATTAAGCTAATAACCCGTATTAGCGGCTGCAAAGGTAATATTTTTTTCTTTTTCTCACAACAACGAGAAAATATATTTTCTATGAATTAATAGCCTTGAATATAGATAAAAAAGTCTTTTAGTCGCATATTTTGACCAGATAGTTGCGAAAAATGACTTGATATTCACATTGTTGAATATTGAGTATTGTTATTTTTTTTAATAATGAGTATTTTTACGAATCGATAACTAAAAAACTTTATAGCTATGTCACAAGATAAAACGGTGGTTCCAGGGTTAGGAGATGGTTTTTCTTCTAATGACAAAAGACGTGAAAGTCGTCATAATATGTATTCTCGTTCTTCTACTTATGTGAATGTTGATTATGAAAAACAGGGCACAATCGTTCCTGGGATGGAACGGCGTGCTCCTGGTGTTGATGAAACTGTTGTTAATAGCAATAGAAGATCAGACCCTGTTGTCGGCTTTTTATATTCAATATCTCGTCAGGGTATAGGTGAATTTTGGCCAGTTTATGTAGGAAAGAATACCATTGGGCGTTCGGAAAAATGTGATGTTTGTTTAAAAGAACATACAGTTTCCGAACTACATGCCGTATTGAATGTGAAACAGATGAAAACGACTCATAAAGTATTGGCTTCCATTAAAGATGAGGGGTCGAAGAATGGAATCTTTGTTAATGATGAAGAATTGGACTACAGTGCTCATGAATGTTTTAATAATGATATATTGACTATAGGGCTGAATTATAAGCTATTGTTGATTTTGGTAGATACAGAAGCTTTAGGACTTTCAGTTGCAAAAGATTTTATTCCGGTAGAAACATCAGAAAATGAAGATTTTTTTGATGACAGCTTTAAGCAACAAGTGCTTCATGGGGGACAGAATTTTAATCCTTATGATCATAATAAACGTAGAACAAATGATGGGACAATACCTTTGGATGGCAGTAATATGACTGAACCAGGTGGAACTCAGTTTATGTAAGATTAAAGAATTGAATTATGTCTATAATGGTAATACAAGGAACTGCTGAACGTCTAGTGAAAATACATTATGAAATAGATCCTGATGATAAACCGTTAGGCGTAGGTGGTATGGGACAAGTATTCAAGGGAGTACGTGTGGATGAAAAAACAGGGGAACGGATTCCTGTTGCTATTAAGTTTTTATTTGACGATCTTCCCGCGAATGTAATTGAACGTGCTAGGAGAGAGGCTTCTATCCAGATTCATAATGAGAATTTGGTAGAAATGTATGGGTTTATTCAGGTGGATGAAGTGAATCCCCAAGGCACTGTCCATGAACGATATCATGTAGTAAGTGAATTGCTTCACGGAGTAATGCTGTATGATTTATTGAAAGGAAAGGTCACAGATAATGAGGGTGAATTAATTCCATTTGCAGAAGAATTATATCGCTTGTCTCAGACCGATCGCCGTGAATTTGCTGTCTTTGTTATAAAGAATGTATTGTCAGGTATTATGGCATTACATGATAAAGGGTATGTGCATCGTGATATTGACCCAAGTAATATCATGATTACTGCAGACCGGAAAGTGAAGATTATAGATTTTGGCATAGCCAAACAAATGTCTACCTTGAATACCCAAGACCAATTACTTACTACAGCAGGTATGTTTATGGGAAAAGCAGCTTATGCCGCACCCGAATTGGTTTTGGGAGATGTTTCTCATCAGAATGAAACAACGGATATCTATGCGATAGGCATTATGCTTTTTCAATTAGTGACGGGTAAGTTGCCTTTTGAAGGTGCTACTCATGAGGTCTTGGATATGCAACAGCATAAAAAAATGCCTTTACAATTAATTGAAGATAAAGCATTACGTAAGATTATTGGCAAAGCTACAGAAAAAGAACAAAGTAAACGTTATCAGTCGGCTGCAGAGTTTCGAGTTGCTGTAGAACAATTGAAAAATGCGGAGAAAAAGCCTGAGTCTCATCTTATCAATAACGTAGAAGAATTTATTAAAAGTTATCGGAAGCAGGTAGGAATTGCTGCAGCAGTTGTACTTGTTGTTATAATCGGGATAGGAACGATGATGTTGGGCAGTGACAGTGAGTCGAAGGAAGAACAATTGGCAATGCAACAGCGGAAAGCAGAATTGCACGATATGATAATTGATGATACGAAGTCTTATTTTGAAATAGACAGTTTGTCGGGATGTACCATTAAAACGTCTGCATTGTTGACACAAGAAGCTTTGTCTTATTTGCAAACATTTTCTGGAGCGGCGAAAGGCTTGGATTTGTTAGATAAAGTTATAGAAAAAAAATATGCCAGTTCTGCTGAAGCAGCTTATTTGAAAGGGCGTTTGTATGCGGAAAGCCATGACTCATTGAATATGTATCTCAAAATGAGGGAAAATCTGAACGGAAAGATTGTAGCTGATAACAAAGAAGCACATAAAATGAATTTGCTTTCCGTTCAATTGGATAGTACATCTTATAAAGCACTTTATGAATTAGGGTGTGATTATTATGCTGGCGAGATGCGTACTGGAGTAGTTGATAGTCGAGACTTACCTTTGGCGTTGAGTTATTTTGAAAAAGGATTGAAGTATGCTGAAATGGCTGGAGATGAGGAATTTGTCGATAAATGTTCGAAGCGTATAGAAGAATTATCCGGATTATAATATATTGATGGATGAATACAAGAACGAATGTAGTATATAGAGGAAATGAAGTTGACCTGAAAATTGGTAACGAATGGTTCGGCTATGATGCGAGTGCCCGTCCGTTGGGAGAGGGTGCAATGGGAATAGTTTATTTAGGACGTTCTTTTTTGACAGGACAAAAAGTAGCCATAAAGCGTGTACATGATAAATACGCAAATGTACCTAGCATCAGAAAGCGGGCAAAGCTAGAGTCTTCGTTGGAGTTTCGTCATCCTAATTTGGTTGAGATGATAGGATATTGTGAGGAACAACCTAATAGAGGACCTATTTTTATTGTAAGTCGTTTAGTACATGGAGTTACTTTGGATCAATATGTGAAGACGAGTTTGAATGCTTGTTCTAAAGAAATGCGTGTACAAAAGATTTGCGAGTTTATTTATCGGGTATTGGATGCTTTGGATTTTATTCATTCAAGAAATGTCGTTCACATGGATATAAAGCCTTCCAATATTATGTTGGAAAATGGGAGTAATGTTCGCTTAATGGATTTGGGTATTGCTTTTGCAGGCGATACTATGGATATTACTTCGGCAGGTTTAGTTGGTACTCCTAAATATGCTGCTCCAGAGCAAGTTTTAGAGCCTGGTCAAAAAACATTTCAGGTGGATAAAACTGCTGATTTTTATGAATTAGGTGTGACATTATATGAACTGCTGACTGGTTTTAATCCGTTTGATGCTCCAACTATGGAAGAAACATTGGAGTTGCAACGTACAAAATTTTTGCCTGAATCTCCGATTATACCCAAAGCTTTGATGGATGTTTTATTGCGTGCAACGGATAAATATCCTCAGAATCGTTTTCAATCAGCATTGGATTTTAAAAGAGCTATTCAAGCATCTCTTGTGGAGAAGAAAAAGGAAAATGGATGGCTACTTCCTCTTGCTATAGGTTGTATTGCCGGAGTGATATTAATACTAATTCTTATGCTATTTTTATGATTCAGATAAATACATCAATGCCTTTTGTTGGTTTTGTAGATTCCAGACAAGGGGGACGAAAGGAAAATCAGGATTCGTGTGGATATGTTGATACGGCATTAGGATTGCTGATTGTAGTGTGTGATGGAATGGGAGGAGGTCCAGCAGGAAAGCTGGCTTCTTCGTTGGCTGTAGAGTCTATTATTCGGTCTATTCAGACTTGCGATCCCTCTATTTCACGGATAGAAGCCGTGCAACATTCCATACAGCAAGCTAATCGATTACTATATAATAAGGTAAAAGAAACTCCACAGTTGCAAGGAATGGGTACGACAGTGGTACTCTTGTTGATAAATGAATACTCTGCTGTTGTAGCTCATACGGGAGATAGCCGATGTTATATGTTTCGAGGGGGAAGAAAGATTTTTCGTTCTTTTGACCATTCACTGGTTTTTGAGATGGTCAAAAACAAAACGTTGACTGAAGAACAGGCTCGTTTGTCATCTCAGTCGAATATTATTACTCGGGCATTAGGCATTCAGCCTGAGGTTGAAGCGGAAATAGTAGAATTGGCTTATGAAAAAGGAGATCGTTTTATGTTATGCACCGATGGAATATGGGGGGCATTTCCTGAAAAAACGATAATTCATATTGCCGCTCAGACTAAATCTGTTGCAGGTGCTGTAGAGAGTTTGGTTATACAGGTTGACGAACAAGGATTTGCTACAGGAGGCACTCATGATAATTTAACCGTGACTTTAATAGAAACGACATCAAATTCGATAAAAAAAGAAAAAATGAGTACAAAGACAAAGAATATACTGATAGGATTGTCAGTTTTATGTTGTATAAGTGTGGCTGGAAATGTTATTCAATGGCTTCAAGTTCCAAATGAAAAGGTAGAAGTGAGTAAGAACCAGATTGATCAAGCGTATATGGATTCGGTGCTTGATATGCGAGTAAAAGATGCGCTTGGTAAAATGGAAGCGGATTTTCGTGAGAAACTGGGTGTTATCAATAAAAAAGTAGAAGAAAAGAATTATGATGCATTAAAACAAATCGTGGATGATTCAAATCGTAAGATGGAGATCATAGAGCGTTTGGATGAGATTATTGCCCAGCTTGAGGAGTTGAAAACGATGAAAGAAGGAAAAGAGAAGAATGAAAAACTGTCACTGGTAAAAAAAGATTTTGAAGCTTTGGTCCCAACTTTAGAAAAATATGGCATAGAGAAGGAAGTGTTGTATGATAATAAAAAAGGTGTTGTAACCTGGATGGATAATTCGATTGCTAGAAGTAATACGGATAAATCTAAAGGACACTATAATGCTATTATAAAAAAGATAGATGAGTATAAAGATCAAATAAGAAAATCGGAATAACTCTTAAAAACGAAAAGGTATGAAAGTTATATCAATAGGAAGAGGCGAAGATTGCAACATCGTTTTGCAAGAAAATGTAATCAGTCGTCGGCATGCAATTTTAAAAATTTATGCAACCGGTAAGATGGAATTGATTGATATGGGACAAAATGGAACATTTGTAAATGGAATCAAGTTGACTCCGAATGTTCCTTATCCTGTAACACGTAAAGATGTGATTTCTTTTGCTCATGTAAGACAATTAGATTGGACCTTGATACCTGATACAATGCGAATGTATCGTTACATAGCGTTGGTAATCATCGTAATAGCAGTGATAGTTGTTGCTATTTTATCGTTATATAGAGGGAATACTCCAGATATACCTCAATTGCCGGCAACTCCATCTTCAAATGGAATAGTAAAGGATTCAATTCAGCAGGAGGGCAGTCAACAAAAGAAAGAACCTGAAAGTACGTTGGTCATTCCTGAACATTTAGACGAACCTGCTGGTACAGATCTTTTACCTAAAAAGAAGAAAAAACCAGCTAAAAAGGAAAAAACAGATACAATAGCCAAAGAAAAAACTCCAGAGAAAAATCCTATTATTATGTAACTATTAAATTTTAAGTGATATGAGACTGTTAAAGATAGGTAGATCTGCTACCAATAATATTGTATTAAACAGTGAAAAAGTTAGTACCATACATGCTGAATTGATATTGTTGGACAGTGGGGAAATGTTATTAGTTGATAAAGGAAGTACGAATGGTACGTTTGTAAATAATCAAAGAATAACTCCGGATGTAGAGGTTCCTGTGAAAAAAGGAGATTTGATTCGTTTGGCTGATGAGGAATTAAATTGGCATAAAGTTCCCCCTTGCGATGATGTTAGTAAATATAAGAAAGTAATCAATATTGGTAAAAGTTTTCATAATGATATTGTTATAGATAGTCCTTTTGTCAGTCGTTTCCATGCATCGCTTGTGGTTACCAAAGATAATAAAGTCTTTATTAAAGACTCTTCTTCTGTAAATGGTACAAAAGTAAATGGAGTAAAGATACAGCCGGGGAAAGAAGTTCGGGTAAGAAGAGGTGATGTTATTATTTGTGGAGATATTGATGTAACGGAACAAATAAGGCCATTTTTACCTAACCCGTTTGCCGTTTGGCAGAAAGTTGCAATAGGAGCGGGAGCCGCTGCAGTCTTGGTTGGACTAGTATGGATTATTTTAAAGTTTATAATTCCTGCTCCTTCTTTAGATGAGATTCGTAAATCTGTTGTATATGTTGATGCTCAATATACGTCAATTGTTAAATTTGAAGATTCTCCTATTCATGATGATATATGGCTTACAGTAATGGGAGAGGCAGGATTTTCAAATATAGAGAGTGGTGAACTTCCTGTGGCAATTAAAAATTATAGTGCTACAGCTTTTTTCTTGGATCGTGAAGGGCGTATGGCAACCAATCGTCATGTTGCTACACCTTGGGAGTATGTATCTGAAAATGAAAAGAAGTCAGCTCGTACAGCTATGGCTGAATTAATAGAGGCTCAGGTACCTTTGGAAATTCCTTATAATAATGCGGCGAGTTTTGTTGTAGGCGAATATGATAAGTCTAATACGTTGATATGGAGGATGATTAAGAGACAGGCTTTGGCAATGGATAGTTATAACATATCAACGGTTAATGCCTTAATTCGTCAATTAAAAAAATGTAAAACTCGATTCACAGGAAGAATGAATTTTATATCAGTTGGTTATCCAGGTCGTTATTATACGCATACGGATGAATATGAAAGATGTTTTGTTTTGACGGAATCTGGTACAGATGATAAGGATATAGCTCTATTGCAATTAAATACAAAAAAGACTCCAGATGATGTTACATTTGTATTTGATTTGGATAAAGTTGGAACTGAAAAGTTAGAACCATTGAAAGATAAATTGGTCTGGATTGGTTATCCTAGAGGAAATGCTTGGAATTTGGATAATGAAACCCATTCTTTGGAGCCTGAAATTCGGGAGACAATGTGTAGTAAAATTCCTAGCAAGTATTCATTTGAATTTCAAGGTGAATCTTTAGGTGGTGCTAGCGGTTCTCCTATATTTGATCCTAAAACAGGAAATTTAGTCGGTGTTTTGTGGGGTGGTTGGGCAGCAGGTGCTACTTATGGTCACGCATGTCAAGCCAAATATTTGAAGGAAATGTATGATGAGGAGGTTGGATTATGATGCATAAGTTGAATGTTTGGATGTGGCTGATATGTGGCTTGTGTTTTGTTTTGCAAGCGAAGGCACAGTCAGCTAAATGGATAATAAAACCTTATTATGATTCTGTGGTTCGTTACGCAGATGGTATATATAAGGTGAGTTCTGGCAACAAAGTTGGGGTGATAAATTCCGATGGTGAAGTCGTTGTTTCTGTATCTGCTGATTCGATTACAGCGATGAGCGAAGATTGTGCATTAGTATTAAACCGAACAGAAGATGGAGATTATCAATTGACTAATATTTTGCATCGCGATGGAAAAGCGACACCGATAACGGAAGAATATTATGTGAAAGCTTATCCTTTTTTTTCAGAAGGAAGATTGCCTGTTTATAATAAGCGGAAGAAATATGGATATATGGATAGTAATGGCAAGTTGGTAATCAGTTGTGCTTATTCATCTGCTTATCCTTTTTCGGAAGGCTGGGCTGCAGTCGGTAAAGGAAAAGGGCTATTAGGTATAGGCGTTGATTTGATAAAAACTGGTAAGGAAAAGTTTTCATATATTGATAAAGATGGAAAAGCTTTGTCTTTGCAAGCAGATTTGAAAGATATTACAATGGGAACATCTTTTAAAAATGGCGAGGCTTTGGTCGTAACCAAAGATGGGCGGTATTGTTTTATTGATACATCCGGACGAGTGATACGGACTGATAATAATGTGACTTTGTCTTTTGATAAAAAGCATGCTTTAGGTTCAGAAGACGATTTTGAGGTGTTCGATGCCATTGCAGATGTGGTATATGATGGTCCTTCCACATTTGTACAAGATGGATTGTATGGTTATAAATCGGGTGCAAGGGTCATTTTACCATGCCAGTTTAATGAAGCCATGCCTTTTAGTAAAGGGTATGCAATTGCAGCTAAAGGTCAAAAGTTTGGAGTGTTGAAGTTGACACGTTCTGCATTTGGTTGCCGTGCATCAAAAGGAACATTAGCTACATCTGGTTCCGATATGGAATCTATCGATTATATTGTGACTGTTCCTGAAGAATGGAGAAAGACTTCTCTTGAATTGTCTTGCATTGGGAACGAAACACAAACATGTGCTCGTCCGGGAGATTCTTCTTCAACTCGTGTATTCTCTTTCATTCGTACAAAGGGTAGTTATAATCTGCAATTGGAAGGAGAAAATTTAATTGTATGGAATGACAAGATGGGAAATGTTGGTAATTTGCCATCTTCGTCATCTGCTTCGGGGAATATCGTTAATATATCAATTTCTCCTTCAGTGGCAAAAGCGAATGCAAGGGATAATGCTTCAATTAAGGTGACATTTACCAATAATACCTCTGAAGTGAAAGAATTTAGTGTAAATATTTCAGGTAGTCGTTTGGTCCCTGTATCTAAAAATTTGAAATTAAGTCCTGGACAGAGTCAAGCGTTATATGCCTCTTTTACTAAAGTTTTGAAGAAAGAATATCGAACGGTGACAGTTTCTACTTCTTTAGATACAAAGAAGACAACTAAACGCATTCAATTATTGCCTTTCTTCACAGAGTATTAAAAGTTGGAAAATATGAAAATAATGAAATTTTATTTGAGTTTTATATTGATCTGTTGGGCTGCTTTGCTTTATGCATCCCCTATTGAAAAGGTTGTTTTACAAGATGGATCAGTACTTGAAGGGTATATGTCGGTTCAGCGACCGGGTAAGGATATTGTTTTTATGGCGCAGAAAGCGACGGTTTATGTTCCTTCAGACAAGGTCGTTTCTACTGTTGAACATGAAACTGAAGTAGAAAAATTATCAGATTTATGGAAACAATGGTTGAAAGATAATCCTAATGCTATAGAAGAGAGTGATGGAAAAAAATACTTGACTTTAAGTGATATAATTTTAGAAAAGGCAGATATCAGTAAAGATTCTGTGGCAGTGGATAATTCACGAAAAATATGGGCTAATGGAACAGTCTGGAATGTGACACCTCGTAAAGTCCGTATCATGGAGAAAGGAGCTGTAATCAAATATATAGATTTCTCGTCCAATACTTATTATTTAAGTTGGAAAGACATTCGTTCGATTATTCGTTCTGAGCGTGAAAAAACAGAATTGAGTGGAGTAATAGATGAAATAGAATTACGTTCGGGTGAAAATATTTCAGGTCAGATTGTAGAACAAGTACCAGGTAAGTTTATTCGTTTGCTGAAAGATGATGGAATGATAGAAGTCATTAGTTTGGATAAAATTGCAACTCAGAAGAAAGTAAAGTTAAATAAAACGCAACGTTTAATAGAACAGGTCCCTTATATTGAAATCCTTTATACAAAACTAGGAAAAGTGGTAAGAGGAGTTTTGATAGAACAGAATTATGGGACAAAAGAAACAGAGGGTTATGTGTTGCTCCAACAAGAGAATGATGAGATATGGAAATGTTATAGCAGCGATATAACAGAAATCCGCAAGGAAAAGAATGAAGCTTATGTTCCTTTGAACGATATCATTGTAAAACAAAATGAGTTTTATGTTAATCGGAAGAAGGTGAATATGATAGATATTGACGAACGGGATTCCTTCTTAATGCTTGCTCTTGATGAAAAACCTGTCGTATTGAAACGAGATTCAATCGGTGGAAAATTGGTATTAGAAACTTATGATGATGTGTCTAATAGAGAGTGTATTCTTCTTAGATTGGTACAAATGAAAGTGAAAGGTAAAATGCGTAGTGTTTTTACTTATGAAGATTTAGTTCAGCATAGTATACGTCCTTCTCATATTTCGGTAAGTACGAATCACACATTAAAATTAGAATATCCTGTGTCAATAGGTGAATATGTAATTTACAAGCCGCAAGGAAAGAAAGTCGTTTGGTGTAGGATAGAGTAATATGTATATTGACTAGTCCTAATTAACTATTGTAGTTGTCTTTTAGGACTAGTCATATTTTTTAGTTATAAGTTATTTATTTCCCGCAACCATTTCTCCAGTTCGCCTGTCCATTGGCGTTTATAGAGGAAGCTGTCACGGAATCCCCAGCCATGACCGCCGACGGGGTAAGTGTGCAGGCTGGCGGATACACCGTTTTTCACCAATGCCATGTAATAGTTTACACTGTTGGCTACAGGTACGGCACCGTCATCGCTGCTGTGCATGATGAATGCCGGAGGTGTTTGTGGAGTGACTTGCAGTTCATTCGAATATTTCTGTTCCAGTTCTTTCGACGGATTTTTCCCTAACAGGTTGTTGTGTGAGCCCATGTGTGTATAAGCAGGGTCCATCGTGACAACCGGATAGAAAAGTATCTGAAAGTCGGGACGGGTTTCCGCATCGGTAAAGTGAGTTGCTGCCGTACTTGCCAGATGGCCGCCTGCCGAAGAACCCATAATGCCTACTTGCCGGATATTCCATTCGGTAGCATGCTGACGCATGATGCGTAATGCTTGTTGGGCATCGCTTAAGGGCACTTCATTGTGTCCGTTAGGCATGCGGTATTTCAGTACGGCATAGGTAATGCCTTGGCTGTTGAACCAGTTTGCCATATCGTGACCCTCGTGTCCCATAGCCAAATGGGTATATCCGCCACCTGGACAAGCTACAATGGCTATGCCGTTACCGTCTTTTGCTGGGTAGACGGTAAGTGTTGGTTCTGCTACATAGATAGGACCATTTTCGATTTGTTCGGTCATGCCGTTGCTATTAGGAGCACCATTTGGCCATAATTTGATTTCGATGGGTTCCTGCGCTGCAAGCAGGGTAGAAACGAACAACATACTCATTAATATTAACTTTTTCATGGCTTTTAAGTTTTTAAGTTTTTAAGTTTTTAAGTTCTTAAGTTTTTTGAGTTCTTGAGTTTTTAAGTTCTTAAGTTTTTGGGTTTTAATAGGCTATTTCGAGATTTTCATGCTTGCCTTTACTAAATATATAATAAGGAGTGCATAGGCAATGAGCGATACCACTTGACTCATGGGGTTTGCCAGCCAGGTTTCGTTTACCAGGTTGATGCCGCCGAAACGCATGGCTGCACTGACTACTCCCATCAGGGCACCGCCGGCAATGAAGCCGGATGCCAGCAAGGTTCCTTTCTCGCCACGGGCTGTATTGACTGAGGCATCTTTGCTGCGGGTGGTGACATACCAGTTGATGGCACCGCCTACAATCAACGGCAGGTTCAGTTCCAGCGGAATGAACATGCCGAGAGCAAATGCCAAAGCCGGCACTTTCAGGTAAGTCAGTACCAAAGCCAAGACTGCACCTATTCCGTAGAGTAGCCAAGGAGCGGATACACCGTTCATCAAAGGATCGATGACGGCAGCCATAGCGTTGGCTTGTGGTGCAGCCAGTGCACCCGAAGAGAATCCGTAGGTCTTGTTCAGAATCATGATGACTCCGCCTACCGTTGCTGCTGATACCAGTGTACCTAAGAATTTCCATGTCTGTTGCTTGGCAGGTGTGCTGCCCAGCCAATAACCGATTTTCAAGTCGGTAATGAATCCGCCTGCCATGGATAAGGCTGTACATACCACACCACCCATAACCAGTGCGGCAACCATGCCGGTCGCACCTTTCAAGCCTACGGCTACCATGACCACCGATGCCAGAATCAACGTCATCAACGTCATGCCCGAAACCGGATTCGTACCTACAATGGCGATGGCGTTGGCAGCTACGGTTGTAAACAGGAAGGAAATGCCGGCTACTAGGATAATGGCCACAATGGTATGAAGCAGATTGCCTTGCATGACATCGAAATAGAAGAACAACGCTACCAGAATAATGGTAATGATAGAGCCAATAGCGATGATTTTCATCGATAAGTCTTTTTGGGTACGGCTGACAGCCGCTTCCATTTTCTTGCCTTTCATTTCTTTGGCAGCTAGTCCTACCGCACTCTTGATGATGCCCCATGAGCGTACAATGCCGATGATGCCTGCCATGGCGATGCCTCCGATACCGATACTCTTGGCATATTCGGAGAAGATGGTTTCAGGCGACATGGAACCCACTGTCTGTGTAATGGCAGGATTCCAGGCATTCAATACCTGGTCGCCCCACAGCAAAGCGATGCCCGGTACGATGATAATCCATACAACCAAAGAGCCGGCACAGATAATGGCAGCATATTTCAGCCCGACAATATAGCCCAAGCCTAATACGGCTGCTCCGGTATTGATTTTTACGACCAGTTTGGCTTTATCCGCTATCATTTCGCCCCATCCGCAAACACGGGTCGTAAAGTTCTCGTTCCACCACCCGAAGGTAGCTACGATGAAATCATACAGTCCGCCTATCAGTCCGGCAAAGAGCAAGGGCTTGGCCTGGCTGCCTCCTTTTTCTCCCGAAATCAATACCTGTGTACTTGCCGTAGCTTCGGGGAAAGGATATTCGCCATGTTTTTCGCTGACGAAGTATTTACGGAACGGTATCAGGAACAGGATGCCGAGGATACCTCCCAACAGGGAACTGATGAACATCTGGAAAAAGTTAACGGTCATTTCCGGATATTTGTCTTGCAGGATATAAAGTGCTGGCAGCGTGAAGATAGCTCCGGCAACAATCACTCCCGAGCAGGCACCGATAGACTGGATAATGACATTCTCGCCAAGTGCGCTTTTACGTTTGGCTGCGCTCGATACTCCTACGGCAATGATGGCAATCGGAATGGCAGCTTCGAATACTTGTCCTACTTTCAGTCCCAAATATGCCGATGCAGCCGAAAAGAGGATAGCCATGGCGATACCCCATGTGACTGACCATGCATTGACTTCCGGGTAATTCTTGTCGGGAGACATCAACGGATGATATTTCTCTCCCGGTTTTAACGGTCGGAATGCGTTCTCGGGCAATCCCACCTGATTTTCTTCTTTCGTTTCTTTCATGTATATAAGTTTTTAAGTTTAATTTTTTAGGTAACTAGTTGACAAGGTATCAGTTGACAAGGTATCAGTTGACAAGTTGACAAGGTTTTTCTCTTAGGTGACTAGGAACCGGGTACTAGGAGACCAGGTTTTAGATAGTTCAGTAAAACTATTGGCTTAACTCCTTAACTTCTTAACTACTTAACTCCTAAAAAAGAAAAACTATCTTACTTTAACTCCTCTAACTCCTCTAACTTCTTTAACTCCTTTAACTCCTTTATCACTTGAGTATATATTTCTTCATCCCGTCCGTATAGTAGATGTCTGTTTTTCCGTCCTCTTTGCTATAGATGAAATAAGCGTCTAATTCGGGATGGGCATGGCAGATGGCTTTGGCAGAGTCCAGCCCCAATACCATGAAGGCGGTGGCATAGGCATCGGCTGTGGCACAGTTTGTCGCTACTACGGTAGCCGAAAGGATGTTATGCTGTATCGGATATCCGGTACGCGGGTCGATGGTATGGGCATATTTCTTTCCGTCTTTGTAGTAGAAGTTCCGGTAATTGCCCGAAGTGGCAAGACCGACATTCGAAATCTGAAGTACGGTTTGCAGTTCCTGATTCACAGCCAGCGAGTCGTCAATCGGTTTGTTGATGCCGATGCGCCAAGGTTCCATTTTGGCATTTTCGCCTTTCATCACCAGTTCTCCGCCAATGTCTATCATGTAGTTGCGTATGCCTTTCCGATCGAAGAACCGTGCCACACAGTCTACGCCGAACCCTTTGGCGATGGCACTGCAATCCAGCATCGTACGTGGGTCGCTTTTGATAATCTTTCCGTTTTCGAGTTTGATTTTTTCGAATCCTACGAATTGGCGGAGGCTGTCAATGGTTTGCGGATTGACCTGTGCGGCGTTCTTGAATCCGAAGCCCCAGGCGTTGACCAAAGGGGCTACGGTAATATCGAATGCCCCGTGCGTTTCTTCCGATACTTGTCGGGCAAGACGGAATACATAGTCGAACAGAGAATCGGTCTGCATATCAGTATTGTTGTTGATGTGCGTGATGACCGATTGCTTGTTGAATGGGGAAAGTGAAAGGTCTACCTTTTGCAGTTCGGCTTCGATTCCCGTTTTCAGGTTTTCCTTCGACTGGTAAGTGATTTTATACATTGTGCCGAATACCACTCCCTGGTCGGTCTGGTAAGGGGCTTGCTTGCGAAGAATCCATACGGTTCCTATAATCAGCAACAGCAAAAAGGGAAGCTGCCATTTCAATCCGTTTCTTTTTGTCATCGTATATTGGTTTTTAAGAATTAAAGAAAAGGTGTTCTATCAGTATTTTTGTTCCGATGCCTATCAGTACTAGTCCGCCGAACAGTTCCATCCGCAGGTTGAACCGTTTTCCGAAGAAAATGCCGATGAGGCTTCCCGTCAGCGAGAGGAGGAAGGAAGCCAAGCCGATAACCAGCAGCGGAAAGAATAAGGTCCTGATATCCTTGAATCCCGTAAAAGCAAACGAAATCCCCACAGCCAGTGCATCGATACTTGTCGCGATAGCAAGCGTGAGGATTACTTTCAGTCGGGTAGGGTCGAAACAGCATTCTTCGGTATCTTTGAAATATTCCCGTATCATGCGGATGCCTAAAAAGGCAAGCAGGGCAAAGGCTACCCAATGGTCGTAGGCTTCGATAAGGTAACTGAAATGGTTGGCTCCCAACCAACCCAGTAAAGGCATCAGCGCCTGGAAGAACCCGAAGAAGAATGCCATGGTCAGAAACGTTCTCCACCGCATTTGGCGAAGGATGATTCCGCTGGTGACAGAAACCGTAAAACAGTCGATGGCAAGACTGACGGCAAGCAAGATAATAGCGAATATACCCATTGTATCAGAACGGCAAATTATAGATTAAATTATATGTCAGGTTAAAGCTGCTGCTGGCATTTTTGCCGAACCCGGGAACATACCAAGGGGTGGAGTTCTCATGGTCGGTGATGCTCATGCGCATTTTGTACCGCACGGTCCATCCCATGTGGAAGCTTTTATAGATTCTCACCTTGATGCCTACCACGCCTTCCAGCCATTGGGCTTTGCTCTTGATGTCGGTGTAAGAGAAAGGTACGACGGTTCCTGCATAGTTCGGGTCGGTCATGTCGGGACCGCTTACATCGTAGCTGAATGAACTCATGCCGTAACGCAAGCCTACATACAAGTATCCCGGCAGGTAAGGTTTCAGGTAGAACACGTTATAATCCATACCGATACGGAAATAAGGAGCGGCTGTCTTATAGTGCATGTCGTTGGCGTCATTGATGGCATCCGTCTTTCCGTATCCTATTTCGAGTGTCGGCAAGAACCTGTTTTTCAGGTTGGTCTGCAGCAGGATTTCCGTGCTTAGGATATCGCTTCCCAGCAGATACCCTCCTGCACCGGCTATTTCCACGCCGATAGAGCTTCCCTGATAAACCGGGGAAGCCTTGTAGTCGGCCTTCAATTGCTCGGGCTTCTTTTTCTGTCCCCATGCCGGCGAGGCGCATAACAGCAGGCTACTCAGCAGTACCGGTAACAGTGAAATAGATTTGTATGTTTTCTTTTTCATTATTATCTATGTTCGGATTGGTTACGACTAAAGAATCAAGACGGTGGTGGGTGTGTTGCACATCGGTGATTTCGTAAAACATCATGGTGCCACAGTCCAGATTGGTAAAGTAGGGGATGTTCCGGTGTGTTATCCGGATGGTGTCACAGCCTGCAAAGCTGCGCGACAGACTGTAGTAATAGAAAATGAATTGCGTGTAAGCATTATAGCTTAGCGGGATGCTGAAGCTGCTGGCGGCAGTTTCCCGGTTGATAAGGGTGTCCGATACCACCGTGCTTACCGTATGAGGTTGCAGGCTGCCGTCGGCCAAGGTGTCGTATACGGTTGCATCAGTAGAGGTTTGCCCTACAATGGTGATGGTGTCCGATGTGTTAAACGACCTGCCGTTCTGGTCTACCAATGAAAAGTGAAGGTACGACAAGGCGTTGGGCGGACAGTTCTCCACCTCACAGCCCGGAACCAGCAAGGCTGCCAATATCAGCAGGCAGCATATAATCGGTAGTTTTTTCATGATTACAGTTCTTTTTCTATTTGATATTTGTTGCGCTCCGGCGCATTGCGGGCAATCAGTTCACCGATAAATCCCGCCAAAAACAGTTGGGTGCCGATAATCATCGTGGTCAATGCCAGGTAGAAGTAAGGGCTTTCGGTCACCAGCCGGTATGGATTGCCGCAATACATGTCGTGCAGTTTGTTGAATCCGATGACGGCTACCGAGATAAATCCCAGCAGGAACATAATCGAACCCAGAAAGCCGAAGATGTGCATCGGTTTTACGCCGAAAGTGGACAAGAACCATAAGGTAATCAGGTCGAGGTATCCGTTGACAAAACGGTTCAGCCCGAACTTGGTCTTTCCATATTTCCGTGCCTGGTGATGTACCACCTTTTCGCCTATCTTGTTGAACCCGGCATTCTTTGCCAGGTAAGGGATATAGCGGTGCATTTCGCCATATACTTCGATGTTCTTTACCACGTCGCGGCGGTAGGCTTTCAGTCCGCAATTGAAATCGTGCAGGTTATGAATGCCCGATACCCTGCGTGCCGTTGCGTTGAACAGCTTGGTCGGTATGGTTTTCGATAGCGGGTCATAGCGTTTCTGCTTCCAGCCCGAAACCAAGTCATATCCGTCTGCCGTAATCATCCGGTACAGTTCCGGTATTTCGTCGGGGCTGTCTTGCAGGTCGGCATCCATGGTGATGACCACATCTCCTTCTGCCCGCTCGAATCCGCAATATAAGGCAGGCGATTTGCCATAGTTGCGTCGGAACTTGATGCCTTTTACTTCCGGATTGTTTTTACTCAATTCTTCTATGATGTTCCACGAGTTGTCTGTGCTTCCGTCGTTGACGAAGATAATCTCATACGAGAAACGGTTGGCGTCCATCACCCGCTTAATCCATGCGTGCAGTTCGGGCAACGATTCCGCCTCATTGTATAAAGGTATGACTACTGATATATCCATAGCGTACTTATAAATAATAAATGAAGAATGAAGAATTAAGAATGAAGAATGTTCCGGATTCTCAATCTTCTTAATCTAAAATTCCTCTAACTTCTTTAACTACTATAACTTCTCTAACTCCTCTAACTTCTCTAACTTCTTTAACTTCTCTTCCTATATCTCATTGTCAGCAACCCGGTAGGCAATGCCAGCAGGACACCATAGAAAACGTTTTGGGTAATGAGCTGGAATGTCAGTTGGATAGGGCTTAACGAAGCTATCGTGTTGAATGCTATTAGCAATTGGTCCATCGAGTTGGCAAGGTCGCCTTGGGCTATTGCCTTCACCTCCTCCAGTTGCTGCCTGTACATCTCGAACAGGAAGCCGTGGTCGATGTACTGGAAATAGATGTAATGTCCTACGGCAGCCAGCATGGATGCAAAGATGTACATACATACGGTAAAGAGGAAAGCGCGGAAAAACGAAATGGTTCCGCCGCAATACACGTTTCGGAATCGGCGTGTATACAGATAGCCCAGTATCGGGACAAACAAGGTACCTAATAGGAACAAAAGTTGCAGCAGCGGTACTTTGAACCCTAACGGAAGAAAGATGAACTTAATAATCCAAAAGAGTCCCATATACGTGCCGAACCTCATTGCGTGCTCTTGTATGGCAATTGGTTTGTCTGGTGTCATTTGTTTTGCTTTATTATTTGTGTACAAAAGTACGTTTTTTGTGCTTATTCAGTGTAATAAAAGGAGGAAAAATGATGTTTCTTTAAATTTTTCTGCAATTTTTTCGGCAAAGGTCTTGTGTATTCGAAAAAAACACGTACCTTTGCACCCGCAATCGAGAAATATCGCGCCGATGATAGTTCAGCGATTGCAAGTTTTTTGAAATACGGGTAAGTCCCATACGGCCAGCTCCCTTCGAATCCTCCAGGGCTTGATCGCAGCAAAGGTAGTTGGTTGTAGCGGCGCGATATGGCAAGCTTACCCACCTGCCTCTTTAGCTCAGTTGGCCAGAGCACGTGATTTGTAATCTCGGGGTCGTTGGTTCGAATCCGACAAGAGGCTCGAAGGAGTGGAAATTACAAACGTAGTTTCCACTTTTTTCATATAGATAAGTTTGTCTATGAAGATAGCTTCATGAGCCGTTTCATATATGTTGAAACTGTCGATGAAGTATATATTACTTTGCCGATGTAGCATATCTTCTTCGGAACTTTAAAGGCTGGTTCGTTTCCTTCGTCCGCCATTCCTTGATTTTCCGTCTCTTTTATGGGAAAAATTACTTTCGCTTGCTGTTTTTTCTGTACTTTTCTGTAATTTTGCAACGAAATCGAATATTTATTTACAACTTTAACTTAATATATCAAAAATGGGTGGTTTTTTCGGAACAGTCTCTATGGCTGAATGTGTTACCGATTTGTTCTATGGCACAGATTATAATTCACACTTGGGAACCAAGCGTGCGGGTATGGCTACTTACGATGAAGCTTCGGGCTTTGCAAGGAAAATCCATAGCATAGACAATTCATATTTTCGTACGAAATTCGAATCGGAGTTATCTAAGTTTAAAGGCAAGTCGGGTATCGGCGTGATTAGTGATACCGATCCTCAGCCTATTATGATTAATTCGCATTTGGGAAGATTCGCGATTGTGACGGTTGCCAAGATTAACAACATCCCCGAATTGGAAAAGGAATTGTTGGACGCGAATATGCATTTTGCCGAGATGAGTATGGGAAAAACCAATCCTACCGAGCTGGTGGCTTTGCTGATTGTACAAGGCAAGAACTTTGTCGAAGGCATCGAGAATGTGTACAATAAAATCAAAGGCTCGTGCTCGATGTTGATTCTGACCGAAGACGGCATCATTGCCGCCCGCGACAAGCTGGGCCGTACACCGATTATTGTCGGCAAGAAAGAAGGGGCGTATGCCGTGACAAGCGAGTCGTGCAGCTTGCCCAATCTGGATTATGAAATAGACAGTTATGTAGGTCCGGGTGAGATTATCCGCGTACGCGCTACGGGCATCGAACAATTGCGTAAGCCGAACGAGGAAATGCAGGTTTGTTCTTTCCTGTGGGTATATTATGGATTCCCTGTTTCGTGCTACGAAGGACGGAATGTAGAAGAAGTCCGTTTCAAGAGTGGTTTCGAGATGGGTCGGGTAGACGAGTCGGAAGTGGATTGTGCCTGTGGCATTCCCGATTCGGGAGTAGGTATGGCGTTGGGGTATGCCGAAGGGAAAGGAGTGCCTTACCATCGGGGCATTGCCAAATATACGCCGACATGGCCACGCAGCTTCACGCCCAGCAATCAGGAAATGCGCTCGTTGGTGGCAAAGATGAAACTGATTCCCAACCGTGCGATGCTGGAAGGCAAGCGGGTATTGTTCTGCGATGATTCGATTGTACGCGGTACCCAGTTGCGCGACAATGTGAAAATCCTGTTCGATTACGGCGCTAAGGAAATACACATGCGTATCGCTTGTCCGCCGCTGATTTACGGTTGTCCGTTTATCGGCTTTACCTCTTCGAAGAGTGATATGGAACTGATTACCCGTCGGATTATCGAGGAGATAGAAGGCGACGGCAATGCCAAACTGGATAAGTATGCCACGACCGATTCGCCCGAATACAAAGAGTTGGTAGAACGCATCCGTGCCCGTTTCGGTCTGACTTCCTTGAAATTCAATACACTGGAAACCTTGGTGAAGGCAATCGGCTTGCCTAAGTGCAAGGTCTGCACACACTGTTTCGATGGTTCCAGCCATTTCTAATTGGCTAACAGGTATTTTGAACACAAAGACACGGAGGCACAGAGAAAACAATTTAAAAACTCTGTGCCTCCGTGTTTTTGTGTTCGATGAATTGCACTAAACAGGCTTTTTAAGTTTACTGAGATTCAGCTCGATGTTTCCGTCGGGTGTTCTGCTGATTAATCCTTCTTTCTCCATTTTATTAAATTCGGTGGATAGCGCGGGGCGGGTTACGTTCAGGTATTCTGCCAGTTGGGTTAGCGTATGACCCATCTTCAAGGTATGCGAACCTTTTTCTACCTTTTTAAATAAATACACTAAAATCCGTTCCCGGATAGTTTTTCGGGATAGGATGTCCAGCCGCATCGTCGTGCATTGATTGCAGTTGCCCGATACGCAAAAGAAGTTTTTCAAGACATTCGGACATTTGCTGAGCAAACGGAAGGTAGAATCTTTGGTTGCCGTCAGTAAGACGGATTCTTTGACTGCCTTGAATGTGGCAGGGAACCGGTTGTCATCTTTGAACAGGTGAGGTGTGGCGAAAGCACGGGGCGCTACGATATTTTCCAGCACCACTTCATTCCCGTTTGTATCTGTGATGTGGGCTTCCAATTCTCCTTTTAACAGGACGTAAAGCCGGCGGCATGTGTCTCCCTGTTCCGCCACAACCTGATGGCTCTCAACTTCAAATAAGCTGAATTGGAGTTCCTGGATAAGTTGTCTTTGGGTCTGTGCGTCTAAATCACGGAATAGAGGTATCGTGAACAGAATCTCTTTATAATTATCATTGAATTCGATTGCTTTCATCTTATGAGTTTTAGTAAAGATATAAAGATACTTTTAAAACTCGTTTTCATGGAGTTTTGTTCTGCCGTTCTGTAATAAAAAGGAAATTTTTGCAGAAAATGCCCTGAGTGTCATATTTATTACACGTTGTTGTTTTTGCCTGCTGTAATTTTGCCTCGTAAACTTAAACACAAGTAACAATGATGGAAAATAAAATGTTTTGTTATCAGTGCCAGGAAACGGCCAATGGAATGGGTTGTAAGCTGGCAGGTGTGTGTGGAAAGACGCCGGAAGTTGCAAATGCTCAGGATCTTTTGCTGTATATCCTGAAGGGAATCGGGGTTCTTGTAACCGTTTGTAAGCCGGGATGCAGTCATTGTCCGAAGACCCGGAAGGTCTATGATTTTGTGAACGATGCCTTGTTCAGTACGATAACGAATGCGAATTTTGATGTAGAAAGCATTTATGACAGAATAGACCGGGCAATAGCATTGCGCAATGAACTGTTCCGTGCCTTGGAAGATAAAGGGGTGAGCGTTCCGGCAATGGATATGCTGACATGGAACGGAAGCCGTGCGGAATATGCCGAGAAGTCGAAGACGGTCGGTGTGTTGGATTGTGAAGACGAGGATGTCCGTTCGCTGAAAGAGCTTACGACTTTTGGTCTTAAAGGAATGGCTGCCTATTTGGAACACGCTGCCCGTTTAGGCTATGTCGAGGCGGAAATCAATGACTATGTGCTTTATGCGTTAAGCGAGCTGGCACTTACGGACGATGCCGTTTCTCTTACCGCACTTGCATTGAAGACCGGCGAATGGGGCGTAAAGGCAATGGCTCTGCTGGATAAAGCCAATACCGGTTCTTACGGGAATCCGGAGATTACGGAAGTCAATATCTCTGTAGGGAGCCGTCCGGGTATATTGGTGAGCGGGCATGACCTGAAAGACCTCGAACAATTGCTCGAACAAAGCAAGGACAGTGGCATTGACATTTATACACATGGGGAAATGCTTCCCGCGCATTATTATCCTCAATTGAAAAAATACCCTCACCTGAAAGGAAATTATGGAAATGCCTGGTGGAAACAGCGTGAAGAGTTTGAAACATTCAACGGACCTATTCTTTTTACCACAAACTGCATTGTGCCTCCTACCGGAAAAGCCACTTATTCCGGTCGGGTTTATACGACGAACAGTACAGGCTATCCGGGTTGGAAACACATCGTTGCCGATAGCGAAGGGAGAAAAGATTTCAGCGAAATCATTGAACTTGCCAAGACATGCAAGGCTCCGACCGAAATCGAGAAAGGTTCTATTGTCGGAGGATTTGCCCATAATCAGGTTTTCGCTTTAGCCGATAAAGTGGTAGAAGCCGTTCGAAGCGGGGCAATCCGTAAGTTTGTGGTTATGGCAGGATGTGACGGAAGAATGCGGAACAGGGCTTATTATACGGATTTTGCCAAAGCCTTGCCCAATGACTGCGTGATTCTTACAGCAGGTTGTGCCAAATACCGATACAACAAATTGCCTTTGGGAGACATAAACGGCATTCCGAGAGTGCTCGATGCAGGTCAGTGTAACGACAGTTATTCGTTGGCTCTTATTGCGTTGAAGTTGAAAGAAGTGTTTGGACTGGACGATATAAATAAGCTGCCGGTCGTTTACAACATTGCCTGGTATGAGCAAAAAGCGGTTATCGTTTTGCTGGCGCTTTTAAGCCTTGGTGTGAAACATATTCATTTGGGTCCCACTTTGCCTGCCTTTTTATCTCCTAATGTAGCGAAAGTGCTCGTAGATAATTTTGGCATTGCCGGGATAAGCACCGTAGATGAAGACTTGAAAGCCTTTGGGGTGATTTGAGCACAGAGAATTTTTAGTTGACAAGGTATCAGTTGACGAGTTGACCAGGTTTTGTTTGAAACGCAGATTAATTAAATGAAGAATTGCGTCTGTTTTTCATTTGTAATTCTTCTTTTCTATTTCTTTCATCCGGCAAATGATCTCGGCGTACTTCTCCGGCGTCATTTCCGGGTTTTCCGTATCTTTCGTACCCGTCTGGCGGACAATCACCTCACATCCCAGATAATGTGCTATACGGATGAAGTTGATGAGGTGGTAGTCTTTCCCTCCGCCCATATCCCAAAGAGACTGCCACAATACGCCTGTCTCCTTATCTGCCGACAGAAAATACACACCGCTTATTTTGGCTCTTTCGTGTAAGAACCGTCCTATAGCCTTGGCCGAGCGGATAGCGTCATCCGAATAGATGGGAGGGTTTTTCGGCATATTCAATGCCCGATGCACATTATATCTACGATAGCGTACTACCAAAAATCCTGCCAGCAGCAGGAAACACGCGATTGCAAAAATAAATCTTGGTTCCATGATGTCTGTTTTTTATCGGTTGATTTTGTTTAAGTTTTAAAAATAAAGAATGAAGGATCTGTTGGCGTTTTCTTTCATCACAGATTAATTAATTTATTTCTCTGTGTCTTTGTGTCTCTGTGTTCAAATAAGAAAAAAATCTCCGTGCGCTTTGCTTTCTCAAAATAAGAAACTTTGCGCCTCCGCGTCTCTGCGTTCGATTTTAATTCTTTAACTCCTTAACTTAAAACGCTTCCGTCATGTTGAAGTAGAAAAGGTTCTGCTTGTTGATGAAGTTTCTGCCGAAGTCCAGACGCACATTCATACGCGGTTGCACTTCGATGCGTAGCCCTAAGCCGGCATTAGGCAATATGCCTTCTATCTTCACCGGGTTCGGTCCGATAAAGCCTGCGCCGCCCCATGCCACGAAACCTAAGCGGCTGATGACTTTCTTCAGCCAGTTGCTACGGTCGGTATTGAACATCTGGCGGTATTCTGCCAATGCCACGTGACCGCTCTTGTCGCGGTATTGTCCCATGTAGTAACCGCGCAGGTCGAACGGGGTTCCGCTCAATACATATTTATTCAGAGGGATATGGTCGCCGAATACATTCTTGGTCTGTACCGTCCAAGCTATGACTTTGCGTTTGCCTACCGATTTGTATTGACGGTAGTCCAGTTCAAACCGATAGAAATTCTCGTCGCTGCCCAGCCATTTCTGATACATCAGCCCACGGATATCGAAATACATTCCTTTATAAGGATTGGCAGGGATATCCCGTGTGTCGTAAGTGACCAGGAATCCAATGCCGGAGCTGAAACTCTTATAGCCTTTTTCCGTTCCGCCTGCCCGTACATAGTCTTCCTGCTCTGTCAGATGTTTGGCAGGACTGCTTATCTTGTCATAATTCAAGTCTATTTGCGGACCGATAAACCAGTCGCTTTCTTTGATGCGGAACAGAAACCACGGATTGATTTGTATGCCGCTGTACCGGTATTGGCTGGTACTGTCGCTGCGCACATAATTCTTGTTGGTGGAGTAGCCCACGCCGTAGAAGTTTTCCTGCGTATTCTTGTACGTGAACTGCCCGAAGATGCGGAAGCGGTCGTTCTTGAAGAACAGTTGAGGCTTTACCTGGATATTCAGTCCCCCTTTGAAGATGAAAGCCATTGCAAAAGGAAGTACCGAACGGCGCATGGTCGTGTCTTTCGGATTCATGCGGAAGGTCATCAGTGCGCTTCCTCCTACCAGAAAGCCGAAGTCGGGACTGAAGCTGGGACCACCTAATATATTATAGTGGAAGTTTCGTTGGGCTACCTTTTGGCGTCGGAGTTCTTTGGGGCTTAAAGTCTTTGTGGAAAGTGTGTCGGCAGAAAGCCGGATGGTATCCGCTTCCTGGGCAAAACCGAGCGATACCACCACGCATAAGATGCAGAAAATAATCAGTTTCTTCATATCAGTTTATTATCGGTTACAAATGTATAAAAACTAACGCATTTAATGGCTTAAAATCTGAAGAACTTAATTAAGTTTGTGGTCTGCTATGGCTTTTTAACTTCGGATGTTTGGTCGTATGCCAGCTATTTCCTACTTTTACATCACTAAAATTTTAACTTAAAAGATTATGACAGCAGTAGAACGTTTTTTGAAGTACGTATCCTTCGACACACAGTCTGACGAGCATACAGGTGTAACCCCCAGTACGCCCAAGCAGATGGTGTTCGCCAAATATTTGCAATCGGAATTGGAAGATTTGGGATTGGAGGAGATTTCGCTCGACGAGAACGGCTATCTCTTTGCCACGCTTCCTTCCAATGTCGACCGCGAAATACCTGCCATTGGTTTCATCGCCCACATGGATACCAGTCCGGATATGTCGGGCACGAATGTACGTCCGCGCATCGTGCACAATTATCAGGGAGAGGATATCCCTTTGTGCGAGGAAGAAGGCATTATTTTGTCGCCCAAGCAATTCCCCGAGTTGCTCGACCATGTAGGCGAAGACCTGATTGTGACCGACGGACATACGTTGCTGGGTGCCGATGACAAGGCAGGCATTGCCGAAATAGTAGGGGCGATGGCTTACCTGAAAGAGCATCCCGAAATCAAGCATGGCAAAATCCGTATCGGATTCAATCCGGATGAGGAAATCGGGCTGGGGGCACATAAGTTCGATGTAGAGAAGTTCGGATGCAAATGGGCTTATACGATGGATGGCGGTGAAGTCGGCGAGCTGGAGTTTGAGAACTTCAATGCCGCTTCGGCAAAGGTGCAGGTGAAAGGATTGAATGTACATCCCGGGTATGCCAAGAACAAGATGATTAATTCCTTGCTGGTGGCAAACGCCTTCGTGGGTATGCTTCCCGAAAGCGAAACACCTGCCACGACGGAAGGTTACGAAGGTTTCTTCCACCTGATAGGCATGGAAGGGGATGTAGAGCATACGACCCTGAGCTATATCATCCGTGACCACGACCGTGCGAAATTCGAAGCACGCAAGTCGCTGATGAAAGTATGCGCCGAAAAGCTGAATGACAAGTACGGGCAAGGCACGGTGACGGTAGAAGTAAAAGACCAGTATTACAACATGCGCCAGCAAGTAGAGCCGCTGATGCATATCATTGATATTGCCTTTGCCGCCATGCAGGAAGCCGGAGTGGAACCCAAGGTAAAGGCTATCCGTGGAGGAACGGACGGTGCACAGCTTTCGTTCAAAGGGTTGCCGTGTCCGAACATCTTTGCCGGCGGACTGAATTTCCACGGCCGTTATGAGTTCGTGCCCATTCAGTCCATTGAGAAAGCCATGATGGTGGTAGTGAAGATTGCCGAGCTTACTGCCAAACGATATTGATTCCTATTTTTATATAGAACGCAGGGACACCGGGTGTTTTCCCCGTGTCTCTGCGTTTAACACATATCATTGACCTTAAAAACAAAAAACTGATGAAAACAACTCCATTTACCGAGAAACATATTGCGCTCGGTGCCAAGATGCATGAATTTGCGGGCTATAATATGCCCATTGAGTATTCCGGAATCATTGACGAACACCTGACGGTGTGCAATGCCGTTGGTGTATTCGATGTTTCCCACATGGGTGAGTTTTGGGTAAAAGGTCCCCATGCACTCGAATTTATCCAACAGGTCACTTCGAACGACGCTTCGGTGCTCGTACCGGGCAAGGTGCAGTACACTTGTTTTCCGAACGAAACAGGAGGTATCGTTGACGACTTGCTGGTGTATTGTTACGAACCCGAAAAATACATGCTGGTAGTGAATGCCGCCAACATAGAGAAAGACTGGGACTGGTGTGTAGCCCATAATCAGGCAGGTGCCGAACTGGAAAACGCTTCCGACCGCATGGCACAACTGGCAGTGCAGGGTCCCAAAGCTTTGCCTACCTTGCAGAAACTGACTTCGGTGAACCTTGCGGATATTCCTTATTATCATTTCAGCGTAGGCGACTTTGCCGGTGTGCCGCAAGTGATTATCTCGAATACCGGCTATACCGGGGCCGGAGGATTCGAGCTTTATTTCTATCCGCAGGATGCTGACCGTATCTGGAATGCGGTCTTCGAAGCCGGAACTGAATACGGAATCAAGCCGGCAGGATTGGGTGCGCGCGATACATTACGGCTGGAAATGGGCTTCTGCCTGTATGGCAACGACATCGATGATACCACTTCTCCGCTCGAAGCCGGACTGGGATGGATTACGAAATTTGCAGCAGGCAAGCAGTTCACCAATCGGGCTGCGCTCGAGAAGCAGAAAGCCGAAGGAGTCACCCGTAAGCTGGTTGGTTTCGAAATGATTGACCGCGGCATTCCGCGTCATGGCTATAAGCTGACGGATGCGGAAGGAAACGAAATCGGACATGTCACTTCGGGCACGATGTCGCCTACCCGTAAAATCGGTATCGGTCTGGGATACGTGCAGGTAGCTTTCTCCAAACCCGGCACAACAATCTATTTGGACAATCGGGGACGGAAACTGAAAGCACAAGTCGTAAAGCCGCCTTTCCGTAAATGATTGATTTTTCACCACGGATTACACAGATTAGATTATTATTTAATTGAACACAGAGGCACAAAGACACAGAGCACTAAATTTTTAATCTGCGTAATCCATTGAAGAAAAAAATCTGTGTAATCCGTGGTGAGTTTATTTAGTTCTGCGAAAACCGGTACTCGTTGGGAGAGAATCCGGTGATTTTCTTGAAGATGAAATTGAATTGCTGGAGATTGGGAAAGCCTAAAAGCGAGGCGATGCCTGCTACCGAAGCTTGTTTTTCCAATAACATCTTTTTCGCAAGCTCCAGGCGTTTCAGCAGGAAATAGTCGTGCAGGCTTTTCCCAGTTTCAAACCGGAGTAGGTCTTTAAAATAAGCTACTGACAATTTCAGTTGTTCCGCGCAATATTCAGGAGTAGGGAATGCGCCCGAACGGAGTTTTCCTGAATCGATGTAGGCACTTAGTGCCTTGTCCATCTGATGAATCAAGGCTTTGTTCTTGTCCTCACGGGTGATGAACTGGCGTTCGTAAAACCGCGTGCAATAGTCCAGCAGCAACTCGATGTAGCGTGAGATGAGGATGCGGCTGTAGCGGTCGATGGGATGATGCAGTTCTTCTTCGGTCTCCTGCAGGCAAGTCACGATTTTGTTTTTCTCGCGCTGGGACAGGTGCAAGGCTTCTTCTTTCCGGTAGAAGAAGAATGAATAGTTCTCGATAGTCCTTTCGAGGGTGGTGCCGCAAAGCAGGTCGGGATGGAAGGCGAGCAGCCATCCTTGCCGGGGCAGCACATGGTTCTTGTCGATGTCGAATGCGTGCCGGGGCGGCAGGAATACCATGGTCGCGGTCGAGAAATCGTAATACTTCCATCCGCAACAGCATTTTTCGTTCCCTTCGTTTTCTATCAATAAGATGGTATAGAAGTCGAACTGGATGTATTGTTGGGTCAGATTGGTATTATCCAATCGGATTACGCTGGCTTGGGGATGCAGGGTCTTGCATCCCAGGCAACAGTTGCATTGATGTACGGTCTTAATGTCCAGTGTTTCTTTCATTGTCTGTTTTCTGCATCTATCACGCGGCAAAAGTAGCTCTTTGCTTTCGATTATCCAATACCCGTTTTACAGACAGGTGTAACCAAATTACTTTTCCGTTCCGGCAAGACGGATTTATGGCGGATTTTTCCTGTATGCGGATTTCTTTCGGCTGCCTTCAGGCGGGAGGAAAGCTGTTTGCACCGGCGCATGCAGACAGTTGCACCGCTCACTGCATATATGTGGCTTTCGTGTAAGATTATTAATCTTCCAGCTGTAAGTTACTATGTTTGCCAACATTGACAGCGGTTAATCCGCCCAAAGAATAAAA
>UQVZ01000008.1 GCA_900544675.1 uncultured Bacteroides sp.
AGTTAAGTAGTTAAGAAGTTAAGTAGTTAAGAAGTTAAGTAGTTAAGAAGTTAAGTAGTTAAGAAGTTAAGGAGTTAAGTAGTTAAGCCAATACCTTTTCTTTTTAGGGGTTATTGGTTTTCATTCGCTTTTCTAATGTCTTAACTCCTTAACTACTTAACTCCTTAACTACTGATTGACACTTTCTCCAGCTCGTTTCCGAATACGTACCACAAGTATCCTTCGATGTTCTTGTAGCCCATACCGCCGAGCAGGTCCATATATTCTCTCACTTGGTCGCGGTAAACCACTTTCTTCTTTCCGAACTTGAAATCGACCACCACTACCTTTCCGCCTTTCATCATCACACGGTCGGGGCGGCGCGTCTGAAGCTCTCCGTCCGCGCCGGTATAGACGATGCTGCATTCGTTGTATAGTTCCCAGCTTCCGTCGTACCAGTCTTTCACCTGCGGATTGCCCAGTGCCCGGCGTGCCAGCTTTTCGGTCTGACGTGCTTTTTCTTCCGAGTCGAGCACTCCTTCGAAGGTAAGGCTGGCGATGGCCCCGGGCAGGTCGGCTTCGGTGGCGATGGAGGCGAATACCTGGTGAAGGAGCTGCCCCTGACGGATGTAGCGTCCCTGTTCTTCCTCGTCGTCCGTCCCCCGGATGAAGTCGGCCGAGCGGTTCGATTGTTTGAACTCAATCGGCGTTTCGATAGACTCCACCCGCACCGGCTGGCTTTGGGGGATAGCCGCCAAGGGGTTTTCAGAGCGTTTTTCCGCTTTTGCCTCCGAAGGGCATAGCGTGCCGTAGGTATAGGTCCGGGGAGCGGTTCCGTCGGTTTCCTCGCTTGTGTCCCACACCTGGAGTCGGGGAGCCACTTCGGCAAGCAGTTCCGATACGGTGTTTTTCTGCCCCTCCTTGCACCATACGATGAGGTTCTTGCAAGCCCGGGTAAATGCCACGTAGAGCAGGTTCAGGTTGTCTACCCATAGCTGGAGTCGTTCTTCCCGGTAGCTGTCCCGATAGACGGAGTCCGCCATTGCCGACGAGTAGTTCACCGGGACGATGTCCAGCTCGTTGAACGGGGCGCGGTCAGTTTCTTTCCCGCTCCCTGTCACCGAGCACCATATCAGGTGATTGTTCGTTTCGTTCTCTATCTTCCAGTCGCAGAAGGGGAGCAGCACGGTGTGGAATTCCAGCCCTTTCGATTTGTGGATGGAAAGGATGCGGATGCCCTCTATCTCGCCCGAGGGGATGGTCTTTTCGTGCAGGTGTTCGTCCCAGTAGGCGATGAAGGCGGTCAGTTCGGACGAATGCTGCCTCATGTATTCGGTCACGGCGTCGTAGAAAGCGCAAAGGTAGGCGTCCTGGTGCGCTATGCGTTGCATGTCGAACAGCAGGAAGAGCGTTTCCAGCAGCTCGTAGAGAGGCATCAGGCGCAGTTCTTCCCGTCGGGCGGTGAAGGCCTCGGGCAGGTAGCGGTCGAGGTCGCCTTCCAGCAGCCGGCTCAGCTCCGCGTCGGTATGAAGGATTTCGCGCTGGTATGCCACCGCCAGGCGTGCGCCCGCTATGCGGTCGTCGGGCGCGACCAGATAGCGCAGCCCGTCCGTCATCATGCACACCGCCAGCGAGGCGTCGAGGCGGAACGCTTCGTCCGAGACGATGCGGTAAGGAGTCTGTTTGTCGAAATAGTCGGCTATGGCGGGGATAGCCTTGTTTTTCCGCACCAGGATGGCGATGTCGTCGGTGTCCACCCCAGAGGCGATAAGGGTTTCCACTTGTGCGGCGAGTGCCTGCAAGGTGGCTTCGGCGTAGGGGCTTTCTTCCGTGTCGGAGAGGAACGTCAGGCTTACGAATCCCTGTTCGTCCCGTTTGGCGGTCTCCTGGCACACGTCGCTGTAGGCGTTCAGCAGCGGCAGGCAGGCGGTTCCCGTCTCGTCTTCGTAGCGCCGGTTCAAGGCGTTGCAGGCGGCGGTGAAAGCTTCGTTGTTGAAGCGGATGATGCGCGCCTCGCTCCGCCAGTTGGTTTTCAGGGTCAGTTCGCGGATGCGCAGGACAGGGTCGGAGCCCAGTCCCGCCAGGATTTTCCAGTCGCCGTTCCGCCAGCGGTAGATGCTCTGCTTGATGTCGCCCACTATCAGGCTTCCTTCCCGTTGCGAGAGGCTTTCTTCCAGCAGCAGGTGGAAGTTCTCCCATTGCATGCGCGAGGTGTCCTGAAACTCGTCTATCATCACCGTGTCGATGGCGGTGCCTATCTTTTCGTAGACGAACGCCGCGTCGCCTTCGCGCATCAGGCTGTGCAGCAGGGCGTTGGTGTCCGACAGCAGGAAGCGGTTGTGCTGCTGGTTCTGCAGGCGCAGTTCCTCGTCGATGTGTGCCAGCAGGCGCAGGTTGTTCAGGTAGCGCAACGAGAGGTTGCACGAGTTCACGATGATGTTGTTCTTCGGGCGGAACTGTTCGGCTGTATGCAGCAGGGGCATCAGCTCGCTTGCGGCAAGGCTGAGGATGTCGGCACGGCGGGGCGAGGTGCGTGTAGCCCAGTTCTCTTGGCTTTCGAGGCACTTCTCTACGGTGGCGTTGCGGATGCTCTCCGAGAGGTTTCCCGCCTTCAGCTTGCCGAAGTAGCTCCCGATGCCCCGCGAGCCGTTCTTCAGGTCGGCAGGCGACAGCCCGTTCATCTCCAACACGCCGTCGAACTGTTCGGCGAATCCTTTCATCTCTTCCAGCGCGTCGCGCCGCAATGCTTCCACCTCTTTCCGGTACGTGGGGATAAATGCAGGGTCTGCCAGTTTGCGGCGCAGTCCGTCGCCTTTTTCGATGTATCCCTCATCGAGGATGTTGCGTCCGAAAGCCTTGATTTCGCCCGATACATCCCAGCGTTTGTCGTCGGCTATGCGCTCATCGATGTATTCCAGCAGCCAGCCCAGCACGGGCGAGCGGCGGTCCAGTTTCTCTATCATCGCGTCTACGGCGTCCGACAGCACGTCGATGTTGTTCAGCTCCACCGTCATGTTGGCTCCCAGCTCCAGTTCGCGCGCCAGGTTGCGCAATACGGCTTGGAAAAACGAGTCAATGGTCTCGATGCGGAAGCGGCTGTAGTCGTGGATGATGTTGTGCAGCGCTTTCCGTGCCGCCGCGCGGACGGCGTTTTCGTCCCGTCCGCAGGCTTTCTTCAGTTCGGCAAGGTAGCTGTCCGACGACCGTAGCCCGTAGCCCAGCCCGTAGAGCTGTTCCAGGATGCGGCTTTTCATTTCGGCGGTCGCCTTGTTGGTGAAGGTCACTGCCAGGATGCGCCGGTAGGCGGCAGGGTCTTCAATCAGCTGCCTGATGTATTGCACGGCAAGGGTAAAGGTCTTTCCCGACCCGGCCGAGGCTTTATAGACTAATAGTTGCGGATATGCTGTCATACGTTGTTAATAAGTCAGTTTCTCTTGCAAAGATAGTCTTTTTCCGCTTAAAACCAAGTCGCCGTAGTGTGTCTTTTCTCTTTCTCGCAGACAAAGATACGTTATCTTTTTCACGTGGCAATGGATTTGGAAGACACGAATGTAAAAATCTGTTAATAAAAACATAGGTATTTTCTATTTAGCATGCTTAATGCTTGAAAATAAATGTTTTATGTCTATGCGAAAAGAGCGGTTTTATAGGCTTTTATCATATTACGGCGTTACGGCGTTACAGCGTTACAGTTACTTTATCGGAAAAAGTCAGTTCGGCATTGTATGAGTAATAACATATAGTATATTATATATATAATATATATTATATATATAATATAAATTTTATCTTCTTTTTTTCTAGCCTGATTGATTTCTTTTTTTACTTACTGTAACGCCGTAACGCTGTAACGCGTAACGGCTTGAATGAATATAAATCATTTCGGAATTATGCAAGTTATAGATACGTTGCATTTATATGCATTAACTATGCAAAATAGTTTCACAGGCAATGGAATATAGTTTCGCCGCGCCGCGCATTTATATGGATTCTCATTGCCATTTTGTTGCCCGAACAGGTAAAAAAAGTGGTGTTTTTAATCACGCTGAGAGCCTGTTTCCTTGTTTATAATCCGTTGATTCTCAGTGCGTAAATCGGAGCGGATGGAAACAGGCTCTCAGGGGAGCGTGCATTTCCGTTTATGCGGCATCGAAAACACCGGTATGACCCTTGCACAGTTCCCGATAATTGCTTATCTTAGCAGAGTGATTTTCTCTCTCTCGTTATAAATATAAGGGAAGGCGGCTCGCGTCCGCTTTACCCGTAGACCGCATAACCGACGGCTCCGCTCAACACAATCAGCAGGATGGGATTGACCTTGAAGCGGTAGGAGGCGATAAAGACGGCTATGAACAGCAATGCGCTGACGAGAATCTGCACGTCGCCCGTGCCGAAATTCTCGCCGTTCATCAGCACCAGCGCGGCGGCGGCCAGCAGCCCTACTACGCCCGGACGCAACCCGCTGAACACGGCAGCCACGGCGGGATGTTTCTGGTATTTGAGGAAGAAGCGGCTGATGAATACCATCAGGATAAACGAAGGCAGCACCACGGCACCCGTAGTGATGATGGAGCCGAGGATGCCTATCGCGTGCGAATAGCCCGCATTGACCACCGCCGTATAGCCTACGTAGGTGGCAGAGTTGATGCCGATAGGCCCCGGGGTCATCTGGCTGATGGCGATGATGTCGGTAAACTCGGTCGAGGTGAGCCAGGCGTGGCGGGTCACCACTTCGCCCTGTATCATGGAAATCATGGCGTAGCCTCCTCCGAACCCGAAGAGGCCAATTTTGAAGAATGCGTAGAAAAGTTGTAGGAAAAGCATGTTTCGTTTTCGTTTTTATCGGTTAGTTGGACTTGTTTAATTTGTGCTGGATCCATCTTCCGTAGATGTATCCTCCCGCGCCGCTCAGGATGATGACATAGATGGGCGAGAAGCCCAGCAGCCAGATAAGCAGGGCGGACACGACGGGTATCCATGCGTTGTAGCGGTTGATGCGCGCCGACTTTGCCATCTTGAACGTCGGGGCGGCTATCAGCGCCACCACGGCAGGGCGGATGCCCTTGAACACGCTCTCCACGGCGGGATATTGCTTGAATTGCTGGAAGAAGAGGGCGATGGCGAGGATGACCAGAAACGAGGGCAGGATGGTGCCCAGCGCCATCCAGAAGGCTCCCCAGAACTTGCGCAGCTTGTAGCCGATGAAGATGGCGATATTCACGGCGAAAATGCCCGGCACGGTCTGTGCCAGCGCCATCAGGTCGAGAAAGTCTTCGCGGGTTATCCACTTCCGCTTGTCCACCAGTTCGTCCTCGATGAGGGGTACCATGGCATAGCCGCCTCCGATGGTGAACATCCCGATGCGGGTGAAAATGAGGAATGACTTGATGTAGAAATTCATATCGTTTTTTTGTTTTTGTTGTTGTCCGTTTTTGTTTTTTTCCGGTTGTTCCGGCTATGTTCCGCTTTGCGCCTTGAATACGCTGGGCGGCACGCCGTAAAACTTCTTGAACGTGTCGGCAAAGTATTTCGGGTCGGCAAATCCCATCCGGTCCGAAACTTCGGCTACGGTGTATTGCCGGCTTTTCAGTAGCGTGGCGGCTTCCTGCATGCGGATGTTGCGGATGAACTCGTTGGGCGCGATGCCCGTCAGCGCCTTTATCTTGTTGTAAAAGCTGGTTCGGCTCATGTTCATGCCCGCACACAGGGTGTCTACCGTAAGCTCGCCTCCCAGGCTTTGCTTGATAAGCGCGGTGACCTGGGTGATGAATTTTTCGTCCAGCCCCGTGGGGAGCGCGATGGCTTCTGCAGGCGGTTCCATTTCCAGGGATGCCTGGCGCAGCTTCTTGCGTATCAGGGCGCGGTTCTCCAGCAGGTTGCCGACGTTGGCTTTCAGCACCGTCAGGTCGAAAGGCTTGACGATGTACATGTCTGCCCGGGTCTGCAGGCCGCGCAGGATGTCTTCGCGCGTGGCGAGGGCGGTGAGCAAGATGACGGGTATGTGGCTGGTCTCGATGTCGCTTTTCAGGATGCCGCACATCTTTTCCCCGTCCATCACGGGCATCATCACGTCGGAGATAATCAGGTCGGGCTGCAGGGCGTGCACCTTGTCGAGCGCTTCCTGTCCGTTTTCGGCTTCCTCGGTGCGGCAGGTGTCCGCCAGGCTTTCCGCCAGGAACGAGCGCAGCCCCGCATTGTCTTCCACTATCAGAATCAGGGGCGCTTCGTCGCCCGCTTTTTGCCGGATGGCGGTGTGCGGCAGGGAGGCAGTCAGGTCGGGCTGCTCCTGTCCCGTGTCGGTCACTTCGTCGGGGATGCCTTCGGGGCGGTATTGGTAGTGCTCGTCGCGGATAGGGAAGCTCAGCGTGAATGTGGTGCCTGTGTTTTCGGCGCTGGAGAAGCTGATTCGCCCTTCGTGGTTGCGGATGAGGCGGTAGGTGAGCAGCATGCCGATGCCCGAGCCGGTAATCAGCTGGTTGGCGGCGTTCCGTCCGCGGAAAAGGAAGCGGAACAGCTTCTTCTGGTCTTCTTTGGGTATGCCGATGCCGGTATCGCTGATGTCCAGTGTCCAGCGGTTTTTGGTGCACCCGGCTTTCACCCGGATTTCCCCGCCCTGTGGCGTATACTTCAGGGCGTTGCTGATAAGGTTCCGCAGGATGGAGTCCATCTTGTTGCGGTCAATCCATACGTCCAGCGGGGCGGAGGTGCCGGTATAGTCCAGCCGGATGTGCTTTTGCCCGGCGTATGCCTCAAACTGCTTCAGGTAGCTTTGCAGGTACCGGTTCAGTTCGTAGCGCGACACGGTGGCTTGCGACCCGTAATAGCTTTCTTTCTGGAAATTGATGAGGTTGTCGGCAAGGTCGGAAAGACTTTCCGTGTTCTGCAGGGCAAGGTTGAGGTTCGTCATTCCCTTCTCGCTCAGGTGTTCGTCTTTCTGTATCTCGCCCAGCGGCGCCTTGATCAGGGTCAGCGGGGTGCGTATGTCGTGGGCGGTATGGATGAAGAAGTTGATTTTTTCTTGCGAGACCCGTTTTTCGTGGCGGATGGTCTTGACGCGCACTACCAGGTAGGTAATGCCGATGATGGCCAGAGCATAGACCAGGAACGCCCAGAAGGTGAGCCACAAGGGACGGCCTATCAGGATGCGGATGGTGCGCTCTTCGATAGTTTGGTGACTATCGGTAAGGATGGCACGCACGCGCAGGGTATAGTTCCCCGGCGAGAGGTTGGTGTACTGTATCAGCCCGTCGGGCGAGAGGGGCGACCATTGGTCGTAGAACCCTTCCAGCTTCCAGCTGTAGGCTATGTCGGAGGGGTTGTCGAAATTGATGGACGACACGTTGAGCGAGAACGTGTTCTGGTTATAGTCCAGCTCGATTTGCGTAGTCTGGTCGAGCGGCAGGGAAAGGGGAGAGTCTTTCTCGTTCGCGTGTACCGTGCGGTACATGATTTGCAGGTCGGTGAACACCATCCGGTTATAAAATTCGTCGGGGAGGCGGATGCTGTCGGGCAGGACGATGGCGCCCTCGCTGCTCCCGAATATCATTTGCCCTTCGCGGCTATGGATGGCCGCGCCGGGATTGAAGCTGGCGGCAAGCAGTCCCTGCTCTTTGGTCCAGTTGATGAAGGCATCCGTACCGAGGTTGAGGAAGGTAATTCCGTTTTCGGTGCCGATGTACAGGTTCCCGTCGCGGTCGGGGGCGATGCTGTAAATGTTGTCGTTCTCCAGTCCGCTGTTCTCCGTATGGTAATGGCTGATGATTTTCCCTTGTCCGTCCGCCACGAAAAGCCCGTTGCCCGAGGTGCCGATGTAGGTATGTCCGTTTCCCGGATGGAAATAGGTGACGTTGATGCATCCCATTTCGCTTGTGGAGTCGAAGGGGCTGAGGGTGCCGCTCGGCTTGTCGAGGATGAACATACCGCCGATGGTGCCTATCCACAGGGTCCGTTCGTCTTTTTCCACAAGGGTGGTGACGGGATAATCGATGGTGTATTCCGTGGTTTCATGGGTGCGCACGTCGTGTGCCTTCAGCCGGTAGAATCCCCCGGTCCAGACCAGTCCTTCGCGGTCACGGTAGATGCAGCGGATGTATTTGTCGGGGCCTTCTTCGGGCGAGAATTTCCGTTGCTGGTGGAAGGTCACACGGTGTGTAGGCTTGTCTATCTGATAGATGCCCGACATGTATCCTCCTGCCAGGATGAGTCCGGGCTTCACCTCGCAAAGCGCCGTAAATATGCGGTTTTCGCTTTCGCCGGCAGCGTCTTTGCCGGTAGAGGTGAGGTAATTGGTCCATTGTTTGCGTCGGGTGTCGAAACAACTGATTCCGTTGCTGGTGGCATACCAGATGTCGCCGTCCGCGTCTTCCAGAATGCCGTTGATGCAGTTGTTGGCAAGCGAGTTGGCATTGTTGGCGGAGTGCACCAGCCACTGGTAGCTGGGGTATTGTTCGGTATAGACGGTGATGCCGGTAGGATACACGGCACTCCACAGGCGTCCCGCATGGTCCATGTAGATGTCTTTGATAATGTTCCCGTTCATTTTGTTGGGTGTGCGCGAGTCTTCCTGCAAGAACGGTTCCAGGTGCAGGCGTTGCATGTCGAGGCGGTAAACCCCTCTTCCGTCGCTGGCTATGTAGAGCGTGTCGGGATGGTTTCGGTCGGGGATGATGTTGTTGATGCCGATGTCCCTCATCGAGTTCCCGAGCGATATAAGCTTTTCTTTTTGAGGATTGTACACATATACCTTTCCCAGCAGGCTATTGATGACCAACTGGCGCGTGGAGTCGTGATAATAGATGTAGTCTATCAGTTGCAGGGAAGGCATGCGGAAAGGCTGTATCCGTTCGAGGCGTTGTCCCGCAAGCTTGATTTTGTAGAGCTGGAGTTCGGATGCCACGTAGTATTCGTCCGTGCCGCTCTGGGCGATGCCGATGATTTTCCCCTTCAGTTGCCGTGAAAAGCTGAAATGCGTTCCCGAAGGGATGTCGTAGACTACGAAATTCTTGTCCACACACATCCAGATGCGGTCGGATCGGTCCATATAAACGGTAGATACCGGCCGTTTCTTGAGTTCCGGATACGCATGGTAGAGGTCGAAAGCAAGCTGGAAAGAGTCTTTCAGCTCATCGTAATGGAAAAGATACCCGTCTTTGCCTATTTCCCAGACGGTATGCTTGCTGTCGGTCCGCAGGATATTGAGGTTGGGATAGAAGTCGAGCGCCTTACCGTTGTGCAGCAAGTCGTAGTGTGTGAACCGTTTCCCGTCATAACGGTCGATGCCTTTATGGGTCAGTATCCAGATGTAATATTGTTCCCCTTGCCGGATGGACAAGGCCCGTCGGCTACTCAGCCCGTTTTCGGTGCTGATGTATTCGAATATCTGGGCGTTTGCCGGAAAGGCGATAGCCAGCAGAAACCAAACCAGAAGATAGAGTTTGTGTGCCATAACGGGACGGGAGTCGGATTATCTTGCTACAAAAAGGTATGTTTATGAAAATTCACCACAGAGAATGCGCAGAGGCTCACAAAGTTCTTCTTCCTTGTGAGGCCCTGTTTTCCTCTCTGTGGTGAGCATTTATGCGATCAGCCGCTTATCACTTGTGGGCTTCTACCCACTTGCGCGCGTTGACGAAAGCTTCCATCCACGGAGTGATCTGGTCTTCGCCGATGCGTTCGGCAGGATAATAAGCGTTTTCCCAGGGGAAGCAAGCACGTTCCAGGTGGGGCATCATTGCCAGATGGCGTCCGTCTTGGCTGGCGATACCTGCCACGCTATAGTCGGAGCCGTTCGGGTTGCCCGGATATTCATCGTACGAATATTTCAGCACTACGTTGTAGTGGTCTTCCGGATAAGGAAGCGAGAACTTGCCTTCGCCGTGAGCCACCCAGATACCCAGTTTCGAGCCGCTCAACGAGCCGAACATCACGCTTCGGTTCATCGGTACGGTGACGCCCAGGAAAGCCGATTCGAACTTGTGCGAATCGTTGTGCAGCATCTTGCCCTGTTTCTTGTCTTCGGGCGTAATCAAGCCCAGTTCCATCATCAGCTGGCATCCGTTGCATACGCCCAGCGAGAGGGTGTCCTGGCGCGCATAGAACTTATCCAATGCCGCCTTGGCTTTCGGATTGAACAGGAAGGTTCCCGCCCATCCTTTTGCCGAGCCTAACACGTCGGAGTTGGAGAATCCGCCGCAGAACACAATCATGTGGATGTCTTCCAGCGTTTCGCGTCCGCTCACCAGGTCGGTCATCGTGACGTCTTTCACATCGAATCCCGCCAAATAGAGCATATAAGCCATCTCACGCTCGCCGTTGGTGCCTTTCTCGCGGATAATGGCCGCCTTGATGCCACTCGGCGTGCGGCGGTCGGGATTCAGGCCGAACTGAGACAATTTTCCGGTGAACGACTTATCGAACACGATTTCGAGCGGTTGTTTCTTGTAGTTCTCGAAGCGTTTCTTGGCACATCCGTTCATGCTTTGCTTGCGGTCGAGCAGATAGGAGGTGGAGTACCATACATCGCGCAGGTAATCGATGCCGAACTGGTAAGTGGCATCGTGGAGCGTTACCAGGATATGGCGTTCGTCGGCAGGGGTACCCAGCTTGACGAAGCCTACGCCTGCATCTTCCAGGATTTTCTTCACTTCGTGCTTATGCTTGTCGGCCACCTGGATAACGACACCCGGGTTTTCGGCAAAGAGAATCTTCACGATGTCCTCGTGCTTGAATTTGTCGAGTTTGATTTCCATACCGCCTTCCGTGTTGGCAAAACACATTTCCAGCAAGGTCGTAATAAGGCCTCCCGCCGAGATGTCGTGCCCGGCAAGTATCAGTCCCTTATTGACAAGTTCCTGAACGGCAAGGAAGGCGTCGCGGAAATATTCGGGGTTCTGTACGGTAGGAACATCGTCGCCCACCTTATTTAATGCCTGCGCGAAAGCGGAACCGCCCAGACGGAGCTGGTCGAAGCTGAAATCGATGTGATAGAAAGTCGATTTCGGATTGTTCACCATAACGGGTGAAACCACTTTCCTGATATCCGACACTTCGCCTCCGGCAGATACGATGACCGTTCCCGGGCTGATGATTTTCTCTCCGTTCGGGTATTTCTGGGTCATCGATAAAGAGTCTTTTCCCGTGGGCACGTTGATGTGCAGGGCACAACAGAAGTCGGACAAGGCTTTCACCGCCGTATAGAGGCGTGCGTCTTCGCCTTCTTGCGAGCGGCAGGGCCACATCCAGTTGGCGGAAAGCGACAAGCTGTCCATGCCGTCGGCAAGCGGAGCCCAAACGATGTTGGTCAAGGCTTCGGCTACGGATAATACCGAACCTGCGGCAGGATTGGCAAGCCCTGCTTGCGGCGCGTGTCCTAAAGCGGTGGCAATGCCTTTTTCGCCCCGGTAATCGAGTGCGACCACACCGCAATCGCTCAAAGGCAATTGCAGTTCGCCCTGGCATTGCTGGCGTGCGATTTTACCCGTCACCGAGCGGTCTACCTTGTTGGTCAGCCAGTCCTTGCAAGCCACGGCTTCCAGTTGGAGCACACGGTTGAGGTATTCGTTGAGTTTGGTTACATCGTAGGTCACGTTTTCGTAATGGCGTTCTACGGTCTTGTCTACCATATAAGTTTTAGGAGAAGAACCGAACATCTGGTCTACCGCCAGGTCGAACGGGCGTACTCCGTCGGCTTGCTCGAAAGCGAAACGGTGGTCTCCGGTGGTTTCACCTACCACGTACATCGGGGCACGTTCGCGTTCGGCTATTTTCTGCACGTGTTCCAATGCCTCTTCTTCGATGAGCAGGCCCATGCGCTCTTGCGATTCGTTGGCGATGATTTCTTTTGCCGAGAGGGTCTCGTCTCCGATGGGCAGCTTGTCCATGTGAATCAGACCGCCGCAATCTTCCACCAGCTCCGACAAGCAATTGACGTGTCCTGCCGAGCCGTGGTCGTGGATGGAAACGATGGGGTTGGTATCTTCTTCGCACAAGGCGCGCACCACGTTGTAGGCACGCTTCTGCATTTCGGCATTGGCGCGCTGGACGGCATTCAATTCGATGCCCGACGAATAACGTCCGGTATCTACCGACGATACCGAACCTCCTCCCAGTCCGATACGGTAGTTGTCGCCACCCAGTACGACGATGTCATCGCCCGGCTCGGGAGTGCCTTTCAGGCAATCGCGCTGAGTGCCGTAGCCTACACCTCCGGCAAGCATAATCACTTTGTCGTAAGCGTATTTTTCATTGTTCTCCTGATGTTCGAAGGTAAGAACCGAACCGCAAATCAGCGGTTGTCCGAATTTGTTTCCGAAGTCGGAAGCACCGTTCGAAGCTTTAATCAGGATTTGTTCGGGCGTCTGGTACAGCCATTTGCGTACCGGCAGGATGCTTTCCCATTCGCGTCCTTCCTCGGTACGCGGATACGAGGTCATGTAAACCGCCGTACCGGCAATGGGCCACGAGCCTTTACCTCCGCCCATACGGTCGCGGATTTCTCCTCCGGTACCTGTAGAAGCACCGTTGAACGGTTCTACCGTAGTGGGGAAATTATGCGTTTCCGCTTTCAGGGAGATAACGGTCTTGATATCTTTGATGATGAAATAATCGGAAGTGGAATGGTCTTTCGGCGCGAATTGTTCCACTACCGGACCTTCGGCGAACGCCACATTGTCTTTATATGCCGAAATAATCTTGTTGGGATTTTCCTTCGTGGTCTTCTTAATCATTTGGAACAGGGATGATTCCATTTCTTGCCCGTCGATGATGAATGTGCCGCCGAAGATTTTATGCCGGCAATGTTCGGAGTTGATTTGGGCGAAGCCGAACACTTCCGAGTCGGTCAGCTTGCGTCCCAGGTCTTTCTCCACCTTTTTCAGGTAATCCATCTCTTCGCGTGAAAGCGCCAGGCCTTCCTGCTCGTTGTAAGCTTCCAGGTCTTCGATGTAGATGATGGGCTGGGGCTTGATGTTTACGTCGAACACGTGCTGGTCCAGTCCGTGGTACATGCGTTGCAACATCGGGTCGTGGTCGGCGTTTTCATCTTTTACAGGGAAATATTCTTCGATACGGCGGATGCCTTCCAGTCCCATGTTTTGGGTAATTTCCACCGCATTGGTACTCCAGGGAGTAATCATTTCGCGGCGTGGACCGATAAACCAACCTTTTAAATTCTCTTCTTTTTCTACCGTAGCGTTGCTGTACAGCCAACTGAGTTTCTTGATGTCGTCGGCAGACATTTCCTTGTTGCATTGGGTAGCGATCACACTTTGACCGGGTGTTCTGAAAAATAGAATCATAGCGTCTGTTATGGTTTAAAAATGATTGTTCACTAAAATTATTCCGCAAAGTTACACAATTCGTCGGAAAATATCGAATAAAAAGCGGATTTCCTTGTAAAAAGCGTCTCTTCTTGAGCGATAAGTACAATTTGTCAGGCCGTATAAACCTCAATTCGCCCTTTCTCTTGATAATAGAGGCTGAAAAAGTAGGTATTTTCGCAAAAAAGTAGCATCTTTGCACTATGAATTGGATAGAACAGGTTACGATACTGGATTTATTGGTGAAAGGGTTCATCGTAGGCGTGGTGGTCTCGGCACCTTTGGGACCCGTTGGCGTTCTTTGCATTCAACGTACATTGAATAAAGGACGCTGGTTCGGGTTTGTCACCGGATTGGGGGCGGCGTTGAGCGACATCTGCTACGCGCTGCTTACGGGATATGGGATGAGTTTTATGGACGAACTGATTTTGAAGCATCAGATTTTCCTGCAGGTGGTGGGAAGCGTCATGTTGCTTGCTTTCGGGGTCTATACGTTCCGGAGCAATCCGGTGAGGGCGCTCCGTCCTTCTTCGGGAAAGCGGGGCACTTACCTGCATAATTTCGTCACGGCTTTTCTGGTCACCTTTTCCAATCCCTTGATTATATTCTTGTTTATCGGCCTTTTTGCCCGCTTCTCGTTTGTGATGCCGGGAAGTCCCCTCGGGTTTCAGCTGGTAGGCTATCTGGCCATCATCCTGGGAGCCGTCACGTGGTGGTTCAGCATTACGTATTTTGTCAATAAGGTACGCACGCGTTTCAATGTGCGGGGCATTTGGATGTTGAACCGTATCATTGGCGTAGTGGTGATTATCGCCGCGGTAGTGGGTTTCATCCTGGCTTCTGTCGGAAAATCAATATCTTGATATATGTACATTTCTCAACAATTAAAACAACAGAACATTGCGGAATACCTGCTCTATATGTGGCAGGTGGAAGACCTGATTCGTGCCAATGGTTTCGATATCGAAAAGATAAAGCGGAATGTCATAGACACTTATCCTTCGCTGACCGAAGAGCAGAAGAAAGAGCTGGCGCGATGGTATGAGGATTTAATCAATATGATGCACGATGAGGGAGTGATGCAGAAAGGGCATATCCAAATCAATAAGAATATCATCGTGTGGCTGACCGACTTGCATTTACGCCTTTTGCGTTCGCCCAAGTTCCCTTACTACAGTGCCGCTTATTATAAGGCGTTGCCCTTTATCGTGGAACTCCGGGCAAAGGGAGCCGATAAGGATGTACCCGAACTGGAGACTTGCTTTGACGCGATGTATGGCGTATTGATGCTGAAATTGCAGAAGAAAGAGGTGAGCGAAGAAACCCAAAAGGCGATAAAGGTCATCGGAGATTTGCTCGCGATGCTGGCGGGCTATTATATAAAGGATAAAAAAGGAGAATTAGATTTAGACTGATATGAAAAATATATTGATTACCGGCGCTAACGGGCAACTGGGAAACGAGATGCGCCTGCAGGCAAAAGCGAATGAAGGATTTGCTTATTTCTTCACCGACAAGGAAGAACTGGACATTTGTAATGAACAGGCTGTAATGGAGTATGTCACCGGGCACGAGATTGACATTATCGTCAATTGTGCGGCCTATACGGCGGTGGACAAGGCAGAAGACAATGCCGTTTTATGCGATTTGTTGAATCATCTGGCTCCGGGTTATCTGGCGAAAGCGGTACAGAGCCGTGGAGGGTGCCTGATTCAGGTTTCTACCGATTATGTGTTCGACGGTACTTCTCACGTTCCTTATCGTGAGGACCAACCTACGTGTCCGAATTCGGTTTACGGTACGACCAAACTGGCGGGCGAGCGGGAAGCGATGAAATATTGTCCGAATACGATGATTATCCGTACGGCATGGCTGTATTCCACTTTCGGCAATAATTTCGTGAAGACCATGATTCGCCTGGGGCGTGAAAAAGAAGCGTTGGGCGTGATTTTCGACCAAATCGGTACGCCTACGTATGCACGCGACCTGGCGGGCGCGATTTATGCGGCGTTGAACCGTGGCATCGTGCCGGGCGTTTATCATTTCAGCGATGAAGGGGTATGCTCGTGGTATGATTTCACGAAAATGATACATCATCTGGCAGGCATAACCACCTGCAAGGTACGTCCCCTCCACACCGACGAGTATCCCACGCGTGCCAGCCGTCCGCATTATTCCGTATTGGACAAGACCAAGATAAAGCAAACCTACGGCATCGAAATTCCCTATTGGATAGATAGTCTGAAGGACTGCATCAATGAATTGAATAAAGAAAACAAGCAATAAGATATGGCGAATCAAGAGATAGAAAGAAGAAGGACCTTTGCGATTATCGCGCACCCCGATGCCGGTAAGACCTCGTTGACGGAAAAGTTGTTGCTCTTCGGAGGACAGATTCAGGTGGCAGGTGCGGTGAAATCGAATAAGATTAAGAAGACGGCTACCTCCGACTGGATGGATATCGAAAAGCAACGCGGTATCTCGGTCACCACCTCGGTGATGGAGTTCGACTATCAGGGCTATAAGGTAAATATCCTCGACACACCGGGTCACCAGGATTTTGCGGAAGATACCTACCGGACGCTGACGGCGGTAGATAGCGTCATCATTGTTGTGGATGGCGCGAAGGGTGTGGAAACCCAGACCCGCAAGTTGATGGAAGTGTGCCGGATGCGGAACACACCGGTGATTATCTTCGTCAATAAGATGGACCGGGAGGCGAAGGATCCGTTCGATTTGCTCGATGAACTGGAAGAGGAATTGGTTATCAACGTGCGTCCGTTGACCTGGCCGATAGAGAGCGGTCCCCGTTTCAAGGGCGTATATAATATCTATGAGAAGAAGCTGAACTTGTTCCAGCCCTCGAAACAGGTGGTGACAGAGAAAGTGGAAGTGGACATCCATACCGACGACCTCGATAATCACATCGGTACACCGCTTGCCGATAAGCTCCGCAGCGAACTGGAGTTGATAGAAGGAGTCTATCCCGAGTTTGAAGTGGAAGAATACCTGAAGGGTGAGTTGGCACCGGTGTTTTTCGGTTCGGCATTGAATAACTTCGGCGTCCAGGAATTGCTGGATTGCTTCGTGAAGATTGCTCCGAGCCCTCGTCCCGTACAGGCGGAAGAGCGTCTGGTAATGCCCGACGAGCCGAAATTTACGGGATTCATCTTCAAGATTACGGCTAATATCGACCCCAACCACCGTTCGTGTGTCGCTTTCTGTAAGGTATGTTCGGGCAAGTTTGTCCGCAATGCGCCTTATCTGCACGTGCGTCATAACAAGACGGTACGCTTTTCTTCGCCCACCCAGTTCATGGCGCAACGCAAGACTACGGTAGACGAAGCGTGGGCAGGCGATATCATCGGTTTGCCCGATAACGGAGTGTTCAAGATTGGCGATACGCTGACCGAAGGCGAAATGTTGCACTTCAAGGGGTTGCCCAGCTTTTCTCCCGAAATGTTCAAATACATCGAGAATGCCGACCCGATGAAGACCAAGCAATTGAATAAAGGTATCGACCAGTTGATGGACGAAGGTGTGGCACAGTTGTTCATCAATCAGTTCAACGGGCGCAAACTGATTGGTACGGTAGGCCAGTTGCAGTTCGAGGTGATTCAGTATCGCTTGGAGAACGAATACAATGCCAAGTGCCGTTGGGAACCGGTCAGCCTTTATAAGGCTTGTTGGATAGAAAGCGATGACGCCGCCGAGCTGGAAGCCTTCAAGAAGCGTAAGTTCCAGTATATGGCGAAAGACCGTGAGGGGAGGGATGTGTTCCTTGCCGATAGCGGTTATGTGCTTCAGATGGCTCAGAACGATTTCAAGCACATCAAGTTCCATTTCACCAGCGAGTTCTGACGCAACTAAGTGCGATGGCCGATGCACTTAGCTGCGTTGGTCATCGCACTTAGCTGCGTAGGTCATCGCAAATAAGTGCGTCGGCGCATGCAGCTATTATCCGTTTATAATAGTTTCAGCATTTCCTTTTCGCGCTTCAGTTCTTCGAAGTTTTTGTCGGGAGATACCAGCATCATGCTTTTTATGACGTCTCCTTCTTTGCAGGTATAGTTGTAGTAAGCCTGTTGTTCTTCATTCAGTTTGTCTTTAGGGATGACTTCGGTGCGCATCTCGGCAAACTCTTCCAAGGGGATTTCATCGCCCTGGCGCACGAAGATGACACGTCGGGCTATCGGGTTCCGGCTATAGTCGTGTGTCAGGTAAATGCCCTTCAGCAGGTCGGGATATTCGATGATGGGCAATTGCAGGTAGACCGCTTTCAGTGCCAGTTGAAGCCGTTTTTGCTCATTAAATAAAAGGTATCCGATTTGGAAAGGAGAAAACAGGCCTACGCCGGTATAATAATCTCCCGACATGTTTTGCGAATAGACCTTGGGCAAGGTCTCCCCGTCGGTTATGGAGGCAATCATATAAGGTTCCACTTTCAACCCGTCTGAGAACGATGAGGAGCTGTAGGCGAGATACAGTCCCGTATAGACACTGGCATTAGGCAGGTATTTGATGGCTTCCCTTTCGATGTCGTCTAAAAACGGTCTGCCGTTACCTTTGGAATTGACCGGGCGGGGTTCAAGATGATTTACCTTATCATAGAGCAAGTCCAGGCATCCCAGCAATTTGCGTTTCGACACATTGTTCACTTGTTGCAATGCTTTGTCCAGCGCGCTTTCTTTTTCTTCTCCGCCCGAAATCAGGTTGACATACATAGGCAATACCGAGGAATATAATGACGATAACACGCTCGAAGCGATATCGGTTTCCTCGGAAATGTCTTTCATTCTTACTCCGGATTCGCGGAGCTTTTTCATTCGTTCGTAAAGGGATACCAATCTGTCCATATTCTTTATTTTTTTGCAAATGTACGATTAAGATGTTACAATGATATTTCATTTGTTTCATTTCGATGACATTATCTTGATATAAACATGAAATTATAAAAGGCTCGTAATCAGTCTTTATAATACATCATAAATTAATTCTTTCAGAAAACGGCTTGGAGTAGTTTTGCCGCCGGAATTAAAACTGAAAGATCATGGAACAATTGAAAAGAAACAAGAAAATGTCTGATGTGTTGCTCATCCTGTGGGCGGGAGGTGCGGCTTTGCTTTCCTATTCGTTGGTTTATGCGTTGCGCAAGCCTTATACGGCGGCTTCGTTCGAGGGACTGAGCTTTTTCGGGAGTGACTATAAGATAGCGGTCACTACCATTCAAATCTTAGGCTATGTGATATCCAAGTTCTTTGGCATCAAAATCATTTCGGAACTGAAAAAGGAAAACCGTTTCCGCTTCTTTGTGGGTTCGGCGGTTCTTGCCGAGGCGGCGCTGATAGGTTTCGGTCTGCTGAACACTCCTTATAATGTTATTGCCATGTTCGTCAACGGACTATCGCTGGGATGTATGTGGGGCGTGATATTCAGCTTCATCGAGGGGCGTAAGGTGACCGATATTTTGGCGAGCCTGCTCGGTGTGAGCATGGTGTTCAGTTCGGGTGTGGCAAAGAGTTTCGGATTGTTTGCCATGAACGATTTGCATATCGACCAGTTTTGGATGCCTGCCGTAATCGGCGCTTTCGCCTTGCCGCTTCTGGTGTTTATGGGATACATGCTGAAGCGTCTTCCTCAGCCTACCGCCGAGGACATTGCCTTGCGCAATGAGCGTGTGACACTGGACGGGAAAGGCAGGAAAGCCCTTTTCATGAAATATGCTCCCATCCTTTCCCTGTTGTTTGTGGGCAATTTCATGCTGCTCGTCTTGCGCGATATCAAAGAAGATTTCCTGGTCAATATTCTCGATATGAGCAATCAGTCTTCGTGGCTTTTCGCACAGATTGACACGATAGTGACACTTATCATTCTGGGCATATTCGCGTTGTTCATTTTCTTCCGCAGCAACATCAAGGCATTGCTTTGGCTGATGACGCTGGTCATAGCGGGATGTCTTACGATGACCTACGTGTCTTTCCATTACGACACGCTGAACCTGGAGCCGGTGACATGGCTTTTCATCGAGAGCTTGTCGATTTACATTGCTTACTTGACTTTCCAGACCATATTCTTCGACCGTTTCATCGCTTGTTTCCGCATTACGGGCAACGTGGGGTTCTTTATCGCGATGATTGATTTCATCGGCTATATGGGAACGGTGACCCTGCTCTGTACAAAAGAATTCCTGAATATCGAGTTGGAATGGTTTGCCTTGTTCAATCATATTGCCTGTGTGGTGGGAGCCGTCTGCACCGTCTTGTTTACAGTGGCGGGCATCTTGATTTACCGCCGGTACAATAAGACTTTTCGAATGAAAGAAACCGACGAAACGTATGTGAACGCACAATTAGTATAAACAAAATCAAATAAAAAAGAATGGAAAAAAATTATGATATCCTGATTATCGGGGGCGGATTGCTGGGTTGTGCCACGGCATACCAGCTGGCGAAACGGAAAGCGGGAAAGATTTTACTGCTGGATGCAAATGAAATCGCTTCACAGGCTTCATCGCGTGCCGCTTGCCTGTTGACCCGCGCACGGACAAAACCGGCATTGATGGAATTGGTGCAGGAAACGTATGACTGCATCGGCGAGATGGAAACGCTTTTAGGCGAGTCGCTCGAACTGCAGACGTGCGGAAGCATAACGATTGCTTCTTCGGAAACATCGCTTCGGGGGGTAGAAGCCTTGGAGGAAGCCGCTACACGGTTTGGCATACCCAACGAACGGATAGACAAAAGCCGTACCAAGGAATTGCTTCCCTGGATAAATACGGATGCGGTGGATGTTGCTCTTTATATGCCTACCGATGCTTTTATTGATTCGGCATTGCTTTGTTCGGGATATGCCAAGGCCGCAACCGCCTTGGGCGTGGAAATCCGTCCTAATTGCAAAGTGAAAGAGATTATGGTAGAAGACCATCGGATACAAGGTGTCCGGCTGGCAGATGATACATGTATTGGGGCAGGGGTAGTAGTAAATGCCGCCGGTTCGTGGGCCAATCTGTTGATGCGCCCTTTGCATATAGGTTTGCCTTTTACTCCTGTACGCAGCCATTTCTGGATTACGGCGATAGACTCCGAACGTTTCCCGGCAGGGCATCCGTTTACTGTGATACCCGACGCACGTGCCTTTACCCGTTCGGATGTAGGCGCACTCATCATCGGTTTGCGTGAAAGCCATTGCCAACCGTTCGATCCGGCTACCTTGACTTCCCGTTTGGAAGACTTCGATTTCCATAAATCGGCAGAGTGGACAGTGCTCGACGAATGTGCTCCTTTATTGAAACCTTATTTACGCGACATAGATGATTTGCTGATTGCCCATTACATGGCAGGTCCTTCATGCTATGTGCCTGATGCGATGTTTATCATTGGTGCGGTCCGTCCATACGAAGGCTTGTTCACCGTGACCGGATGTTGTGGCGGAGGTGTAGCGGCAGGAGGCGGAATGGGACGCTTGGCCGCAGAACTGATAACGGGTGAAACGCCTTTTGTCAGTCCGGCTTTGTTTGCGCCCGACCGTTTTGGCGAAGTAGACCCTTTCTCTCCTGAGTTCCGGCAGCGTTGCGCTGATGCGCGTTCGAACAAGCGAGGAGGATAAATCCCAGTGTTTTCCATCTATCATGAAACCAAATATAAACAGATAATGAAACGATATATTGTATTCTTGAAACAGGTTCCGCTCTCGACCAAGGTGGAACTCGACCCGATAACCAAAACATTGAAACGTTCGTCGGCACTTAGCCAAACGAATCCGGATGATTTATATGCTTTGCAGGCGGCACTCGATTTAAAGCGGGACACAGGTGCCGAAGTGGTAGCTGTCAGCATGGGACCGGCTTCGGCGGAAGCCGTGTTGCGTGAAGCCTTGCAGCGCGGAGCAGACCGGGCGATATTGCTCTCTTCGCCCGCTTTTGCAGGCAGTGATACGTGGTGTACCAGTCTGGTGCTTGCATCGGCAGTCCGCAAGATAGGTGATTTTGACCTCTTGTTTTTCGGACGGATGGCAATCGACGGAGATACGGCACAAGTAGGTCCGGAAGTGGCAGGGCAATTGGATATCCCGCAAGTGACCTGCTTGTCAGCCATCGAAGGCATCTCGGACAGTACCGTCAGATTGAGTCGGAAAGCAGGCAATGCGTTGCAACGGATGGAGATAAACTTGCCTTGTGCCATCATGGTAAGCCGCGAGAATGGAGAATTGGATTGCATGACGCTGGCAGGATGGCGGCACGCGCAGCTCCGGCAGATTGTGCAATGGAACGAAGACGATTTGGGATTGGATGCCGCTTGTGTCGGACTCCACGCATCACCTACACGGGTGGTATCGACTTCGGTTCCTGTCCGGAAAAAACAGATTTGCTGGTGTGCCGATGCAACTCAATTGACTGAACTTATCCGAAACACAATAGTATCACAATAAAAAAGACAAATATTATGAATAATCCTACTATATCTTTCGCCCTGCAAGTACATAAAGAATCATGCATCGGATGCGGAGCCTGTGTCGACGCTTGTGCTTACCAAGCCATCCGTATGGAAGAATATCCCCAAATAGACCCGTATGCCTGCCGCTTGTGCGGCAGCTGTGTGCAGGCATGCCCTTCCGAAGCCTTGGTAATGAACCATCCCGATTCCACTCCCAAGGCTTCTGTTGACGCCAAAGGCATTTGGGTACTTGCCGAGACTGAACACGACGGAGAACTTTCTGACGTGACCAAAGAATTGCTGGGTAAGGCTGTCTGTTTAGCCGAAAAGCTTCAGCAGGACGTAGAAGCCCTTCTGATTGGGGATAACCTGGAAGAAACAGCTTCCGCTTTGATTGCTTATGGAGCCAATCGGGTGCATGTGGCAGAACATCCGGCACTGGCTTCCTTTATCGAGGAAAACCATGCCCGTGCGGCTGTGCAGCTCATTCGTGAGTGTCATCCTGCCATCTTGCTCGTAGGTGCTACGCCGCGTGGTAGGGGGCTTTCGGCACGTATCGCGGCCCTGTTGCAGACCGGGTTGACCGCCGACTGTACAGAATTGGATATTGATGCGGAAACAGGATTGCTGCAACAAATCCGTCCGGCATTCGGTGGTAATCTGATGGCTACTATAGCCACTCCGGAACACCGTCCTCAGATGGCTTCTGTCCGTCCGGGTGTGATGAAGGCGCGTGATATGAATCTTGCCTTACAGGGAGAAATCGTTCGTCATGATTTGTCGGCTTTCGAAAGCGATGCACGTGTACGCTTGTTAAGTGAAGTATTGGAAACGGCAGGTAATGATTCTCTCAATAACAGCCGGATTGTGATTGGTATAGGGCGGGGAGTAAAGAAAAAAGAGACGGTAGAACGCATTAAGCATTGGGCCGGTCTGATAGGAGCCGCTGTAGCAGGCTCGCGTGCGGCGGTAGAAGCCGGATTGATTGACGCTCGCCTGCAGGTAGGGCAAACCGGCCATACCATTGCACCCGATTTGTACATCGCTATTGGCATCAGTGGACAAATCCAGCATACTTCAGGCATAGCAGGCTCCAAGCGGATTATTGCCATCAATCCCGACCGGACGGCACCTATCTTTAATGTTGCAGATTACGGCTGGGCTGTATCTATAGAAGAAGCGCTTCCCCGACTAATGGCTGAATACGTATGAGAAAGATTGTTTTAGGATTGGCAAGTGCCTTTTTCCTGAGTGGAGCGATGGCGTTGCAGGCACAGGAACAACTGAAAATCAAGTTCCGTTCGCGGGCCTTGCTCGATGCCGCCGTTTCGGGTTATGGCAAGGAAAACGTGCAAGGCTATTATCGGCTGGAAGATTTCCGGGTAGGTTTTAAGGCGACTTACGGGCGTTTCGAAGCCAAGGTCGACGTAGGATTGGGCGGAGGAAAGGTCGCTATCAAAGACCTGCTGGTGAATTATCATTTCAAGAACAGTGTGCTTTCGTTCGGCAATGCATACGAACCGTTCTCGATGGATATGCTGATTAGTACAGCCGATTTGCGCTTCCATCAGTCGGCGGCATCCGTGCTTGCCTTTACCGACAGCCGCAAGCTGGGGGCAACTTATCATTTCTATAACGATGCGTGGTATCTGGCTACGGGGGTATATACCCACAATGACATCAATAAGATAGGAAGCGGACAGAAGAATGCTTTCGTATCCACTTCGCGTGCCGTGTGGCGTAGGAAGGAAGGAGAGCATCGGTTGATTCATCTGGGCGGAGCCTTCTCGTTCCGTACCCGGCAGGTCAATACCGAAGAAGCGCCTGTGGGAAGCGTGGATAGCGAAGGCATTACTTCCATGTTTCCCGCCCCTTTGCTTGAGGCGGAAATCCCCGACATGGGAACTGAAGTAAAAGGTGTTATCGAAGCCTTGTATACGGCTCCCCGCTGGATGGTGCAGGCTGAGTATTATTTCGACCGCCTGAACCGGACCGGAGGCAATCGGGCTTACCGCCCTCACGGGGGATACATACAGGGCGGTTTCTTGCTGCAAGGCAGAGGGTTTGTCTACGATGCGATGTATGGCATACCCGGTCGTCCTGTCACTCCGCAGGCTATCGAACTGGTTGCCCGCCTGAATTATACAGACATGAATGACAGGAAAGCCGGTATTTACGGAGGGGAAGAAACAGATCTTTCAATCGGTGTGAACTGGTATCTTAATTCTTATTTCGGCGTGAAGCTGAACGGAAGTTATGTGTGGGTAGGAGAACACTGCAATTCATTCTACCAGAAAGATTTCTTCCTTGCCCAGCTTCGCCTGCAATACATTTTTTAATCGCTCCACACCGTTTGATACCAAGAAATGGCAGAACGGTAATAAGCATTCCAATCCCCGTTGTCAACAGCATCGGGGATATACATACCCATTCCGCAATAGCGGTCTTCATCCCGCAACACAGAACCGTATGGGTTGGTGCTGTAACCGGCATCTGTGATGCATCCTTTGGCAATGACGGTCTGATCCAGCACTTGTTGGAAATCGGCAGGAAGTGTGCCTTCGTTCAATTGTTTAATAATGTCAGCCACATCAAACGAGAAATAAAGGTAATCGTTTACTCCGTATTGCTGGAACAGGTGATAGTCCTGCATGTTTTCGATGGTGCTCTTATAAGGAGCCAGTTGGTTTCTTACGCTTGCGGCAAAGTCATCCATCTGTGTGCAGTCTACAACAGCATAGGTTCCCCATAATCCTTCTTTCTTATTGAAGCTGATGACGTCTTTGCAAAGCTGGTTAAAGTCAATGTCGTCCTGATACAGGTCATCCAATATCAGGTGATAAGGCAAGCCTACTACCGGTGTTTCCATCACCGAAGCAATGCAATAATGGGTGGCATGCCGTAGTTCGTAGCATACTTCTGCAGTTTCCATCATGCAGGCATCAAATAACACAAAGTCCAGATTACCGGGGAAGCTTTGCTCCAATACCTCTGCCAGTTCGGGAATGTTGATAGAGTTTCGGCTGGTTCCGTCCTGCCCGAATGACTTGGTAGAGATGGTTGTGCCTACTGCAGGCATCCAGCTGGTGGCATGCGAGCCGAAAATCAGTCCGTAGCTTTGCGACGGGAGGATGTTGGTCATCATTTGCAGGTTGGCAAGCATGACATCCGCATCGGTAGCTATGCCGGGAACTGCTGCATATTGTTTGGCTTGCGCAATGATGTTTCCTTCTGTCCGGCTGTTCTTCTCCAGCACCGGCTGACCGTTGATTTGTCCGTGTCCATCAGCTAAAAAAGCAAGGATCTGCGGTTCGTCAATATACTGGTTGGTTGAATAGGGCTTGTAGTACACAATCAGTGCACACGAATCTTCACTTTCCGCCAAGCTTTCGTACATCCATTCCACATTGTTCATGATATACGAATCCAAGTTGTTGTTGGCAATCAGGTAAGCCAGTATGGCGCGTTTCGGCTGGAGAGGCTGTTCGTGTTCGGGAATCTCGTCCGAACATCCTACCAGTACGAAGAGTGAAACGATATATAGGAACAGCTTTTTCATAATCAGTAAATTTCAGCCTTTTCAAATTTGAATTCAGGGTCTACGTTCAGAAGAACCAGCGTATTGCCTTTCTGGTATTTTTCTTTCAGCTTATTGATTTCCTTTTGCAGGTTTTTCTTTTTCTTGTCGTAGTAGACGAAGCACGTACGGTTCTTTCCGTTTTCCTTCTGTTCCAGGTATTCTTTCAGCTGGATACTGTATTGTGCCCGTCCTACCAGCAGCCCGTTGGAGCCTAAAAGGGCACTGTCAACAAACTGGATATCCGTGAAGTAAACCAGTGAGTCACTGAACGAGGCGGACACGCCGGCAATGTACACGCCATATTTATTTTTATCTTTCGGCGACTTGGCAAGTGCCGGAATTACGATGGATGCGATAAGTAAAAAGCAAATCAGTTTAGTCTGTTTCATAAAATTATAAGTTTTTCAAAGCAAAAGTAAGCAATTGTAGGGATATATAAAACCATCTGTATGGAAATTAACATATTTAAGCCCTGCGCATAGGCAAAACATGAAAAAAGCCGCAAGCTTCCGCATGGGATTCTTGCAGCTTTTTGTAAATTCGGAAACCGATGTTCGTTTATCCTAAATAAGATTTGAGCAGTTTGCTACGCGAATTTTGTCTTAATCTTCTGATAGCTTTTTCCTTAATCTGGCGCACGCGTTCACGTGTCAATCCAAATTTATCGCCAATTTCTTCCAACGTCATCTCTTGCGTTCCGATACCGAAAAACATCTGGATAATTTCCTTCTCTCTTTCGGTCAACGTAGAAAGCGCTCTGTCGATTTCCCTCGAAAGTGATTCATTTACCAAGGAGCGGTCCGCCATAGGGGAGTCGTCGTTGACCAGCACGTCCAGCAAGCTGTTGTCTTCTCCTTCTACGAAAGGAGCGTCTACAGAGATGTGGCGTCCTGATACTTTCAGCGTATCCGAAATCTTGTCTACCGGTATTTCCAGCTCGTCTGCCAGTTCTTCCGGAGACGGACGGCGCTCGTTCTCCTGTTCGAATTTAGAGAATGCCTTACTGATTTTGTTCAGTGAACCGACCTGGTTCAACGGCAAACGCACGATACGTGATTGTTCAGCCAATGCCTGAAGGATGGATTGACGAATCCACCATACGGCGTAACTGATGAATTTGAAACCACGCGTCTCGTCAAACTTCTCGGCTGCCTTAATCAAGCCCAAGTTTCCTTCGTTTATCAAGTCAGGAAGGCTCAAGCCCTGGTTCTGATACTGTTTGGCTACTGATACTACAAATCGCAGGTTTGCACGTGTAAGTTTCTCTAACGCTGCACGGTCGCCTTTGCGAATACGCTGAGCGAGTTCCACTTCTTCCTCTACCGTAATCAGGTCCTCACGTCCGATTTCCTGCAGGTATTTGTCCAAAGAGGCGCTCTCTCGGTTAGTGATACTTTTGGTAATCTTAAGTTGTCTCATTATTTATACCGAATTTGGGAACAAAGATAAGAAAAAATTTCGATACTTCCATATTTAATTTGACACAAATTAGGTAAATTAATAAAAAAGGCATGTATGATTCTTTCCCATTCCACTTAGTTGACTTGCTCCTCGCACATAGCTTCGTGGGATGATGAAGCTAACTGCATTCCGTGCAAGATTAATAATCTTCCAGCAATAAGATTAATAATCTTCCGGCTGTAAGATTATTAATCTTACTTGGAATGAGGATAACTGCATGTGCCGATGTTTACTCTTTAAATTCCAGTTGCAGCTGTATCCATTTGGGTGTTTTCAGGGCTGGAAAAGCCGACGGGTCTTCTTTCGGATTAGAGACAGAAAGTCCTAACAGGCGGACGGGATGGGTCTGATAGTCCACACCCGACAGGAGCTGCTTGGCAAGTGGAAGGATTTCTTTCAAGGTGTGAAGCGGTCGGGAGGTGCTGATGCTTCGGGTGATTTGGGTAAAATCGTAAAATTTCACCTTGAGGGTGAGGGTTGTGCCTTGGAAGTCTTTCCGTTCCAGCCGTTCGCACAGTTCGCAAGCCACATGATACAACTCGATAATGGCGGCGGCGCGGGTGGAGATGTCTTTCTCCAGCGTATGCTCGCACCCGATGGACTTACGGATACGCGTCGGCTCTACAGGACGGTTATCAATGCCCCGGGCAAAGTCGTAATAGACGCTTCCGGCTTTCCCGAACTGGCGGGTAAGCATATCCAAGGGGCATTCGCGCAGGGTCCGCCCGTTATAGATGCCTAATGTATGCATCTTCTGTGCCGTAACCGGACCTACGCCCCAAAAGGACTCGATGGGCAGACGGTCGATAAACTCTTGCGCCTGGGCAGGATGAATGGTGCACAGGCCGTCGGGTTTGCGCAGGTCGGATGCCACCTTGGCGAGGAACTTGTTGTAGGAAACGCCTGCCGAGGCGATGAGATGCAGCTCTTCACGAATGCTCTGCTTGATTTCGCGGGCTATGTCTACCGCCAGTTCGATGCCTTTCTTGTTCTCGGTCACATCGAGGAAAGCCTCATCGAGCGAGATAGGTTCGATAAGGTCGGTATAGCGGTGGAAGATTTCGTGTATCTGTGCCGACACCTCTTTATATACATCCATCCGCCCCTCAATGAAGTGTAGTTGAGGGCAGAGCTTGCGCGCCTTGACCGACGACATGGCAGAGCGCACGCCGAACTTCCGGGCTTCGTAGCTGGCGGCAGCCACTACCCCCCGCTTGTCGGCATGGCCGACGGCAACGGGCTTGCCTTTCAGTTCCGGATGGTCGCGCTGCTCGACGGACGCATAGAAGGCATCCATGTCGATGTGGATGATTTTTCGTTCGGTCATCATAAAGTAAACGTTTCTTCGTGCAAATTTAATGAAAGTTTTGTACTTTTGTGCGATTGATTGTATGCCGTGACGCAGAGGCGCAAGGAATTTCAACGGAAACAGGGCTGTATTCCTGTATCGATGTGCCTTTGGGCTCAGGCTATTTATTTAAGGTATATATGAAAGAAGAAATCAGGAAAGCATGTGAAGTCATGCACAAAGGCGGGGTGATTCTTTATCCCACCGATACGGTATGGGGCATCGGGTGCGATGCGACCAACGAGGAAGCTGTGAAACGGGTGTACGAAATCAAGCGTCGTGCCGACAGTAAAGCGATGCTGGTGCTGGTGGACAGTCCGGTGAAAGTGGACTTTTACGTGAGAGACGTGCCGCCCGTAGCCTGGGACTTGATAGAGATGACCACCAAGCCGCTGACCATCATTTATGACGGGGCGCGCAATCTGGCTCCCAACCTGCTTGCCGAAGACGGAAGCGTGGGCATTCGCGTAACCAGTGAGGCTTTCTCGAAAGAGTTGTGTTTCCGTTTCCGGAAGGCCATCGTTTCCACTTCAGCCAATATCAGCGGTCAGCCTTCGCCGGCGGTATTCAGCGAAATAAGCGAAGAAATCAAGCAGGCGGTAGACTATGTGGTGGATTACCGCCGTGACGAGACCGGACATCCCAAGCCTTCCAGCATCATCAAGCTGGGCAAAGGGGGGGAAGTCAAGATAATCCGTGAGTAATTTAATAGAGCCACAGGCAGCCGGGAGAAAGACAGATGCCTTTCGCAGGACCTGCCGGGTTATGTCACAAAGAAGAACAAACTGGACAATGAATATTTCGGAAGATAAATGGGATGTGCTTCAGCGCTTCATCAAGTGGCGCGAGAAACATATCAAAGACAAGCAATTCATTTTGATTTTGAGCTTGCTGGTGGGGGTGTTTACCGCACTGGCGGCATACGTACTGAAGTTTTTGGTAGAATATATCAAGGAGTTCCTGACCGACCGCTTCGACCCGATGGGTGCCAACTGGCTGTATCTGGTGTATCCGGTAGTGGGTATCTTCCTGACCGGACTCTTTATCCGGAAAGTGGTGCGCGACGATATCAGCCACGGTGTGACTAAAATCCTGTATGCCATCTCGCGCAAGCAGAGCCACATCAAGCGGCATAACATCTGGTCGTCGGTATGTGCTTCGGGCATCACCATCGGCTTTGGTGGTTCGGTAGGAGCGGAAGCGCCGATTGTGTTGACGGGTTCCGCCATCGGTTCCAACCTGGGAAGCCTTTTCCGTCTCGACCATAAGACACTGATGCTATTGGTAGGATGCGGTGCCGCAGGCGCTGTGTCGGGCATCTTCAAGGCGCCCATTGCCGGACTGGTGTTTACGCTGGAGGTGCTGATGATTGACTTGACGATGGCATCCTTGCTTCCGTTGCTCATCACGAGTGTGACGGCTGCTTCGGTTTCTTACGTGTTGACGGGTACGGAAGCCATGTTCCAGTTCCATCTGGACTATCCGTTCTCGCTGGAACGTATTCCGTATGCCATCGGGCTGGGCATTTTCTGCGGTCTGGTGGCTTGGTATTTCACCCGCGCGATGAACTGGATAGAAAACATTTTCCGCCGTTACTCCAATCCGTATGTCAAGTTCGTGATAGGCGGCGCGATGCTGAGCGTGCTGATATTCCTGTTCCCGCCGCTCTATGGTGAAGGCTACGACACCATCACCTTGCTGCTGAACGGGACGACCGAAAGCGACTGGGACACCGTGATGAACAATTCGCTTTTTTATGGCAACTCGCATTTGCTGATACCTTATTTATTATTGATTATCCTGTTTAAGGTCTTCGCTTCCAGCGCGACCAATGGCGGCGGCGGATGCGGCGGTATCTTCGCTCCGAGTCTGTTTCTGGGCTGTATCGCCGGTTTCGTCTTCTCGTATGTATGCAACGAGTTCAATCTGGCTACCACGTATATCCCCGAAAAGAACTTTGCCCTGATGGGTATGGCGGGACTGATGTCGGGCGTGATGCATGCGCCGTTGACCGGTATCTTCCTGATAGCTGAGTTGACGGGAGGTTACGACCTGTTCCTGCCGCTGATGATTGTTTCGGTTTGCGCTTACCTGACCATCATCATCTTCGAGCCGCACAGCATCTATTCGATGCGTCTGGCAAAGAAAGGCGAACTGATTACCCATCACAAGGATAAAGCCGTGCTGACCTTGATGAACATCGAAAGCATCGTAGAGAATGACTTCCTGAAAGTGCGTCCCGATATGGACTTGGGCGCGATGGTGAAAGTCATTTCCCAATCGAGACGGAACCTGTTCCCGGTAGTGGATGTCAACGACGAGCTGATAGGCATTGTGGAGTTGGACGATATCCGCAACATCATATTCCGCCAAGAGCTGTATCACCGGTATTGGGTGGAAGGTTTTATGAAGAAACCGAAGGCACGTATCGTGAATACCGATTCGATGGAAGAGGTGATGAAGAAATTTGATTCTACAGGCGCATGGAACTTGCCGGTAGTAGACGAGGCGAACCGTTACCTGGGCTTTGTCTCGAAATCGAAGATGCTGAATACGTACCGTCAGGTGCTGGTAGACCTGTCGGCTGAATAAATAGAGAGAGTTTGCCCATTGCGGCGAAATGATTAACCCAAAAAGAGAAAAAGCCTATGGAAAAGAAAGATTTACGTATCGTCTATATGGGGACTCCCGAGTTTGCGGTAGAGAGTCTGAAACGTCTGGTAGAAGGCGGATACAATGTAGTAGGAGTCATAACCATGCCCGACAAGCCGATGGGGCGTCACGGCAGTGTGCTCCAGCCCAGTCCGGTAAAGACCTATGCCGTTTCGCAGGGATTGAAGGTGTTGCAACCCGAGAAGCTGAAAGACGAACATTTCGTGGAAGAACTTCGTGCGCTGCATGCCGACCTTCAGATTGTGGTAGCGTTCCGCATGTTGCCCGAAGTGGTATGGCAGATGCCCCGCTTAGGTACCTTTAACCTTCATGCCTCCTTGTTGCCCCAATACCGGGGAGCAGCTCCTATCAATTGGGCAGTTATCAATGGAGAAACGGAAACAGGCATCACCACCTTCTTCCTGAAGCATGAGATAGATACGGGTGAGATTATCGACCAGGTACGTGTGCCGATTGCCGATACGGATAATGTAGGTGTGGTTTACGACCGTCTGATGATGTTAGGGGGAGACTTGGTCTTGAAGACCGTGGATGCCATTCTTGCAGGTGAGATAAAGACTACTCCGCAGGAACAGTTGGCGGAAGGCACCGTGCTGCATCCTGCTCCGAAGATATTTAAGGAAACGTGCCGCATCGACTGGAACAAAGGCGTGAAACCGGTTTATGACTTTATCCGTGGTCTGTCACCTTATCCGGCTGCATGGACAGAGTTGTGTGAACCGGGCAAGGAGCCTGTTACCATCAAGATTTACGAAAGCGGTAAAGAGTTTGCCGAACACGGTTTGCCTTGCGGTACGATTGTAACCGACAAGAAGACTTATTTCAAGATAGCCACGACAGACGGCTATATTCATGTCTTGTCGCTCCAACTGGCAGGCAAGAAGCGAATGGCTGTATCCGATTTCCTGAGAGGATACCGGCATGCGGAAAATGCCATGCTGAAATAAAAGCCTTTACTTCAGCACTTTCCATTCAGCATGGCTGTTGGCTCCACTATTATAAACGATTCTGAATCCGTTGTAGGTGGAAGTCAGATAAGTTTCGATGCTTTCTAAAGGAAAGGAAATGATGGATTCCAGGGAATTGCCGGCAGGGTCGTTATTCGCATCGTGCCGGAGTTCTACAGGAAACAAGCCTTCGGCATCCGTCTGGCTGTTTTCTCTTATTATCAGGCTGAACCGATGGGAGGCTTTCTTGTCTCCTTTGTAATTGTATTGGATATTGAGGTGGTTTTTGCTAAGCGTGGCATCTATAATCTGCAGCGGGTCGTTGCCGAAAGTGTCTTCTCCCTCTTCCTGCAACATTTCTGCATTGCGGGTCTCTACCTTATATAATAAGTCGACTATCCGTATAGGATAACTCTCGTGCGTACTGCGCGGGGCTGTATTGTCGAGGAACATAAAGCCTACCAGTATCCGTTGTCCGGTAGAGTCTGCATCTATTTGGGCAAGCATATCCGGGTTGTCGGGTATCAGTGTGCCGTATCTGTCCGATTCGATAGTGAGGTATTCTCCGCTTGCCATCACTGTCCCTAAAGTGGAAAAAGTGCCACTTTCACTTTGCATGATATTCTCCGTAGGCTCATCATCGGTCAATGTGCACGACAGGAATGTCGATGCAAACCCGATAATCATCAAAGCAGCAACCAAAAGGTATTTCAGTTTCATCATAATTCTGTATCTTTGTCGTTCAACCAATAAATGAAAAAAGCCTTTGGTTACTGCATCTTTCTTTGTTAAAACAATTTAACGGATGATTTTCAGGAAGCTGATGCAGTATTTGGCAAAGCAATTCATTTCTTAGTAAAAATGCAACGAAAAGCAGACATATCGGAAGAAGAGCTGGCACTACGGTGTAAGCAGAAAGACATGGAGGCGCGCCGTTTGCTCTATGAGCGTTACGGCGGTGCATTGTTGGCTATTTGCTTACGTTATACGGGTGACAGGGAAGTGGCTGAAGATGTCTTGCATGACGGTTTCTTACGGATATTCGAATCAATCGGACAATTCACTTACCAAGGTGAAGGCTCGCTGAAAGCCTGGCTTTCGCGGGTAATGGTCAATGAAGCGTTGGGCTATTTGCGCCGGCGGAATGCACAGATGCAACAAGAAGTTTTATTGGACGAAATCCCCGATATGCCTGACGCGGACGAAGAGGATTTCAATGGCATACCGCCTTCGGCATTGATGCAGATGGTCAAAGAGCTTCCGGACGGTTACCGTACCGTGTTCAACCTTTATGTATTCGAAGACAAGAGGCATAAGGAAATCGCTTCGATGCTGGGGATTACCGAGCATACTTCGTCATCCCAGTTCTATCGGGCAAAGAGTTTATTGATGAAGAAGATTAATGAATATAGAAAGAAGAAGGAGTGGAAATGATGGACAAGGATAAATGGGCAGCACGCTTTAGCAAAAAGATGGAGGACTATTCCGAGCCTTTGCCCGACGGATTGTGGGAGAGGCTGGAAGCAGAGATGTCGCCTTCACGCCGGGTTATTCCGATGTGGAGGTCTCGGCGCTTTGCCGTAGCGGCTGCGGCGGCTTTGGTTGTAGCTGTTTCGGGGCTGACTGCCTGGTTGGCAGGTTTCTGGATAAAAGATGCCGGCTATCCGAATAGTGCTGTAGCAGAAAAGGAAATGCCGCTTTCGCTTCCCGACGAGCAACCTCAGCTTCCTTCCGTGTCTTCTCCTCTCGTGAAAAATCCTTCTACCGCTCCGCTGTTGGCGGTTTCCGATGAAGTCCTTCCGGAAAAGGCAATGGTTGAATTAAGTGCTGTCACAACGGAGCCTGATGTTCTTGAGCCGGCTGTTGAAGAAAAGCCGGAACCGACAGAAAAAACTGTTTCCTCGCATCCGGTACCCATGACGCGGAGTCAACGCCGGATGGCAGACCAAGAGCAGATGCGACGTAACCGGGAAGCATTGGAAACCCGACGGGAACCGGAGAACCGTTCGTGGTCGGTAGGAGTGCATACCGGCAATACTCCTTTCAGTTCTTCCAATTCTTTCAACGGGGTAGGAAGGCTGAGTACACTGCAAACAACCCAAGCTTCGGTAATGGATATGGTGATGGCTTCAGACGATGGCGGCCGTTCCGCTTATAACCAGATATTGTTCAATAACCGCGATCAGGCATCGCGGACAGATGTACATCATAAAATACCGGTTACGGTAGGCGCATCGTTCCGATGGAATTTCGCTCCACGCTGGGCACTCGAAACCGGTTTGGCATATACCTTGCTTTCTTCCGATTTGCGTTCGGGAAAAGAATCTTATCTGGAAGAAGAACAGAAACTGCATTATATAGGTATCCCGTTGAAATTGCACCGCTCGTTGTTCGATAGCCGTTGGGTTTCCTTGTATGCTTCGGCAGGAGGTATGGTCGAGAAATGTGTTTCTGCCAGCTTGAATGTCGTTTATGTAAACGGTATGGCTTCGCGTGAAACGGAAAGCCAATCTTTAGACATTGATGAAATCCAGTGGTCTGTGTCGGCGGCTGCAGGTGTTCAGGTGAATATTACCCCTCAGATAGGTCTGTATGCCGAACCGGGTATCGCTTATTATTTTGACGACGGAAGCAATGTAGAAACCATCCGCAAGGAACATCCCTTTAATTTCAACCTGCAAGTAGGTTTGCGGTTTAGTTTTCCGAAATAAATAAGGTTCGAGACAGATAGGAGGAAGAAAAGTTAAGGAATAGAACGGAAGATGCAAATCTGAATCTTTTTTCGGTTCAGATTTGCATCTTTTTTTAGAGAAATTGCAGGAGTTCTCAATTAATTTGCGTATGTTTGTTTATTCTTTAATGAATTAAATCTTATGAAAGCAGACTTGAAAATTTCTCCTTCGTTGCTTGCCGCTGATTTCAGCAACCTGGAACGGGAACTTGAGAAAGTAAATCGGAGTGAAGCTGACTGGTTACATCTCGATATCATGGACGGAGTGTTCGTACCGAATATTTCCTTTGGATTCCCTGTCTTGAAATATGTAGCTAAATTGTGTGAGAAACCCTTGGATGTGCATCTGATGATTGTACAGCCCGAAAAGTTTATCCATGAGGTAAGGGATTTGGGTGCCATGATGATGAATGTGCATTACGAGGCGTGTACCCATTTGCACCGGGTCATCCAGCAGATAAAAGATGCTGGAATGAAAGCGGGTGTGACGCTGAATCCATCTACTCCCGTATCGATGCTGGAGGACATTATCGGCGATGTGGATATGGTTTTGCTGATGAGCGTGAATCCGGGATTCGGCGGACAGAAGTTCATCGAGCATACCTTGGATAAAGTGCGCGCTTTGCGCAGATTGATTGAACAAACTCATTCGGATGTGCTGATTGAGGTAGATGGCGGCGTGAATCTGGATACAGGCGCGCGTCTGGTAGAAGCGGGAGTCGATGTGCTGGTAACGGGAAGTACGGTTTTCAAGGCTCCTGATTTCGGAGAAATGGTTCATCAACTGAAACAACTGGGACGCTGAGTTGCTTTCGCGTCTCATATCTTATCCTTTATTCCGGTTGACCCTTGCTTTGGCAACCGGAATACTTGTTTCCGAAGCTTTCTGTCCGGATACGGTTCCATGGGTGTGGCTGGCGATTGCCTGGGCATGCACTTTTGCCGGAGCAGGTGCGTGTTATGCGTTGAGCCGTTATCGTTGGCGCATGTTGTTCGGGAGTTTTGTCTTCCTGAACGTGGCGTTGTTGGGAGCTATCCTGTTCCTGTCCGAACGGGAAGCGGTCCGGTTCGATTGGCAGGAAGAAGAAGCTTTCTATATCGGTACACTGGCTGATGTGCCTCACCGGAAACCTAAAACCATGCAGGCTGTCGTGGAGGTGGAGCGGATGAAGCGTGATTCAACGGATCGTTGGCATCCTGTCCATCGGAAGATAATGCTCTATTGGATGCCTGACTCTACACAGGGCACGTTGGCTTGCGGCGACCGGATTTGCTTTCAAGCGCAAGTCAGCCGTCCGGCATCGGACAAGGATTTCTCCGGTTTCGATTATGGATTATACCTGGAGCGGCAGGGCATTGCAGGGACAGCCGTGGCTTTTACCGGTTGCTGGCAGAAGCTGGAGCAGGTACGCCCGCTTTCTTACCGGCAGCGGGCGTTGCTGTATCGTGAGCAGTTGGTCAATGCATTCCGCTCGTGGGGATTGGACGATGAAGTGCTGGCTGTCGTTTCGGCATTGACGGTAGGAGATAAGAGCGGTTTGACCCGTGAGCTGAAAGACACTTATACGGCGGCGGGAACCAGTCACATCTTGGCTCTTTCGGGAATGCACATCGTTTTGTTGGCACTGATTCTTTCATGGATACTATTCCCGTTGCGGTATGTACGAGGTGGAAAATGGATACTCAGTGCAGTGATTGTGGTATTCTTGTGGAGTTTCGCTTTCCTTTCAGGCTTAAGCCCGTCGGTTATCCGTGCGGTGGTGATGTACACGTTATGTGTAATAGCCACCATATTTACGGAAAGCCGGTTCGCCGGAGTCTCTTCCGTTTCGTTGGCGGCTTTTTTGATGTTGGTCTATCAGCCGATGTATCTTTTCGATGTCAGTTTCCAGTTATCGTTTGTTGCCGTATTGGCGCTGCTGGTGATTTATCCTCCGATAGAGCGTCTGTTTCATTGTCGCTGGAAGCTCGTTAATTATGTGTGGCAGACTTTAGCCATTTCGTTTGCAGCCCAGTTGGGCACATTGCCTTTGGTCTTGTACTATTTCGGTACGTTTCCCACTTATTTCCTGTTGGCCAACTTGGTCGTAACCCCTTTGTCAGTTGTGATTCTGGCGTTGGCTTTGCTCGGTTTGGTGGGTGGTAATCTGCCTTTCCTGGCCGAAGGACTGACCTTGTCGGTACGTATGCTGAACGGTACGATGGAGTGGGTACAAGGCTTGTCGGGTTCCCAAATTACTTCCATTTATTTTTCTTCCATACAAGCCTGGCTGTTTGCCTTGTTTCTGATATTGCTTTTAGGGTATATGTACCGCCGCTCGGCTCGCAGGTTGTTGGGTGTATTGGTTTGTCTGAATGTACTGGTCGTTACTTTTGTGACAGACCGTCTGACTCCTGCCGCCGATTATCTTTATTTTACGCGCGAAGGGATTTATACGAAACGGGAGCGCAATGTGACTCAACTGTTTTCCGAAAGCCGGATTTATCAGATAGGCGGTCTGCAGGTAGCCTTGGCGGATGATGCCCGTTGGAAAAACAAAGAGGCGGAAGAACGCTTGCCGCTCGACTACATTTACGTATGCCGTGGATTCCGGGGAGATATGGAAGACTTGAACTCCCTGTTCCGGATTAAGAAAAAGGTTATCTTTGATGATTCACTGAATGAATCGTATAAGGAGCGGCTGAAACAGGAATGCGAACAGTTGGGAGTGGCATACGTGGATATGGACGGAACAGCATCGTATGCCGTGTTAATCAAGCGGACATAAGGCAGGCGAAAGAAAACAGCATGTGTCCGCATTAACACCTCGTTGGTCTTCGGTGAAATGCGGACACTCAGACAGATAAAGAAAAGGCATTTTATGCCCCAATGTTTCAGTTTTTCTTTTCCTTAATGAAACCTACGCAGCATGCACCGATAAAGAGCAACACGCCTGCAAGTACCAGCATGTTCACTTCGGGAGGAATAGTGCCTTCACGGGTAAAGAGGTGAAGGATTTGTCCGCCGGTAGCTGCCGCCACGATTTGCGGTACACAGATGGTGCCGTTGAATAAGCCTAAGTAAGTTCCCATGTGCCCGCCGGTCAGCGAGTTGGTCAGGATGGTGAAGGGAAGTGCCAGTATCGCCGCCCAGGCGCAACCAATCAGCAGGAAGGAAACGAACAGCAAATATTGGTTATGGATAAAGAGAATGGAAATGAATCCGATACCTCCCAATATCAGACTGAGCGAATAAACCAGTTTGCGGTTCTTGAAAGAAGGCAAGACGACAGCCCAAATGACCGAGCCGATGGCTTGCACGGCAAAAAGAATACCTACCCAGTCGCCTGCGTTCTGATATTCCTGCGACTGTGTGTTGAGCACCACCGAGGTAACTCCGTCCTTTACGACTTCGATAGCGGGGGTATGGAAAGCATTGGCCGCTACCGTCCCGTTCGTATAAGTCCACATGAACATAAATGCCGACCAGCAGAAAAATTGTACCAGTCCTACGGTCCAGAAAGCCTTCGGAGCTTTCACCAGCAAGCGGAATACATTGGTTTTCTCTTCTTTCTCGTTCTCTGTAATCCCGTGATATTCGGCATAAAGCTGGGGAGGATATTCCTTGACTTTCAGTGTCGTATAGATGACGCACAGAATCAGGATGCCTGCTCCGACATAGAATGAATAAATCACCGAATCCGGGATGACGCCTTTCGGAGCGATGTTGCTGATGCCGATGGTGGCAAAGAGGAAAGGGAAAAGGTATCCGGCAAGGCTTCCGGCATTACACAAGAAGCTTTGGATGGAGTAAGCCAATCCTTTCTGTTTTTCGTTCACCATATCGCCCACCATCATTTTGAACGGTTGCATGGCAATGTTGATGGAGGTATCGAGCAGCATCAGTGAAATCAAGCCGAACACCATAGCTGCCGATACGGTCATGCCGAAACTTCCGGCGTTGGGCAACATGCACATCACCAGTACGGCAATGATGGCTCCTATAAATAAATAAGGTATACGTCTGCCGAAACGGCACCAGGTACGGTCGCTGAACATACCGATAAGCGGCTGCACGATGATGCCCATTAAGGGAGGAAGTATCCAAAAGTAGCTCAGACTATGAGGGTCGGCGCCCAGCGTGGAGAAGATGCGGCTGATGTTGGCGCTCTGCAGGGCGTAGGCTATCTGTACGCCGAAAAAGCCGAAACTGATGTTCCACAGTTTCCAAAAACTAAGGTTAGGTATTTCTTTCATGGTTATAGGTAAGTTTAATGATTTATCTTCCGCTTTCGTCTATCATCCGGCGCACTTTCCCGTTGAAAGTGTCTTGCTTCATTAGGTCTTCCAGCGTGAGGTGCATCCGCCAACGCCAATAATGTTTCGGATTGGCGGGCACGTTGATGCGTTCGATGGCAACATCGGGATTACGCAACTGCTCGTCCATCGACAGCCAGTCTTGCCAGGTCAGGATGCAGAGCATGGAAGGACTGTACAGGTGACGGCGGACAACGTCTTCGCACAACCATCCGGGCGCATGTTCGGGCAGTTCGCCCCAATGTCCCAATTCGTGATAGAAGAAGCGGGCAGACACATCACGGTCTTCCTCCCACCAGCCACGGAAGGTGGACATATCGTGTGTGCCGATGGTACATACCGAGCGGAACGGGTAAGCATATACGTGACCGAACTCATCCTCGGGGTTCTTCGGCATGCGTTGGATTTCCAATGAAAGGATTTGCAATTGTTCCATCACCCAAGGCACGCAGTCGGGCACCATACCCAAGTCTTCTCCGCATACCAGCATAGAGGTCGCTTGGGTCAGGATAGGCAGTTTTTTCATCGCTTCGTGATACCAGAACTCGTTGTGACGGCGGTAATAGTAGTCGTTATACAGGCGGTTGAAGGCATCCTGTTCTTGTCCGTTCAGTTGACGGTAAATGAAATCGTTCTGCACGGCGATGCGTGGATGATACATTTCCGGATTGTCCCGGTCGGGAATAAACAAGACATTGCTGACCAGTGCGTACAGTCCTTCTTTCAGGTTGTTGCTGTCGGTGTCGGTACGTCCGGCAAAATATGCTTCTATCTTCCGTTGCGTATCAAATTCGGGACGCATCGAATAAATGTCGTGATGCTCGTGCTTTACGAAGGTGTCCCGCACTTCCCGGCTTCTGTCTCCGAACATCGTATCCAGGATATGGTCGTTGATGAACGGGCGGGTCATAAAGTCTTTCTGGAAATGCAGTCCGTAGCTTTCTATCTCTTCTACGCTCATCGGCAATGCCGGAACAAATTGTCCCAACAGTCCGTGAACAGAATGGACAGGTATCTCCCAGATGCGGAAGAAGCCGAGGATGTGGTCGATGCGATAAGCTGTAAAATAATTTGCCATCTTGCGGAAACGGCGTTGCCACCACTGGTAGCCGTCTTGTTCCATCACTTTCCAGTTGTAGGTAGGCATTCCCCAGTTCTGGCCTTTGGTCGAGAAAGCGTCGGGTGGCGCTCCTGCCTGTCCGTTCATGTTGAAGTAATAAGGTTCCACCCACGCTTCTACGCTGGTACGGCTGATACCGATAGGAATGTCTCCCTTGACGATGACACCCAATTCGCGTCCGTAGTTGCAGGCGTTCAGCAGTTGGACGTGAAGCTGGTATTGCACGTAGCAGTGGAACATGGTTTCCGGATAGGCTTCATTGCCGGGTGTGCACAGTTGTTCGGCTGTTTCGGCACGATAGGTGCTGTATGCTTGCCATTGATGGAAATCGGGGGTTTGGAAACGGTCGCGCAGGTAACAGAATGCCGCATACGGGCGCAGCCATTCGGCATTGTCATGATAGAAAGCCTGGAAACCCTCCGAAGCAAGCACGTTGGCTTGTTCCTGTTGGAAGACAGTTTTCAGGTAAGCACGTTTCCAGTGGTTGACTGCCTCGTAATCCACTTGGGGCAAAGCGTTCAGCTCGACACGTTTCCGCTCGAAGTGGATAGCTGTTTCCGTATCGTTCAGGGAAGGAAGCTGACGCAGGTCGACATACATCGGATGGAAGGCATAAATGGAAATGCTGCTGTATGGATACGAGTCGGTCCAGGTGCCGGTCATGGTCGTGTCGTTGATGGGAAGCACCTGTACGGCACGTTGATGGGTATCGGCTGCCCAACGGATGAATGTCTTCAGGTCGCCGAAGTCTCCTACGCCGTAACTGCCTTCCGAACGGAGTGAGAATACCGGGATGGCACATCCGGCTATTTTATAATTCTCGCTGGCAAAGAACACTTCTTCTTCCGGGGTGACATAGGTTCCGCCTTGCCGTATCCGGGAAAACGGCAGGAAGCGGTTGTCGTGGCTTTCCCATTCGTCTATGCTTCCTTTATCCGGCGAGAGCGTGACATATTTGTAACAAACGCCGTCGGGCAATGTCTCGGCATCCAAGACTGCCTGCCATTCATTGGGCTTTACTTCATACATCCGGAGCGGAGCGGTTTCCCCCCAGTTTCCCAAAGTTTTGCAGTTTCCGCTGATGCCTATTATGCGCTTACGTTTACCGTTCGACGGACACAAGGCACGGAAGATGATGCGGGAATTTCCTGTTGCAGGAGGCAAGATTTCATCGGTATGGGCTGCATCGGCAGGGCAGAAAGCCGAACTGAACCGATAGGATGCGGCAGGCAGGTCGCGCCAGGTGTCTTCTATCAGACAACTGTCCGAGGTTGCCTGTGCGATGCTGACAGTATGGGGAAGGATGCCGAACTCGCGCCGTATGCACTGATTGTCGCGGCAGACTTCATAGCGGTAAGTAATAAACGGAGCGGCGTTGTCGGGTTGATACTCGGTTTCTCCCTGCCAACTGTAACCGTCTGTAGTAGACAGTTCGACGGCACGCTTTTCATCTATGAGCACACGGAGACTTTCGCCCCAGTTCGTGTGATACTGAATTCGAAAAATGATTGTCATACGTTATCTTGGTATTAGTAATGATTTAAGAATTATCGTGCAAAGATAAACAGAGCCGATGAAACCTGCAGAGGAAATAATGAAAATATAAAGCAATATAAGTGTAAAATGCCTCTACAGGCACTCGTAAGGCTGATTTCGATAGAAGAAAATATAAAAGAATTGTAGCGGTATCGGGCTTTACAGCAGCCGGAAAGAAAAAAAGGAATGGCCGTTTCCGGCAATGTAAAAGAAGGGAAACTCATGATGGCAGATTTCTATAAACAGAGCTCTCTTTATGTGGCGATGCGCTGATATACAGGATAATATGGGTGCGGAGAAGTTCTATATTTTTTCAATCTCCCCAAAGATTAGGGGAAACAACGTACCTTTGATAAAAATTCTTTAAATTAACTATTAAACAAAGTAATCCATGAAACTGAAACACTTATTGATTTTACCGGTACTGGCTGCTATGAGTTGCCAGTCTGTGAAGCACGATTATGAATCGTTTGCCGACTATCCGGTGGTAGAAGGCGACTGGGAAGAAATGGTTTATGCTCCCGAAGGGACAAAGTTCGCGCTTTGGGCACCTACCGCAGAAGAGGTGAACCTGAAGCTTTATGCGGAAGGCCAGGGCGGAGAGCCGGTACAGACAATACCGATGAAAGCTGCCGAAGACGGATTGTGGCGCACCGAGGTGGCAGAAGACCTGAACGGACAGTTCTATACATTCGACGTGAAGGTAAAAGGCAATTGGCTGGGAGACACGCCAGGCGTATGGGCGAAGGCGGTAGGAGTGAACGGCGACCGGGCGGCTGTGCTTGACCTGGACGCAACCGACCCCGAAGGATGGGACAAGGATGTGCGTCCCGAGCTGAAGAGCTTTGCCGACATCGTGCTTTACGAAATGCATCACCGCGACTTCTCTATCGATTCCTTGTCGGGCATTACGCATCGGGGCAAGTTCCTGGCACTGACCGAAGAAGGCACCCGTAACGCTGACGGACAGAAGACAGGCATCGACCACCTGAAAGAATTAGGGGTGACCCACGTACATATCTTGCCTTCGTTCGACTATTCGTCGGTAGACGAGACCCGGCTGGATACCCCGCAATACAACTGGGGATATGACCCGAAGAATTACAATGCGCCTGAAGGTTCGTACTCGACCGACCCTTACAAGCCCGATGTACGTATCCGCGAGTTCAAGCAAATGGTGATGGCGTTGCACCGTGCCGGTATCCGGGTGGTGATGGATGTGGTCTACAACCATACGGCTGTGACGGATGGAAGCAATTTCGAACGTACCGTACCGGGATATTTCTATCGTCAGACTCCCGAAGGAGGTTTCGCCAATGCGTCGGCTTGCGGCAACGAAACCGCGTCCGAACGGGCTATGATGCGCAAGTTTATGGTAGAAAGCGTGAAATATTGGGTAGAAGAATACCACGTAGACGGTTTCCGTTTCGACCTGATGGGCATTCACGACCTGGAGACGATGCGTGCCATCCGCAAGGCATTGGATGAGATTGACCCTACCATTTATATATATGGTGAAGGCTGGGCAGCCGGAGCACCGCAGTTGCCGATGGATTCGCTGGCGATGAAGAATAACATCGACCGCCTGACACGCATCGCCGCTTTCAGTGATGAGTTCCGCGACAGCCTTCGCGGTCCGTTCGGCAACGATGCGCAAGGAGCTTTCCTTGCCGGCTTGAAAGGTCACGAGGCCGGTATCCGCTTTGGTATTGCCGGAGGTGTTCAGCATCCGCAGGTCAATGGAGAGGGCGGACATCAGGTGCCGAAATTCTGGGCATTGCAGCCTACCCAATTCATCAGCTATGTCAGTTGCCACGACGACATGTGTCTGGCAGACCGTCTGAAAGCGACCATGCCTCAGGCTTCCGCCGGCGTACGTAAATCGTTGCAGAAGCTGGCATTGACGGCTGTGCTTACTTCGCAAGGTGTTCCCTTCATCTTTGCAGGCGACGAGGTGATGCGTGACAAGCAGGGGGTACACAATTCGTTTAACAGTCCCGATGAAATCAATGCCATCCCGTGGAGCCTGAAGAAAACCAATCGGGACTTGTTCGATTACGTAAGCGGACTTATCGCTATGCGCCGCTGTCATCCGGCTTTCCGTCTGGGAGATGCGGATAAGGTAAGAGCGTGTCTGGAATTTCTGCCCGCTACAGATGATAATGTAGTGGCTTTCCGCCTGAAGGGTAAGCCCGAAGGTGAAACGTGGAGCGATATTACGGTGGTATTGAATGCTTCCTCTCGTGCCGCACAGGTGGAGATGCCTGCCGGTACCTGGCAAGTGGTATGCCGCGATGGTCGGATTAACCCGTCTCAAGGCTTAGGCACCGTGTCGGGCGGGGCAGTCAGCATAAGTCCGCGTTCGGCAATGATTTTGCATCGTTGACAGGAATCTTTTCCTTTTTCATACGGTTGAGTTTTATGTCCTCCATACGGGAAACGTACGTCTTCCATATGGGGGACATACGTTTTCCATACCAAGAACGTACGTCCTCCGTATGGAGGACATAAAATGTAGCTGAATAGAAAGGAATAGTCTCATGATTGGTTAGAGGTTATTTCTTTCCTCTTTTTAAAATATCCGTCATCAGCTGTGAGGACCGATTTTGTATTGATACCGGATTCGACGGCAAAGTAATATGCCTCTGGTTGGAGGATGAAATGACTGAACAAATAAACAACTGGGCATGGAAAATCTGTTTTTTTAGTTACCTTTGTACCCTCAATGTAAAACTGTAGTATATGTTATCAAAAATTATCCTTCAAGCCAATATCGACAAGGTAGCCAAATGTTTTGAGCATGCCGAAAAAATAGTTATCGTTTCGCACGTATCGCCCGACGGGGACGCTATCGGCTCTTCGCTGGGATTGCTTCATTTTCTGGAGACGCAAGGAAAGGACGTGCATGTGATTGTGCCGAATGCCTTTCCCGATTTCCTGAAGTGGATGCCGGGAGCCAAGGACGTTATCCGTTACGATAAATACGGCGAGTTTGCCGACAAGCTGGTTGCGGAAGCCGACGCGATTTGCTGCCTCGACTTCAATGCCTTGTCGCGCATCGACGCGCTGGCAACTCCGGTTGCGGCGGCTCAAGGCAAGAAAATCATGATTGACCATCACCTGAATCCGGAGGGCTTCTGTCAGATAATCATCTCGCATCCCGAAATCTCATCGACATCCGAACTGGTTTTCCGACTGATTTGCCGCATGGGATATTTCGAGGATATAACCGAGGAAGGGGCAGAGTGCATCTATACCGGAATGATGACAGACACAGGAGGATTTACCTATAACTCGAACAACCAAGAAATCTATTTCATCATCAGCGAACTGCTGTCGAAAGGCATCGACAAGGACGAGATTTACCGCAAGGTGTTCAATACCTATTCCGAAGACCGCCTGCGCCTGATGGGCTATGTATTGTATGACAAGATGCAGGTTTACCCGCAGTTCCGCTCCGCACTGATTACGCTGGAGAAAGACGAACAGCGCAAGTTCCATTACGTGAAAGGCGATACGGAAGGCTTTGTCAACATACCCTTGCAGATTAAAGACATCTGTTTCTCGGCTTTCCTGCGCGAGGATACCGAAAAGAACATGATTAAGGTTTCGTTGCGTTCGGTCGGCTCTTTCCCTTGCAACAAGGTTGCGGCGGAGTTCTTTAATGGAGGCGGCCACCTGAATGCTTCCGGCGGTGAGTTTTACGGCACGATGGCAGAAGCCATCCAGCTTTTCAAGCAGGCATTGGTGAAGTACGAAGACCTGTTGCTGAAAAGCTAACCGACAATAATAGAGGCTTTCACATATACTTGATTGTTTCCAGAGAGGGTGAATTCTTTTTTAAAAGAATACATCCTCTTTTTGGGTATCAGTCAAGCTGCAAGGGGATGTTACTCATTTTGCATAAACAGGTATGAGTATGTCTTCATTGGGTCAATTAGGTACGTAAAAAAGCGGCATAGGATTTCCGCCTATCCCATTCCACTCGATACGATGTACATGGTCGAAATCGGGTAAACCAAAGTCGAATGAGCGTCCATACAGCAGAATAGCCCTGCGGCTTTCGTCTGCCTTCCATAATCCACCGCCATACAGGCACTGCTCACCAACCTTCAACAAATCTCTGTGCAGGTAAACGTGTCCGAATTTTAAAACACCTTCTTGATTGATAATAAATTTCTGATACATGGCATGTGATTTTATTCCTCCAACATTTTCCTTAACTTTTCATATTCTTTCCGATAGCGTTCCACCCGTGCCCGGTCTTTTTCCGTAGGATGAGGAATGCGTGAAATATCCATATTGTGTTGCAAGTCGTTCAGCTTTACACGAATAGCAAGGTTGTGTCCACGAAAACGTTCGATATAGACTTCGCGGGTAGGAGCGGTGCGCGAGTTCATCCGATGCAAGGCTTCGGTTATTTCTGTCCATTCTTCCGGTACGAGTTCGGGACATTCTTCCTTCAGTGTGCAGATAATTTCCTCTACCGTATACGACGTATCTTCGGCTGCATCGTGCAGATAGCCGACTATCTGCTCTTTCCAGTTTGCTCCATGACTGCCTACCGTACACAAGTGTCCGCTAAAATAATCTTTTCCTGCCTTGTCTTTTTGTCCGTAATGAAGTTTTTGAGCAAGACGCGCTGCAACTTGTAGGGCATGCGACCATTTGCTTTCAGGTAAAGTGTCTGTCATATACTTCATGCTATTTTCCGTAAAACAAAGTTAGACAAAAATCAGAAACTTACCATCAGTTAAGCTGTAAATTGTCAGAAAGAAAGGCGCATGGTACAGCGTACCCCCCTTCGTTGGATGTCTGGATTATTAAGATAATTTAGACGCCATACGTAATCAATGCGGAGAAACTTGAAAATGTTTTCAATGCCTACACTTACTTCCATATAGGGGGCTTTGCCCATTGTCGTAGAACCGGCAGGAAAAGCGTATAACCCTTCTCCATTCTTCATCGGATTGTTTTTGTCGGTCAGATGTCCCCATAATCCACGGAAACAGAACACTTCCCGCCATTTCAGCTTTTTGATGAAGGGGATGCGGTTGAACAGATTGCCGTTCATATAATAAGTCAAGTCCCACGACAAGTATTCATCATTGATGAACTCAATTGCATTCATGTTGGTATAAGCTTCTGGCTGGATGGTGTAGGTCAAGTTGGCATTGGGCAGAATCAACAACGGATAAGGCACTTTGCTCCAGACTTTCCCGGCTTTTGTTATCAGGTCGGCATAGCCGAAAGCAGAAAACCAGAAACGTTTCTGGATACCGAGTTCGGTATGCTGATAATCGAATGAAGAGCCCAAAAATCCTTTTTTTGCCATTGTATGGTTAAGGTTAAAAATCAGTGCATCAAACGTGATGGGGATGCGTTGCGTACGGGTCTGATAATATTTTTCGTCTTTCCCATAGCGGAATTTCAGTTCCAGCTCTGTCATATCATACCGGTTGACTGGCGTGATGTTTCCTGCTGCATCTATGCGATTGAATGCTGCATAAGGAGTTGCATATTCCCGGAAGTTCCGGACGACCACTCCATACGAGATACCGTTATAGTGCTCTCGGGTATAAGTCAGTTCGGCACGCCGCAAGTAGGTAGCACGCGTGTCTTTTTTCCGGCGAATGGCAAGCATCACGTTGTCTTTACTGGTGTACATGTAGTTTTGTCCTAATTTGTTGATGTCATACATATATTCGAAACGAAGAGAATGCATCGGAAATTCCAGCCGAAAATCTTTACGCGGCGTAAACGAATATTCCACTAACGCATCGTATTTCATTTTCCGGTCTCTTGTGCCGTAGGCTGCATATCCTTCAAAGAACCAATGCTTATTAAAGACAGGCGTTGTTCCGCCGCCTACACGGAAGCGTGCCCCTTCGATGGCATTACCATTGATTGTACTGTTCATCGGTCCCAGGTCGAACTTGTTTTTCTGTGGGTCTTTATGTGTGGGAATATAGCCGGACACCAAAGTAGAAATCACTTTTTCTGTATAATAGAATACAGGTACGGAACGCAGCTTTGCCATCAGTTCGCTTACCGAAGTCCGTTTCTTTTGATTCTGTTCGGGGCGATGCTGTTCCCAAAATTCGTCGTCTCTCTTGTAGGCATCTTCCAAGGTGATGACAGGAGCACTTTCACTGAAGACCCGTCTATGTTCGGTATCGGGTTCGGTGAACGAGTGTTGCCGGTAAACATTCAGCCGTTGGGCATATAATCCTTTCGATTTTTCGGTCAGCTTGAAGTTCATTCGTATATCATCTTTCGTAATGATACGGGTGCTGTCGGGTGTACGTTCAAATTCCTGTTCAATAGTTAACTGCGATACGAAATTCAGATTGATATCCTTAGGTACGTTTAATATGGCTCTTTTGACAAAATAAGTAGAGTCAAGTGTGACAAACAGGTGTCCCGTAAAACCGAAAGACTCGGAGTTGAACGGGACAAAGCCCAAATCAACACAAGGCGTGCGGTCTATTTCTAAGGTATCAAGCAGGTAATATTTATAGAATGCAGGACCAATAGTAGACAAAGGACTTACAAACCGCTGTAGGAAAAGAGGAATGTTGTTTTGAAACAAGTCTACTTCCTTGAAGGCTTCGTCTAAAAACTGTTTGATGCCATCGCGCGAGAACACCTCGTCTACGCCGGCTGATTTGGCTCCCTGTACCACACGCTTTTCTGATTTTGGTGACTTACGGTAATATACCGATTCTATCTTTTCTTTTTCAGACAAAGGAAGAATGGTTACGCCTATATCCAATGTGTCTACAAAATCGGCAAGAAAATCGAATTTCCCCACTTTCCCGTCTTTCCTTTTTTTAGGTACGTAATCGTTTTTTGCCAAAACAATCCGTTCGTAATGTTCATAGCTGAAATAGTCATGGCTATAAGGATTGTTTTGGTCGCGTACATTGATAACTTGCTTTATAAAACGGACAGCCGGATTATCTTTACGCCGGTAATGCTCGCGCTTGGGCTTAACGATTACTTCGCCTAACGTGATGCCGGAAGGGACAAGACGGACATGTAGTTTGCCCGACTTATCCGGAATGGCTTTGATGTCCTTTGTGTCATATCCTAAAAATGACACCGTCAGCATAGGGCGTTTTTCGGAAGTGTAGAGTGAAAATTTACCTTCTTCATCAGTCATTACTCCTTTGTCGGTTCCTTTAATTACAACTGAAGCATACGGCAAGGTCTCTCCACTTACCGAATCGGTCACTAGTCCTTTGATGGAATAGGTGGCTTGTCCGAAAGCAAGGGTTGTCATCATCCAAAGGAATACCAGACTGACTATGCTGATTTTTAGATTAAATTTCATATTTTTATAATACAATTCTTTACAAAACGTTGCGTGCGTTTTTTATCCTTGTTGTCCTGTTGCAGGTGACAGGTATTTCTTTTGCCATGCCTGATAATAGGCAGGTTTATCTAACATCAATTCTCCCTGTTGATCAATGAAAAGCTGTACGCTTTCGCCTTCTGCACAAAGCGTTTGGTCGCTTTCTCGAAATACCTGGTAGTGATAATCGAGTCGGGCACCAGGCTTGTACACATAACGGGTGTGGATGACTGCCACATCATCGAGGGCAAGGGGAGCCAGGTATTTCAGATGAAGGTCGTAAATGGGGGCATAAATGCCTTCACGCTGCATATCTGCATAACTGATACCTGGATAATGCCTTCCGAACGACTCACGCCCGTCTTCCAGATAGGTGACAAAAGAACCGTGCCATACGCGCCGCATGGAATCAATTTCACTGAATTTCACCTGTATGCGGCAAATGTCTTCCAATTGATTCACGTGTACAGCCCTCCATTGATTGAAACGACATTGCCGGTGATGTAACCGGCTTCACGTGAAACCAGAAAGCCGACTAAGGCTGCCACTTCTTCGGGAGTGCCGAAACGTCGGGCAGGAATCGTTTTCTTCAGCGATGCTTCGTCCAAACCATTCACCATATCAGTCTGGATAAATCCTGGAGCCACAGCATTCACCGTAATATTTTTAGGGGCTACTTCTTGCGCCAGAGCCTTGGTGGCAGCGATAAGTCCGCCTTTGGCAGCTGAATAGTTGGTTTGTCCAGGCATGCCTTTCAGTCCGCTTACACTTGCCAAGTTGATGATTCGTCCGTACTTATGAAACATCATCGGCTGCAACAAAGGCTGGGTTACATTGTAGAAACCATCTAATGTAATGGCTGTTACACGATGCCAGTCTTCTTCAGGCATTAATGCCAGAATGTTATCGCGGCGTATGCCGGCATTATTGACTAATACCTCGATGTATTCGTCTGGATGTGCATCTTGCCAGGCTTCGATTGCAGTACGTGCCTGTTTGCCGTCGCTGACATCAAACTTCAATAATTCTCCGTCTTGTCCGGCTTGTCGAATCAGCTGGAGGGTCGTTTCTGCTTCATCGGTGCGATTGGCATAATTAATAAGGATATGATAGCCCATTTGAGCCAGTTTGATACAGATGGCACGCCCTATACCTCGGCTGCCGCCTGTTACTAATGCATATTTCATGGTTGTTGTGTTAAATTGTTTGTTGTTTTAATAAGCTCTTTATTTCATTGTGACCTAAAATTTCGGCGCAAGTAAGAAATGCAGTCATGGTTACTCCGTGCAATCCGTGCAGCATCACACTTTGTCCTGTCAGTAGCAGGTTAGGAATGGGCGTGCGTGTGGATAGCATTGTCTGTAGTGGATTGCGGAAATCTTTGCGTATGCCGTAAGCCGTACCTTCAGGAGCAGCCAGGTAGTCACGGTAGGTGAGAGGAGTGCTCACATAGCGTTCAACAATTGTGTTGCCCAGTCCGGGTATGACCTCTTCTGCCAAAGCGACACATTCGTCTGCTATCCGTCTTTTCATTTGCAGATAGGTTTCTCCTCGATGCCCTACAGTCGTTGTTTCCCATTGCAGACACTGGTCCCATCGCATCGGGGTGAGCAAATCTATCTGGCTGGCATATTTACTTCCGTCTTCCGGCACACGGCAACTTACCAATACACCTCCAACCGGTCCGCTTTCCCATGGGAAAAACCATACATTCGGTTTGCGATAGACATAATGGTTCCAATTAAAGTAGGGTAGCGTCTGAGGTTTGAGACGTAATGAAACGGTACACATTCCGAATGTATTTTCCAATCGGGTTATCCGGTTGCGGAACGCACGCCTCATTTTGATACTCTGCTTTATCCAGCTACAAGTTATGGCAGGATGTACGTCGCTGATGAACATATTACCTTCGTATATACGCTTATCAGTACAGACTGCCTGTGTCAGCATACCGTTTTGTTCTACCAGTTCAGTCACTTCTGCATCGCAAATTATTTCTCCTCCTTGGTCGCGGATGGAATGAATCAATGCGTCGACAAGCTGTGAACTGTCTCCTTGCAATCGCCAACTGCTTTCAATGTAACTGCTGTTTGCATGCGTAAAGGCGAATAATGGAAGCGATTCACTCCTTAATTCTGTTTTTAGTGAAGTGCCGCTTAACACATTTATCAGCAACGCATCATGGAATGTATTTTGCAAGTAGGCATAAGCTCCCGTTTCTATCTGCTCAGTGGAATTTGTCTTTCCTACGCTTTCCAACAGTCTCGCATAATGTTGTAATGCTTGACGCTCGGCAGGGAAACAGGCTGCCATAGTCTGGGCAAAAGAGTCAAATCCTTCAGCAAAAGGAAAAGTTTCTTTCCCGATTGTCACTCGGTCGAAATACGTGTCAAGCCGGTGCCATGGAAGATTAAGCAAGCCCAAGTAACGGAATGCAGGATAAAGAGACTGCCCTTCAGCCAGTCCTCCTACATAATGAAATCCGGTGTCGTATCGCAGACCTTTCCGCAAGTAACTCTGCATGCATCCACCCGGTTGTTTCTCCTTTTCGAGTAAGAGCACTCGCAATCCGTTACGCGAAAGGATGCCGGCACACTCCAGACCACCTAATCCACTTCCGATTATGATTACATCGTATTTCATACTTTTCAATTGGTAAAAGGATGTTGAATCAACTCACCTACACATTTCGAAATCACCTTTATAGTCCATATAGACTTTCTCTCTGTCTGCCAAACAAGCTGTTATAGCTACTCCGTCAGAAATCGGATTATAGGTCACTGTTAAGTTTAGCCGTGGACAGATTGCAGGTGAAGCTATGGCGGTAAAACGACATTGACGGATAGTGCGGATAAACAATGGCTTACCTGCCAACTTGGCAACACATTCTTTCAGCATTCCGATGTGACAAGCTCCAGGACATACCGCATGACTTGGGAAATGTCCCTGATAAATCTCACAATCAGGCAAGAGAGCAAGTTGAAATACGGTTTGGTTTCCTGTCGTCTGTTGGCTGAGAATCTGATAATAATTGTTTTCAAGCTGCATATCCAATCATTCTTTTATGTAAATTTTCATTTGAGTTTCTGCTGCTATTCGGTCATTTACACAAGTTTTTCCTGCAATCAGGGTCACTCCTTCAGCTTCGGCAATGATGGTAATGGCAGTAAGCAGTTGGTCGCCTAATCGCGGGCGGAAGTAGCAATGAAACTTTTTTACTTCACCAATATAGCCTACTGGAGGGGCATCTACTCCTGTTCCGATGGCTTTATATCCGGCAAATGCAGAAGCTGATTGGGCAATGTGCTCTATCAATCCCGTTTCTGCCAGACATCCGTCAGAATCAATGAAACAGTTGTCGTCTTTCACCGTAAGGCTTGTTATAGCTTTTCCCGTTTCAGCTTGCAGCAGTTCGTCCACCATGAGGATGGGCGAACGCTGCGGAATAAGCTGCTCTATAGCTACTTTTTTCATGCGGGCAGATGAGACTCTATGTAGTCGTAAAGGTTGTTGAACGTCTTGATTTCGCGCAAGTCAGCGATAGGAATCTTAATTTTATAAGTCTGTTGGATGATAGCTACCAGGTCTACCAGACTGAGACTGTCTAGCGAAAGTGTTTCCTTTACGTTGGCTTCCGGTTCGAAAGCTTCTTGTTCTACTTCAAATTCTTCTGCTAATAATGAATTTACTTTTTCGATTATTTCTTCACGTGTCATAAAATAAGTGTTTTTAAACGATTGATTAACTATATTTCCAGGAAATCAGGCTGATGAGACACTGACTCCTTCATTTCTTAAAATCCTTCACTATTAAGGTAGAGTTTGTTCCTCCAAAGCCAAACGAGTTGGAAAGAAACATATCAAAATGTGCTTCCTTTGTTTCTGGCAATACATTGATTTGCACCGATGATTCATCGGGGTGTTCAAAATTGATGTTTCCTGCAATGAAATCGTTTTTCATCATCAGTGTTGAATAAATGATTTCACTGGCGCCTGCCATCCACATTTCGTGTCCAGTCTGGCTCTTGGTCGAGGTAACCGGCACTTTATAGTCGCCGAACACACGTGCTATGGCTTCTGCTTCACGACTATCGCCAATACGGGTAGATGTCGCATGAGCATTGATATAGCCGATGTCTTTAGGGTTTACTTGCCCGTTTTGCAGACATAATTCTAAAGAACGTGCTGGACCAGCCACATTGGGTGTGGAAATATGGTCACCGTTACTTGAAAATCCCCAACTCACAATTTCTGCCAGAATAGGAGCTCCCCGTTTTATTGCATGTTCATAGCTTTCGATAATGACGGTAGCAGCTCCTCCTCCGGGTACTAACCCGTCACGGTCACGGTCGAATGGCCGACTGGCTTTAGTCGGTTCGTCTTCACGTATAGAAAATGACTGGATGCCATCGAAAGCAGCTACGCTGTACATGTTGGCTTCTTGTGCACCACCGCATACCACGCAGTCTTGTAAGCCATTGCGGATGAGCAAAGCCCCTAATCCAATGGCTTGCGACCCGGAAGCACAAGCTGCTGAAGCAGTCAGGTTGATTCCGCGTAATTTAAAAAGGCAAGCCAGATTCATGGTCACTGTGGAGTTCATTGACTGAAAAATAGCTCCACTTCCACACGCAGCCGTATCTTTGAAGTCACGGAATTTGTCAAGAGCACGCATCGTAGCTTCTGCCACCGAATCGTTGCCATAAATGATGCCTATTTCGTGTGAGGCAATGTAATCTGCATCGAGCTTTGCATTTTCCAATGCTGAGCGAGTTGCCATATAAGCATATTGGGCTTCTTCAGGCATAAATTGCCGCTGGTTGCGGTTGATGAAAGGTTTTAAATCGGGATGTGGAACCTCGGCGCACAATGCTGAGCGAAATCCTGCATCCTTACGTGCTTGACTGAATACGATGCCACTCCGGCCTGTATACAGCGAGTCGCGAACTTCGTCAAGACTGGTTCCCAGGCATGACCAAATGCCCATGCCTGTGATAACAACTTTTCTTTCCATTTTTTATATCTTCCTTTCTGAATAAACTTATATTGATGTGAGTCGGAAATTCTTCAATCTTGCCGGCTCCTTTTCTTTATAATTCTTTACCATAACACCTTCTGCGTTTTACAAGTTTCGGGTTTAACGGTTTCCATTGCGACAACTCTTTTACGTTGGTTTCCAGTTGCGGTCCCGTCTCAGCCCAGGTATAATGCAGTTTGTTGAACACAGGAATAAGGTCGTCAAAAAATAAAGCATTCACGCCCAAACCCTGGTAGTCGGGACGAACGGCAATAAGAAGCAGTTCCGCTTTTTCTTCATGCTTCCACTTCAGTGTACGCAGCAAGGGATACCAGCCAAAGGGAAGAAGCTTTCCTTTGCTTTTACGTAAGGCATCTGATAAACTTCCCATTGTAATAGCTACACCGACCAATTCGCCTTTTTCGTTTTCAATAATCGGAAGCATTTCCAAATTAATGAGGGGGATATAGCGTTTGACATATAAGTCGATTTGGCGTTCAGACATTTCCGTGTATCCGAAGAGAGGAGCATAAGCTTCATTTAACAACCGGAACACTTTATGTCCGTATCCCTCAGCAACATCTTTGTGAGTCAGTTTTCGTACGTGTAGACCAAACAATTCTTTTGACAGGTGTGACACCCGTTCGTATTTGGCTGGAACAGTTTGAGGAATATCAATGCGTATTTGCACCCAATCGACTTCTTTTTTGTATCCTAACGCTTCCAGGTGAATAGGATAATAGGGATAATTATAGATGGTAATCATGGAACCAACCTGGTCGAAATCTTCTACCAACATTCCTTCTTTATCGAAATCAAAAATACCCATCGGTCCTTGAATATGATTCATTCCTCGTTCACGTCCCCAATCTTCTACTGTATGAAGTAAGGCAGCAGAAACATTCCTGTCATCAATGAATTCAATAAATCCGAAACGTACGTTCCGAGTGTTCCATTTTTCATTAGCATGCCGGTTGACAATGCCAACAATACGTCCTACGATGTTCTCTTCACTGTCGTATGCTACAAATGCTTGCATCTCAGAAAACTCTAATCCGGCATTTTTCCGTGGATTGAACATATCGCGAATATCCGATTCCATATCTGGCACGTAGTAGGGGCAATCAGCATAAAGCCGATTGGGGAACCGGATAAAATCATCCATTTCTCTTTTTGATTGAACCGCTTTTACGTTTATATTTTTCATATATATATTCTTCATAATGCAAGCGAAATTATCGAATCCGCATTTTATCTGCAAATTTGTTTAACGAATAAAACAATTATGTGGAATTATGGGACAGCTATCACAAAAAATGTATTGAAGGATTTCCATTGCAGATTTCCTGTAGCAGGGTGATGTATGTGTAAAAAACAGTGGCACTTTTTGCTGTTCGAATATTCTTCTGTATATTTGTGTTTCGAAACAATAAGGATATAGTTATTTATGGATAAACGTCACTTTTTATTGGCAGCAATGTGTCTGATGACGCTTGCCTCGTGTACTCAGAAAACTGAATTGCCCGAGAATCCGAAAGACAAGGAAGAATACCGTGACAGCCAAGGAAACAGCTGGATATACAATGCCATGCTGATGCGATGGGCACTGATGCCTTCGGCAATGAACGGGCTGAGTACTACTCATTATTATTATCCGAATACAGGGTCGTGGACCGATGCTAACGGTACACGGGTCAATGCGCCTTCGGGAGTGAAGGTAAGCACGGCTTCGGGCAGTAAGTCGAAATCAAGCGGACGGGTGTTCGGCTCTTCGCATCGTTCTTCGGGTGTTCACGCATAAATAAGACGGAAGGTATGGAAAGGAAGTATGTGACTCCTCGGGCAGACTACCAGGAAAAGATAGAGGCTTTGGGCTTTGACTTTCATGGCGACTATTGGCGTGAGGAAGCTTATTATCAATTTAGTTCGGACGAGATAGAGCGTCTGGAGAAAGCCACGTCGGAGGCCTACCGTATGTATTGCGAGGCAGCCGGATATATCATCGAGAAGGACCCGGAATGGATGGAACGTTTCTTGCAGCTTCCTCCGGAAATCTGTCAGCGCATCCGCGAATCATGGGATGCAGATGAATTGAGTCTGTACGGCCGTTTCGATTTCATGTTGGATGAGAAAGGAGTGCCACGCATTTTGGAATTTAACGCCGATACGCCAACTTCGCTCTTAGAAGCCTCGGTTATCCAGTGGCAATGGAAAGAAGATGTTTTCCCGGAATGTGACCAATACAATGGCATTCATGAAGGGTTGGTAGAGTCGTGGAAAGATATTTTCACTGCAGGAAGCAACATTCATTTTGCCGGTGTGCTGGATAATCACGAAGATTCGGGAACATTGCAATATCTGGCAAGTACGGCAATGGAAGCCGGCTATTCGACCCGCGTGCTCGATATGAACGACATGGATTTACAAGATGGATGCTTTTACGACCCGAGCGGAGAACGCATCGAGCACTGTTTCAAACTGTATCCGTGGGAATGGATGGTGGATGAAAGTGCCGACGGTTGCCTTGCCTCGGTGACATGGTTGGAACCTATCTGGAAGTTGGTTATGTCGAACAAGGCTATTTTGGCAAAGCTTTTTGAATTATTCCCCGATTCGCCTTATGTGTTACCCTGTTTCCTTTCGCGTCCGCAGGCAGGAGTGTATTGCAAGAAACCGGTATTTGCCCGTGAGGGACATAATGTGAGCGTGGTGGAAATCCGGAATTGGGAAGAGCGCCCGTTGCTGCGCGAGACGGCAGGAGATTACAACAAGGGAGCATACGTATATCAGTGGTATGTGAAACCGACGACATACGGCGGACGTTATCCCGTAATCGGTTCGTGGATAGTAGGCGGAGAGCCGGCAGGCATCGGCATTCGTGAGAACCGTACGGAAATCACCGATAACCTGTCGGAATTTGTTCCTCACCTGATTGTTTGAGTCTTATTTTTATATTATCGTTCAGTTTTCAGGAAGAGTGCTTCATAAAGCTTGCGCCCTGTCTGTGTCGTCATCATGGTGTCATACAGATGTCGGGCTTTGTTTCGTTCGTAGTACCCTTCTGTCAGGTTGACTATCAGGTCGGCTTCGAACAAGGGCTCGAACCGGAGCTTCTTTGCGGAAGAAAACTGATGATGTGAGCCTACCACCTGTGTCAGCCATTCTTTTTGTTCGTCGGTAAGGCTTGTTTCATCTTTCAGCCAGTCTGCAGTCAGCTTAGCGCCTTCGCTTTCCTGATGGGCAGGCAGGCTGTTGCCATAGATGCGGCGGGCATTGGGGCATCCGATGTCGTGCAGCCAGGCGGCTGTTTCCAAAAGTGTACATTGGTCTTTATCCTGTTCTTCGCCCAATGCAATCAGCCGGGTATAGGCAGCCACCGATTGGGTATGCACGATTTGTTCGATGGCTGGTTCATTGCAGAGGTAATAGGTTGTGACTTGTTGTATCAGCCGGTCTTTAAGTGCAATCAGCTTTTCGTTCATTGCTTGTCGTATTAGGGTTGGTTATTTCATTCCTCTTGCCTTGTAAATCCGTTCCTTGGCATTGTTGATGTTTTGGAATTTCTCTTCGGCTGCCTTACGGATGTCTTCGCCTAATGTAGCTACACGGTCGGGATGATGTTTCAAGGCAAGGCGGCGGTAAGCGGCACGCACTTCGTCATCGGTTGCCGAAGGGTCGATTTCCAACACTTTATAGGCATCGGCAAGCGAGTCGCCGCCTAAGTTCAGCATTGATTCCACTTCTTTTTCCGAAAGCTGCATGGCCAGTGCCACTTCTTTCAGGGCTTCGATTTCCTGTTGGCAAACCTTGCCGTCGCTTTGTGATATCTTTATCAAGAAGTCTAACAGCTGCAGACGTTCGCCGTAGCTCAGGTTGGCTGCGATTTGTGTGCCGCATTCGTGAATGGTATTTCGGAATGCGTACGGATTGGCAGCATCCATGCGTTTTTGTTCTTCGAAAAGGTTCATCAAGATTTGTTGTCCTTCGTTGACCGCTTCTTCACCGAAGTTGGTACGCAGAAAGCGGCGTACGAATTCCATTTCGCTGTGCATGATTCTTCCGTCTGCCCGGATGATATAGGACGCCATGACCAGCATTGAGAACAGAAAACTGTTCCGTTGGCCGGCATCGGTGTAGGTGCCTTGACTATTGTTGATGTCAAAACCATCTTGTGCAGACGACGCTTTGTCAAATAAGGAACCAATGGCATAACCTGCCAGTGCTCCAAGCGGTCCCATGGTCATAAATCCCATGATTCCGCCAATCCATTTTCCTAATTTCATACTCGTTTCATTTTTAGGGGTAGCTATAAAGTAACAGAGGCACAGAGTCTTAATTATTGAATTCTATTTTTCAATTCAGTCTACTCTGTGCCTCCTTCTTTATGTCCCGAATGTCATTATTCTTGTTTCGGTTGCGTATAAATGATGTTCATACGTATTTTCTCACTTTCATCAGTCGATTCGTTAAGGTTTTGTCCTCCTACTAACATAGCAGAATTCACGCTCAAATCGTTTTCTACTCCAATAATGTTTCCTTGCGAATCGCTTTCCGTACTTACGGGTATCAGCAATACTTTGTCCCAATCTGGATTGTCAGCTTTCCATTGGTTCCATTCTGCTTCTCCTTTTTCTATTTCCGGACGGATTTCGCTGAATATGCTTGCGATTAACCGGTTCAGTTTAGAAAAGGCATACGAGTTGGTCGAACTGCTATAGGTAGCAAGGAAGGACGTGCGGTCGTCGTTTGCTAAGTTGTTTTCGAAGAAACTTTTCATGTCTTTCTTTCTTACCATCAGCAGGGTAGTAGGAGTACCCATCTTATACGGGCTGTTGCTCTGCTCCCTCATCTTCTCGAATGAGACAGATATCGAATTTAATGTGTCGTTCTTATGCGCTTCGTAGATTTCCTCCAATGGAAACGTTACTTGTGTGCATATTCCGGCAGGTGTTTTCAGGTAAGTGCGTGTACGGTCGTTTACTAGATTTTGAAGTCCTGAGTTCTGAAAACGCGTAGACATGAACACTTCTTTCGTGGCGGTCATCGGTACTACACCCCTTAACAGTGAATCGGCTGTATTGGCAGAGTTTCTGCCTAAATACGATACGGTCAGATGGAGGTAGATATCCGAAAGGTACAGGATAGAGCCTTCACCATTCGTTATGTGTACATAGAATCCTTTCAGCACATTGTTGACAAAGGCATCCGCATCCTTGAAGTAAGGATGGACGGTAGTGCCGTTTTCTTCTGCCGTATAGTCGTATTTGCTTTTAAAGTTATCGCAAAATGCTTTTCCCAGTTCGATGGATACGTGTGGATAGTAATCACTGGTGTTATAAAGCGAATCGCTTACGGTCTTGTCGAATGCAGAATAGTCTTTGGTTGCGATGGGCGGATTCTGCGGATTATAATAACGTTCCGGATTCAAGTTTGTATAATATAAGTTCTTATCTAGTCCGTTATCTTGAATAGCTGTGGTGAGCGTATCTACCTGTACGCGTAACGTAGCAAGCGAATCGCCGAAATAGCTGGTGTAATAAAGTCCCAATGTCGCTTCATCGATGCTTTGCAGACGGTCGGGAAGTTGAAAATTTTCGGGGCAGTTTATCTGAACGAGGAAATCGGACGTAAAAGTCCCATAATCTTCATCGGTAAACTTCCCCAGATAAGCTGTGCTTGAACGTGAATAGACCGAATCAAGAAGGAATGATTCGGTTTTTATTGTGTACGACTCGGATTTAGCAAAAATAAAATCTTGGTCAGCAACAAATTGTCCGATTCCTGTAGTTTCATCGTCACAGCTGTAGAGTGTAGCGGCAGCTAATCCTAATGCCGCCCAGAACTTAAGTTTCATTTTTTCTTAATTAAAATTACAAATTCGTATTATTCGGCTTCACCCAGCACTTTTTTATACAATGCATCGCAAGCGTCTGCATACGTCTGTTCGTCTGCCTGGTAATCTACAGTCGGGAGATTCAGGCTATGCGCGTAATCCATGATGGCAGGGTTCACTTGTTTGCTGTTTTGGATGACACCGTCCGAGTAACTGATAGCCAATTTACATAGCTCTTCGTAATTGACCGGTTCTTTAATCATTGCGACATCGTCCGATGTAATTTCCCTATAAATCACTTGCCTGGTGAAGTCTGACGCCAAATTCGATTTGAAACCATCGTCATAAACTGAAAATACGACTTTCGAATCTCTGAAGGACGGTTCGTCATAATAAGCCTTTTTGATGAAAAGCGGAACTACAGCGCTCATCCATCCGTGGCAATGGATAATATCGGGACACCAGCGCAGTTTCTTGACGGTTTCCAATACACCACGTGCATAAAAAATGGCACGTTCACCATTGTCTTCGTATTCTTTGCCGTCTTCGTCAGTAGTCATTAGCCGATGTTGGAAATAGTCATCATTATCAATAAAATAAACCTGACGGCGTGCAGCCTGAATAGAAGCTACTTTGATAATCAAGGGATGGTCCGTATCATCGATAATGATATTCATTCCCGACAGGCGGATGACTTCATGCAGTTGGTTACGACGCTCGTTAACATTGCCCCACTTGGGCATAAAGGTCCGGATTTCCCACCCTTTGTCTTGAATGGCTTGGGGAAGGTTCTGACCGATTAACGATAGTTCACTTTCAGGTACGTAAGGAGTAATTTCTTGTGTAATGAATAATACTTTTTTTGCACTCATGTTTCTTAACTATTGCTCATAAAGGTTGCGCAAAGATACAAAAAAAACAGATGCACTTGTTAATTTGCTTGTGTTATTTACCTTATAGTTTGTTAATCTGCGCTTGGAATGTACTTTTTCAGGTAGAACTGTTTTATTATTTGATAAAAATATGGTTACTTTGCATCCGTTTTTAGAAAAACATTGGGTTTAATTATCAGAAAAATGGAATTAATTCAAACTATTCAGGAACTTCGCGCGAAGTTGGATGTACTTCGCAAAGAAGGCAAAACCATTGGTCTGGTTCCCACAATGGGAGCTTTGCATGCCGGTCACGCTTCTTTGGTGAAACGCGCCGTTGCCGAGAATGATGTTGTAGTGGTCAGCGATTTTGTCAATCCCACTCAGTTTAACGATAAGAATGATTTGGCGAAATATCCGCGTACATTGGATGCCGACTGCCGACTGTTGGAACAATGTGGCGTAACGTTTGTATTCGCTCCGTCCGTAGAAGAAATTTATCCCGAACCGGATACACGTACTTTCAACTATGCTCCTTTGGACACGGTAATGGAAGGCAAGTACCGTCCCGGTCATTTCAATGGAGTATGTCAGATTGTAAGCAAGCTTTTCCTGATTGTAGAGCCTGACCGCGCTTATTTTGGTGAAAAAGACTTTCAGCAGCTTGCCATCATCCGTGAGATGGTGCGTAAATATCCGTTCTCTCTTCAAATTGTGGGTTGTCCTATCGTGCGTGAGGCAGACGGATTGGCTTTGAGCAGCCGGAATGCCCGCTTGAGTGAAGTGCAGCGCCAGCAGGCTTTGCAGATTTCGAGGACCTTGTTTACCAGTGTTGATTATGGCAAGTCGCATACCTTGGCAGAAACAAAGGCATTTGTAGAGCAGCGCATTGCGGATGCCGAAGGTTTGCGTCTGGAATATTTTGAGATTGTTGACGGAAACACCTTGCAGACCGTCGGTTCATGGGACGACAGCAATTACATTGTAGGTTGTATCACCGTATTCTGTGGAGAGGTCCGTCTGATTGATAACATTAAATATAAGGAGTGACCGTGCCATGATGATACAGGTATTGAAATCGAAGATACATTGCGTGAGTGTCACCGAAGCCAATCTGAATTATATGGGCAGCATTACGGTAGACGAAGATTTGCTGGATGCAGCCAATATGATTGCCGGCGAAAAGGTACAGATTGTAGACAACAATAACGGCGAGCGTTTCGAAACCTATATTATAAAAGGAGAACGGGGATCGGGATGTATTTGTTTGAACGGGGCTGCTGCCCGTAAAGTTCAGGTAGGTGACGTTGTCATCATCATGTCGTACGCGTTGATGGATTTCGAAGAAGCCAAACAGTTTAAGCCTTCTGTGGTTTTCCCCGATACGCAAACGAATAAGCTTGTTTAAATAAAGAATGAAGAGTTAAAATTTAAAAGTGGATTTCGCCGTATCAGCAGAAAAACTTTTAATTTTAACTCTTCATTCTTAATTCTTCATTCTCTTTCAGTCTGCCTTCTCTTTGATAATGCCGGTGCGGTAACCTACCAGCAGTTTCTTCAAGTCTTTTATCTGGATGGTGAGTTCTTTTCCCTTATCCGTATCTTTCACCATCATCCGTTTGCTGCTCATTTCTACAATTTGTGTGGTCGATTTGATATCAAGCCCTTCTTCGATGGCACGTTGGGTAGAGGTGAAAGGTTCGTGCTGTACCAGTTGGAAGCCGCGTGAATGGTAGACCAGCGTATAGCCTGCAATGCCTGTTTCGGGCTGATAAGCTTTCGAGAATCCTCCGTCTATCACCATCAGTTTGCCGTTTGCCTTGATAGGTTTTTCGCCTTTTACCGCTTTTACCGGTACATGGCCATTGATGATGTGACGGTGTTCGCCTTCTACGCCGAATTCATCCAATATCATGTCGCAGATGTCTTCCCGGTCGCGCAGCTGGTAGTAATATCCCTTGGTTTCTACATGGGTTTCCTTGTCGTCTACAAAGTAACGTTCGAAGGTTGCCATCTTGTCTTTATCAAATGCAGGTGAGTCTTTTCCGCACCATAGGTACCATACATAATCTAAGGCGAAAGCTTTTTCGTCACTGTCGCTCTCATCGAAATAGGCAGTGCGTATCAGTTGACCTACCCGTTTCAGTAACGATTGACCCTTGTAAGTCTTTCCTAAAATTTCAATTTCCTTCAGTGTCCCGTCTGCATTAAGCGGCATAGACGCGTGAAACAGCAGGTTCGAGTTGCATACACTATACATGCATCCATAACGGAAGAGGCATTTCATGTGCTTGCGTAGTTTTTCGCTTCCGGTAAACGACTTGTGCAGTTTCTCTACAATGTCACGTTCTTCATCGCTCAGGCGGTAAGGGTCTGCCGGGTCAACAGTGGGGAAGAAATAGTCGCGCAAAGGATATTCTTTTCCGTTAAGCGTGATGGTATGTTTCTCGAAGTTGATGCGATGTAACAGCATACGGTCTTCCATGTGGAATTCCGGACGGCGGCGGATGATTTCAGCTTCCAGCTTGAACTGGATAATGCTGATAGCCTTGTGCATCTGTGCCATTAGACGGATGGTCTTCTGATTGTCTGTATTGATGGAATCGTCTATTTTCGGACCGAAGAGCGAGCACGGGTCATTGGCGTAAGTCTCCATGGCAAAAGTGGCAAGCGGCAACAAGTTGATGCCATAGCCGTCTTCCAGTACGGCTAAATTTCCGTAACGCATGGCAAGACGGAGCACATTGGCAATGCTGCAGTCGTTACCCGAAGCGGCACCCATCCATAAGATGTCATGATTTCCCCACTGGATGTCGAAATTATGATAGTCGCACAAGGTGTCCATGATGATGTGAGGACCCGGACCGCGGTCGAAAATGTCGCCCAGAATATGAAGCATGTCAATGGTCAGGCGCTGAATCAGGTTACAGAGCGCTACGATGAAATCGTCTGCCCGGTGCGTATCGATGATGGTGCTGATGATGACATTGATGTATGCCTGCTTGTTGGGGTCCATGCTGCTTTCGTGCAGCAATTCTTGGATGATGTACGAAAATTCTTCAGGCAATGCCTTGCGCACTTTCGAACGGGTATATTTCGACGATACATTCTGGCAAACCTTTACCAACTGGTTCAGCGTAATGACATACCAGTCTTCCAGTTCGGTCTCCACTTCCTTCACCAGTTGCAGCTTTTGCTCCGGATAGTAGATTAATGTGCAGAGTTCTTTCTTTTCCATTTCGCGCAAAGTGTTTCCGAATATTTCGTTCACTTTCCGTTTGATGGCGCCTGAGGCATTCCGCAAAACATGCTGGAAAGCCTCGTATTCCCCATGTAAGTCGGCAAGAAAGTGTTCTGTACCCTTCGGAAGGTTTAGTATGGCTTCCAAGTTAATGATTTCAGTGCTGGCTGCGGCTATGGTAGGGAAATTATGCGACAGCAATTCCAGGTAGCGGATGTCTTGCTGAATCATGTCCGTTGTAATTTCGTTGTAGGGGTTCATCATTGTTTTTCAGTTTAGATTATTCTGTTTATATAAATATCATCAATATCAGTTGCGCGATGATGACACGGGTAAACATCCCCAGCGGGTAAACCGTCGCATAGCTTACGGCAGGATTGTCGTTCGGAATGATGTCGTTGGCATAATTCAGTGCCATCGGGTTCGCCATGCTTCCGCAAAGCATTCCACAGGTATTGCCGAAGTCAAGGTGATAACACCGCAGAGCGATGAGTGCCATAATCACTACGGGTACAAAAGTAATAATAAATCCGATACCAACCCACAATATACCTTCCGGACGCATCACTGTTTCGAAAAAATGTGCTCCTGCATCCAGTCCCAGGCAGGCAAGGTATAGCGAAAGTCCGATGCCGCGCAACATCAGGCTGGCACTGCGGGTGGTGTAGGTCAGCATGTGAAAGCGGGGTCCGTATGAGCCGATGAGGATACCGGTAATGATAGGACCTCCTGCCAATCCTAACTTGACAGGGCTTGAAATGCCGGGAATGGCAATAGGAATGGAGCCCACAATCAATCCCAGCACGATGCCGATAAAGATAGAGGCGAGGTTGGGGTCTTTCAGGGTCTTTACGGTATTGCCCAATACTTTTTCTACATTTTTGATAGCTGCCGCTTCGCCGACTACGGTCAAGCGGTCGCCTAATTGCAACACCAGTTCCGGAGTGGCGAGCAGTTGTACGCCGCTTCGCAATACGCGGCTGATATTGATGCCATATACATTGCGCAGACGGAGTGAACCCAGTTTCTTGCCGTTGATTTCCGGACGGGAAATGACGATGTGTTTCGAGATGAGTTGACTGTCTATCGCGTTCCAGTCAATGTCTTCTTTGTTCCAGTCTTTTTGTTCTTGCTCACCGAACAGAATGGTCAGGGCTGCCACGTCTTTTTCGGTAGTCACTACCAGTAGGCGGTCGTTTTCTTTTAGAATCTTATCCGAGGTAGGGATACATACCTGTCCGTCCCGCCACAGACGTGAGATGACAAATTTTGGATAGCCCGCATGAACCAGCTCGTGAATGCTTTTGTCGAAAATGGCGGGATTGTGTACCTGATAGGTGGCAATGTAGGTCTGGTTAGGGTCATCGTGCGGATGTTCTTCCATGTCTTTGGGGCGTACGAACAGTTTCTTTACCACTACGATGGCGAGGATAACTCCTACTACGCCCAGCGGATAGGTGACGGCACAACTTAAGGCGGCTCCGCTGGTAGGTTCTCCCATCTGTTTCAATGTCTGTTGCGCGGCACCCAGCGCCGGTGTATTGGTAGTGGCTCCGCAAAGAATGCCTACCATGTTCGACATGGATATGGGAGTAACGGCAGTCAGCGCTACTGCCATGACGGTGCCTAACAGAATAACTCCCAGCCCTAACAGATTCAGTTGGCAGCCTCCCTGGCGGAGGGAACTGAAAAAGCCCGGTCCGACCTGCAATCCCAAAGCGTAAACAAACAGTACCAGTCCGAAACTTTCGGCATAGTTCAACATTTGCGGATTGATGGAGAAGCCCAGGTGTCCGGCTAGGATTCCCATGAAAAATACAAACGTCACTCCTAATGAGATGCCGCAGATATGAATTTTCCCCAACGCAAGCCCTGTCGAGATAATCAGGGAAATGATAATGACCGCCTGTAGGGCAGTCTGATCGAAAAACAAGTTATATAACCATTCCATGGTTTTGCATTTTATTGTGCATAGAGACACAAAGGCACAGGGCTTTCCTTCTCTTTTCGGAGTTCAGTTCTGCATCTCTGTGCCTTTGTGAGGTGATTGTCATTTTTTTTGTTATTATCGTACAAACAACAGTTCACGGTATTTCGGCAACGTCCACATCTGGTCGTCAACAATCAGTTCCAGCTTATCGATGTGGTAGCGTATCTGTTCCAGCATCGGGGCAATGGTGTCGTGGTAAGCGATTGCTTTTTCGCGTTGCGTGGTAATCCGGTTGGCTACCTTGCGGGCTTCCACCATAGCGTCTACATGCTCTTTGATATAACCTGTATGTTCGGCTATTTGCCTGATAATGGCGATGTTTTCCGCTGAGAGCTGTGCCGCTTCGTCCGCGTTGAAGAGCGACTTCATCTTATAGGCATTGTCAATCAGCTTCGTCTGGTATTCGATGGCGACAGGCACCACATGGTTCATCACCAGGTCGCCCAGTACGCGTGCCTCGATTTGGATTTTCTTGGTGTACATTTCCCATTTCACTTCGTTGCGGGCAGCCAGTTCCTTGCGGTTCATGACACCGGTCGATTCAAACATCCGGATGGTGTCAGGCTTCAGGTAGTTGTCGAATATCAGCGGGCAGCTGGTCTCGCAGTCCAGACCGCGGCGGGCGGCTTCTTCTTCCCATTCCTTGCTATAGCCGTTTCCGTCGAAGCGGATAGGCTTGCACTCTTTGATATAGCGGCGCACCACTTCAATGATGGCGGAGATTTTCGGTTCGCCGTCTTCAATCAATTGGTCTACGTCTTTCTTGAAACAGATGAGTTGTTCGGCTACGGCCGTGTTGAGGGCTATCATCGCGCTGGCACAGTTCGATTCGGAGCCCGGAGCACGGAACTCAAAACGGTTTCCGGTAAAGGCAAAGGGCGAAGTGCGGTTACGGTCGGTGTTGTCAATCAGCAGTTCCGGAATCTGCGGAATGTCCAGACGCATGCTTTGCTTGTCTCCCAACGCGATTAAATCGCTGTTGGTGCTTTCTTCCAGATGGTCGAGCACCTTGCTCAGTTGCGTTCCCAAGAACGACGAGATGATGGCAGGAGGAGCTTCGTGTGCACCCAAACGGTGCGCGTTTGTCGCGCTCATGATGGATGCTTTCAGCAATCCGTTGTGGTGGTAAACCGCCATCAGCGTGTTCACAATGAACGTGATGAAGCGCAGGTTTTCTTCCGGAGTCTTGCCCGGAGCCATCAGCAGGATGCCGTTATCGGTTCCCAGCGACCAGTTGTTGTGCTTGCCCGATCCGTTGATGCCCTTGAAAGGTTTTTCGTGGAGCAATACGCGGAAGCCGTGATTGCGTGCCACTTTGCGCATGAGCGACATGATAAGCATATTATGGTCTACAGCAAGGTTGCATTCTTCGTATATCGGAGCCAGCTCGAACTGATTGGGAGCCACTTCGTTATGGCGTGTCTTGACGGGGATTCCCAACTCCAGCGCCTGTATCTCAAGGTCTTTCATGAAGGCGGCTACTCGTGGCGGGATGGCACCGAAATAATGGTCTTCCAGCTGTTGGTTCTTCGATGCTTCGTGTCCCATCAGCGTACGTCCTGTCAGTAACAGGTCGGGACGTGCGGCATACAGGCCTTCGTCTACCAGGAAATACTCCTGTTCCCAGCCTAAGTAGGTAATCACTTTCTTTACCGAAGGGTCGAAGTAGTGTACTACGTCGAGTGCCGACTTCGTGACAGCCTGGATGGATTTCAAGAGCGGAGCTTTGTAGTCGAGCGATTCACCCGTATAGGCGATGAAGACGGTAGGGATACACAAGGTGTCTCCTACGACAAATACCGGTGATGAGGGGTCCCATGCGCTATATCCGCGGGCTTCGAACGTGTTGCGCACGCCTCCGTTGGGGAAGGATGAGCCGTCCGCTTCCTGTTGTACAAGCAGCTTGCCCGAAAATTCTTCCAGCATGCCGCCCTTGCCGTCGTGTTCCACGAAAGCGTCGTGTTTCTCTGCCGTGCCTTCGGTCAGGGGCTGGAACCAGTGGGTGTAATGGGTGACGCCCAGTTCGATGGCCCATTTCTTCATGCCTGTGGCTACTTCATCGGCGATGCTGCGGTCCAGTGCCGCGCCGTTGTCTATGACGTCCACCAGTTTGGTATATACTTTGCTGGGAAGGTATTTAAACATCTTTTCGCGGTTGAACACGTATTTGCCGAAGTATTCGCTGGGACGTTCCGAAGGCGGAATCACTTCGACCGGCTTTTTATGAAAAGCTTTCTCTACTACTCTGAATCTTAATTTTGACATAATTACCTCAAGTTGTTGTTTGTTATGTTCTGTTTGATGATTGCTCGTTTACAGGCATCGGCACAAGCGTTGCATGGCTTCCTGGATGCGTTCTTTTTCACCGAAAGCGGTCAGCCTCAGATAGCCTTCGCCGCTGGGACCGAATCCCACTCCCGGGGTGGTCACTACATGGGCTTCGTATAACAGCTTTTCGAAGAACTTCCACGAAGTCATTCCGTCGGGGGCTTTCACCCATACGTAGGGAGCGTCTTCGCCGCCTGCCGTTTTCAGTCCGATGCTGGTCAGCGCCCGCTTCATGATGCGGGCGTTATGCATATAATATTGGATGTTGGCTTTCACCTGTTCTTTCCCTTCGGGGGTATAGATAGCCTCCGCTCCCCGTTGGGTGATGTAGGATGTGCCGTTGAATTTCGTTTCTTGGTGGCGTTTCCATAAAGGGGTGAGCGGTATGCGCTTTCCTGCCAGCGTGCCGCCCGTCACTTCTTTCGGGATCACCGTATAGCCGCATCTCACCCCCGTAAATCCGGCGGTCTTCGAGAAGCTGCGCATTTCGATGGCGACTTTTTTCGCGCCTTTTATTTCGTAAATGGAGTGAGGGATGTCGGCATGTTGGATGTAGGCTTCGTAGGCGCCGTCGAAGATGATGAGCGTGTCGTTCTCGATGGCATAGTTGACCCATTTCTTGAGTTCGGCCTTGCTGAGTACGGTGCCTGTCGGATTGTTGGGATAACACAGGTAGATGATGTCTACACGATGGTCGGGGATAGACGGGATAAAATCGTTTTCGGCGAGGCAGGGCATATATACCACGTTGCTCCATTTCCCGTTTTCCAGTAATTCGCCGGCACGTCCGCATGACACGTTCGAGTCGATGTAAGCCGGATAAATCGGATCGGTCACTCCGATGCTGTTGTCATGCCGCAGGATATCGCCGATATTGCCTGTATCGCTCTTGCTGCCGTCGCTCACGAAGATTTCGTTGTGGTCCAATGATACGCCGCGTGGTGCATAGTCGTGCTTGATAATGGCGTCGATAAGGAAAGAGTATCCTTCTTCGGGGCCGTAACCGCGGAATGTGGACGCATGCGAAAGCTCGTCGACGGCGCGGTGCATGGCCTCTGTGCAGGCTTGCGGCAACGGAAGGATGACATCTCCTGTACCCAGACGGATGAGGTCTGCTTTGGGGTGGGTCACTTTGAACAGATTGACTTTCTTTTCCAGGTCGGAAAAGAAGTAATTGTTCGGCAATTTCAGGAAATGTTCGTTTACCAATGCCATGTTTATCCGATTAAAGTTTATGTGTTAGCCTGTTTTTGCGTGCAAAGGTACAAAAAACACTTAAGTAATGCTTGCTATAAACCGTATTTTTTTGCAAGATGGATAGGAAGGGGAAATTTATCCCTATTCACTGTATCCATTTGTATTAATGGTCTTTCTTGTATTCAGTTTATTTTGTTTCCCCCTCAGTGACAATTCTTAATTTTCACAGATAGAAGCATTAAAATAATAAGAAATTCTGTTACCTTTGCAATTGGTTTTAATATGAATCAAAAATATGGTTAAGAGGAAAAGGCTAAATTGGAGAGTGCCCAAAGGTGCCGAATTGACCGAATTGGACAAAAAAGTACTTTATTATCAGAATAAAGGGCATTTGGTTCCTACCCGTGAGCTAATCAAGACTCCTGAACAGATAGAAGGCATCCGACGTAGCGGTTTGCTGAATACAGCAGTACTCGACAAGGTGGCGGAAACAATCCGCGAAGGAATGAGTACGGCAGAGATTGATAAGATTGTGTACGACTATACGGTAAGTCATGGAGGCATTCCGGCTTGCTTAGGTTACGAAGGATTTCCGAAAAGCGTATGCACTTCAATAAATGAAGTGGTATGCCATGGCATACCTTCGGAAGAAGAGATTTTGGAAGAAGGCGATATTATCAATGTAGACTGCACTACGATTCTGGATGGATATTACGCCGATGCTTCGCGTATGTTTGTTATCGGGAAAACCACTCCGGAAAAGGAGAAGTTGGTGCAGGTGGCACGCGAATGCATGGATATCGGTGCCGAAGCCGCACAGCCGTTCGGCTTTGTAGGCGACATTGGTCATGCTATCGAAAAGCATGCCAAGAAAAACGGATTCTCCGTAGTCCGTGATTTATGCGGGCATGGGGTGGGATTGGAATTCCACGAAGAGCCCGACGTATTGCATTACGGACGGAAAGGTACAGGTATGTTGCTGGTACCGGGTATGGTGTTTACCATCGAACCTATGATTAACATGGGGACATGGGAAGTATTCATTGACGAAGAAGACGGCTGGACGGTAGTGACCGAAGACGAGCTTCCTTCCGCACAATGGGAGCATACTTACGTGATGACAGACAACGGCCTGGAAATATTGACGTATTAATTAAAGAATGTATGAATGATATAATTATATTAGGTATAGAATCTTCGTGCGACGACACGTCGGCGGCAGTTATCCGCAACGGGGAATTGCTTTCTAGCGTAATAGCGAGTCAGGCTGTGCACGAAGCATACGGGGGAGTGGTACCCGAATTGGCTTCACGGGCGCATCAGCAAAATATCGTGCCGGTAGTGCATGAAGCCTTGAAGCGGGCGGGAGTGACGAAAGAGCAATTAAGTGCCATAGCCTTTACTCGTGGTCCCGGACTGATGGGTTCGTTGCTGGTGGGTGTTTCATTCGCTAAAGGACTGGCGCTTGCGTTGGGTATCCCATTGGTGGATGTCAACCATCTGCAGGGACATGTGCTGGCACATTTCATTAAAGAACCGGGCGTGGAAGCTGACCAGCCGAAGTTCCCTTTCCTTTGCCTGCTGGTATCGGGAGGCAATTCGCAGATTATCCGTGTAAATGCTTACAATGACATGCAAGTGCTGGGGCAGACTATCGATGATGCAGCCGGCGAAGCCATCGACAAATGTTCGAAAGTGATGGGGCTGGGTTATCCCGGAGGTCCGATTATTGATAAACTGGCACGCCAGGGCAATCCGAACGCCTTTACCTTCAGCAAGCCGCACATCGCGGGATATGATTACAGTTTCAGCGGACTGAAGACTTCTTTCCTTTATTCCTTACGCGACTGGCTGAAAGACGACCCGGATTTTATCGAACATCATAAGACTGACCTGGCTGCCTCGCTGGAAAAGACGATTGTCGATATTCTGATGGACAAGTTGCGTAAGGCAGTAAAGGATACCGGCATTACCGAAGTGGCAGTAGCAGGAGGCGTGTCTGCCAACAACGGTTTGCGCAACGCTTTCCGTGAGCATGCCGACAGATACGGATGGAAAATTTATATCCCCAAATTCGGCTATACGACCGACAATGCTGCCATGATTGCCATTACGGGTTATTATAAGTATCTGGACAAGGACTTTTGTTCGATAGACAAGCCGGCATATTCGCGCGTGACGCTGAAGTAATAAAAACGAAGGTTAAAAAGAGAAAGGAGTATTAATCAAAAAATAATAAGGATATATGTCATCAGTAGAAACTAAAAAGCTGAGCAGAGACATCAGCGAAATTTTTTGGAGAGAAGGTTTCACATTGGCAACCGCCGAAAGTTGTACAGCCGGCAATGTAGCGGCTATCATTACCGCTATACCGGGAAGTTCCCGTTTCTATAAAGGTGGGGTAGTGGCATACGCCGATGAGGTGAAAGAAAACCTGTTGCATGTACAGGCAGAAACTCTTCAGGCTCACGGAGCCGTAAGTGAAGAGACGGTAATCGAAATGGTAAAGGGTGCTATCGAGACATTCGGCACCGATTATGCCATGGCTACATCGGGAATTGCGGGCCCCGGAGGAGGAACTCCAGACAAACCAGTAGGCACCATTTGGCTGGCTGCAGGAAGCAAAGATAAGATTGTGACAGAAAAACTGACGGAAGACGAAGGACGTGACAAAAATATCCAGTCTGCCACTAAAAATGTACTTCAATTACTGCTTTCTGTCTGTCAAAATCAAGGAAATGAGCAATAAATAAGCATTTTATTGAAGAAAAACTTGCATATATAAAATAAAACCGCTTACTTTGCACTCCGTTTTAAGGAGCATAGAAATAGAACTATAAAAACTAGATAGAAATGTCGAAAATTTGTCAAATTACCGGAAAGAAAGCCATGATTGGCAACAATGTTTCACACTCTAAAAGAAGAACAAAAAGAACGTTCGATGTGAACTTGTTTACGAAGAAATTCTACTATGTAGAACAAGATTGCTGGATTAGCCTGAAGATTAGTGCTAACGGCTTGCGTATTATTAATAAGAAGGGCCTGGACGCAGCGCTGAACGAAGCAGTTGCCAAAGGTTATTGTGATTGGAAAACTATTAAAATAGTTGGTTAATTAAAAGGAGAGTAAAAGTATGGCTAAGAAAGCTAAAGGCAACAGAGTGCAGGTAATCCTTGAATGCACAGAAATGAAAGACAGTGGCATGCCGGGAACTTCTCGTTACATCACCACTAAAAACAGAAAAAATACACCGGAAAGATTGGAACTGAAAAAGTACAATCCTATCTTGAAAAGAGTAACCGTTCACAAAGAAATTAAATAATAAGAGACCATGGCAAAGAAAACAGTCGCAACCCTTCAAACAGGTAAAGAAGGCCGTTCTTATACAAAAGTTATCAAAATGGTTAAGTCTCCGAAAACGGGTGCTTACGTTTTTGACGAACAAATGGTTCCTAACGATAAAGTTCAGGACTTCTTTAAGAAATAATCGGGCTATAGATTCCCGAAAGCATAAACAAAAGTTCCTTTCATACGTCATAAGTGTGGAAGGAATTTTTTTGTATGTGCGTCATGTGTATTAGATTAGCTAACGGGTGTAAGTTCCTGTAAATCCAGCATTATAAGAAATTTGAGCGCTGGATAATGCATTGAAATAAAAAAGAGACACAAAGGTACATAGAATATACCTCCGTGTCTCTGTGTTTAATGTCCCGGATAGTTTATTTTAGCCACTTGTCCAGCCAGCGGAAGAAGATGCGTTGCCACAATACGCCGTTCTGGGGTTTCAGTACCCAGTGGTTTTCATCGGGGAAAATCAGCAGTTCGGCGGGAACACCTCTCAGCTTGGCAGCATTGAATGCCGCCATACCCTGTGAAGCAAGGATGCGGTAGTCTTTTTCACCGTGGATGCAAAGGATGGGCGTATCCCATTTGTCTACAAACAGGTGGGGCGAGTTGGCATAGCTGCGTTGCACAGCCGGATTGGTCTTGTCCCAATACGGGCCGCCCAGGTCCCAGTTGGTAAACCAAAGCTCTTCGGTCTCCAGGTATTGCTGTTCCATATTGAAGAATCCGTCGTGGGCGATGAAAGCCTTGAAACGCTTGTCGTGGTGTCCGGCAAGCCAATATACCGAATAACCTCCGAAGCTGGCGCCTACGCATCCCAGGCGGTCGGTATCTACATACGGCTCCTTGGCTATGTCATCGATGGCGCTCAGGTAATCGTCCATGCAGTGCCCGCCATAATTGGTGCTGATTTCTTCCAGCCATTCCATGCCGAATCCCGGCAAGCCGCGACGGTTGGGGGCGATGATGATGTAGCCGTTGGCTGCCATAATCTGTAAATTCCAACGATAGCTCCAGAACTGGCTGACGGGGCTTTGCGGACCGCCTTCGCAGAAGAGCAGGGTGGGGTATTTCTTGTTCGGGTCGAAATCGACCGGATAGACTACCCACGAAAGCATGTCTTTTCCGTCTACGGTCTTTGTCCAGCGCGGTTCCACTTTCCCTTTTTTCAGTTGGTTGAAGATATGGTCGTTCTCGGATGTGATGCGGGTCACCTTATGGTCTTTCTTCAGGTCGACGGTGTAGAGTTCGTCCGCTTCGCTCAGCGAGTGGCGCATCGTGAGCAGTTGCTTGTCGTTCAGCATGCTTACCGACGCATAGTCGTACATGCCTTCGGTGAGTTGCTTCACTTCGCCTTTCAGGTTTGTGCTGTGAATCATGCTGGTGGCGTGCCATACCCCTGTGAAATACAAGGTCTCGCTATCGGGCGCCCAGCAATAGCCGTCTACTCCCGATTGGAAAGCCTCGGTGACGTAGGTCTTTTCGCCATTTGCCAGATTCATTACGCACAGGCGGTTGCGGTCGCTCTCATATCCGTCGCGTTCCATGCTTTGCCAGGCAATCCGTGTTCCGTCGGGCGAGAATTGCGGGTTGGTGTCATACCCTGAATTCTTGTCGGTAGCGTCTTCCTTGCAGAGGTTGCGGGTCTGTTTGGTCTCTATATTATAAAGGTATATGTCCGAGTCGGTCGATACGGCATAGTCTTTGCCGGTTTTCTTGCGGCAAGTGTAGGCTATTTGTTTCGAGTCGGTGCTCCATGCCAGTTGTTCGATGCCTCCGAAAGGCTTCATCGGCGATTCGTAAGGCTCTCCGGCAAGGATGTCGGTGGCTTCTCCCACCTGGTTCCCGTCGAAGGGAGCGATAAACGGATGGGGAACCGACTCTACCCATTCGTCCCAGTGTTTGTATATCAGGTCATCGATTACCTTTCCGCTGGCCTTGTCGAGGTCGGGGTAGAGGTCTGATGTGCGTTCGCCGTATTTTACCTGGGCAATGAAAAGCACCTTGCTCTCGTCGGGAGCGAACTTGAAACCCTCTATGTCGCCCGCGTAAGACGAGAGCTGCTTCCGTCCGCTTCCGTCGGGATTCATTTCCCAAATCTGGTTGCTTCCGCTTTGTGCCGTAAGGAAAGCTATCTTGCTTCCGTCCTTTATCCATACGGGGTCGCCTTCGTTGGCGGAAGAAGTGGTGAGCAGGCGGTTATCGGTGCCGTCGACGTTCATCACGTAGATGACGAGGTGGCTGGCATTGTCTTTCACGCTGTAATAGGAAACGGTATAGGCGATTCGTTTGCCGTCGGGCGATACGGCAGTACTGCCGATGCGTCCCATTGCCCAAAGGGCTTCGGGCGTCAAACGTCCGTCCTTGACGGTGATTTCCTGTTTCCCGATAAAAGGTTTGTCTGTTTGTGTGCCGGCGTTAGCCTGCCCGCTTGCGGCAAGCATCACGGCGGCAGTCATGGTCATTAAGCTTGTTTTGTTCATTTGTTTTTATGGATTTGTTTATAATATCCGTCACTTCCCTGTAAAATAGGCAGGATAGTTGTCGAACAGGCAGTTCAGCTGGTTGCCACCCATCTGGATATTGTCCATATACGAATATCCGTTGCGGTAATCGAGGCGGAGGCTGGTGTATGCGGTGTTCCACCAGTCCCAGACAAAGTTGAGTGTCGATTCCTGCCGGTTGCCGTACCGGTCTTCGGTATAGAGGTAATCCACTCCTGTATTGTCGGGGTAGAAACGAAGTTCCTGGTAGCAATACTTGTCGTATTCGTCATACCATTCGTCCACCCATGTCCGGCTGCACAGGTAATCGGTGCATTCGCGGTAACTGTTGGTGCCGTTGCCGAATTCGATGCCTAATCCTACGTATTCGCACGAAGTGAACACAAGTGTCACGGTCAGCAGGAAAAATATGCGGTAAAGTTTGTTCATCTGGTTCTTCATGATAGCCTTCCTTTCTTTTTTTGTTTGATTTTTATGCAACAAAGATAGGACGTATGAACGGCTCTGCCAACTTATTTTTCCTAAATCGGGCAGGGGAGATTCTTATTTGTGATAGGGATTTCCCCGGTCTGTATTCAGAAAGCCTTCTTGCTCTTGGCGCTTACGGCCTCGATGTCGAGCCGGATAATCTCTGTCCGGTGAAACGATTTCCGGGCATATTCGATGCCCTGTATCTTATCGTCGGGGCAATATTTGCTCAGCAGGAGCGAGAGTGCCGACATCCGTTCCGCTTCGTGCAGGCTGCGGTGGGCGGTACATTGAAGCACCACGCTCTCGTAAGCCGTCGTGAATTGGGCAGGCTTTACCTGCGTGCGTCCTACAACACAGAAGGACACTTGCGGACAAGCGTCGATGCAGTGCAATTTGCGTCCTTCGGGCGCGCAATGGATGTAGATGGAGTTCCCTCGGTCCCATACGTAGCTGAGCGGGATGCCGTAAGCTCCGTTTCCGTCTTCGGTGCGCATGGAAAGAATGCCATATTCGCCTTCCCGCAGTATCTCGAACGCCCGTTCTTCTTCCAAGGTCCGGTCTTGTCGGCGGATGTTTGAATTATCGAATTTCATAAGATGAGTGTCTGGTGGGTTAATAATTAGCCAATGTGTAGATTTCCCGGCTTGCCCGGCGGTCGAGCGCGACATAATTGCCTACAAGCTCGCCTTTGTTCTCGTGCAGGTGGGCGACCAATGTATCTATGTCGGGATGTTCGATGCCCAGTTCACGGAAGCTCGTCGGCATGCCGATTTCATGTAAGAAGGTCTTCAGGTGGGCGATGCCTTCCAGGGCTACCGCTTTCAGGTCATCGCTATCCGCCACATCCCATACACGCACGGCATACTGAGCCACCTTGCGCACATTGTGGTCTGCCATGTAGGTCAGCCATGCCGGGAAGATGACAGCCAGTCCGGCTCCGTGGGTGACATTGTAGATGGCGCTTACCTCGTGTTCCATAAAGTGCGACGCCCAGTCTTCTTCGCAACCTGTTCCGCAGATGCCGTTATGGGCGATGGTGCCTGCCCACATGATGTTGGCACGTGCTCCGTAATCGAACGGGTCGTTAATCAAAGTACGTGCTTCCTTGACGATGGCTTTCAGCGTGCCTTCACACAGGCGGTCGGTCACTTCTGTATCGGGTGTGTTGGTGAAATAGCGTTCCATGATGTGCGCCATCATGTCGGTGATGCCGCTTGCTGTCTGCCAGGCGGGCAAGGTGTAAGTCAGCTCCGGATTCATGACGGCAAATGCCGGACGAAGCACTTTTGGAGTGCGCAGGCTGAGCTTTTTCAGTCCGTCCACTTTGGTGATGACCGCGTTGCCCGAGCCTTCGCTCCCGGCTGCTGGAATCGTAAGTACTACGCCGATGGGCAATGCCGTCTGCGGAGCAGCTTTCCCGATAAAGAAATCCCAGAAGTCACCGTCGTAAGGAATGCCGGCTGCTATTGCCTTGGCGGTATCGATGACCGAGCCTCCACCTACGGGTAGGAGGAAGTCGACATTTTCCTGCCTTCCCAGTTCGATGCCTTCATATACTTTCGGGTCGGTGGGATTGGGTTGCACGCCGCCCAACTCGATATAAGCAACGTCCGCTTCGTCTAACGCTTTCTTTACCCGTTCTAGTAAACCGCTTTTCACTACAGAACCTCCGCCGTACACAATCAACGCTTTGGTTCCGTTGTATTTCTTCACCAGCTCGCCGGTATGCCGTTCGGTCTCTTTGCCGAATACAAACTCGGTGGGGCTGTAAAACATAAAATTGTTCATATTCAATTCTTTGATTTTAGTTGATTCAAAGGTAGGCATTTTTCCCCTATCTCCGATGGAATTAAAGAAGTTTTAAGATACGGGGTGGGTTGCCTGCCGGTTCATTTCAGTTGTGCCCGTATGCGGCTCAGGCTGGCTTGGGTGATGCCCAGGTAAGAGGCGATGTTCCCCAGCGGGATTCTTTGCAGCAGTTCCGGCTCTTTTTCCATCAGCTGGCGGTAACGTTCCGAGGCGATGGCAGAGAGCATCGAAATCAGCCGTTGCTCGGTTTCCAGAAGTTCCATTTCGGCATACCGTCTGCCCCAGTTGGCAATGTGCAGGTCTTCCCGGAACAGTTCCTGCAGCTTCTTCCGCTCCAGGACGTATAGCACCGAGTCTTCCATCAGTTCCATCGTTTCATACCCTGCTTCGTCGCTCACATATCCTTTCATCGAGACCAGCGTGGCTCCTTCCTTGCCAATCCAAAAGGTGATTTCCTTGCCTTCTATATACGTGTATGCCCTGACGATGCCTTCTTTGATGAAGAAGATGTTTTTCTCCACTTTGCCGATTTCCAGTATATGGGCTCCTTTGGGGTATGCCGTTTCTTCCAGGCAGGCTTTCAGCTTTTGGAGCGAAGCATCGGGGAGGGCGTATCTCGTGTTGATGATTTCTTTGATATCCATTAGTCCTGTAATTGCCGGTTCTGCATGCAAAAGTAGGAAAAAATGTCGGGAACAGGGGGATTGCACTCTCTTTTTTGTCTTATGTAAAAAGGGTTTTTACCAAATGCAAAAAGAAGAAAGAAGGGATTTGCTTACTTTTGCACCTGGATTTTAAAACATGATTGCGATGAATTGGATAATCTTATTGCTTGCCGGACTGTTCGAAGTCGGCATGACATTCTGTTTGGGAAAGACCCGTGCCGCTACCGGCATTACCTTGTATTTGTGGGGAAGCGGTTTCCTGGCATCTACAGTATTGAGCATGGGGCTGTTGGCTAAGGCGGTCCAGACCTTGCCGCTGGGTACGGCGTATGCCATTTGGACGGGGATAGGCGCTGTAGGGACGGTGCTTATCGGCATCTTTGTGTTCAAGGAGCCTGCCACCCCCATACGGCTTTTCTTCCTGTTTACGCTGATTGCGTCGCTGATAGGATTGAAAGTCGTGTCGAGCGGAGCCGCATGATATCATGGGAACTATTTGAAGATTTTTTCGTATCTTTGCCGCTCATTCTTTTAGATTATGAAATCAGATATAGAAATTGCACGCAGTATTGAATTGAAGAAAATCAAACAGGTGGCTTGGACGTATGGCATACCTGGAGACGAAATCATGAATTATGGGCGATACATCGCCAAAGTGCCTGAAACCTTGATTGACGAAGAGAAGGTAAAACGGAGTAACTTGATATTGGTGACCGCCATCACGCCGACCAAAGCCGGCATCGGCAAGACTACCGTATCCATCGGGCTTGCCCTGGGGCTGAACCGCATCGGCAAGAAAGCCATTTGTGCGTTGCGTGAACCCTCGTTGGGACCTTGTTTCGGCATGAAAGGAGGTGCTGCCGGAGGCGGATATGCCCAAGTGTTGCCGATGGATAAAATCAACCTTCATTTTACCGGAGATTTCCATGCCATTACTTCGGCACATAACATGATAGCCGCTTTGCTTGATAACTATATGTATCAGAACCGCGACAACGGTTTTGCAATGAAAGAAGTGTTATGGAATCGGGTGCTGGATGTAAACGACCGCGGTTTGCGTTACATCGTGACTGGACTGGGAGGAAAGACCAATGGCATCACCCGTGAATCGAGTTTCGACATTACACCTGCATCGGAGATTATGGCGATTCTTTGCCTGGCGAAAGACGAGGCAGACTTGCGCCGCCGCATCGAAAATATCCTGCTGGGCTTTACGGTGGATAACAAACCTTTTACAGTAAAAGATTTGGGCGTGGCAGGTGCTATCACCGTGTTGCTGAAAGATGCTATTGACCCCAATCTGGTACAGACCACCGAGCATACACCTGCCTTTGTACATGGCGGTCCGTTTGCCAATATCGCCCATGGATGTAATTCCATTCTGGCTACCAAATTGGCTATGACTTTCGGGGATTATGCCATTACGGAAGCCGGATTCGGCGCCGACCTGGGTGCAGAGAAGTTTTATGATATCAAGTGCCGTAAATCGGGCTTGCAGCCTAAGCTGACCGTTATCGTCGCTACAGCACAGGGATTGAAGATGCACGGCGGGGTAAGTCTGGATAAAATCAAGGAACCTGATTTGGAAGGACTGGAGAAAGGATTTGCCAACCTCGACAAGCACATCGAGAACTTACGTTCATTCGGTCAGACCATTGTCGTGGCGTTCAACCGTTATGCGAATGACACGGAAGAAGAAATCGAAGCTGTCCGCCGACATTGTACTACGATGGGGGTAGGTTTTGCCGTCAACAATGCTTTTACCGAAGGAGGAGCAGGTGCGGTTGAACTGGCTCAATTGGTAGTAGATACCATCGAACAGAAACCCTCGCAACCTTTACGCCTGGCATACGAAGACACCGACAGCATCGAAGAGAAAATCAATAAGGTGGCTTGCAACTTGTATGGTGCCGGAGAAGTGACTTACAGCATCACTGCCCGCAAGAAAATCAAGATTGCCGAAGCGTTGGGCTACGAGAAATTCCCTATCTGTATTGCCAAGACCCAGTATTCTTTCTCTGCCGACCCGAAGCTGTATGGGGTGGCAAAGGGATTCGAATTCCATGTACGCGACATCGTGCTCAATGCCGGCGCCGAAATGCTGGTGGTGATAGCGGGTGAAATCATGCGTATGCCGGGATTGCCCAAAGAGCCGCAGGCTTTGCATATTGATATCGTAAATGGTGAAATAGAAGGATTGTCATGAACAGGCGAAGGGCGTATCTCATTGGCGGCATCGTGGTTGCCGCAGCCTTAGCCATAGGCGGGGTGAATTATTGTACCGACCGGATGGCGCAGCCCTTGGATGAGGTAGCTGTGACCGACTCGGTGGAAGTGGAGCATATTGTCCGGAAATATGGCATACCCGTTTCGCCTTACGAAATCAAGTATGGCATCGTGGAACCCGGTCAGAACCTTTCGGTCATTCTACGGAAACACGGTTTGTCGGTAGGGGATGTCCATCAGCTGACGAAGAAAGCGGAAGGGGTATTTGATGTGCGCAAGGTAAAAGACGGACAGGCTTATGCGGTGTTCACAACGAAAGATAGCATTCCGCAAACTACCTATTTCGTTTACGAAGAAAGCCCGAAATCGTACATCGTCTTTGACTTGCAGGGAGAGTTTAAGGTGACTCGCGGAGAAAATCCGGTGACATGGAAACGCAAGACGGTAGGAGGAAAAGTGGAATCGTCCTTATGGGTAGCGATGCAACAATGTGATACGAATCCCCAGTTGGCACTTGACCTTTCGAACATTTTCGGGTGGAGCATTGATTTCTTCGGATTGCAGAAAGAAGATGAGTTCCGTGTGTGGTACGAGCAGGAAACGGTGGAAGGGAAAGAGCTGCAAAGTTTTCATGTCCTGGCTGCCTCATTCGTGCACGAAGACAGTGTGTTCTATGCCATTCCTTTTGTACAGGATGGTGAGGAACTGTATTACAATGCCGATGGAAACAGCCTGGAGGGAGAGTTCCTGAAAGCTCCGTTGGATTATTACCGTATCTCGTCACGTTTCTCGAACAGCCGTTTTCATCCGGTGTTGCGCAGATACCGGGCACATCACGGGGTAGACTATGCAGCTCCGAAGGGCACACCGGTTTATGCCATCGGTAAGGGAAAGGTGATAGCCAAGGCTTATCAGGCAGGCGGAGCGGGCAATTACCTGAAAATCCGTCACAATAGCCGGTACACTACGACTTATATGCACTTGTCGGGGTTTGCCAAAGGAATCAAGGTAGGCTCGGAAGTCAAACAAAAGGAAGTCATCGGCTATGTGGGCAGCACAGGTCTTTCCACCGGTCCGCATCTGGATTTCCGTGTGTATGACAACGGTACGCCGGTCAATCCGCTTACTATTAAGTCGCAACCCAAGAAACCTATCAGCGAAGCCAACAAGGCACAATTTGCCGTCGTGCGTGATTCGCTCTTGCAGGTATTAAACGGAATAAAAGTGGAAGCAGATACGGCATCGGCAGAGGCAATGCCTTAATTTTCATGAAATAGCTTTAAAACAAAAAGCTCCAACCCTTCAGCTAATGACCGGGTCGGAGCTTTTTGTTTTAAGTTGGAATTGGATTATCTCTTTTTGTTCATCCGTTCTTCACGTTCTTTCTGTAAGCGTTCCTGTTCTTTTTGTAGGGCTGCCAGCTTTTCCATCAGACCGCTTTGCTTGCGTTCGGAAGGTGCCTTCTTGTTGGCTTCCAGTTGTGCCAGCAATTTCTTTTCATCGGTCATACGACGCATTATCCATAAGATAAGGATACTGATTAAACCGGAAATGAAGTAATAGTAACTCAGTCCGGAAGCATATTCATTGAAAATGAAGAAGAACATCACCGGCATGATATACATCATCCATTTCATCGCTGCCATTTGCGGATTGGCACCTGTATCCTGTTGCTTCATCATCACGATTTGGTTAATCACCGTAGTGGCGCTGAAGAGCAGGCAGAACAGGCTGAGGTGATTGCCCAGCAAGGGGATGCTTGTGCTCCAGTGAATCAAGTCGTCATACGATGAAAGGTCGCTTGCCCACAGGAAGCTTTGCTGACGCAACTCGATAGCGTTCGGCACGAAGAAGAACAGCGCCATGAATACCGGTGTCTGAAGCAACATCGGCAGACAGCCTCCCATCGGGCTGACACCGTATTGGCTATAGAGCGACATCATTTCCTGTTGTTTCTTCAAGGCATCTTCCTGCTTTGGATATTTTTCGCTGATTTTGTCTACATACGGTTTCAATGCGCGCATTTTGGCGGATGACATGAATGATTTCCATGTGGTAGGCAATACCAGAATCTTCACAATGATGGTCATCAGCAGGATGACAATACCCATATTCAGACCGAAGCCGGAAAGCCAGTCGAACAGGTTGATGGTAAACCAGCGGTTGATGAGCCGGATAATCGGCCATCCCAAGTAAACCAGGTCTTCCAGTTCCTGGTCTTTGTCTTTAAAGCTCAAGTCGTTGCTTGCCAGCAGGGTCTTGAAGTGATTGGGACCGAAATAGAACTGGAAATGGCTGGGTTGCGCTCCGGTCGGGTCGAAAGCGGTCTGCATATCGGCATGGTAGTCTTTCATATAGCCGCTTTCCTTTTCTTCCATCTTGGAGTCGAGCGTAGCATTTGTGAAATTCTGTTCTGCCATGAATACGCATGAAAAATACTGGTTCTTGAATGCCACCCAGTCGAGTGCTTCGGGAACGGCAAGTTGCTCGTCTTTCGTTTCGCTCAGATAGTCGAAGCTTTCTCCGGTAGGCTTGTAGGTGAGCGAGGTATAACGTTGTTCGAACGTATATCCTTTTTCCATCTGGCGGGCACGTTGCTTCCAGTCGATGCTCATGGTCTTGACCGAAGGCGAGAAGAAGTTTTGCAATCCGCTTGCCTGTACGGTAAAGTCGAGCATATACGAGTCGGGCAACAGCCTGTAGATGAAATCCAGGTGTCCGCCGGTTGCCGCGTTCAGTCGCATGGTCACGGTACTGTCGGTCACGTTGGTTGCCTCGAAATAGAGATTGTTGCTTAAGATGTTTTCAGTCTTTCCTTCCAGACCGATGTTGAGCGATGCATCATTGCCGTCGAACAATACCAACGGTTGTTTCTGCTGGTCGTTGTATTCTTTCAACATCGCCTTGCTTACCCGTCCGCCTTTGTTCGAGAAGGTGAGTTGCACCACGTTGTTCTCCAATACGGTAAATTGCTCGGTCCCTTGTGTGTGTGCAAAAAACAGGGAGGTTGAGTCTGCCTGAATGGTGCGTGCGGCTTCTGCCTCCTGGGCTTTCTGCACGTGTTCCTGTTGCTGGATGACGGTCTCGATAGAGTCTTGATAGTGCTGCGCACGTTCCATTTCCTCCTGACTGGGACGGCTGTAGATGCTGAATCCCACAATGACTGCTCCAATCAGGATAGTTCCCACTAACGTGTTTTTATCCATTTGTTTCTATTCGTTTTTAAGTTCTTACGTTAAAGCATCACAGATTACACCGATAATATAATAAGGTGTAATCTGTGATGGGATGTTATCACTTGCTGATTGCCGCTTTGATGAACGACAGGAACAGCGGGTGCGGTTTCAATACGGTGCTGCTGTACTCCGGATGGAACTGGGTTCCGATGAACCAGCGCAAAGTAGGAATTTCGATGATTTCCACCAAGTCTGACTCCGGATTGATGCCGACACACTTCATGCCCGCTTTTTCGAATTCTTCTTTATACGTATTGTTGAATTCATAACGGTGGCGGTGACGCTCCTGGATGTGTTCGGTCTGATATGCCTGATATACTTTCGAGTTCGGGTCAAGCACACACTCGTATGCGCCCAGACGCATGGTGCCTCCCATGTTGGTGATGGATTTCTGTTCTTCCATGATGTCGATGACATTGTGCGGAGTCTGTTCATCCATTTCACGGCTGTTGGCATCGGCATAGCCTAATACGTCGCGTGCAAACTCGATGGCCATGCACTGCATACCCAGGCAGATACCGAAGGTAGGAACATCGTGGGTACGGCAATACTTGATGGCAACAAATTTGCCTTCGATGCCTCGCTGGCCGAATCCCGGGCAGATGATAATGCCGTCCATGTCTTTCAGCTTTTCTTCTACGTTGCTTTCGTTCAGCTTTTCGCTATTGATGAAGTGGATATCCGCCTTGCGGTCGTTGTATGTGGCAGCTTGCGACAATGCTTCCAGGATAGACTTGTAGGCATCTTGCAAATCATATTTGCCTACCAGACCGATATGCACCTGCTCTGTTGCATGGTGACGGCGTTCCAAGAAATCTCTCCACGGACCCAAGGTAGGAGTCTCGCCAATTGGAAGACCCATTTTGTTCAGGATAGTGACATCCAACCCTTGTTCCTGCATCCGGAGCGGCACTTCGTAGATAGTCGGCATGTCGATGGATTGCACAACCGCTTTTTCGTCTACATTACAGAACAAAGCCACTTTCTTTCTCAGGTTAGTGCTCAGTTCGTGCTCGGCACGCAATACGAGGATATCTGGCTGGATACCTACCGATTGCAATTCTTTGACAGAGTGTTGGGTCGGCTTGGTCTTCAGTTCGCCTGCCGCTGCCAGGTAAGGTACATATGTAAGGTGTACGCATACGGCGTTACGCCCCAGTTCCCATTTCAGCTGGCGGATGCTTTCCAGGTAAGGAAGAGATTCGATGTCACCTACGGTGCCGCCGATTTCGGTAATGACAAAATCAAATTTGTATTTATTGCCCAACAGCTTGATGTTGCGTTTGATTTCATCGGTGATGTGCGGGACAATCTGAATGGTCTTGCCCAGATAGTCGCCCCGGCGTTCCTTGTCGATTACACTTTTGTAGATACGTCCGGTTGTAATATTGTTCGCTTTCGTTGTCTGGATGCCCAGAAAACGTTCGTAATGTCCGAGGTCGAGGTCGGCTTCGTGACCGTCTACCGTCACATAGCATTCTCCGTGCTCATACGGATTCAGTGTGCCGGGGTCGATGTTGATGTAGGGGTCAAACTTCTGGATGGTTACGCTGTAGCCTCTGGCTTGCAGCAACTTACCGATAGATGATGAGATAATGCCTTTACCTAAAGATGAGGCAACACCACCTGTTACGAAAATGTACTTTGTTTCTGCCACAATATGTTTGTTTTAATGTTTTTGATTTAGCACTTCTATTTCAAAGTGGCAAAATTAGTAAAAATTGCCGAATAATGCACTATCAAACCGTAAATTCTATAGTTTGAGCATGTAAAAGCTTTGCTGGAAGCTTACCGGATATTCTTAAAAGGGGGATTGTTTTAGGGTGGAAATGGTTTCCCTTATGCGTGCGTGGCAGCAGGCAGATAAGTGCATTTCCTGTAAGATTAATAATCTTACACGTGGAAGATTAATAATCTTACAGCTTGAAGATTATTAATCTTGCAGAAAAGGAGGCTATAAGCGATGAAGGATTGATACAGGTGTGATGGCATTATCTGGTGGGTATTTTCTGCTGTTATCTTAAAAACCGGATTGAGAGAAGATGATTTGTTTCTCTATCATATCTTGGAAATGGAAAAAGTTGTATTTTTGCAGAAACATAAAGAATTAAAGACATGAAGACTCTAGGCATTTTTTCATTATTATTAGTAAGCATGAATGTTTTCTCCCAAACGCAGGGAGACTCAATACAAGCAGATGGCATACCGTCTGTACCGTTGGAAATATGTGAAGACTCGGTTGTGTTGCAACCCGATTCGCTGATAGATACTTTATCGGTATCGGAACCCAAAGCCGTATTGCCCGTAAAGCAACCGGTAGTAAACCCGATTAACCAGCAGGTGATAGCCCGCTTCAATGCGCTGCTTGCCGCATATCGGAAAGAACGTCAGGTGATGTCGGACCGCTGGGATGATATCTTCATCCCGCATGCGCCGGCGTGGATTCGTTCGAATGCCGATTATTTTAAACTTGCCATGCCTGCTACCTATTATTCGGCAGCGGTAGAGCAGGCGTTTTCTATTGAAGGATGGAAGCCGAAAGGACCTTTTCAAAACGAAAACCCTGTGAAGGATTCTTTGTTTCAGGTGCCCAGGCTGACGCATACGGCGGATGTAGACCGTGCTGTCAACAAGCAGTTGCTTAGCTTTTATGTCCAGTATCCCAATTTGGTGCGGAAAAACGAGAACGACCTGAAAGGACTGGAGCCTTTGTCGGATGAACTGATTGTGCGCAGACCCCGGAAGAACAAAGTGTTTGCCTTGCTTACTCCCGTAACGGGCGCTCCCATGAGTGAAACCGACCTGCTGGTGATAAAGCCTAATTTTTGGACCGTATCGGGTAATGGCTATGTGCAGTTCTCGCAAAACTACATATCCGACAACTGGTATAAAGGCGGCGAAAGTACTGTTTCGCTTCTTTCTGGCATGACATGGCAATTTAATTACGATGACAAGCAGAAAATACAGTTCGAGAATAAAATAGAATGGAAACTGGGATTCATTACGGCACCTTCGGACACGGTGCATCAATATAAGACCAGCGAGGATATGTTGCGCATCAGTTCGAAGTTGGGTTATAAAGCCGTCAAAAACTGGTATTATACGGTATCAGCCGAATTTAAGACGCAGTTCTTCTCGAAGTATGATACGAACTCGGATAATCTGGTATCGGGCTTGCTTTCGCCTGCCGAACTGAATATCGGTATCGGTATGGACTATAAATATATAAAGGATGGAGTTTGTAACCTGTCTGTTCTGATTAACCCGTTCAACTATTCGCGTTACAGCGTGATAAGTGACCGGGTAGACCCGACGAAATTCAATATCGAAGCCGGTCATAAGGTGGAGAATCAGTTGGGTTCGCGTGTGGAAGGTACTTTGAAGTGGAGCATCATCAATAACTTGCTGTGGGAGTCGCGTTTGTCGTATACCACCAATTACGAGAAAGTGTTAGCCGAATGGGAGAACACGTTTACCTTTGCATTCAACAAATATTTCTCTACCAAGCTGTTTGTACATGCCCGTTTCGATGACTCGGTAGTGCTTGAGCCGGATGACCACAGCTATTTTCAGCTTCAGGAACTGTTGAGCCTGGGATTCAACTATGCCTGGTAAAGTAAAATAAGTCTCAAAATTCAAGAACTAAGGAATTTAATAACTTAAAAATAAAGAACTTAAGAACTCATAAACTTAAAAAATAAAGAACTCAAATATGATTTCATTCGTTCAAATTCTCGACTTTATCGGGACATTCGCCTTTGCCATCAGTGGCATTCGTCTAGCTTCAGCCAAACGTTTCGACTGGTTTGGTGCATACATTGTCGGACTGGCAACGGCTATCGGAGGCGGAACATTGCGTGATGTGATGCTCAATGTGACACCTGTGTGGATGACCGACCCTATTTACCTGATATGTACGGCATTTGCCATGTTTTTTGTGATTATTTTCGGCAAATACCTGATTCATCTGAACAATACCTTTTTCTTTTTCGACAGCATCGGTCTGGCTCTTTTTACAGTGGTAGGTTTCGATAAGACCATTGCTTTGGGGTTTCCGTTCTGGGTAGCCATCATCATGGGAAGCATTACCGGAGCGGCGGGTGGAGTTATCCGTGACGTGTTTATCAATGAAATTCCGTTGATTTTCCGTAAGGAGATTTATGCCATGGCTTGTGTTGTCGGAGGATTGGCATATTGGGTGTGTCTTCAATTGGGGATGGAAGCTTACATTTCTCAAATCGTAGGAGGCGTAACGGTTTTGCTGGTCCGTATCCTTGCCGTCAAATACCATCTCACTTTACCTATTCTGAAAGGTGACCCTGCCAATCAGCGGCAAGAAAAAGAATAAAGTTTCTTTCAGAGAAAAAAATAAGGAGTTAAGTTTTTGGGCTATTATCCAACTTAACTCCTTTATTTTTCTTATGTTATGTGATGATTATTGCAGCGTTCCCGCTTCGGCAGCCTGAATCATCTGCTGGCTGGCATACATATACACTTCTACACGCCGGTTTTCCTGACGGCCTGCCTCGGTGCTGTTGTCCGCTACCGGATTGCTTTCGCCCAGTCCCTCTACAGTCTTGATTTGTGAAGCAGTTGTCCCGCAACTAAGCAGGTAGCTGGATACGCTCTGTGCACGCTCTTGCGAGAGTTCCTGGTTTTTCTGCACACTTTGTTCGGCAGTGCTGTTCTTCCAGCCTGTATTGTCGGTATATCCGTAAATAGCAACATCCATATCCGGATTCTGAATCAATACATTGTTGGCAAATTTGCTGAGTGCCGCTTTGGCAGATGTGCTCAGGGTAGAACTGCTGGTAGCAAATAGAATGCCTGAATCAAAAGTAACCTTAACCGCTTGTAAGCCGTTGTTATCCGTTACCTGTTCCACTTCGGCACCTTCGATTTGGGCAGCCTGTTCGGCAGCCTTGTCCATCTTCTTGCCAATCAATACGCCGGCTCCGGCTCCTACGGCAGCTCCTACCGCAGCACCGATAGCCGCACCTTTACCATGACCGGCGATACCGCCGATAAGTGCGCCTAAAGCTGCACCGCCACCACCGCCGATCATACCGCCTTTAGCGGTATTGTTCAAACTTCCGCATCCGCTAAGAACCAAGCATCCGCTTAGTAGAATAGCCATACAACTTGTCTTTTTCATACGCTTTTAATTTTATGTAATTTAATGGATTCTCTTTTTTTAATAGGCAAAGAGCGGATAATTCTTCATCGTCTCGTTTACACGGGCACGAACCGATGCGATTACTTCTTCGTTGTCTACATTTGATAATACTGTCTCAATCATTTCGGCGATTTCGTACATCAGGTCTTCTTTTGCTCCACGGGTCGTGATGGCAGGAGTACCCAGACGGATACCTGATGTCTGGAATGCGGAACGGGTATCGAACGGAACCATATTCTTGTTTACCGTAATGTCTGCCGCTACCAATGCCTTTTCGGCTACCTTACCTGTCAGGTCTGGATATTTGGTGCGCAGGTCTACCAGCATGGAGTGATTGTCCGTACCACCGGAAACGATGGTGAATCCACGGTCCATCAAGGCCTGAGCCAACGTAGCCGCGTTCTTCTTTACCTGCATGGCGTATTCTTTCCATTCCGGTTGCAGGATTTCATTAAAGGCAACCGCCTTAGCAGCAATGACATGTTCCAACGGACCGCCCTGGATGCCGGGGAATACTGCAGAATCGAGCAGTTGTGACATCATCTTGATTTCACCTTTCGGCGTTTTCTTGCCCCACGGATTGGGGAAGTCTTTTCCTATCAGGATGATACCGCCACGTGGACCACGTAACGTCTTATGGGTAGTAGAGGTTACGATATGGGCATACTTCACCGGGTTATCGAGCAGTCCTGCTGCAATCAGTCCGGCAGGGTGCGCCATGTCAATCATCAGGATGGCACCTACCTTGTCGGCTATTTCACGCATACGTTTGTAGTCCCATTCGCGTGAATAAGCCGAACCGCCGCCGATAATCAATTTCGGATGTTCGCGCAAAGCGATTTCTTCCATCTGGTCATAGTCTACACGTCCTGTTTCCTTGTTCAGGTTGTATTCGCAAGGCGTATAGATGATACCTGACGTGTTTACAGCAGAGCCGTGAGACAAATGTCCTCCGTGTGCCAGGTTCAATCCCATGAATTTGTCACCCGGATTCAGTACGGCAAGGAATACGGCTGCATTAGCTTGTGCGCCAGAGTGGGGTTGTACGTTTGCCCATTCGGCACCGAATATTTTCTTTATACGGTCGATAGCCAATTGTTCACTTTGGTCTACTACCTCGCAACCGCCGTAGTAACGTTTGCCCGGATAACCTTCTGCATATTTATTGGTCAGGCATGAACCCATGGCTTGCATTACTTCGTCGCTTACAAAGTTTTCGGAAGCAATCAGTTCGATTCCTTTCAATTGACGTTGATGTTCTTTCTCAATGATGTCGAAAATTAAATCGTCTCTTTTCATGTTCAATTGTTTTAATTTGATGGTTCCACATTAAAATATCACTCCTACCGAAAAACTCAGCACATTCCGTCGTCGTTTCAGTAAAATATATTGTTCGTTATAAGGGGCATTTGTCTGGGTGGCATCGTAAGATACTGATTTTACCATATTGTGTAATCCGATTTCGTAGCGGAAATCGAAAAAGATGTTGGATACGTTGACGGCCAGCCCTACAACTCCGCTAAAATAAATCGGTTTGATTTCTTCTGTTATATGCTGCTGATAGAATCCCGAATATTCGCTTTGGCTATGTTTCTCCCATATATAAGCCACTTTCGGACCCACGAAAAACGACATGCCATACGGATAAGTATCCACAAATTTATACCCATACAACCACGGCATGTCAATGGTGTGAAGCACAGTCTTGACTAATGCATTATCTGCTATCAGAGCCATATTGTCTGCTGTGTTGGGAATGGAAACACTTCCCTTAGATACATTGTATGAAAATTCTGTTTGGATGAAATGGTGTTTCTTCAGATTGAACCGGCAAAACAATGCTCCGAAATAACCTACCTTGTAATTATTCTGAATGTTTTTCAATTCATTCTCTCCCAAGGAAAAGCGGTCAATGAAAAGCATGGTGGAATTGAATCCGGCTTTAATTCCGACATTGACTTTCGGCTCACCCTCTATGGCGGACACGGCAGACTGAGCTTTCACTGCAATTCCCGTCGCGAGTAAAAAGCATATCGGAATTAAAGCCTTCGGTTTCATGATTCCTTATTTATTTTTCTTTTCGACAGACCAGCCGAATTTTCCTATTTTCTCTCCTGTATCGTAGTATCCGCCATGGATGTAAACCAGCAGGTTTGATTTCGCAAGTTCGAACTTACCGGTTTCGCTGTCCAGGTATTTGTCATCAGCTTTTACGTTGACCACATCTGCAATAAACATATCGTGCGAACCCAAAGCGATGATGTCTTTCACCCGGCACTCAATGCAGAGAGGAGACTCTTCGATTATCGGAGCCTGCACCATCGTTGCCTTGCCCGGAGTGAGATGCATTTCCTCGAACTTGTTATACTCTTTTCCGGAGCGCACGCCGCACCAGTCGGTAGCGAATGCCATGTCTTTTGTGGTCAGGTTAATCACAAACTCCATGTTTTTCTTCAGTATCGGATACGAATGCCGTTCCGGTCTGACCGAGATGTAACACATGGGTGGGTTAGTGCAAATCGTGCCTACCCATGCTACGGTCAGGATGTTGTATTCATCCGGCGTGCTGCCGCAACTTACCAGTACGGCAGGCAGGGGATAAATCATTGTTCCGGGTTTCCAGTCTTGCTTCATATAGTCCTTTTTAAATTAGCTTGATATTGTCTACCAGTTGTTCTTTTTCGCAATAGTGGCATTTCAGAATGCCATGTTCCTTGTCAATGACATGAAACCAAGTCTGCATCGGCTCGTTATTGGTGATGCATTTGGGGTTATTGCACTTTACGATGCCTTTCAGTTCGGTAGGCATGACTACTTCTTTCTTTTCTACCACTTCATAGTTGCGGATAATGTTCAGTTTCATGTTGGGTGCCACTACCGAAAGGCGGCTGATTTCTTCGTCGGTAAAAAAACGGTTAGCTATCTTGATAATGCCTTTCTTGCCCAGTTTCTTGCTTTCGAAGTTATTGCCGATAGTGATGTTGCTGTCCAGGTGCTGCAAATCCAGCAAAGACACTACGGTAAACAGTTTGTCTGAAGGTATATGGTCGATTACCGTTCCGTTTTCGAGAGCGGCAACCTGCAGTTCTTTCTTGTTGCTCATACGCTAAAAAGTTTAAAGGTTCATCAATCGGTTAGTATCCGCTTTTACTTCGTCGAGGGTAATGCCCAATACATCGCAAAGAATGGCTTCACGGGCATACAATCCGTTTTGCGCTTGCTGGAAATAGTAAGCCTTCGGGTTGCTGTCTACGTCGTAAGAGATTTCGTTTACACGGGGCAGGGGATGTAGGATGCGGAGATTGGGGCGTGTGTGTTCCAGCATCTTGTTGTGCAGAATGTAGATATCCTTTACCCGTTCGTACTCCATCAGGTCGGTGAAGCGTTCGCGTTGCACACGTGTCATGTACAGGATATCGGCATCGGCAATGGTGTCTTCGTCAAATTCGCTGTTCTCTTCGTAGCGGATATGATGTTTTTTGCAGTATAACTTGTATTCTTCCGGCATTTTCAGTTCGTTAGGCGAAATGAAGTGGAATGTCGGATTGAAATGCCGCATTGCCATCAAAAGCGAATGTACCGTCCGTCCGTATTTCAGGTCACCTACCAAATAAATGTTCAGGTTGTCCAGTGTGCCCTGTGTCTTATAAATGGAATAGAGGTCGAGCATAGTCTGAGAAGGGTGCTGGTTGGCTCCGTCGCCCGCATTGACGATGGGGACGGGAGCAATTTCGCTGGCATAACGTGCGGCTCCTTCCAGGAAATGGCGCATTACGATGATGTCAGCATAATTGCTTACCATCATGATGGTGTCTTTCAGCGTCTCTCCTTTCGATGAACTGGTAACTTTCGGGTCGGTAAATCCGATGACTTTCGCTCCCAGCCGGTTGGCTGCTGTTTCAAAGCTCAGGCGGGTGCGTGTAGAAGGTTCAAAGAAAAGGGTTGCGACGATTTTCTGATCCAACAGATGACGGTTCGGTTGCTTTTCAAACTCTTGTGCCATTTCCAACAGATAAAGAATGCGTTCTTTCGAGTGGTTGGCAATAGTGACTAAACTTCTATTTTCCATATTTTCCGTTTAATGATAGTTCTTATAAATACCGGAGTTCAAAGATAGCCAAAAAAATAGAATGAACGGCTTTTATTCCAGCATTTTTTATACTTTTGCATTTCGTAAGAATAATATTACAGGCTGAGGCGTGGAGATGCGGAACTTTTTTAAAGAAAAAGTGGGTCTGCTCCTTTAGAAAAAATTATCGTGTGTCTGCGTGCTGTGTCAATTAGTATATATAATAAAGGTATATAGAAATATGAGAAAGAAATTCATATATGCATTGTGGATTTTGGTGTTTTTAGGGATAGGAACGGTAGCGGTAGTTTTTACAGCGATAGCAAAAGGATGGATAGGCTATGTGCCCCCTGTAGAAGAACTGGAGAATCCGAACTTGAAGTTTGCAACCCAAATCATTTCGGATGACGACCAATTGCTTGGCACGTGGTCGTACAGCAAGGAAAACCGTGTCTATGTAGGTTACAATGACCTGTCGCCTAATCTGGTTCATGCTTTGATTGCTACCGAAGACGTGCGGTTCAGCGAGCATTCGGGCATAGACTTCCGTGCATTTTTGCGTGCCGTAGTGAAGCGAGGCATCCTGATGCAGAAGAATGCCGGCGGTGGAAGTACCATTACCCAACAGCTTGCCAAGCAGTTTTATTCGCCTACGGCAGACAATGTAATGGAACGTCTTTTGCAAAAACCGATAGAGTGGGTGATAGCTGTCAAACTGGAGCGCTATTATACGAAAGAGGAAATCCTGACAATGTATCTCAATAAGTTCGATTTCCTGAACAATGCGGTAGGTATCAAGACCGCTGCCAAGACTTACTTCTCGAAAGACCCGAAAGACCTTTCCATCGAGGAGGCGGCTACTTTGATAGGTATGTGTAAAAATCCTTCGCTTTATAACCCGCGGCGTTTTAACGAACGTTCACGCGGCCGGCGGAATACGGTGCTTGACCAGATGCGCAAGGCTGGCTATATCACGCAAGCCGAATGTGACTCGCTTCAGGCTCTTCCGCTCAAGCTGAAATTCCAGCCTGTAGACCATAAGGACGGGCTTGCCACTTATTTCCGTGAATATCTGCGCCATATCATGACTGCCAAGGAACCTGTCAAGAGCAAATATCTTAGCTGGCAGATGCAGCAATATTACGAAGACTCGATTGCATGGAAAACGAATCCGCTTTATGGCTGGTGTGCAAAGAACAAGAAGAAAGACGGAACTAATTATAATATCTATACTGACGGATTGAAAATTTACACCACCATCAACTCGAAGATGCAGCAATATGCCGAAGAAGCGGTATACGAACACGTGGCAAAATACCTTCAGCCGCGTTTCTTCAAGGAAAAACAGGGAAGGAAAACCGCTCCTTATACCAATCAGCTGACGCAAGAAGAAGTAGATGCCATTATGGACCGTTCGATGCGCCAGACCGACCGTTATCGCCAGATGAAGGCGGCAGGTTGCTCGGAAGCGGAAATCCGGAAGGCGTTCAATACCAAGCACGAGATGTCTGTGTTTACTTACGAAGGAGAGAAAGATACGATTATGACGCCGATGGACTCCATCCGTTATTACAAGTACTTCCTGCGTGCGGGATTTATGTCGATGGACCCGGTGACCGGCTATGTAAAAGCATACGTCGGCGGACCGAATTACAATTACTTCCAATATGACATGGCGATGGTGGGGCGTCGGCAAGTGGGCTCTACTATCAAGCCGTTCCTTTATTCTTTGGCTATGGAAAACGGATTCTCGCCTTGTGACGAGGTGCGTAATGTCGAGCAAACGCTCTTTGATGAAAACGGGAAAGCATGGTCGCCACGCAATTCTTCCCGTTCGCATTATGGTGAAATAGTTACCTTGAAGTGGGGACTTGCCAATTCGAACAACTGGATTTCGGCTTACCTGATGAGCAAGCTTAGCCCGTATGCGCTGGTGCGCCTGATTCATTCATTCGGTGTGTTGAACAAGGAAATCCAGCCTACCGTATCCCTTTGCCTGGGACCTTGTGAAATTTCGGTGGGCGAAATGGTCAGTGCATACACCGCTTTTGCCAACCGGGGTATCCGCACCGCCCCTCTGTTCGTTTCACGCATAGAAGACAACGAAGGAAATGTGATAGCCAACTTTACACCACAGGTAGATGAGGTAATCAGCGAATCGAGTGCTTATAAGATGTTGGTTATGCTTCGTGCCGTCATCAATGAAGGAACCGGCGGTCGTGTGCGTCGTCTGTATGGCATCAAAGCCGACATGGGCGGCAAGACAGGAACTACCAACCGTAACTCGGATGGCTGGTTCATGGGCTTTACGCCTTCATTGGTGTCTGGATGCTGGGTAGGCGGTGTGGAGCGTGATATCCACTTCGATACCATGCGCGACGGACAGGGCGCTTCGATGGCACTGCCTGTATGGGGACTTTATATGCAAAAAGTCTATGCCGACAAGTCGTTGGGCTATTCCGAAGAAGAGTATTTCGATATTCCCGATGACTTTGACCCTTGCAAAGACAAACTGACTGAAATGGAAGAAGAAAATTCCAGCCGGCTGGATGATGTGTTTTTTCAATAAAATTTATAAAATAAAAAGGTGTAATAGTAGCTGGCTTTCCTATTTTAGTGTAAATTGGGAACCAGCTATTATTATAAATTTGAAAAAAAGTTTGTGCTTTATTCGTTTTTTTATAAAAAATTTCCTTCCTTTACAATCATAATGGTATGCTACCATTTTAAAAGCAACGTTTTAATAAAGGTGCATTCCATTTAATTAATAATAAACCTTTAAAATAGAACGAAATCATGGAATCGCACAACGATCCGGACGAGCAATTAGTTTTGTTGTTTCGTCTGGGCAACAATGATGCTTTCGATATTCTTTTACTTCGATATGCAGATAAGATGAAGGCATCAATTCGGAAAATAGTAATGAACAATGAAGAGGTTAATGATGTATTTCAAGATTTGTCAATTCATCTTAGCTTTAAGTTGAAAAATAATTATCAAGAAAGCGGGAAATTCATTAATTGGTTACATCGCGTTGTAGATAATTATCTTTATAGTTATTGTAGAAAAAAAAGAATAAAAATAACAGACTTAGATTTAGAGCAAGTCAAAGTTACACAGACTGATACTGATTATGTATTAACTCCGCAAGATAGAGAGTTGAAATTTATCGAATTGAGGAAGTCAGTAAAAGAACTTCCCGATGACCTACAGAGATTAGTCGAAATGAAAATATGGCAACAAATGACATTAAATGCTATAGCTTTTAAACTAAACATGAAAAAATCTACCGTTGCTAAACGGTTGCAATCAGCTTATAACAAAATAGAAGAGAGCATGATTGCTAAAGGATATGATGACGCTTTTATCTAAAAACTATTTCTTTGCTTTTATGAGTGTTGTGAAAGTTGGTCGAAAATCTATCTTATTTTTGCCTCGGATAATAAAAAAAGTTGTATTTGATTGTGAGTCGTCAAGATTTGTTCTGACATAATATTGTCATTTATACTCTTGTGCAAAAAATGTCAGATAACTTTGGCGAAGATGCATAACTAATTTCATGCATGACCTGATGACTCAATAAAGGGTTCATCAGGTTACGTTTTTTTGTGTCTTTCTTATTATTGTAATATTTTGAATTGACATATCTGCTGTCTAAACACGTTCTTTGGGGTGAATTGCACTAAGATATTAATTTTCAATTATTCAGTATCTCGCTTTTTTGTATTATCTTTGTATAGGATAATTAAAAAAGCTGTATCTGATTGATACACAGAATAGAATTGAAGAGTGTGAGATTTTAGGTAACGATTTAGCGACATTCAGAACGCTCTGACTTGCTGCGGTTTACCTCATAGATTCAAACAGCTCTTTCGTATTTGCAAAGATACATTTTTTATCCCATAGCACCAAATCATTACCTATTTTTTAGGGATATTGCCGTTACCTCGTTCTGAAAACGGCTTCCGGCTTGATGTGCGTAAGCCCATTTCAGAAATGGCACAAGCAAAGAAAAGCCCACGACGACCACAATGTCACAAGTGACACCGCCATCGTCGTGGGCACTTCTTTTATATGCTTGTGCAGAACGGACAAGTCCGTTTTATCCATTTTCTTTTTCTCGTCTTCTTTTGGCAGCCGAAATGCCGCCGGATGCAGGGCACGGCAAGCGTGAATCTGCACCTGCGACTATTTCCGGCTGTCATGTCTTCCCTGTCCTCAAACCGTCTTGCCATGCTTTTGCCAAACCGGGCATGGCAGACAAAACCGTTTGAAGACATGTGCCGTCGGCAGAAAACTTGCAACCGCAAGCCATGCACGCATGACAATGACGGTTGCAGGACTTCTGTCACGGCGGCAGGAAAGCGGGGCTTTCCCCTTGTCCGTTGCGCCGCCCTTTGAACTTCCCCGTGGCGCGTTGCGCCATCCTCTATGCTTCCCCCTTTTCCTTCCCGCCTCTCCAGCAAGTATGCCGATATTCCCATGCCGCCATTCCAGACGGCATCAGTGGGTCATTTTCGTTGCAGGGGCAAAGGTAAAGACGGGATTAGGAACACAAATTTTTTAGCCACAATCTCCACACTTCGCAAGCTCAGGTAGTATTCTGTCGAAAAAATTTGCTGAACCTACTCCCTAACCTTTGCATGGCCCCCGAAACGAAAACGACCGATGCGCGGTCGGAAGACGTCACAAGGAAACATCGGACATACGGAGAGGCGAAAAGAAAAAGGACTCGACCCGACCTCCCCATCCGAGCAAGACAAGTAAAAACAACTTAAAAATTGGACGATATGAGAATGACATTGAACGACATCGGAAAGGCTTTGCGGAAAGTATTGTCCGCAGTAGCGAGAGCGGCATGGGGCATTACCCTTTGCGCAGGAGGTTTGGCGGTAGGCATCGCAGGGGAAATCCTATTGGGCGTGTTGAACTTCATGTTCGGCATCCTCACCGCACTACTTTCAATAGTGACAATTATTTGGACATTCATTTGGTTATTAACCCTTTAATTCATAAGGATATGGCGAAAAGAAACAGCAAGACGGCAGCGCAGCAATGCAGGTTTTACGAGGTGGACAACATCTTTGAGTATATGGTGGAAACGTACATTAACGGCAATTTCGGCACATTCCGAGAAATATACAAGGAGTTGTGCAAGGATGCAAGAAAGGACTTCATTGACTTTCTTTTAAGCGAGGTAGAGCCAATCTATTGGAGAGAGATTTTGAAAGAAACCATTTGACAACCAATCAAAAGAGAACCTTATGAACAAGACAACGGAAAAGATACCCACATGGAGTTTAGGGTACATCATCAACGGTGACATGACGGGACTGACGGACGAGGAAATCCGCATGATTGACGAATGGTTGAGCAAGTGGAAAGTGCAGATTGTCTCACCCCTTACGGACGAAGAAGGCAACACACAGCCCTATTTCTCACGTTATCCCCTTTTCGGACTTCCAGCCGAAGTGGAGGACTGCGACATACTTTACACGAATGACAACATCTAAAATCTGACGATATGAACAAGACAACAGACCATTTCAAGCGTACAATCCAAGCCTATCTGGACAACCGTGCAGCGGAGGACAAACTGTTTGCAGCAAATTACAACAAGCCGAACAAGAACATAGAGGATTGCGTGACCTATATCCTCAATTGGGTACAGAAAAGCGGCTGCAACGGCTTTACGGACGGTGAAATCTATTCCCAAGCCGTCCACTACTATGACGAGGACGACATTGAAGTGGGCAAGCCACTGCAATGCCAAGTAGTCGTGAACCATACGGTAGAACTGACTGACGAGGAAAAGGCGGAAGCACGGCAGCAAGCCATCCGCCAATACCAAGCCGAGGAATTGCGCAAGTTGCAGAACCGAAACAAGGCTAAGGCAAGCCAAAAAACAAACGCACAACAAGTTGAACTCTCATTATTCTGAACCTATGAAACCAAAGACATCCATACAGAAAGAAATCATCCGTTTGAGCGCAAACCTGCCCGAACTGACAGACGCACAGAGAACCTACGCTTTCCAACATTGCTTCAAGCACTACGGCAGACGAACGGCAAAAGGTATCATCACCTGCACGGAGTGCGGACACGCATGGAAAAGCGGACACAGCCTTGCCGACACCCTTTGCGGATGCTCCTGCCCGAACTGCGGAACGGCATTGGAAATCGTGGACACCCGAAAGAGGGTGTTCACGGATAATGAGTATTTCTCTATCCTCGCCACCTGCAAAGGCTACCAAGTGATACGTTTCTTTTTCGTCAGAAGCCGTCAGAAAGTCGGGCAAAAGGCGGAGTATTCTATCTGTGAGGTGGTACAACGGTGGATAGCCCCCGACGGCAAGTCCGAGACGGTGGCACGGCTGCGTGGCATGTCGCCCCTTTACTATGACTTGTGGGTTGAGGACAGCCCGATGGAAATCCGCAAGAACAACCAACATAGGGTGTACGACATAGACCCGATATGCACCTACCCACGTCAGCGGATTATCCCCGAAATCAAGCGTAACGGATTTGACGGTAATCTGCACGGCATACCGCCTTACAGCTTATTCACGGCTATTCTTTCAGACAGCCGTGCGGAAACCCTGATGAAGTCGGGCAACATCGAGCATTTGCGCTATTTCCTCTCCAAGCCGCAAGCACTTGACAGGTGTTGGCACTCGTACAAGATAGCTATGCGGAACAAATATGCCATAACCGACATTTCATTATGGTGCGACCTTCTATATCTGTTGGAGAAATTGGGAAAAGACTTGCGCAACCCCCATTTCATTTGCCCGACCGACCTCAAGGCAACCCACGACCTATATATGGAGAAAAGACAAGCCCAATTGAAGCGTGAACGGGAGCAACAGCGCATTGCAATGGAAGCTGAGCGGTTGGAACGTGAGCGGAAGCGTTTGGAGGATATGGCGAAAGAGAAAGACGAGTATATCCGAAAGAAAGCCGCTTTCCTCAACCTTGTACTGACGGACGGACTAATCATTGTAAAGGTATTGCAAAGCGTGGATGAGTTTTACGAAGAAGGGAAAGCCATGCACCATTGCGTCTATACCAATGCTTATTACAATGATGAAAACTCTCTGATACTGTCCGCACGGATTGACGGAGAGCGCATCGAAACGGTGGAGGTGGACTTACAGACGTTGAAAGTGGTGCAGAGCCGTGGCGTATGCAACTCCAACACCGAATACCACGACCGCATCATCAAGTTGGTGGAGGACAATGCCGAGCAGATACGGCAGCGGATGAAGCAGGTGGCATAATCGTATAACAAACTAATAGTTAATGATATGGAAGTGAAAATAGAAAATATGGTTTTCGGATGGCACGAGGAGCTGCCCGAAATGTTCATCGAACTGTTGAACACGCTTGTGCTGACAAAGAACGAGCAGGATGTAAGGGGTGTAATGGAGGTGTTCGCCCGAAAGGAACTTTTCAATGTCCTTTTCGCCTTTGGGTATGGCGCACACCATTTATGGGTGACGCAGAAGAAGGCATCCGACCCCGACCAATGTTTGGAGAACAGACTACTGATTGTTGAATTTTAATTGATAAGGCTATGACAACGAGAATGACCATTAACGGAGTAAGCACCTGCCAAGCGGCAGGAACGGAGAAATACGAGAGTTTCCAAATGAGTATCGGCAGGAAAAGGCGCACTTTCGTGCAATACGACTACCGCCATACGGACGGAGAGTTGTTTTCCTGCGTGAAGCCCACGCTGGACGAGTGCAGGCGGTTACGTGACGAATGGATTAAAGCGAAGGAGGACAGGCTATGACAGCAGGCTATGATACGCTGATAGTTACGTTCAGCGACCCAATCAAGGTATTGGACAATATGTTTTCCGATGCGGACGCATGGGGGACTGACACCCTCAAAGGATGGGTGGAGGACTATGAAAGTACGAGGTTTACACAGATAAACGAGCATACGGCAGTCATCACTTCCGAATACAACATGCCCTGCGTAAAGGAATGGCTCACACACTGTACGCCTATCGCTGATATGAGGGAATTTTGAGTGCGTGGCGGTGGCTTCCACCGCCCACACTTTATTTGTAACCATTAAAAAACAAGCGAAATGAAATACTATTTTATACTGACAGACGGCAAGGACGCATGGATGCAGTTCGTTTACCTCCCTTCGGGAGACTATGTGTCCGGCTATATCCGTGACCTGCGGAGCGTGGGAATATCCGTGCATGACTATGACCTTTGGACAAAGGACACACGCCTCATTGCCGAGCGTACCCTTGAACGCATACAGAAGCGGATGGTGGCAGGATGACCCTTTGGCGGGTGGCAGGAATTGCCGCCCGCTACTTTCTTTCATGAGCAGGACAGGCGGGTAAGAAAGTAGCAAAGAAACCGTTGTTTTCCATCTTCGATAATACGGAAAAATCCGGTGAAGCCACAGAAGGCTCCATCGGATTTTGTTTGTTTTACAGCAGCCATGACTCACGGCTCATACAGCAGCAGGAACTCCATTTTGCGCCGCCGCTCTATCGAGCGGACGGGCTTGCCCTTGTACCGGCAGTAGGCTGTGTATTCACGGAAAATGTCCCTGTTTCCGGCTTCCAGCTTGCGGACAAGCCCGCTTTTCGGATGCCCGCCATGACCGAGCAGCACCCCTTGCCCCACGTTGTAGCTGAGAACCGTAAGCAGGAGCGCGTCTTTTCCATACTTGCGGAACAGCCTGTAACGCACCGCCAAATCCTTGCGGAGCAGGGCTTCGGCTTCCGCCTCCGTCATGCCGTAGGACAGGTTCTCGTTTGGCAACCTGCGGTGTCCGTAGCCGTAATACGGGTAGTCGGAGCGGTCATGTAGTCCTTCGTATTTTTTCACCAGTTCGACGGCTATGTCCGCTTTCGGGTGGCTGTTGAACAGTGCCAGCAGCCGTGCCGTTTCCTCCGTATCCTGTGCCGGCAGGCTGCCACAGAGGGCAGCCGCCAGCAGCAGAAGCAACGCCTTGCGCATCATCGGCTGACGTTCAAAGTGTCCGACACCGCCACATCCGCATCCGAACCGTTGTTGAACTCGACTTCCCACTCGAAGGCATTGCCGAAATTGTCCTCCACCGTGATGGTCAGGCTCTGCGACTCGTCGCACTCCGAGGTGTAATACAGGCGGAACTTCTCGTTCTCCAACAAGTAGCGGTCGTTGGGCTGCAACACCAAGCCGTTGTCGAGCTTCAACGTGCCCTCCCCGTCGTACTGGAAATATCGGATGGTATAGACCGCCCCGTCAAACTCGCCCTCACGTACCAGCTCGCAGCGTATCTCCGCCGTCTCGCCCTGCGCCAGTTCTTTCGGCACGGGCATGGTCTCCACCGTAAACGGGTAGGCTTGCGTCACGTCCAGGTCGTCATCGCAGGCGGTGAAGCCTATGGAGAGCAGTCCCACACAGAGGGCAGCAAAGGTTCTCACTATGTTTCTTCTCACTTTTTGTCTGTTGTCCAATTTATTCATGTTCATAATCGTTACATTTTAAGTCTGATATTCCTGTTATTTTTCTCGTTTTGTTTCAGGCGGCTTTGCAGGTACTCGTTCAAGTCCTTGCATCCGCCGTAGATGCCGGAGCAGTCCGACACCCTTTCGCCGTAGCGTGTGCGCAGGGTTTCCAATGTCCGCCGCCCGGCTTCGTCGTTGTCAAGATAGCATTGCACCCTTCCGTAGTCGTCCAAATACTTGTATGCCCTCGCCACGTTGGACACCGAATTGAGCACAAGGTGGTCCTCACTGCCGCCGATGCCCAGCGCACGGGCGGAAAGGTAGTCCATGAAGCCCTCGTACACGTTGCAGGCATCCGAGCCGACCGACAGCAGGGTGACGTCCTTCGGCGGCACACAGCCCTTGAAGAACGGGTTGCGCATCTCGTAGCCTCCGCCTTCGTTGCCGAAAGCCACGGCAAAGTACCGCTTGCCGTGCGTGGTGTAGTGTATCTCCTTGCAGTTCGCAATGGCGACGGCGGACGGTATGCCCCGTTCTTGTAGGTAATGGAGCAACGCCCGGCTCTGCAAGGGCTGCACTTCCACATTCTCGAAGCTGTGCCCGGCAGGTTGCCGCACTTCAGGATGATGGTATGGCTCATAGTCCTGCACCGACATATTGGTCACTTCCGCCACATATCTCACTTGCGTGAGGAAGTCGCCGCTCTTGATGAACTCCCCCGCAAGGGCGAAGATGTTGCCGCCTTTCCCCTCACCAAAATCGAACCAGAGGTTTTTATCCGGGTTTACCTTGAAGGACGGCGTCTTTTCCTCCCTATACGGTGACTTATACCAAATGGCATTGGCACGCCTTTGGACGGAATGATGACCCAGCCGTGCGAGGAAGTCCTCAATCGGGAACCGTTTTAATAAGTCAGGCTGCACTCGGCAATTTGCAAACGAGTTTGCATTGCGCTCATTTGCACTGACTTTCATCGCTTCTATGTCCATAGGCATCCGTCAGTTGATGATAAATTTCACGCCAATCCCGTACTCCGTGTGGCACACGCCCATGCTGCCGCCCCAGAGGAAACGCTCCCTGAGCGAAGCCGTCAGCGCGATGAAGTCTGCGAGATACACTTCCACGTCCAGCGTGGCGGCGCAGCCATAGACAAAGGCGTCCTTGTTGTTCAGCCTCGCCCCGTCGTACAGCGTCTTTTCGCCCCAGTTCACCGTCTCGTACCCGGCAAGGGCTGACACGCCCGCATAGAAGAACACTACCTTTTTCGCGTCCGAGAGGAAGTTGTAATAGTAGCCTCCTTCCGCCGTAAACTGCGCCGCAGGAATGCTCTTCGTCCGGTAGGGATGGCTCGTTTTCAGGTACTCCACCCCGTACACCCATTTGTTGCCGCCTTTCGCATAGCTTGACAGCGTGGCTCCCAGCACATAGCCGTCTGCCTCGTTCAGCCCGGCTTTCAACTCGATGCCCCGCATCTTCGGCAGGCACCGCTGGGCTTCCGCCCGTCCCATGAAAAGGACGGACAGAAGCGTTACAATAAACAATACCTTTCCTTTCATCGCACACGCAGTTCGTTGATGGTTTCAGCCTGTACCAGGTCCTCGTTCTCCACGGTAAACGTCTGGTGACGCCCGCCGTCCTTCTCGTTCATCTCCACCACGAGTCTCTTGCCGTCGGGGATGGTGAACTTCGGGAGGCAGAACACCGTGCGTTCGGACTGCTTCCCGGCTACACGGACGGCGTAGTTGTAGGCGCGGAGCGGGAACAGCACCTGCTCCTGCATGGCGGTGCGCTTCGCCACTTTCTTGTCCACAATCTTGAACGTGATGTAGTCCACATCGAAAGGCACGTTGCTCTGGTTCTTTATCTCCGTGTGGAAATACAGCAGGCCGTTGTGGACATAAATTCCTTTCAGAATGTACTGGATGCCGAAGCGCTTGCAGCCGATGTGCTTCACCTTGCGCTTGTCCTCCTTGTGTAGCGACTTCATGATGAGGTGTACCAGCATCGGGCTTTCGCTGCCCAGTTCCTTCAGGTAGATTTCCTGCGCGTTGTTCGGTCGGTTCACCGTGCTGCCGTCGTGGATAAAGTCCTTCATCTCCACGTTCAGGATAAGCGGCTCGTCGGCGTATTTCACGTTAAAGGTATAAAAGCTGCCATCCTCCGTGATGACGCTCATGTTCGTCTCGCTGCGGAAGTCCCTGACCGTCGCCTTCACACGGATGACGTTCTCCGCGCCGTCCGCCTTGCCCGCTATCAGGTTGGGCGAACCCAAGTCCACGTAGCGCACCGCCGCCGGAAACAGGATGTGGACGGTCTTGTCATACGTGACTTCCAAGCCGTGCGGTGGTATCATGCGGTCGAACATCAGCTTCTTCGTCAGACCGTGGTACAGGTCGCCGTCCTCTTCCGTCTGCGGATAGACGTCCTTCACCAGCTCCAGCCCGTCCTCCTTGGCGGTGGCGGTGCTGTCGTTCGTCACTCCCTGCGCGTAGGTCGCACAGGCGATGCCCATCAGCAGGGCAAACATTGTCATTACTTTTTTGATACTCATTTTACGTTGGATTTAGTGGTAAGTAAAAATTGGTTTGTTGATTATTTTTTCTTTTTTCGCCTTTATGTTTTTGGACTGTTCATTCCTTTTCTTGGTAGAGCAATACCCTGTACCCCGATTTCAGATGCACCTTGACCGTGCGCATCCTTTTCGAGATGTACTGCGAGATGCCCTGTATCGCCCCTCGCCCCAAGTCGGAGGCGAGCTGCGCCCCCGCGTCGGTCGATATGTTGATGCTGCTGCCGAGCGAGCTGCCCATGTTCGCCCCGATTTCCTTTGCCGCGTCTATCTCCATCGAGCCGGGTATGAAGATGCCCGCCTGCCCGTCGCTGTCGTACACCTCCAGTTCTACCGGGATGATGCTTCCCCCGTGTTCCAGCGAGGTGATGCCGATGCCGAGCCTTTCGCCCTGCAACCGTGCCGCGCCCACAAGGAGCGTGTTCCGGGGGATGACGCGCCCCGACACGCGCATCGGCTCCAGCAGCCGGAGCTTCACCGTCTGCCCGTCCGTGAGGGTCTGGTCGCCCTGCACGCAGGCGGCGATGGTGTTCTTTTCCGAGGCTTCCGCCGTGCCGATGGCGGTATGGAAACCGTAGTTCCGTTCACCCGCGTAGTCAGCGATGAAAGCCGAGTCCGTCATGGGCTGCGGCAAGGCGGATACCACCGCCGGACGCACCCCGCTTACCGGTTCAGCCTTCATGCTCTTTCCGTCCGCCTTGGCGGATGTTTCCATTTCTTCGGGCTGTGCGGTCTGTCCGGCATTGCCCTTCCCGTTCTGGTACTTCGCTGCCAGTTCGTAGGACTTTTCCAAGAGTGTGACCTGTTCCTCCATCGAGGACGGCTTGCCCTCCTGCGCCATCAGCATGGCTTCCAGTTCGTCGATGCGTTCCCGAAGCTCCTCCTTTTCCCGGTCCTCCTTCGGCGGCTCGTAGAACGTGCCCAGCGAAGTGCTCAGCCGCTCATAGGCGGCAGCGGAGGTGCGTATGCCCGCCTGTTGCTTATCGGCACGCTCATTTTCGGACGGTTCCGTCTGTGTCAGGCGGTAGTCGTCCGATGCAGCCGCCGTGTCCGGCTTTTCCGCGCCGTCGTGCCAGAACGAGGACAGGTCGCCCACCATGCCCCGGCGTTCTTTCTGCCGGTTCTCCAACTGCAACTGCTCGTAGGCTTTCGCCTTGTCACCGATGATTTTCGAGTCTTCGGGCAGGGGCATGTCCGTGTTGAATCCCTGACCCTGCTTTGCCTTCTCCCTGTCCTCGGAGGACGGTGCGAAGATGAGCCATAGGCAGCCCAAGAACAACAGTCCCATCAGCGGATAGACCAGCATCTTCTTGCGTTGCTGCCGCTGCTGTTCGGTCAGCGGCTTCTTCTCTTTCGTTTCATTTTTCTTCTGTTCCTTTTCCATATACATTATTATATAGGTTCATATTCTCCTGCATCGGCAGGTCCAATTTCTCGATGTGCCGTATCTCCATTGCCCCGTTCCCCTTGCCGAAACCGGCGATGGCGGTGACGGTCATGTACAGGCAGAGCGAGGCGAAAGCGGCAAATGCCGTGAGGACTATCCCCAGACGCGCCTTCGGCGGCAGGGCTTCCAGTTTCCTGCGCACCCTGCCTTTCAAGCCTTCAATCAGAGTTTTCATCTTTCCCATACGCACATCATCTTTCTATGGTCCGGATGTCCTTGTTCTCCAGCACCGTGAAGCCCTCGATGGTAAAACCGTTCGGGTTGTCGTCCGAGCGGCTTGCGTTGAGCAGGCGGCAGGCGGTCACAAGCGTGCGTTCCGTCACGTTGCTCTCGCGGATAATCATCTGACGGGCGTATGTCCGCGCCTCGTAGGGGTAGCGGTCAAAGTTGCACACCACGCTGTCCACCTGAAGCACCTGGTTGATGTTGCCGGCGATGATTCGGTTGTAGAAGCCCTTTTCGGCAAAGTCGGCGTAGTAGTTGTACGCGCTCTTGTCCGCCAAGAGCAGGGCACGCTTCACGTTGTGTTCTATCGCGCTTTTCTCCGGCGAGAGCGTGAAAAACAGTTCATGAAAACGGCGCACGTGTTCCCTCGCTTCCGCCGGACGGTTCTGCGACAGGTCCTGCGAGAGCGCGAGCATCAGGCTCTTGCCCCCGTCGAGGACGTATATCTTCTGCCGTTGCGCTTCGGCGAAGCGGAAGGCGCATACCACCGAGCAGACCACCACGAGGGCGCAGGCCGCCGTATAGACGATGCCGAACAGACGTATCTGCCGGAAACTCGTCTCGATGTTCTTTAATGATTTGAATTCCATTTTCTTTTCGTCTTTCTTTTTCTGTTTGTAAAATCATCATTCAGTATCCTTTTTCCGAAGTGGCACTTCGGGGAGGTCAGAGTGGCACATAGGCAACCCCAATGTGCCACTTCGACCGTTCCGGCTGTTACCTCTTGAACACCTTTCCAGCCGTTCCCTTGATGAGCTTCCCGGCACGCCCCGCCACGTTTCCTGCGGCTGCACCTGCCACGCTGCCGCCCAAAGCCCCGGCGGTCCCGATGTTCTTGTTGTAGCTGCCGATGCCGCCTCCGGCTTGGATAATCCAGCCCGCCACCGTCGGTATGGTGAAATAACCCACGATGCCGATGATAAGGAACACGATGTACACCCCGTCGCTTGCATCCAGCGAAAAGTTCGGGTCGGTCTGCATACGCTCGATGTCCTGCTGGAGCATCAGTATCTGGATTTTCGCCAGTATGGTGCTGAACAAATCCGACACGGGAAGCCACAGGTAAATCTGTATGTAGCGGCTGAACCACGCCGAGAGCGTTGAGTGGAAGCCGTCCCACACGGAGAAGGCGAAGGCTATCGGTCCCAGTATGGACAGCACCACGAGGAAGAACGTCCGTAGCGTGTCGATGATGAGTGCGGCTGCGGCGAACATCAGTTCAAGCAGTTCGCGGAACCAGTCACGCACGCTTTTCTTGATGTTGTACGCCGCCCGGTCCATGTACATCCCCGTCATCGTCACGAGATCCGAGGGCGACCAGCCCAGCTCGTCCAGCTGCCGGTCAAACTCCTCGTCTGAGGCGAGGTAGGCGGTTTCCGGGTTGCGCATCAGCGCCTCGTACTCCAGTTTGTCCTTCTGCTCCCGGTACTCGTTCATGTCGAAGGTCTGTTCTTCGAGAATCCCGTGTACACCCTGCACGATGGGACTCAGCACGCTGTTCATCGTGCCCAATACGATGGTCGGGAAGAACAGGATGCACAGACCTAATGCAAAAGGTCTCAGCAGCGGGTACACGTCTATCGCTTCGGCTCGTGCCAACGACTGCCATACGCGCATCGCCACGTAGAACAGTGCGCCCAGCCCGGCAAGCCCCTTCGCCACGCCCGTCATGTCCGCGCAGAGCGGCATCATCTCGTCGTAGAGCGAAAGGAGTATCTGGTGAAGGTTGTCGAACTCTCCCATAGGCTACCAGTACCTTTCGTTAGCCGTTCCGTACAGCGACATCACCCGGTCCATGTCGTTCTTCTTCCTTGCCCGCAGGTAGCTCACCGAGATGGTCTTGCCCGTGTAGTAGCGCACGAGGTTGCGGTAGTTCATCAGGCTGCGGTAGGCGTTGTCGATAATTGCCAGCCGTTCCGCGTCCGAGAGCGACATCCCCGTGACGTTCACCACGTTCTTCAAATCTTGCAGCACGTCCGAGCTTTCGTCTATCAGCATGGCGTAGCCCGACGAGATGGCGGCAAGCTCATCGGGTGTATAGTTCTCGTCCGAGAGCATCTTCTGGTAGTTTTCCACATAGATTTCGGAGATTTCCATGACCAGCCCGATGCTCTTCGTCACCTTCACGCCGCCTCTTACCACGTCATGCACGGCTTGGAGGGCGTCGTAATACTTCTTGCCCTGCTCGAACACTTTCTTGGTTTCCAGAAAGCCGTTCAGGGTGTTCGCCTTCGTGCCCGCCGTCTCCACCATCTCCTTGGCGGAGTTGATGATGCTCTGGGCGAGGTTGCCGGGGTCGGACACCACCCACTGGGCGTTTGCCGTGCCCGCACCCGTGAGGCACAGGCAGACCGCTATCAGCGGCATTTTCAGTTTCTGTCTCATTCTCATTCACGTTGGATTTAGTGGTACATTAGTTTTTTATTGTCCTTCCTTCTTTTCGCCGTCCGAAGCGTCCTCCATATTTACCCGGATGTAGTCGCCGTTCGGCGAGAAGGTCAGCACGTCCGTTTCCTCGTTGTACGCCACGTCGATGCGGAAGCCCGTGTTCATGTAGAGGTTGCCGTTCTCCTCCCGCTGGAGCAGGTAGGTTTCCGGCTTCAGCCTGCGGCGCACGCCCGACCGCCGAAACAGCGTCACCTTGTAGTGTTCACCCTCCTTGTACACCAGCACATCGGGTCCCGCCTCCGCACTCTGCCAGTTGCCGCAAATCTTCTCGCGGACGTCTTCGTTTTCCTTCATTACCGTTTCGCAGGCTTGCAGCATCAGCGATGCCAAGCCAATCAGACCGCCGCAAAGCAACAGCCGTTGTGTCTTTGTCAGTTCAATGTTCATAATTCTTCAATTCTTGTTTTTTTTTAGTTGATTAAAAATGTCTCTTGACCTCATACGCCGTTAGAGATACCCTTATACGCCGTATGTGGTGGTCTCAAACGCCGTATGTGGTCGGTGATGTTTCCATCGGTCACTTCTCGTCCAGCCGTTTCTCCGCAATCTGCCGGATGGCGGCTTCCATGTCGCCGCCCAGTTTTTCCGCCAGTTCGCGCACTTCCATCTTCTCCGTTTCCTCCGTCGTGTAGGCCAGATATTCCTGCATGGACACCTCCGTGGCGTACACCGCCGACTGCGTGCCGCCAAGTCCTATCCACACTTCTTTGTACCGTCGTGACGGGTCGTTGGATTGGTTGATGGAGAGTATCTGTGACTTCTCCTTTTCCGTCAGCCCCAGGAGGGACTGTATCTGGTCAAAGCGGTTCATGAACTTCCGCTGGTCAAGCAGTATCTTGCAGTCCGAGTTGTTGATGATGCTTTCCTTCACAATCGGCGACGAAATGATGTCGTCCACCTCCTGCGTCACCACAATCGCCTCCCCGAAGTATTTTCTGACCGTCTTGTACATATACCTCAGATAATCAGCCATGTTCGCCGAGGAAAGGGCCTTCCAAGCCTCTTCCACAATCAGGAGCTTTCTGACGCCTTTGAGCCGCCGCATCTTGTTGATGAATGCCTCCATGATGATTATTGTCACCACCGGGAAAAGCTCGGCATTATCCTTCACGGCATCAATTTCGAAGACCACGAACCGCTTGTGCAGCAGGTCGATGTTCTCCGTGGAGTTGAGCAGGAAGTCGTAGCGGCCGCCCCTGTAATACTGCCGGAGCGTGGTCAGGAAGTTGTCGATGTTGAAGTCCGACTTCGCCACCTTGATGTAGCGTTCCTCCATCTCCTTGCGGTACACGTCCCTCATGTATTCGTAGAACGAGTTGAACGACGGCACGATGTTCTTGTCCTGACCGAGCAGGAGGATGTAGGCGTTCACCGCGCTGCCCAGCTCCGCCGACTCCGTTTTCGTGGCGGGTTCGTTCTCGCTTTTCCATAGGGTGAGCAGCAGCGTCTTGATGCTGTCCTTCTTCTCCACGTCGAACACCCCGTCGTCCGTGTAGAACGGGTTGAACGAGATGGGCTTCTCCTCCGTGTAGGTGAAGTAGATGCCGTCCCTGCCCTTCGTTTTGCGGTGTATCATCTCGCACAGCCCCTGGTAGGAGTTGCCCGTGTCCACCAGTACCACGTGGGAGCCTTGCTCAAAGTATTGGCGGACCAGATGGTTCATGAAGAACGACTTGCCGCTGCCCGAAGGCCCCAGCACGAACTTGTTTCTATTGGTCGTCACGCCGCGCTTCATCGGCAGGTCGGAGATGTCGATGTGCAGGGGCTTGCCGCTGATGCGGTCCGCCATGCGAATGCCGAAGGCCGACGGAGAGTCCTTGTAGTTGGTCTCGCCCGCGAAGAGGCATACCGCCTGTCCGATGAACGTGTGGAACGACTCTTCTGCCGGAAAGTCCGCCGCATTGCCGGGGATGCCTGCCCAGAACAGTGTCGGGCAGTCCGTCGTGTTGTGGCGCGGCACGCAGCCCATGCTTGCCAGCTGGCTGCCCACATCATTTTTGATGCGTTTCAGTTCCTCCGTGTCGTCGCTCCACGCCATCACGTTGAAGTGGGCGCAGACGGACTTCAGCCCCTGCGAGTGCGCCTCGTTCAGGTATTCCTCCACCCATTCGCGGTTGATGGCGTTCTGGCGGCTGTACCGGGAGAGCGACTGCATGTTGCGTGCAGCCTTCTCGAAGCGGCGCAGCTCCTCGTCGCTGTTGCCGATGAACACGTACTGGTTGTAGATGTGGTTGCAGGGCAGCAGCAGGCCCAGCGGTGCGGCGAACGACAGGCGGCAGTCCGAGCGGTCGGTGGAGAGCCGCTCGTAACGGCAGTCCGTCGCCACCGCAGCGGGCAGGTCTTCCGTGTCCGACAGGGTGTGCAGGCACAGCCGGTTGTCGCCGACGCGCATCTCCCTCGCCGTCATCTCGATGTCCTCCAGACAGTCCACGTTACCCAGCGACAGGGCGAAGTACCTCCCGATGATGCCCGTTTCCTTATCAGTTCCGACAAGCTCGTCATCGGAGAGCCGGCGCAGTTTGATATGCCCCGAATCGTTCAGGATACGCGCGAACTGCTCCACCGCCTCGATGAACTTCACCGCCGTTTCCTTGTCCTGTATCTCCTTCGGCACGATGTGCCCCCGGCACAGCGTGTTCCAGTTGCTCTGCTGGCGCAGCCGTTCCTTCGTAGTCTTCGTCAGGAACAGGTAGCACTTGTGGTGCAGGAACGGACGCTCGTTGAAGTGCATCTCGTAGCTGCGGGCGAGGAAGCCCATGTCCTCCCGGCCGAGGTCGGGGCGGTACCGCTCCTTCACGTACCAGTCCTGCTTGTGCAGCACCGAATGGTCGGGCAGCACCTTTATCGCCTTGCACCACGCGGCGTGGATGTTCTCGTATTCCTCCGCCGTGACGGTATAGACCTCCGGCAGCTCCACCTCGAAGGCGGCGGTGATGTCCGCGTCCTTCGAGACGATGCAGCCGTGTTCCACCGATAGCAGGGGGAAGCGGCTTTCCAGCGTGGTGGCTTTCATTACATTTCTCATACGTTTCTTCCTTTCTTCTTTTTTTGTCTTAACAGTCTGGACACCCGTCGGCGGTGGAGTACATGGCGGGGGCGCATCCGTGCTGCGCCCAGCTTCATCAGCCCGTGTTCGCCGTATTTGGCATTCAGGCGGAACGTAAGCCACACGAGCGAGGAAGCGGACACCACACCGAAGCCGATGCAGAGCCACTGGCCCGCGCCTGCCATGTACAGGATGATGAAGAGGACGAAGGCGGCAAGCAGCCCGCCTGCGAACAGGAAGAGGTATTGCGCCTTCAGTCCCTTGAACTCCACCGGACGGCCGATGCCCTTGTTGACGGGGTATTCAGCCATTGTCCTTACACCTTATTATATATGTATGGGAATGTACGTTTATTAAAGGAAGAACGAACGGAGAATCGTCGCGCTCACAATCAGGAAGATGCACGCCCCGAACCAGCTCGCGGCGGTCTTCGAGGTGTCGGGGTCGCCCGATGAGAACTTGCCATACACCTTGATGCCCCCGATAAGCCCGACGACCGCTCCGATGGCGTAGATGAGTTTCGTGCCGGGGTCGAAATAGCTGGTCACGAGGTTGGTAGCCTCATTGATGCCCGCCATGCCGTTGCCTTGTGCGGACGCTGAGATGTTTGCAGCCACCAGAAGGGCTGCGAGAATGATTTGTTTTTTCTTCAATGTCTTTGTCATAATCGTTTCTTTTTTTGTGCCTCCGGGTTGGATAGTCCCTTTGGCGGTTGATACTTGTTTTTTACTTCTTGCGGCTTTGGATGAAGCCGGCTTGTGGATTTAGTGGTTCGGTGGCAAGCCGTGGTTTAGCCGTAGTCGATTTTCTTTTTTCGCATCATTGTTACGTTTTACTTGTTATACAAAATCACGGATGTTGAAATCCTCAATATTATCCGGAACTGCGGGCGCTTTCTTGGGCATTACCGCCGGTGCCGGTTTTGCCTGAGCCGCCGACACGGAGTCCAGATAGTAGTCCATCAGCTCGTCCAGCTTCTTGCGGGTCGCCTCCGAACTCTTTTCTATCATCGCGAACAGTTCGTTTCCTTTCATGTCGCAGAACACCATTCCGGCGTGTCGGCGTTCCTCTTTCGTGGCTTTCGGTTTCTTCGCTGTCCGCATGGCAAGGTCGATGTCCTCGAAGGTCAATCCGCCCGCTTCATGGGGTTCGCCGTCGTAATCCCCGTCTTCGTCATATTCCGCTCCGATGTCGGAAACACGCTTGTCGGCAAACACGTCATCCAGTTCCTCATCGGGCACTTGGCGCGGATGTCGTCCCAGCGTTTCGTCGGCAAAAGTAACGTCCTTTTCGTCCACCGCCTCGGCTTTCACGGAAGTGGCAGCTTCTGACACCGTGGTGTCCTTTTCTGTCCTCGTCCGTTCCGGCATCCTGAACTTGCTCTTGCCCATGATGTCGGGCAGCGGCTCCTGCCGTGCCTGTTCCGCGCTATCGTGATGGTCGGCCTTCCGCGTTTCCCGGTGTTCCCATGTCAAGTAGAACAGCACCCACAGGTTGCACATCATCATCAGGACTATCAGCAGCGTCACCATAGGCGGATTGTTATCGGTTCGACACTCCCGTGGCTTTTCCGTCCGTGCAGGCTTTCCAGTTCCGCCCTGTGGCGTTCAAGGTGTTCGGTGACGATGTTGTCTATGTAGCCGGATATGGTCGTCCCTTGCCCTCCTGCCATGCCCACAATCCGCTTGACGGCTTCATGGTTCTCACGGCTGATGTACACCGCCTTCTGTGCGGTCCCTTCCGGCTTGCGGCTGTTAAGGTACTTGCCGATGTGGGCTTCATCCTTTCTCTTCCGTCTGAAAATGTTGATGCTCAGTTTCATGATTCCTGCTGTTCCGTTTTAGGGTTGGTAAATGGGACTGCCTGTTCCAGCAAGTCCGTGATTTCGTTCTGATGTTCCTCGAAATACCGCTCCAGCACGTTGTCTATATAGTCTGACAAGGTAATCTTGTCCTTGCCCGCTGCACGGATAATGCTCCGTATCCGCTCGCAGTGTTCGTCACTGATGTGTACCGGCTTGTCCTTACGGACGGTTCTGTCCGCTTCTTTCAGGAATGTGGAAACATAGTATTCCAGTCCTTGTTTCTTGTTACTGTCCTGTCCGACGGACGTTTTCGGGCTTTTCTTCTTGTTTGTTCTTGCTTTTTCCATTGTTGTTCTTGTCTTAATGTTAATAAATGTCTTTATAATTCTTCTTGTAAAGCCTGCGTATCACTTCCTCGTTTTCCTTGAAGTGATGTTCAAGCACATGGTTCACATAAACCGAGAGTGAAAGGCTGTCCTTTCCGATAACCCTGACGATGCCCCGGATGCGTTCATGGAGTTCCGGGTATATATAGGCGGATTTCGCCGACTTGACCGGGCCTTTTATCGGTTGGAGGAATTTTTCCATGTATTCCGCCTCCTGCATTCCGGCATCATCGCTTTCCTTTGGCAGCGTGTCCTGTTCCTGTGACCGGGCAGGGCTTTCCTCGCCGTTTCCTTTCGCGTATGCACTGTCTTGGGCGGCGGGCGCGGGCATTTCCGGACGGAACGAGTCCAGGAATTTGCCGGGGTCAATATCGACATCAAGTTTCTTCGCCATGTGTTCAACGCTTTACGATGCCGAGTATTTCTTCCGCGAGGGCGTCGATGCCGCTCCCTTTTGCCAACGCCTTGTCCGGCGGAAGTAACGTGGAGCGGAAGAACGGGCGGTCCCCTTCCTCCGAGCCTTCCTTGCGGAAACGCTTGCTGTCGGGCAGGCAGGTATTGAGCACTTCAAGCCCCATCCCGGCTATCACCTTGTCATAGATGTCGTACAGGTCGGTCTTCTCGCGCTTGTCCACCATGTTCCACAAGAGGCGGATGCCCTTGATGTTCGACTTGCCTGTAGTGATCAGTGTGTCGTTGATGATGCTTGCGTACTTCAACGAGCTTTCCATGATGAAACGGTCCGCCGCTATCGGGCAGAAGATGTAGTCCATCGTCGCTACCGTCCTTATCAGGTCGAGGTTGTTCACTGTACCCGTCAGGTCGAAGAAGATGAAGTCGGGCGGCGTCGCCGACTCGATGAAAGGCTTGGCCGTCTCTATCGCATTGTCGGGACGGCTGCCCACTATCGGGTAGGCGCGTTTGCCGATGCGCTTGAACTGGTCGTATGCCAGCTTGCGCAGGTACGGGTTGCGTTCGATATTCTTCAGGTCACGCTCGCGCATGTCCTTGATGCTGAACTGGGGGTAGTCGCAGTCCACGACCGCCACGTCGTACCCCTTCACGTAATACAGGTAACTCGCCATCAGCACGGTGAGTGTCGTTTTGCCTGCCCCTCCCTTCTGGGTGGAGAAGGCGATGAACAAAGGTTCTTTTTTCATGCTTTCTTCTTTTAATTGTTAATAACTGGTTTTCTGTCCGGTCGGCGTACCGCCTTGCCTGTCGCCTTGCCGTCACGTCCGCTGTCCGTCCGTTGTGCCTGCTTGTCGGTCTGCCTGTCCTCCGGCTGTCCGGCAGACTGGACAGCCGGGAATCCGGCAAACGGGTCGGTCGGACGGCTTTCCTGTTAGACGGCAGGCTGGTCGGACGACCTTTCCGCCTGCAAAGGAAACGGTATTTTTCCAAGTCCGTATCGTTTCTCCCGTTGGTGACAGCTTGTGGCAGCAAGTGGCAGGGAGTGGCTTCATTCGCGGATGCTTCCAAGGAGCCTTTCTCCTTCTGACCAACCAATCTGCCTGTCCCCCGGCTGTCCGGCAGGATGGCCATCCGGCAATCCGGCGGGCGGGTCGGTCGGACGGTTCGCCCACCGGACGGCAAGCCGGTCAGCCGACCTTTCTGCCTGCAAAGTAAAGGGCATTTTCCCATATCCGTATCGTTTTCGGTCTTGGTGGCAGCTTGTGGCAGTAAGTGGTAGGGAGTGGCTTCGTTCTTATCACGTTTTCAAAGGCTTAAACGCCTTACCTTTGCATCCAAGCGGCAGGGCAAAACCGAAAGCGCGTACCGCAGGCCCCGGCTCCGTCCTTCTTTTGGGCAGCCGAAAGGTATCGGGCAACCGATGCCTTGCTGGGTCGGTAACGACAGATATAATCCCAATCCGTCTGCCACGGATTTTTGTGTCCTCAAAGACACAGCAAGGTGTCCTTTGAGTTACTCAAAGGGTTTCGGGTTACTCCCGAAACGGCCTTGCCCCATGCGGGAAGGGGCTTCCTCTCCGAAGTCGGGAAGCCTGTTTCCACCTGCGGTGCGTATGCCGAAGCTGCGCTTATGCCGTGACACCACTAAATCCATTGTAATATGAACGAGAACAAGACGAAAGACAGGGCGGAAACGCCCAAGTGGGGGCGGCACCCACGTGAAAGCCGCAAGTCGCACTGTGTGATGGTGCGTTTCGATGACGGGGAATGGCTCAGGTTTCTCGCCATGCACGGCAAGTCCGGCGTGGAGGCGAGGGCGGTATTTCTGAAGGCGCACTTCTTCGGGCAGCCCTTTCGGGTGCTGGTCACGGACAAGACACTGCTCGACTACTGCACGAAGCTGTCCGCTTTCCATGCGCAGTACCGCATGGTGGGCAACAATTACAACCAAGTGGTCAAGGAGCTGCGCTGCCATTTCTCCGAGAAGAAGGCGATGGCGTTGCTCTACAGGCTGGAGCAGTGCACGAAGGAACTGGCCGCAATCACGCGGCAGGTCGTTGAACTGTCAAGGGAGTTTCAGGAAAGATGGTCGCAAAAATCACGGTAGGAACGTCGCTGTACGGCGCGCTCGCCTACAACGGCATGAAGGTGAACGAGGGTGAGGGGAAGCTGCTTGCCGTGAACAAGGTCTTTGACGACGGCAGCGGGCGGGTGGACATCGCCCGTGCCGAACAGGATTTCAAACGCTACATGCCGGAGAACGTCCGCACACGGAACAAGGTCATCCATATCTCCCTCAATCCTCATCCTGACGACCGCCTGACGGACATGGAGATGGAACAGCTTGCACGGGAGTATCTGGAGAAGCTGGGGTACGGCGACCAGCCCTATCTAATCTTCAAACATGAGGGTGCGTCCGTAAAGGTCGCATGATAAATATCTCTTTGGCAAGAGATTAGGT
>UQVZ01000009.1 GCA_900544675.1 uncultured Bacteroides sp.
TGAAGTTCCTTTCCAGGTCTTCTTCAGTGAATCCGATGCCGATAATCGAAAAGTCGAAATAGATGATTTGGAAAGCGTTCTTCAATGGAGTAGGGTGCTGTTGTATCCAGAGCCCGCCGAAGAGGTCATCAAAGCGGTCTGCCTTGTCAATGTCGTAGTATGCCTGCATCATGCTGACAAACACACTCTTCCCGAAACGGCGGGGGCGGATAAGGAACAAATAGTTGCTTGTCTCTTCCAGCAGCGGAAGATACATCGTCTTGTCTATGTAGTATAGATTGTCCCTGCGTATGTCCTCGAAGCGTGCCACGCCGTAAGGGATGCCTTTCACTTTTGCCTTTTCCATGCCTGAATCGTTTTAGATGTTACCGTAAGGCAAAGATAGTTTTTTTTCACCACAGATTACACAGATTTTTTTCATTATTGATTACGCAGATTAAATTCACCCGTTATTAACTATTAATTTAATTAATCTGTGTAATCTGTGGTGAAAAAACAATCAGCTTCCTCGCAAATCTCCATGCTTGCCCCACGGAATATCACTTTCAGCAGGTGCAGTTGGGTGTTTGTACACAGGTGCTTAACTACTTTGTCATGGCTGTATTTCTCCAGTTGGGTGTCGGCTTCCTGGCTCTTGGCTTCCAGTTCGGCGTCTGTAGCGGTGGGTTTTACGTATTTCAGCTCCATGATGTAGCTGTGGGCTATTTCCGGATAGCGTGACTTGTCGGGTAGGAGCAGGAAATCACTGAAGCCGTAGTTCAGTTCGATTTCGGGCTCTACCAGGTAGAGGCTGTTTAGAGCCAAGTATGCCTTGAAGAAACCTTGCAGGTTATGTTCGCCTAAAATACTGTCGCGCACCGAAGAGTTTTCACGGTATGCCGTGGCGATACGGGCGATGAACGGTTGCCAGTCGCCTTCGAAGGCCATGCGCGTCATTTCCCATTCCATTGGTATGCTGTCTACTTTGAAGCTTCGGTTATAATAATCGCGCATGAAACTCCAATATTGTTCCTTTACACAGTTGTTCGGGATGACCATTTTGATGAGATTCCCGTATGCGGCTCCCATCGTAAGCAATCCGTAATAATAAAGAAGACTACGGAAGTTGTTGTCTTCCGTGACATATTCGGCGGGGAAGGAAGTCTTCAGCGTCATCAGTACCGAGCCTGTTGCGGCTATCTCCTCAATGACACTCATCCGATTCTCTCGTTGATTTCCACGGTCGATGTCCGCCAGCATCTTCAGCTTTTTGTAATCGGTGCGGATGTTCTTATCCACCATCTCCTTGGGCGGACGACCGTACAGAACCTGGCTGCGTAAATAATAGTAAACCATGTCGCAGTTATACAGACGGTCCTCTTCCAGACATTCTTCTGCAAAGCAATAGTTGTTGTACCACGGCTTCATTTCTGCCATCATGGCTTCGATGTCGGCATCGGCACGGAGCTTTCCGTTGTCTTGATAATAGTGGAACATGGTGCGTACGTCCGACTCGGAGAAGCCTAACATGTGGTTAAAGCGCGGGTCTTGCGAGATATTCCAGTCGATGTTGTACCCGCTCGTAAGGTCATCCAGTGTTACGGGCGAAACACCAATCAGGAACACCCGGTTGAACATTCCCTTGAACAGTTTGAAATATTTACGGTAAAAGCCGCTGGCATGGGTCAGGTTGCGGAACATCTCCTTGCCTCCCTCGCTCAATATATCATTGGTGAAGTTATCGTATTCGTCAATAATCAGGTAGAGCTGGTATTCCTTGCGTCGCGCCTCTGCATTGATTATTCTTAACTTAGAAGCAGCATCCTGTTCAGCAAGCACTTTCTCGAATGTCTCGGCATCGTAATAGGACTTATATCTCTTGATGAAAGAGTCCAACTCGGCACCGCAATAGTTATTGAATGTGTATTCCAGCTGGTCCATTCCGGCTTCTACCATCGAAAAGTCGAAGTAAATCACCTGGAAAGCATTCTTCAGCGGCGTAGGGTGTTGCTGTATCCAGAGCCCGCCGAAGAGGTCATCAAAGCGACCTGCTTTGTCAATGTCGTAGTATGCCTGCATCATGCTGACGAACACGCTCTTGCCGAAACGGCGCGGACGGATAAGGAACAAATAGTTACTTGTGTCTTCCAGCAGGGGAAGATACATCGTCTTGTCTATGTAGTATAGATTGTCCCTGCGTATGTCCTCGAAGCGTGCCACGCCGTAAGGGATGCCTTTCACTTTTGCCTTTTCCATGCCTGAATTGTTTTAAATGTTACCGTAAGGCAAAGATAAGGTTTTTATTTTTAGTTGACAAGGCTTTTATAAATAGGAGTTAAAGAAGTTAGAGAAGTTAAAGAAGTTAAAGTAAAAAAGTAGAGTAATGAAAGAAGTTAACCAAGCTATTGGCTTTAACTTCTAACGAAGCGAAGCGGAGTGATAACTTCTTTAACTTCTCTAACTCCTAAAAAAGAAAAACTATTCTACTTTAACTTCTAACGGAGCGAAGCGAAGTGATAACTTCTTTAACTTCTCTAACTCCTTATTCTTTAACTTATCCGTATCCGGAAGACGAAGGTCGCGGTGTACTGATTGCCGTTGAGCGTATAAATCAAGGCTTGCCGGATGGTGTATTCATCTCCGGGTTGGCAATGGTCGGGGAACTGTCCGATGGTGAAGGTAAACGTCTCTTGGTTAAATTCCGAGAAGACGTAGCTGTTGTTTCCCCAAGTGATGACATTTCCCGCATTGTCGTACCAGAAGCCCAAGCCGTTGGCGGTGCAATTATACTCTCTTGAGCCGTCAGCCTGAATGGCAGCGAAGGCGATGCTTCCTTCCTGCGGTTCCGCTCCGGCATTCATGATTTTCGTCGAAAGGATGGCGGGCTGCATGATGAAAGCCTGAGCCAGTTCCTGCATATCCCCTTCCGTATACAGGCTTACGGTTGTACCCGTATAGTCTCCATCGGTCGTGGCGGGGAAGGTCAGGTCGTATGTAAACGTCACATCCTTCGGTTGAGCCTCCGGGTCGATGGTTACAGAGCCTAACAAGTCGGTGTTGTTGAATTTCACTTTATAAGGCCATTGCTCGTCGTTCAGCTCTTTTTCGTCCCACGGATGTGCTTTGTAGGTCTGGGGAGCTGCCTGTACGATGAAGTAAAGCTGTTCCGTTCCTGCCGGCACATCGAAAGACGCGTTACCCGAAGCGGCAGAGAAGCGTTCGCTGTACACCCTCTCCCCGTTGCTCTTCAGGGCAACGAAGCCATAGCTCCAGCCAGCCTCGGCTGCCTCTCCTATATTATTATAGGTAGAAGTGGTGCCTGCCACTACTTCCGTGTCCATGTATTCGCCCGGGTCGTCGGCTGCCAGCGCGCTTCCCGGCATCAGCCCTTCGAAGTCTGCCGAGATGGTTGCCGATGTTTCAGGCACGTTCAGGGCAATGACATTAAATCCCGTTGTTTCCGGACAGTCGGCGTATGCCACCTGGTAGTAGCCGTCCGCGGTCGGATAAAGCGTCGTGCTGTATTGTCCCAGATAGCCGTCGGCATATTCACGGATACCGTCGATGTCGAAGGTCGCCATGCGTGCGGCATAGTCGTAAAGCTCTTCTTTCATCGTATCCCAGCTGTTGTTGGTGTACAAGCGCATATAAGCCGATATCGCGTCTTCCGGATAGCGCGAGTTTTTCCATACATTTGCCACCGTTGTCTCGCCGTGTTTGTCGGTCCAGTACGTTTGCAGCCAGTAGCTGGCATAGCGCATCCATTCGTGTTCGAAGTGGCGGTGGTTGTTTACCAGCCATACGCCGAAGTATCCGCCGGTAAACATCTCTTCGGGATAGTCTTGGAACGATTGCCATTGGGCGCACTGTTCCCAGAATCCGTTGCCTCCGTTGCTGCCTTCGTATCCGTAGCGGAAACCCGACTGCAAGTCGTCCGCCTCGCCCTGGTACAGCTTGTCGCAATACACCTGATACTGGAAGCTATGCCCGATTTCGTGAGCGATGGTCGAGCCGACAGGCTGGCAGGTGCTGGGGTTTACCCACAGTGCCCCGATGGTGTTGTCGTAGCCCGAGCCGGTAGCCAGCCATTCTTCCTGATACAGCAGGTATATCTCCATCTTGTATTGGTCCAGATACGATTTGCCCTGTCCCGTTTCGGCGAAGCCCAGTTTGTTGATGTTGGTGGCATAAAACTGTTCGGCTTTTTCCAGCAGGTCGTCGATATCCACCCGCATGTTGGCAGGCACGGTTTCGGCATTGGGGTCATCGCCGAAGCCGGCTTCCCAGAATACGAAGAAGTGTTCGCTTTGCTTCGAGCGGAACCACGACCATTGCGCGTCGTTGCGCAGCATGTCCATGTTGCTGAACTCGGCAGGCTTGTAATATTTCTCAAAGTCTTCTATCTCCGATTCGTCCATGATTTGAAGCGAGCTTCCGCTGGAAGGTTCATTGGTTTCCTCATTGATTTCCTCATGGCAGCTACACAAAGTGGAAGCGGCACAGAGTGAGAGCCCTAAAAAAAGATATGTGTAGAAGATTTTTTTCATAAAGATGTTTGGGAATAAGAGGTTTATAGATGGGAAATATAGCGGATAGTGGGGCGTTTTTTTATTGAATGATGCGTTCCCTTTATTGATAAAAAAGAATGGAGCATAACAAGGTGAAATCCGCTTGCTATACTCCATTGCTTTATTTATCTACTTAATGTATCAATGTCGTTATTCTACAATATTACATGTCACGATATAACGGAAGAATTTGCTTGAGTCTGTTGTGTCAACAAAACCGAAGCTGCACATATATTGTTCTCCAGCTGTCAAGCCCGGCATACAGCATAATTTTACACAACTTTCGCCTATAGATTCCGTATCCGGTTTGAAGTTTGCACATACAGTTCCGGGATAAGCGCAAACAGCTCCAGTTGCATCAAACCAATATCCAGCAGGTTCTTCACCCGTGTAAGCACTTTCTGTATCCCATACGCCTGTTGACGGATTGGCTGCATAGAATCGGATGGTGCCGGCATCAAAGGCTGCAATAAATTCTTCCAATGACATGTCGAATACAGCCGTAAGGTTGGCTTCTACATCGGTCAGCATCAGGTCTACTGCTGTATAGTCAGTGTTAGGAAGATCTACGCTTGTTACGCTTACCGTCGGGTCTGTAACAGACACTTCGAAGGTAAAACGCAGGTAGTTGTCATAGTCCGGACCGTTTACGGCAAAGCCTACGTTGAGCGACAATACCGTTCCGGCTACGATGCCTCCTTCGGTCAGTTCTACGGTCAAGGTTCGTGCTGATTGGTTCAGTGTGACCATAGCCCGGCAATATTCATCGTTGGCTTCACAGGGCTGGTTGGCAGAGTTGAAATACCAGCCTGTCCCTGCATTGTAAGCGGTTTTCAGCCATTGGTTGCATGTGGCATTGATGGGGTAGAAAACGGTTGTCCCGTTATCCAGTCCCGACATCACCGCGTCAAGGCTCATTCCCATTTTTTCTTCAAACTTGTCTGCATAATCGGCAAGGTTGATGGTGTAGGCATGTTCGCCGTTCACTTCCAACGGAGCAGTTACAGACATTTGTGCGTCTATGTCTACCCGCATATAGGGATTTTCATTTTCTCCATATACGTGTTTCGACGATGCATCGGCATAGTCATCGCTACAGGCGGTAAAGCCCAGACAGGCGAAGCAACAAAGCACTAAGAATATATTTCGTTTCATAATCATTTTGTTTAAAGTTACGGTTATTTCATTCTTAAACTGATGGTCGTATAACCATTAGGGTTTAAGGCAATAGCATTTTGATAATGTGTGCCGTTTGAAGCAGAAATAGTTGTACTATAATTATAGTTATTGCTTATTTCCAATTTGCAACTGGATCCTGTGTAGTCAAAAGAAAGCATAATTAAATTGGGACTCAACATCATCGTAGGGTTGCAAGTTATACTGCTTGCTCCAGAAGTAGATATCGTACCTGAAGTAGGAGATGTCAATCTGACTGTTCCCGATTTTCCGCTCCCGGCTGAGTTCGTAATCACTATACTGACCGTGTGCGAATTGGCTTGCTCGGTAACTTGTACGTTTGTTTGATTGGTCATCTCTTGTGCTGTAAGGCTGCAAATGCTCATCAAAGCACATAAAAAGAAATATTGAATGCGTTTCATAATGTTTGTCTTTTTAGTGTTGTTTATTTATTAACCTCCGTATCCCGGATTCTGTTTCAGGTTGATATTACCGTCCAAGAATGTCTTGTGTATCGGGAAAATGTCACAGTGGTTGTCTGTGGGGTCAGTTACGGCATCTTTGCAGAACCACGATTTTCCGTTGAATACATTCTGTCCGTTGGTCATGCGGAAACGGATTAAGTCTTGACGACGGTGGTGTTCCGCTACAAATTCCCATGCCAAGTCGTCCAGCAAGCCGCCTAAAATGATGTCGTCACCACCTTCTTCGGTGATAATCCAGTTGTCCGGTTCATCCTGCTTGGCGGTATTTTCTCTATGTCCGTATTGGTAAACACTGCCACCTTTCAGCTGGGCAACGGTGCGTGTGGCTTTTTCAGGGTTGTCTCTGAAAGCACGCTGGCGCACTTGCGTCACCAGATCGGCTGCATCTTGTTCTGTTTCGCCATTATAACCTCCCAAGCGCAACAAGCATTCGGCTTTCATCATCAATACATCTGCATAGCGGAAGAAAGGAACGTCATCGTAAGATGTACCCCAGTCGCCTTCCAAGATTTCGTATTTCACCAATCGGTAACCTTCCATCGGATAGCATCCGGGATTGTCCGTACTGCGTATTTCGTAGGTATAGTTCAACGGCTGTCCGTCTACATAGATGGTTTGCCCGTTCATGTCTTTTTGTATACCGCCAATCCAGCAGTCTTCGAAACGTGTATCGTCTTCATCGTACGTATCAAGAAATTGGGGAATGGCTGCACTTCCGCCTGTTGCCCATCCGGTGAATCCCCATGTAGCACGTCCGGCTTCGTTCATCCATTTGTTGGCATAATAGTTACCGCCAGCATAGAGGTATTCGAACGGGATGCCGAAGATGATTTCCGGCGAAGTGGAGATGTCTTCCCTGAAGTTGTCCGAATAGTTAGGAGCCAACGAGAATTTACCCGAATTGATGATAACATTCAATTCATCGATGCACCGTTGGTAATACGAATTGTCCGAGTGGTCGTTGAACCATGCGTTGTGATTCAGGTACATTTTAGCAAGAATCATGTGTACGGTGTAATTGTTGATTTGTCCCATTTCCACCTCGTCACCGCATTGGTCTTTTATATCCTCCAGTTCGCTGATGAGAAAGTCCCATGTCTCTTGCGGAGTAGCTTGCGAAGGCTGCCATCCGTCCGGATGTTCGTAAGTAGTGTCCAACGGGATGTTGCGGAACAAGTCGAACAAGATGTAATAGTACAGGGCACGGTAGGCACGGAGTTGCGCAACCGATTCCGGTACTGCTTGTACAGCTTCGTCTGCCAGCAATTTGTTGCAGGTATTGATGCCTGTATAGGCATTTTGCCATTCTGTCCACAAGTGGTCTATTTGCGAGTGGAAATTGTGTTCGTGCATGGCGATATACAAGTCGCCCCATCCGACTCCGATACGCAAAGGTGTCAACCATAGATCGGATGTCTCGTCCATGACATCTGCATATCCGTTCCAGCCCCAATAAACGTCACGTAGGGCTGAATATACAGGTGCGAACATTGCTTGTGCATCTTCTTCGGTAAATTCGTATTTTTCCGATGCGATTTCACTGTATATGGTTTCGCTCAAATCGGTACAACTGCCCATAGCGAGCATGCCTGCACCCATAGCCGAGCAAAGTATGGATTTATATAAATTCAGTTTCATAATTCCTCAAATTTAGAATGTTAAGTTAACGCCAAAAGTAAATGAGCGGATAGAGGGATATTTGTCGCGGTAGTCGATGCCTGCATAGGTAGGATACGGATTGGACAATTCCGGATCCAGACCAGAGTAACCGGTGATGCAGAATAGGTTGTCGCCCGACAGGTAAGCACGCGCTCCCTTTATCCATTTGTTGGTAGACTTAATCGGGAAAGTGTAGCCGATGGTCAGATTGGACAGTTTCAGGTAATTGCCGTTCTCCAAATAGTAGCTTACAAAAGTTTGCGGTTGTGAAGAAGACAGGGTGTACTGACCTCCGTAAGGAGCTACTTCTACCGATTTCAACCGGTTGTAGGCGATTGAGTTGTTTTCGTAGAAAGCACGAGGCTCGTTCAATATCTTAAAGCCCAACTGGCTGGTGAACTGCATGCTCAGGTCCCAACCTTTGTAAGACAGGTTGTTGGTCCATCCCAAAGTGACTTTGGGCAGGCCGTTGCCCAAATACTGACGGTACTCATCGTTTTTCAATTGGTCGTTCGAAAATTCCACCACTTCTCCGTCCGGCTTTTCAATCAGGAACAAACCATTTTCGGAAACGCCAACAGATTTCAGACCATAGAACTCACCCAATGGACGTCCTTCTTCCATGCGGTGTGTACTGATGCTGATAGGTTCACCTAATCCTCCTGCATCCAGGAAGCTTTCTGATTCATACAAGTCATTGGATAAGCTCAAAAGCTTATTCTTGTTGGAAGCAATGGTGACCACTGTTTTCCATTCGAAATCCTTGGTGCGCACAGGTACGGCATTGATGGCAACTTCCACACCCCAGTTGCGGACTGAACCGGCATTAGCCATTGTTGTATTATACAAATTTGGAGGGGTCGGTACGGTATAGTCGAACAGCAAATCAGTAGTCTTTTTGTTATAGAAATCGATAGAACCGCCTAACCGGTCATTGAATAACCTCCAGTCCAAGCCTACATTGAATTCTGTAGACTTCTCCCATCTCAAATCGGGATTCGGATTAGACGATACACTCAGTCCCGGTAACCATGTACCGTTGCTGTAATAATAAGAACTGCCGTATGTATACTTAGTCAATGAAATATAAGGGTCGTTCGGAATAACACCGGTAATACCGAAACCGGCACGCAGTTTCAGAGTGTTTACCCATTTCACATCTTTCATAAACGCTTCGTTGCTGATGGTCCATCCCAAAGAAGCCGATGGGAAGGTACCCCACTTGTTGTTTTCACCAAACTTGGAAGAACCTTCGCGACGTACACTGACCAAGATGTTGTAGCGGTTGTCGTAGGCATAGCTGACACGAGCAAAGAAACCTATCAACGTATTCTCGTTCTTCTCGCTGCCCATACCTGCCTTGCCTTCTTTCAGTGCCTGACCGATTCCCAAGTTGTTGTAGGTGAAAAATTCGGAAGGGAAATCGTAGTTGTTGGCATAGTTGCGGTTGTAGGTATAATACTGGTAACTGTAACCCACCAAGGCGTTCATACGGTGCTTGCCGATATTCAGGTCATACTTCGACGTGATTTCCAAGTTGTCCGTACGGGTTTCGTCATTGGTGTGGTAGGCATAACCGTTCCAGTCATTCAGTTGGTTACTATAATAGGTAGCCGTGTTATACCCTTCGTCGTGTGCATGGAAGCGGCTCGTTGCCAGCATCAAGTTGGTCTGCCAGCCCTTGATGGGTTCGAAGGTGACGTTACCTGTGGCACGGGTTTCCGAATAAGTATAGTCGCCCAAGCGTTCTTCCAGCATGGCTACCGGGTTGTAATAATAGTTGATGCCGAAGTTTTCGTTGTATGTACCGTCCTCGTTGTAGATAGGAGCAGTCGGGTTACGGGCAATTGCCTGACGGTAGATGTTCGATTGGTCGGTAGCTGTAGCGTTGGTCGCGCTGTTCTTGTGCCACTTCTGCACCATGTTCAGGTTGACACGCAACATATCGTTCAGGAACCAGTGGGATACATCGAAGCGCATACGCATGTCTTCGCCGAATGTGTTCATGATGACACCGTCTTCCTTGCGGTAGGTGAAGTCGGCAGAGTAGGTGGTCTTTTCGGTACCGCCCGTGATGCTGATGTTGTGGTTGTGCGTAAAGCCCGTGCGGCTGATGGCATCCAACCAGTCGGTATCATACCCTTGGTCGGTGAAGTTGGTCTTTCCGGCACGTACGTCGGCTGCGGTCATGAAGTCCAGCTTCTTGCCGAATTGCGAAGCCGATACGTATCCCGAATAGTTGACCGTGGCATGTTCGCCCCGGCGTCCGGTCTTGGTTGTAATGATGATGACGCCGTTGGCACCACGGGTTCCGTAGATGGCGGCAGCCGAGGCATCTTTCAATACATCGATGGAAGCGATGTTTTCGGGAGCTACAGTCGTGAGGTCGCCTTCTACGCCGTCAATCAAGACCAGCGGAGTGGTGCTACCGTTTACCGAGATGACACCACGCAGACGGATGGTAGAAGTAGAGTTCGGGTCACCGCTGCCCTTGGCAATCGACAATCCGGCTACTTTACCTTTAATCAAGTCGGCAGCGTCGCCCACCTTACCTACGGTGAAGTCTTCTGCCTTGACCGAAGAAATGGCGCTGGTCACATCGCCCTTGCGCTGCGTACCGTAACCGATGACTACCACTTCGTCCATCACTTCGGAGTTTTCGTGCAGCGTGATGCGTTGTCCTGCCTGGACATCGCTTGCCTTAATCTCTAATGTCTTGTAGCCGATGTAGCTGATGACGAGGGTTGCCCCCGGTGCTACTTTCAGCGTAAACTTACCGTCCATGTCGGTCACCGTACCGTTGTTGGCGGTACCTTTCTCGATGACATTGGCACCGATAATGGTTTCACCGTTCGAGTCTACTATCTGTCCGGTCACAGTACGAGTCTGCTGGACAGCCATCATAGTGGATTCTGCATTGCCCGGTGCTGCATAGACTGCCAGAGGCAAGCCTGCAGAGAGCATGGCACACGCAGCCACTTTCACCATTGCGCGACTAAATAACACGCGGTCTGAATGTGTATCCATTTTGTCTGTATTTAAAGGTTAATAATTAGTTAATAATTAACAGTGAACAATGAATAACGGGATTGCTGTTCTTTGCTCCTATTAATTGTCCACTGTTAATTGTTAATTGTTCATTGTCAACTATTCATTATTAATTATTCACTATTAACTATTTACTGCTGTCAATTTACTTTCCACTCTATCACTCCTCCCGACGCTCCTTTTTGCAGCTGTGCCACAATCATCAGGTCGGTGGTTTTCACGGGACGGAAGTCGAGGTGGTTGTAGCGGTCCTTATCGGTGGTGTAGGGGCTTTGTGCTTCCACTTCCTTCCATTGGTTGCCCTGTTTGTAGTAGAGCTTCCACGAGGCGGGCGTACGGAAGTTTCCGTCGTAGTGGTCGAAATCCAGCCAGTACACGTCTACGGATTTTACTTCGGTGGGCTGACTGAAGCGGTAGCACACATTCTCTTTCGAGCCTTGACGCAGCCACCAGTAGTGGTAGGGCTTGGAAGTGTCGCTCGAGCGTTTCGGTTCCCACTGGTCATTGTAGCCCCATGCCCACTGCAGGTTGCTTGTAGCTGCGGGCACATCGGTGGTAGCTTGGGTGGGAAGCGAGTACATCTGTGCCTTGCTGGCGATGGTAGGTTCGGGAGTAGGCGTAGCGTATTCCTTGGCTTCGGGTACCCATACTTCCATCTGGTCGGCACCGCGGTTGTTCCAGGTAGAGTAGGGGATGGCACGGAAGGTGAGGTCTTTCACCGAGCTGTCGCGTTCCACTTCTCCGGCTGCTCCGCTCAACACCATTACACCATTCAGCAGCCGGGCGTCGAAGGCAGCGTCAATCTTCGTGTCGGGAGCGATGAACTTGTTGAATACCGTGCTGTCGGGCTGGTCTTTGCCTTCCAGGCAGAATACAATCGGTCCCCGCTCGATAGCCAGCATGCCGCGGTCTACCTCTACCGAGTCGATAGCCTGAATGCGGCGTACGTCCATCGGCATGTCCAGTTCGATGACATCGCCTGCCTTCCAGGTGCGGACAATGGTCTCGTAGCCGTCGCCTTCGGCTGCACGTACCGACGAGCCGTTGACCTTCAGCGTATATTTCTTGGGCGCATCGGTATAGGCATAGAGGTCGGATGCCACCGGCGCACTCTTCAGCCAGCTGGGGATACGCAGGCGGATGGCAAACTCTTCTTCCTTATCGGGAGTGACGGTGATGGCTACCTTGCCGTTCCACGGATAACCGGTGGTCTGCTCCAGGGTAACCCGGGTGCTGTCGGCAAGCTGCATGTCGGCTTTACCTTGTATATACAGGTTGACGTAGATGTCGTTCTGCTGGGTAGCATACGCATAGTTGGGCACCGAAGCAATGAAGCGGGTCACGTTGCCCGGACAACAAGCGCATCCGAACCAGCGCTGGCGCTCGTGCTGCCCCATCGACTCCAGCGGATTGTCGTAGAAGAACTTGTCTCCGCTGAGCGATACGCCCGAAATCACTCCGTTATATAAAGCACGTTCCAGCACGTCGATGTATTTCGATTCGCCGGTGGCAAGGAACATGCGGTAGTTCCAATACACATTGGCAATGGAAGCGCAGGTCTCGCAATAGGCGGTATGATTCTGCAGTTCGTAGTTGGGACCGAAGCCTTCGCCTTGTGCACGCGAGCCCATGCCGCCGGTGATATAGAGCTTCTTGCTCACCAGGTTGTCCCACAGGCGGGTCAAGGCATGGAAGTATGCCGTGTCATTCGTCAGGGCTGCCACATCGGCTACACCCGAGTAGAGGTATCCGGCACGTACGGCATGGCCTACGATTTCATCCTGCTGCAGGATGGGCTTGTGGTCTTGGCTGTATTCGCTCAGCTTGTGTCCGTCGGTGCCGCGTCCGGTCTCTTCGACGAAGTATTTCGCCATATCGAGGTATTTTTGGTCGCCTGTCACCTTATATAATTTACACAACGCCATTTCTACAATGGGGTGGCCGCTGGGACGGTGTATCTGTCCTTCGTGCGGACCGAAGGTTTTGCAAACGAGGTCGGCATTCTTGATGGCTACATCGAGGAAGGTACGCTTGCCGGTAGCACGGTAATGGGCAATGGCAGCCTCGTACATGTGGCCGCTGTTATAAAGCTCGTGGCTGTTGATTTTCTCCCATTTCGAGCGTCCCCACCATCCCGACAGGCGGTAACACTTGTTGGTGACGCAGGTAGTAAGGTATCCGTCCGGCTCTTGTGCGGCAGCGATGATGTTGATGACGCTGTCCAGGTAATGGTCCAGTTTCGGGTCATACTTGGCGGCAAGCGAATACGAAGCCCCTTCGATGACCTTATACGGGTCGGTATCATCGAACGAGAAATCGCCCCGATGCTCGCCTTTCTTCAGCCCGGCGGCAATGGCAAAGTTGTCGAAGCGTCCGTTCTTCTCACATTCTTTAAAAGCTGAAGGGATAGAAACTGTACGGTTCGTCTCAATACGCGGCAACCAAAAGCTATCGCTCAGGTGTACTTGGGTGAACGGCACTTCCTGGATAGGAGCATCCGGTTGGGTATAAGTGGGCTGGCTGCATGAAGCGGTGCCCAACACCACAAGTCCGCTCATCAGAATAGACAGGTAGTTCTTCATAGAAATAGTTTTGTTTTATTTTAATTTCACTTTCTGCAAATGTAGCACATATCTTCATTCCCGGATAAAACGATAGTCTATACTTATAGGAAAATAGTCGCAAGCGGATGAGAAAAAAACGCTCCAAAAAGGCTATACACCCGATGTTTAGACGATTTTTCTATCTCAATAGACGATTTTTCTACTCTTTTTAGTTGAACACAGAGACACAGAGGCACAGAGAAATAAATTATTTAATCTGCGAAAATCTGCGTGAATCTGCGTTTCAAATAAAATCGAACGCAGAGACGCTGAGACGCGGAGTTTTTTATTTTTGAGAGAGCAAAGCACACAGAGAGTTTTTTTATTAGTTGAACACAGAGACACGGAGACACAGAGAAATTAAGAGATATAAATTGTTCAATCTGTGTAATCGGTGGTGAAAATAATAATCTGCGTAATCAATAATGAAAAAAATCTGTGTAATCTGTGGTGAAAATACAGTCCTCGCTCAGTGCTTATAAGCCAGGACTGCAGTCCTTGCCTAGGTAGGACTGCAATCCCAGCCTGCTGCGAACCCAGTCCTGATTAGGCAGGTCAACCGGAGCAACTAGCTGCATGCGGAAAGGCAGCTAGTTGCCTTTGCCGATGCAATTATCTGCATCTTTGTATGCACAAACGTTAATATACCCAAAATACTTTCCCCGTATTTAAACGTTGAAGCCTTATCAGGCTCTAATGACAAGGAAACGTTAACTGGATGTCTGCATACAGCCCATGATGTATATTGGCGCATTGCAGGTATCCGCAATTTTAATTTATTAGTGGTTAGTAGTATGAAAAACAACAAGAAACACATGCTATGGGTGATGGGGCTCATGGCAGCATCTTTTTCGCAGGCAGAGGACCTGAAGTTGAACGACAGCTGTTATTTCGAAAGGCAAGGGGTCAATGTCCTGGTATTCAGCAACAGTTTTAATGGTGGATTTAATGACGAGAAGAATTCGGGTATTGAGATTATCCAACATGGCATCCGTGCCATCCAGGGCGGTGCCGTGCGGCTGAACAATACACCTGAGCAATGGGACCTGGTACCCAAGATGACCTACCGGAAGGTAGACCGTGAGAAAGAGAGCATAGAGGTAGGGTTGCGGTATGACGATTATGATTTCGACAGCCGCCTTGTGGTAACGGCGAAAGGAGAGGCTGTGGAAATAGCCGTGTGGCTGGACAAGCCTGTGCCGGAGGAATTGGCAGGCAATGCGGGACTGAATCTGGAGTTTCTTCCTTCCAGGTATTGGCTGAAGACTTTTACGATGGATGGCAGGTTGAACCGCTTTCCGCGTTACGCCAGCAGTCAGACCGTTACACGTCCTAATAAGGAAAAGCCGCGTCAGTTTAAAGGATTCAAGACGTATGACGACCGAGGCACGGGACGTTTTGTCGATCCGCTTCCGCTGGAGACAGGACACCGCATTACGATGGCAATGGATGACCCGGAACGGATGGTCAGCGTGTGGAGTGACGATGCCGAGCTGAAACTGTACGACGGGCGTATGCTGGCACAGAACGGCTGGTTTGTGCTGCGCAGCGTGTTGCCTCAAGGCAAGACAGGAAAGGTGGTGAGCTGGACGGTAGAACCTCATGCCGTGGAGGGTTGGATAAGAAAACCCAATATCGGATTCTGCCAAGTGGGCTACACCCCCGACCAGCCCAAGGTGAGCGTGATAGAACTGGACAAGCACGATACGCCCCAAGCGACCGCTGCCTTGATGCGTATCCACGAAGACGGAACAGTCTCGAAAGCATACGAGGGAAAGATTGACGCCTGGGGACCTTATTATAAATACAATTACGTAAAGTTCGATTTCTCGGAAGTAAAGGAGCCGGGCATTTATTACATCCAGTATGACACGGTGAAGACGAATAATTTCCTGATTGACCCGCATGTGTACGACAAGATAACCGATGCTACTACGGATGTGTGGGTGCCTATTCACATGAACCACATGTTTGTGAACGAGGGTTACCGCGTATGGCATGGAGAGCCTTTCAAGGAAGGCTACCTGCAGGCTCCTCCCAGCGACCATTTCGACCTGCATTATCAGGGAGCTGAGACTGATACGAAATACAAGCCTTTGGAACTGATTCCGGGATTGAACGTAGGAGGTTATTTCGATGCCGGCGATTTTGATATCGAGACTGGAGCCAATATCAACGTGGTAGAGAACCTGACACGGGCATGGGAGCTTTTCAAACCTTTGCGCGATGAAACTTTTGTCAGCGAGAAGCAGCGCTATGTCGACCTGCATCGTCCGGACGGAACGCCCGACATCTTGCAATATATCGAGCATGGTACATTGAATCTGGTGGCTCAGGCAGAGCAGATAGGTCACATGGCTTCTACCTTGTCCAACTCGGTGCTTGATAATTACCATCACTTGGGGGATGCCGCTTCCATTACCGACGGACTGCACTACGACCCGTCGCTCAAGCCTTACGAAGTGTCGGCAGACGGAAAACGAAGCGGGACGCCTGACGACATGTGGGCATTTACGACCCGCAATCCTCGCCTCGATATGCGTGCCGCCACCATGTTTGCAGCGGCTGCCCATGCGCTGGAAGGCTATAACGACAGTCTGGCAGCACGGGCATTGAAGCAGTCGAAACGGCTGATGAAGGAAGCCGAAGCACTTTTGAGCCAGCGTGATGAGGCTAAAGAGCAGAACAGCCGCCGCGGTATGGTGGGCGTGGCTGCTACCAACCTGCAGCTTTATGCCGCCACGCAGGAAGAAGGCTATCTGGATGTATTCAAAAAAGAAATCTGGAACGAGCTGGATAGAAGTCTGGTCTTTACGATGCAGACCGCACTGGATGCCATCCCGTATATGGACGAGGATTACCGCAAACAGCTTCGTCCGTATGTGGAGAAGTATGGGCAGTACATTCTGGACTTCGACCGGGAGAATCCTTACGGTGTGCCTATCGGTACGGGGAACTGGGCAGGCATCGGTCCGTTGCTCAGCTTCGGGACTACAGTCTGCTTTGCACATCTTTATTATCCCGATATCGTCATGAAGGATGAGGTATATCGGACAGCCAACTGGCTTTTCGGATGTCATCCGTATCATAACTATTCGTTTGTGGCAGCCGTAGGGGCAGCTCGTCCCAAACAGGTGTTCTATGGCAATAACCGTGCTGATTTCTCGTTCATACCGGGCAATGTGGCTCCGGGAGTGCTTTTCCGTAAGCCTGACCATTTTGAAAACTTTGATGATTGGCCTTTCCTGTGGGGACAGAATGAGGGGACGATTGCCGGCAATACGCAATACATTATCTTCGGCTCTGCTTTCAAGCATATCGTAGGAGATTAATGGTTTTTAAGGGGACTAGGTTTTGTGATTAGGAGTTAAAGCCAATAGCTTTCTTTTTTAGGAGTTAAGTAGTTAAGAAGTTAAGAAGTTAAGCCAATACTTCTGTTTTTTAGAAGTTAGAGGAGTTAAAGAAGTTATCACTCCGCTTTGCTCCGTTAGAAGTTAAAGTCAATACTTCTGCTGATGTATCTAAAACCTAGTTCCCTAGTTCCTAGTCCCCTAAAACAAAAACCTTGTCAACTCGTCAACTGATACCTTGTCAACTATTAAATTCCTAATCAAAATATTACCATCGATTAGTTTCTTTTGGATTATTTTTTGTATCTTGCAGCGCTATTGTATAATTATGCTTATGAGTATGCGGAAAGTCTTCTGCCTGATAGCATTGTGCTGTGTGTGCGCGTTGCAGGGAGCAAACAATATCTTTCCTATTTTGTTTCAGTTCAGGCATTACAATATCGAGAACGGAATGTCTTCGAACGTGGTTAACGACATTCTGCAAGACCGTAAAGGCTATATCTGGATCGGGACAGACAACGGATTGAACTGTTTCGACGGAATCGGGTTTACTTTTTATCAGAAAGGAAATCCGTCTTATCCCGAACTGGCTACCAATGCAGTTTCTGCCTTGTGTGAAGCTCCCGATAAGTGTTTGTGGCTGGGTACCGACCGAGGTGTCTATATATATAATAAGGAGAAAGACCGGATTACGGCTTTCGATACCGAAACAGCAGACGGCATGTCCATTCGTTCGTGGGTAACAAAGATTATTTGCGATACAGCCGGTGTAGTGTGGATAGCCACCAGGGAACAAGGTATTTTCAGTTACGCGCCCGACGAGAAACGATTGGTGAATCATCCGATGACGGAGAGTGGAAACTGCATTTATGCTTTGTTGTGTGACGGGAAAAACCGGGTATGGGCATCGGCAGAGAACCGGCTTTACCGATGGAACAAAGGAAAGAAACTTTTTGAAGCCTTTCCTGTAGAAGACAATGTAGAGACCATCCGCTCGATGGCTTTGTGGGAGGATGAGGACGGCTATATATGGATGGGCACCTGGACACAAGGTGTCTGGCGCATCGACCCGCATACCGGAGAGGTAAAGAAATACCTGATGCCTGGTTCGGAGAAAGAAGTCGCACATATTCACTCCATTCATGCCTATTCATCGGATATCCTGCTGATAGGATCGGATGACGGGCTGGCACTCTTGAGCCGCAGTACGGGGCAGTGTAAGATATATCCCTATTATGGCGAAGAGAACAAAGCTTTGTCGGACAAATTCATTTATCCCATTCTGAAAGACCGTGAAGGAGGTATCTGGATAGGGACATTCTATAACGGACTGAATTACCTGCCGCCGTATAGCGGACAGTTTGAAGGCTATTCGCCTCATACGGGCGACAACTTGTTTGAAGGTACCATCGTGAGCCGCTTTTGTGAAGACGGGAAGGGGAATGTATGGGTAGCTTCGGATGACGGGGGCTTGAGTTGCTTTGTTCCCGCCTTACGCCGCTTTGTGGATTATCCCGGAAGGATAATGCTGAAGGACGACAATATCCATGCCTTGTGCCTGGACGGAGATAACCTGTGGATAGGCACATACGGGAAAAACCTGCGTATCTTGAATCTGAAAACCGGTGCCATCAAGGATTACCGGGAAAAAGAACCGGAAGGCATCAGCATTTATTCAATCTTTAAAGACCCTGACGGAACTATTTGGACCGGTTCGATGACGGCGGTATGCAGGTACGACCGTGAGACCGACCGGCTGGTACATCTCAAGGATGTAAAGTCGCTGGTGATTGACATAAATATGGATTCGGAAGGAAATCTTTGGGTAGCCACTCAGGGAGACGGCTTGTTCCGCTATCGGCCTGATAAGGATGAATGGAAGGCATACGGCGGAGCAGAAGGCATCCCCGACCCGCTGGTGAATTACCTGTTTGTAGACAAGCAAGACCGGCTGTGGGCAGCAACAGGCGGAGGGCTTTGCCTATACCGGAAAGAGGACGACCGTTTCGTGCTGCAGCCGTTGGACATTCCGAATGATTGCATCAATGCCATCCTGGAAGGAGACGACTGTATGTGGCTTACTACGGGGAAAGGTCTGGTGAAATATATGCCGGAACTGAGAACTGCCCAAGTCTTTACCCGTAGCGACGGACTGCAGAGCGAAGCGTTTCTGCCGGCTTCTGCATGGAAGACAAAGCAAGGATACATCTACATCGGCAGTACAAATGGTTTCAATCGTTTTCATCCACGTGAATTGAAGCTGAATACCTTGCGGCCGGAAGTCGTAGTGACAGGGCTGGATATATTCAACCGACCTATTGCCACTGGCGAAGAAGGTATTTTGCCGGTGTCTATTGATTGCATGGACGAGCTTCACTTGTCGTATAAGGATAATGTCATCACCTTGAAGTTTGCAGCCCTAAGCTACTGCACGCCTCAAAAGAACCAGTATGCCTATATGCTGGAAAACTTTGACAAAGACTGGAACTACGTGGGGTTGCAAAACAATGCCACTTATACCAATTTGCCTGCCGGCACTTATACATTCCGGGTAAAGGCCTCGAACAATGACAATGTGTGGAACGAGGAAGGGACTTCGCTGCGTATCGTCATTCATCCGCCATTTTATCTTTCGATACCTTTCAAGATTGCTTACCTCTTTTTGTCCTTACTGGCACTCTTCTTGTTGATTCGTTATGTAGGGATGCGCAGCGAAAAGAAACACGCCAAGGTAATTGACGAACTGAATGTGCGTAAAGAGAAAGAGATGCACGAGGCGAAAATCCAGTTCTTTACGATGATTGCTCACGAAATCCGTACGCCGGTATCGCTTATCATCGGTCCCCTGGAAAAAGTCATGAAGTCTACTCCCAACTTGCCGGAAGATGTACGGAACGATTTGCAGATTATCGACCGGAACAGCCAGCGCCTGTTGTATCTGGTCAATCAATTGCTGGATTTCCGTAAAGTGGAGCAGAACGAAATGAAGATGCATTTTGTCTCGCAAAACATCAAAGAACTGATGCAGGCTGTGTGTGAACGCTTCCAGCCTTCGCTGGCGCAACGGGGCATTGTCTTGACGGAAGTATATCCCAAAGACGATTTCCAGGCAGACGTAGACCGGGAAGCGGTGACTAAAGTGCTGAGCAACCTGATGACCAATGCCAATAAATATACGCGTGACGAGGTGAAAATGGAGTTTGCCTTGCAGGAGCACACGTTCTCCATTACCGTCTCTGATAACGGGAAAGGTATGAACCCCAACGAATTGCAATACATCTTCAAGCCTTTCTATCAGGCACAGGACAACAAGCCGGGCACAGGCATCGGGCTGAGCATCGTGAAGGGTATCGTAGAGGCTCATCACGGATTTGTGGAAGTGAAGTCGGAGCCGGGTAAGGGTTCTTCATTCTGTGTCACCTTCCCTATCCGTCAGGAGAAGGTGGAAACGGTAGAGGTCTCGGATAAGCAGTCGTGCGTGCCGAAAGACATTCTTCTGGTAGAGCAAGTGCCCGACATGATGAACAAGAAACAGCCTGTTATCTTGATTGCTGAAGATAATGAAGACATGGCTCATTTCCTGTCGGACAGTTTCGGTACAGCGTATACGGTAATCATAGCCAATGATGGGGTAGAAGCGTTGCAACGGTTAAAGGAACAGGATGTGTCTCTTATTATCAGCGACTGGATGATGCCTAATATGGATGGCGTAGAGCTGTGTAAGCACGTGCGGAACGAGCAACTGACAAGTCATATTCCGTTTATCCTGCTTACGGCAAAAACCGATAATGCTTCGAAAGTGGCAGGAATGAATTGCGGGGCAGACGCTTATATAGAGAAACCTTTCTCGTTGGAATATCTGGAAGCTTGTGTGAAGAACCTGTTGGAATTGCGCCAGCAGCTGCAACAGAAATTCTCGCAAATGCCGGTAGTGCCTATCAGCACGATAGCCGGGAATAAGGCAGATGAAGACTTCCTCAACAAGCTGAACAAACTGATAGAAGACAATTTCGACAATCCGGATTTATCGGTTGACTTTCTTGCCGAGAAATTGTGCATTAGCCGTTCGGGTCTGTTTGCCAAGATTAAAGGCATTGCCAACGTGACTCCCAATGAAATGATACAGTTGGTGCGCCTGAAGAAAGCCGCTTTGCTTTTGCAGGAAAAGAAATACCACATCAGCGAAGTGAGCTATATGGTAGGCTTTAACAACCCGTCCTATTTCAGCAAGTGTTTCCAGAAGCAGTTCGGCATGACGCCGGGTAAGTTTGTAGCAGGAATTTAAGTTGACAAGGTATCAGTTGACAAGTTGACAAGGTTTTTTGTTTTAGGTGACTGGAACTAGGTACTAGGAGACTAGGTTTTGAATAGTTCAGCAGAAGTATTGGCTTAACTACTTAACTTCTTAACTCCTTAACTCCTTAACTCCTAAGAGGAAAAGCTATTGGCTTAACTCCTTAACTTCTTAACTCCTTAACTCCTAAAAAGCAAAACTATTAAACTTTAACTCCTCTAACTTCTCTAACTTCTCTAACTTCTTTAACTCCTTTAAAATCACTCATTTCGCTGTCGCTTCTGTCAGCATCCGTTCCAGTTCTTCGGCAGTAAGGCGTAAATGGAACTCACCTTGGTAGGCAATAGAAATGCCTCCGGTTTCTTCCGATACGATGATAGCCATGGCGTCGGTTTCCTGTGAGATACCGAGTGCGGCACGGTGGCGAAGTCCGAGCTCTTTGGGGATGTTCAGGTTATGAGACACAGGCAGGATGCAGCCGGCTGCTTCGATGCGCTTGTGGCTGATAATCATGGCACCGTCGTGCAAGGGACTGTTCTTGAAGAAGATATTCTCTATCAGCCGCTGGTTGATGTTGGCATCGATGATGTCACCTGTACGGGCAATGTCATCCAGTGGAAAGTCGCGTTCCATGACAATGAGTGCACCCACTTTCCCTTTGCTCATGTTGAGGCATGCCATGACGATAGGCATGATATCCTCTTTGCTTCCATCGTTTTTCTGTTTTCCTTTGAAAAAACGCAACAGGGTGTTCGTGCTGTGACGTGAGCCAAGCGAAAGCAGGAAATGGCGGATTTCATCTTGAAACAGGACAATGATGGCGATTACACCTACACTGACCAGCTTGTCGAAGATAGAGCCAAGCAGCCGCATCTGTAACACTTGCGAAACAATGACCCATATCACGATGAATACCAGAATGCCGGTGAACACATTGATGGAACCTGATGATTTCATCAGTTTGTAGGTCTTGTACAGCAGGAAGGCTACAAGCAGGATGTCGATAATATCCTTGATGGTAAGTATGGTAAAACTGAAAGGCATGGCAGTAGGACAGTTATTGTTGGCAAATGGAAGTTGGCTGGCGCAGGGCTGTAACGATTTTAACCGCTTCGACAGCAGCTTTTACATCGTGTACACGCAGGATATCGGCACCTTTCATCAAGGCAATGGTATTGACGGCTGTGGTACCGTTGAGCGCATCTTCCGGACCTCCACCCAGCAATTTGTAAATCATTGATTTGCGCGATACACCTACCAGCAGTGGCAGTCCGAAGACGCTGAACTCTTCCAGTTGGTTGAGTAAAGCATAATTGTGTTCCAATGTCTTTCCGAATCCGAAGCCGGGATCGAGGATGATGTCTTTCACGCCTAAATCGCGCAGACGTTGCACTTTCTCGGAAAGATAGTACATCACTTCTTTCACTACATTGTCGTAGTGGGGATGTTGCTGCATGGTTTGCGGCGTTCCTTGCATGTGCATAATAATATAAGGTATGCCCAGCCGTGCGACGGTAGGAAACATGGCGGCATCCATCGTGCCTGCAGCGATGTCGTTGATAAGGGCTGCCCCGTATTCTTCCACACACATCTTTGCCACGTCGGCACGGAATGTATCTACGGAAATCGCTGCATCCGGGCATTCACGTCGGATGATGGAAAGACCGTAGCGCAAGCGTTCCATCTCTTCTTCAGCACTGACATCTTGTGCATTCGGGCGTGAAGAGTAAGCGCCGATATCAATAATGCCTCCGCCTTCGCTTATAATCTGGTGCACACGTTCGGCTATTTCCCTTTCACTCTGCTTGCGGCTTCCGGCAAAAAAAGAATCAGGCGTTACGTTCAGGATGCCCATCACCACCGGATGCGACAAGTCCATCAGTTGTCCGTTTACGTTTATCTGGGTCTTGATATTATTATTCATTTCAGCTCTGTCTAATGCAGTGCAAATGTACGCACAATAATTTGGATTTTATGTGGGTAGGAGAGGATTTTTTTATTGATGATTGACAAGAGAACACATAAAAAACAAATGGCAGACAAGAATTTGTCCTGCCTGCCATTCGTTCATAAATTATTTATCTTACACTTTAGGGTAAAGTGTTTGACCAATCATTTTGTTCAACTCCGAATCCGGCATTGATTTCAGCTGCTGGAATCGGGAATATCAAATCAGATATTTTATAATTGGTGTAAGTAAATGCTACATTCGGTGCCTGAATAGCATATACATCTGCAGCTTCATCCCAACGACGTAAATCGTACAGACGTAATCCTTCTTGGAACAATTCACGTGCACGCTCATCTTTAATGAAAGCCATAACTTCGTCGGCTGTTGCAGGCAGGTCATCTACCGAAGTAATGTCTGCATTTCGCTTGGCTACGGTCAGCAATGAATTACGTGCGCTGTTTACATCTCCTGTTTTTGCATCCGATTCAGCCATTATCAAGTACATTTCAGGTGCATTCACCAGATAATGAGTTGCATAAGCTGCATTTCCGCTGGAGTGCTGTGAGAATTTTCCTCCGGTAAATACAGGAACTGTTTCTGTCGATGTAGCATCCCAATTGAAGATAGAAGTACGGCAGTCGTTTGCATCATACAGGGCCAACAATTTAGGGCTCGGACTGAAATTGTAGGTAGACCACAGTGTACCGGATGAATTGGCAGACCAGTTATCAGTAGCCGTAATGGCAAGCGACAACATACTTTCCGTATTAGAGGTGTTCCCACTATACAAAGCCGCATAAGCAGTAGCATCGTATGTCAATGTTGTAATGCCTTTTTCGTTCAAAGCCTGCTGAGCATATTGTTTGGCTTCGCTCCAATTTTCCAAATATAAATTGGTACGTGCCAATAATCCATAAACGGCTGCTTTGTTGAAATACAAAATAGAACCGCGGTCTCCGCCAGCTGCATCAAAGTGTGTAAGTGCATTGTTGAAGTCTGACAAAATAGCTTCGTAAGTTTCTCCAATGGTAGAACGGCTTACTTCTGCCAAAGCTTCAATCGGTTCTTGAGTAATAACAACGATACCCGGCTCCGAAGAGAAGTCTGTACCATTCACTTTTGCCTGATGTGCATAAATATTAACCAGCATCAGTTCTGCATAACCACGCAGAGCGTATGCTTCGGCCATGCATTGGTCCAATTGAGCTTTGTCTTCAGCTTCACTGCTTTCGTACAAAGCTTGTGCACCATTGATGACACGTGTAGCATTGTCTGCTACTTTATAACCGTAGTCCCATATAGATTCCAGATAAGTATCCGTATCGACAAACGTGTAAGTATAAATGTTATTAAAATGGTTGGTTTTACCATTCCAATAAGTGATATCGGTCGGGATGTCTCCGATGTTTACAGCATAATTTCCGGCAAAGTAATAATAGAACAGTCTGTAATAAACACCGTTCAATGCGGTTGCGATATTATTTACATTCGACAATCCGCCTTCTGCGTCAATCCCGCTGTAGTAATCAGTTTCAAGGAAACTTTCGCCACAGCTGGAAAGGCTTAATCCGAAAGTTGCTATTGCCAAAGCCTTTACTATATTTTTTTTCATAATGCGATGTCTTCTTTTTATAATTACTCTTTTTTACTGAACTTAGAATGTTAGCTGAATACCTCCGATAAACGTACAGGTGGCAGGATATTGCCAAGCAATGACACCATTGGCTGAAGTTTCGGGATTATATCCTACGAAATCACCTGCAGTGAAGGTATAGAGATTATCCACCGAGATATAAGCACGTAATTTCTGGATAAATGCCTTGGTCGACCATTTTTGCGGCAACGTATATCCTAATGTGATATTGCTGATACGTAAATAATTTCCGCTATACAAGAAACGTGATGAGCGCTGTGTTGCATTGTTCGGGTCATTATAAATATACTGCGGATACTTGGCATCAGGATTTTCCGGTGTCCAAGAATTGAGGGCTACGTCTTCAAGCGGTGTACGGAATGACATGCCGAATCCGGTGAAAGATGCTCCCGAATCGAATACCTTTCCGCCCAGGCGGTAATTGAAGTTGATATTGAAATCAATGTCTTTCCATGTCAGGCTTGTACCGAAACCTCCCAATACCTTCGGGTCTGCATCACCTACATAACGTTTCGAAGCAGCATTATAGTCCGAAGTGGTTTCATCACCCGTTTCATTCAGATACCACAGTGGTTTACCAGTTTCACGGTCTACACCCGCATATTCTTTCATATAGAATTGGGTATATGGACGTCCTTCTTCAATAATCTGATAAGTGTATTCCAAAGGCTCATCAGTTGATAACTTAATGACCTTATTCTTGTTCCATGTTAAGTTGGCAAAGAAATTCCAATGGAAATCTTTACGTTGCATCAAAGTCGCATTTACAGAAAATTCCACACCTCGGTTACGGATTGACCCGATGTTTTGGTATGTTTGCGCTATACCGGTTGTCATAGACAAGGGCACTTGGAACAATGCATCCGAAGTAATTGAATTATAAAAATCGAAGGTGAAGTGAACACGGTGTGCCAATGAAAGGTCGAAACCGATATCAAATTTCTTGGATACCTCCCAAGTCAATTCCGGGTTAGCAATACTTGTGGGCACCATACCTGGAACTTGATTGTAATTGTAACCGGAAGAATAGAAACCACGGGCAGCATACCAGTCAATATCCTGATTACCTACTGTACCGTATGAAGCACGAAGGGTTGCATTCGTTATTGTCTGGTTATCTTTCAAGAAATCTTCGCTCGACAAACGCCATTTTGCACCTACCGACCAGAAGTTACCCCAACGGTTATTGGCACCGAATACGGAAGAACCGTCACGACGATACGAACCGGATACATAATATTTATCAGCATACGAATAATGTGCATCCATGAAGTAAGAAGCCAGACGAGCTTCTGCTTTATAGTATTCCGAGCCTTGGTCTGTTCCGGCTGTAGTCAGGTCGCGCATACCATCGGCAGAGAAGGGGAAATCAGATTTAGCGAAATAGTCATAATGATAACTCTTCTTCTGCATTTCCTGGCCTACCATTACACTGACATTGTGTTTCTCATCGAATACATAATTCCAACCCAAGATATTATTCCATGTAATAACCGTATTCTTTGAATTGTACAATTGTCCCAAGCCGTTATAATCCATACCTTGCGGGTTATATTGCGCACTCCAATATTGATATTGGGTCTGTTCATTCAAGTTTACACCTAATGTGGTTTTTGCATAGATGCCTTTGCCGAAATCAATCTGGAGATACGGATTCAGATTGATTACCTGCAGGTTCGTTTGATTCAATTCACCTGCTGTTTCATCTGTCAAAGCCAAAGGATTATACAAGGAAATATTAGCATAATTGCCTTCCTCATCGTAGAACGGATCCATCGGGGTTTGGCTGGAAACAGCTGCAACAAGCGGGCTGCTCATCGAACCACTGGTAGAAAGTGAAAAGCCATTCTGATTCGAGTAACTATAAGACGTATTGATACCTACAGTTGCCCATTTGTGTTTGCTGTCCACATTCAAACGGCCCGAGAAACGTTCGAAATCAGAAGCGACCACCAGTCCTTCTGTATTCAGATAACCTAAACTTGCATAATAACCGGTAGAACCAGTACGTCCTTGCAAACTCAAGTTATAGTCCTGATAATAGCCTTTACGTGTGATGGCATCTACCCAGTCATAAGAAGATTTGCGGTCCCATCCATAGTATTCATCAGCCAGATAGTCATAGTTATCCTGCCAGTCACCACCTTGTGCAGCCGTCAATCCATCTGTGAAAAGCTTCATGGTTTGCTCCGCATTGGCATAATCCATATTGTTGTTAGCCATGGAAACAAAACCTTGCTTGATATCAAGATTGATATTAAACTTACCTTCCGAGCCTTTTTTGGTAGTAACCACAATCACACCGTTAGCGGCACGCGAACCATAGATGGCAGTTGCAGCAGCATCTTTCAATACGGTAATGCTCTCGATATCATTCGGGTTAAGCGAAGACATCGGGTCCACCATATTATTATAACTTGCGTTCAATGAATTGTCATCCGTATCCGAATCTATCGGCATTCCGTCAATGACATAAAGCGGCTGTGTACCTGAGTTCAAAGAGCCACGTCCACGGATGTAAATAGAACCCCATACACCAGGCATGCTGGTAGAGTTGTTCATCTGTACTCCCGGAACAGCTCCTTCCAGTGCTTTCACAAAGTTCGCATCGTTTTTCTTAGCAATGACATCTTCGCCTACAACAGTTGCAGCACCGGTAAATGAAGCTTTACGTTGTATACCATAACCCGTCACAACCACTTCATCCAATGTCTCTGCATCCGACAACATCACCACCTTTACAACCGGCTGAATCTTAACCTCTTGCGTCTGCAAGCCGATGAAAGAAATCACCAAAGTTCCCGCCGAACTTGGCACATTACTAATTGTAAAGTTACCATCTATATCGGTAACCGTACCTACTGTGGTACCTTTTACCAATACAGACGCTCCCACTACAGGTAAACCGTCTTCTTCAGAAGTAACCGTACCGGTCACTTTCTTCACTTGCGCGTTTACCAGACCAATGCCTATCATCAGGCAGGTCATTAACAGCATCAATTTTCTTTTCATAAAAATTCTCTCTTAATTTTAACCTTAAATAAACACTTTTATCTAATTCAGTTTGACCGCAAAGGTAAGTATAAATCTAATAACTTGTATACTTTTGGAAATAAAATACAAAAGAAACGTCGCTTTTTAACACTTTAGATTTGAAAAATTGCATAAAAAGCAAACAAATATGCAAAGGTTTTCCGCTCTTTGTTACTTTAAAAACAGTCAAAATAGGGGCTGCAAGCCCCTGTAACGCCATTTAACTGATGTTTTGATAACTCTTGATAAAAAATTGCAAGCAAATGAAAAAAATTAGCTACAGATTGGTGTACAACCGGAAAAAACAGCTCAATGCCAGCGGAAAAGCATTGATTCAAGTGGAAGCTTATTTAACAAAACGGAAAATTTATTTCTCGACCCATATCTATGTGCGTCCTGACGAATGGGATGCCAAAAATGAAAGAGTCATTGCCCATCCGCATGAGGAGGCGCTGAACCGTATGCTCGACGAGTTTTTGCTTAAGCTGCAACTCACCGAACTGGAAGGTTGGAAAAAAGGGAAAGAAGTGTCTTTGGCCATGCTGAAAGAAGAACTTCCGGATGAGGAAAAAGGCAACTTTTTCGCTTTCGGTAGAAAATGGGTAGAACGGTCTGCTAAGAAAGAGAGCACCAAAAACAATCTGAATACTACCTTGACACTCTTACGCGAATGTCATCCGTACCTGACCTTAGGCGGGATTGACTATGCGTTCTTGGTGCAGTTCGAAAAGTTTCTTGAGAAAAAAGGATTGGGGACAAACACCATAGCCAAACACTTGTGCCACCTGCGTTCTTTCTACAACGAGGCCATTAAGGAAGGGCTGGTGCAGGCGGCATCCTCTCCTTTTATTAAATATAGGATAAAGACTGTAGAGAGCCGCCATGTATTCCTGCTTCCCGAAGAACTGAAAAGGCTGGAAAATCTTTCCGGAGAAATATCCTGTGCTTCTCTTCATCATGCGCTGGATGCTTTTCTGTTCTGTTGTTATACTGGCTTACGTTATTCCGATTTTGTCCGATTGAGCGAGGAAAATATCATCTATCCCGACAAGTCGGATGCCTGGCTGGCATTCAAGTCGCAAAAGACCGGTACGGAAACCCAAGTCCCCCTCTATCTGTTGTTTCAAGGGAAAGCGTTGGAGATACTGAAACGTTATCCTGAAAAAGAACGCTTCTTCCGCCTCAAGCCGAATCCGGACATCAATAAAGACCTTATCAGGCTGGGAAAACTGGCAGGCATCGACAAACATTTCTCTTTCCACTCTGCCCGGCATACCAATGCCACCTTATTGATATATAGCGGAGCCAAGCTGACCACGGTGCAAAAACTGTTGGGGCACCGCAGCATCAAGACTACACAAATCTATGGGGAAGTTTTCTCGCAAACGCTGGTGAACGACCTGAAGAAGTGTAAGTATTGAGCATAACATATAGCTGCGTATGCCGACGGATATAGCTGCATCGGCATACGCATATAAGTGCGTTTCCTGTAAGATTAATAATCTTCAAGCTGTAAGATTAATAATCTTCCACGTGTAAGATTATTAATCTTGCAAAAAAGGAGGTTATTTGGATGACGCGGATAAATTAGCTATACCTGTTTTCGCAAAGCCGGTGATAATACCTAAGCGATAAGAACAAAATAGGACGGTTGTTTTTAAGTGCTTGCCAGAACACAGGTAAATTTGCTTCGTCAGAGAGCAAAAACAAGACGAAAATGCTCTCTTATAAAGCAATTATTGCTATTTTGAGGTAGGCGGAAAGAACAAGAAACAAAAGCAAATACGTGACACCGACAAGGTCTATGTAGTAAAAGACGGAATAGAAACCGGATACATGAATGTCGTTCCTCTTTGGCAGTTCGGGTTGGAATATTGACTTATCAGAGGAAGATTCCGGATAGAAAGTCTATCTTAATCTTCCTCTATAGCTATCCGAATGTCTGTTTAAAAAGTATCCGAGCAGTAGAAATCTTTCCTTATTACCTTATCTACAGATATCTCCTGCACATTTTATACGGCAATAGCTATTTTAGTAACTCATTTATATACAATACTTTAGCCTCTTTATATAGTTCGGCGGGAACTTTGGTGATTTCTTTCATCGGCTTGGAGACACAAGAGGTTAAGATTCAGCCGGTTATGAAAGTGGTGTTGAAATCAGATGCTGAAACTCTGGATGAAGTGGTGGTTACAGCTATGGGTATCAAACGTGACCGGAAAGCGTTGGGATATGCCGCACAAGACTTAAAGTCTGAAGAGCTGAACAAAAGCGGAACAACTTCGCTTGCAAGTGCCATACAAGGGAAACTGACCGGTGTGGAAATCCGTCAGTCTTCAGGTGCCCCGGGAGCTTCTTCACAAATAATTATCCGTGGCGCACGTTCTTTTGATGGGAATAACCAGCCTTTGTATGTGATTGACGGTATGCCGATTAATACATCGGCAGACTTTGATACGGGAAACTCCGTTACCGGAGCCAATTATGCTGACCGTAGTATTGATATCAATCCGGAAGATATCGAGTCTATCAATGTACTGAAAGGACAAGCCGCTTCCGCATTGTATGGTATCCGCGCATCCAATGGTGTGATTGTTATTACGACCAAACGCGGTTCTAAGAACAATATGAACAGACCTACCGTCACTATTTCTACAAACTTAAGCGCACAACGCGTTTCACGCAAATTCGAACGCCAAACCGTTTATGCGCAAGGTGACGAAATCAGTGCGTATAACCCGTCTTCTTCAAATACGTGGGGACCGAAGATCAGCGATTTGGTAAATGACCCGACTTATGGAGGCAACATGGACAATGCGTACACCGCCCAATATGGCAAGCATGAAGGCATGTATTACAATCCTCAACGCGAAAAAGCCGGTTTGGATGGTTGGACAACTCCGCAAATTTATGACAATGTGGGTGACTTTTTAGGTACTGGCTTTACAGAGAATACCAATGTGAACATATCACAAAACGTAAATAATACCAGCTATTCTTTCGGTCTGAGCAATTCGCATCAGAACGGTATCATTCCTTCAACCGGTATGAATCGTTGGGGGGCACGCGGATTGGTGGACTGGAAAATTAATAGCCAATGGAATACCGGTTTCTCTGTAAATTATTCTTCTACCAAGATTACTTCCGCACCGGGAGCAAATGACGGTATCATGAATGTGGTATATTCGGCACCTGCGGAATATGACTTAAAGGGCATTCCCAACCATGTACCGGGGGATGTAACCCAGCAAGTATTGTTTCGTTCCACTTCGTTTACGAATCCATACTGGTGGGCTGAACACAATGAATACTTACAGCACACCAACCGTGTATTCGGCAATGCGTATTTAGAGTTCCAACCTGACTTGAATTGGGGAGACAACATGACCTTGAAATTCCGTGAACAAGCTGGTTTGGATATTTGGACTTCCAATTATTCCGATGTAAGGGAAATGGGATCTACCAGTTCGCTCTTGGGAGGAGATATCGAGAATTATGGTTCACAACACAATGTGTTCAATAACCTGTTCACCATTAATTTCGATGGAAGATTCGGTAATGAAGAAGAATGGGGGTTGAACATCATCTTGGGTAATGAATTCAATGACGAGAACATGCGTACATGGGACTATTACGCCACGAATTTTAATTTTCCCGGAATGCCGGTTATTGGCAATGCTACCAATCTTTCGGGAGCAAGTGAATATACTCGCAGAGAACGTACCGTAGGATTTTTCGGAAGCATTTCCGCATCGTGGAAAGACCAGTTGTATCTGACCGTTACCGGACGTAATGACTATGTGTCTACCATGCCACGGGGAAGCCGCAGCTTCTTTTACCCCTCAGTCTCCTTGGGCTGGGAATTTACCAAATTGCCTTTCCTCGAAAAAAACAAGGTAATCAATTACGGTAAGTTGCGCGCATCATTCGCACAAGTAGGACAAGCCGGAAACTATTATAACAATTACTATTATACCCCGTCTTACGGCGGAGGATTCTATGGCTATACACCGGTTTCTTATCCGTTACCGAGCGGAGTGTCTTCGTACGTACCTTATTATGTAGTATACGATGAGAACTTGAAACCGCAAAACACGACAAATTATGAAGTCGGTATTGACCTGCATCTTTTCAACAGTCGCATCAAGATGGAGTACACCTACAGCTTACAGAACGTGAAAGACCAAATATTCTCTGTGCCGACGGATGGTTCAACCGGTTATCAATATATGATGACCAATGCCGGAAAAATGCGTACCAATGCACATGAGTTCTCTATCAACGCGGCTATCTTGCAACATAAGGATTACGACTTGAACCTGGGCATTAACTTCACTAAGATTGTCAATGAGGTTGTTGAACTTGCCCCAGGAGTAGAATCCATCATGCTGGGTGGTTTTGTCGAACCACAAGTCCGGGCACAAGCTGGCTGCACATATCCGAATATCTATGGTACCGCATTCAAGCGTGACGAGGCAGGCAACTTATTATTGCTGAACGGACTGCCACAAGCTACAGGCGACAGCCAGAATTTAGGAAACTGTTCTCCTGACTTTACCACAGGTATTACATTGGGCGGTCGCTATAAACGTCTTTCTTTGAATACGACATGGAGCTGGCAACAAGGTGGAAAGATGTATCACGGCACCAATATGACATTGAACTATTTTGGCGCGACAAAGGAATCGCTTCCGTATCACGAAGGAACAATGGTTGTAGACGGCATTGATGAAGCTACCGGAGAGAAGAATACGATTGAAGTAAGCAAACAAGATTACTATCAAGAATATTATAACATTACGGAATCAGGCATTTATGATACTAGTTTTGTAAAATTACGCGATGTAACCCTGACATATCAATTGCCAAAGATAGGAATATTCGACATTTCCATATACGGATTCGCACGTAATGTCTTGGTATGGGCAAAGCTTCCGAACTTTGACCCGGAATCTTCGCAAGGAAACAATAACATGAGCGGTTACTTTGAGCGTTTCTCTGTTCCTAACACTTCCAGCTTCGGCGGAGGACTTACCGTTAAGTTTTAAACATTAAAAATAGAATTGAATTATGAAATACCTTATACTATTCGTGTCTGCAGCCTTCATTGGCCTTACCGCCTGTACAGAAGATACGCTCGACACCATTAATAAAGATAACCAACATCCGAGTCCTGAAACGGTTGCGGCATCTCTTCAGTTGACAGATGCCATTATGGCAACAGGTTTCAGTACCGTATCCGGGGATTATGCATTCTACCTTTCTTCTCTTAATGAACAAGAAATAGGTGTAGGGAACAACCAGATGATGAGAGCCGAGTTACGCAACGCGTCTGAATGGTCCGCCTCCACTACTTTCAACAATGTATGGAACGCCACTTATGGAAACCTGATGAACATCCGTCAGATGATCGACAAGATAACCGGTGAAGTGCCAGGGAACGAAGGACAATATGATTTGCTGGGTATGGCACAAGTATTGGAAGCCCTTAATTTCGGCGTATTGACTGACATGCACGGAGATATTCCTTATAGCGAAGCCGCGCAAGGACAGGCCATTCTTCAGCCCAAACTAGATGCGCAACAAGATGTATATGCCGGCATATTGCAAACATTGGAAGATGCTATCAGTAATTTAGAGCAAGGCAAAGACCTGTCATCGGCAGGAAGCCAAGACATTGCTTTTGATAATGACGTAAACCAATGGCTGGCTACAGCGTATGCATTAAAAGCCAGATATTTACTTCATCAACTTGCAGTAACAGACAATCGCAATACCTTGCTGCAACAAGTAAAGGCTGCTGCCGAAGAAGCGGTTTCGTTAGGATTCAACGGTTTTACTATCTCTGAATTTAACGGAGTGACTTGTGACAATCCATGGAGTGCCTATTTATGGAGCCGATATTATGTAGCTTCGTCAAATACAGTTGCTAACCTGATGCAGGCTACAGACGATCCGCGTTTCAGTCATTATACGTACGGAACAGGCATATCGTATCAACCCGGTGATGAAGACGTGGCACGTATTGCCGATTACAGTCAGACTTATCCGGAATGGTATGATTTAGGGACGCAGCCTATACACCTGTTCAGTGTATCAGAACTGTACTTTATTTTGGCAGAAGTGCAGCTCCGTTTGGGTGAAGATGCCACTTCCGCATTCCAAACAGCCGTTGAGGCATCGGTAAGTGAAATATTGGGATGGTTTGGAGAGGATGTAAGCGTTGCAAGCACTTTTGCACAATCTTTGGGCACGCCGACACTTCAAACTTTGTTTGAGCAAAAATACATAGCGCAATGTGTAGACGAGCAAATAGAGACCTATAACGACATGCGCCGTCTGAAAGCAATGGGAGAAAATTATATCACATTGACCAACTCCATGAATACACAAAGCGGCATAAACCGTTACCCAGAGTGCCTGCCGTATGGCAACAGCAGTGTATTGGGAAATCCGAATATCAGTGACGCTTATGGTGACGGAACCTATATTTATACAAACAAGACTTGGATTAACGGAGGGAACTGATAAAGTCCAATTGCACTGAACAGCAGAATGAGTTAGAGCCAAAACAAGACTTAGCTTTAACTCATTCCTATAAACTCAACTCTTTTTTTATAGAATTGTTTCATTTTCGGATTGTACGGAATCTATATGGCGAATTATTCCTTAAGAGCCTGTTTAAATTTTGCTCCGGTTTATTTTGAGGATTATTTTCGAGTATGTTTTTCTGATTTTATAAGGAGGATAGCGGGCTATCTGACGCATAAAATCGGGAAAACAGACCGGAAACAAACTCAAAAGAGACCGGATAATATAAACTTATCGGAAAATTTAAACAGGCTCTAAATATCAGAAAATTTTTAATAGCATATCGCTTCATAATCAAAGAAACATTGTCATATATGCCGGAAGATATAATACATCTTCTTCCTTACGCATATCTTTTGTATAAATCAAATATTTATTTTTTATCCGTGCTGAAAATTTTCTGCAAAAAGCATCCAGCGAAGCATGTGCCTTATAACCGGAGGATTTCACTTCAATAGGACTTACCTTATCGGCTTCGGCGATCAGAAAATCCACTTCGTAATTGTGCTTTCCACTTTCTGTCGGAAACGTGTAGTAATACAGCTCATGCCCGGCCACTTTCAACATCTGTGCGATGACATTCTCGTAGACATATCCTAAATCAGCACTCAGCGTGTCGCTGAGAAGTTTATGATAAATTGTATTGTCGGTGAACTTCTTATCCCAAAATGCAAGAGTGACGAACAATCCTGTATCGCCCACAAACATCTTATATTTGTTGGGATTCTGATGCAAAGCCATCCCTGCACCCGGATCATTGGCATGATAAGCCATGTTGACTACCATTGATTCCTTGATTTCTGAAATGACTTCCGCTAATTCGGAATTACGTGTGCCATCTGTCGCGCTCCATGCCAAATACCTGTTGGCATTGCTTGTCAGTTGTGCCGGAATCTGATGGAACATCTTGGAAGCGTTGCCGGTCGGGTCTATTTTATTGAAGTCGTCTTCGTATAGTGTTATGATGGAACGTTTTACACTATCTACCTTTTCCAAATTGTTGGTCTCAAGATAAGAGACCACGGCTTGCGGCATACCGCCAATAAGCATGTATAAACGGAAGTCACGCATCAGCTTACGGTTTGTGGCATCTCCTAAAGAAGTTCGATTGTGGAAACAGCTTCGGAGTAATTTTATCGTTGCGGTATCTCCCAGTGCCCACTTGAACTCCTCATAATCCATCGGGTACATGTGGAGTTTGACTTCCTCGCTTGGGATTAAGATATCCTTGACATTTTTACGGATTGAAATCAGCGAACCTGTTTCTATGTAATCATATCTTCCGTCTTTTACAAGATATTTAATTGCCTGCCTCGCTTTTGGTGCGAGTTGGACTTCATCGAAAATTATGGCTGACTTACGTTCCTTCAGCTCTATACCGTATTCCAGTTGCAGCCGCATGAAAATACGGTTAAGGTCGGATACATCATTGAATAAGTCTCGGATTTCGGAGGAACATGCAGCAAAATCCACAAGTATGTGGGTATCGTATTCGTTTGTCGCAAATTCTTCAGCAACGGTAGACTTCCCGACACGCCGTGCACCCTGTATCAATACGGCTGTTCTGCCTTCATCAGTCCGCTTCCATTGTAGAAGTTCATCGTAAATTTTTCTTTTGAATATCATAGATTCGACTTTTATCAAGGGCAAAGATAACATGCGTTACACTAATCTCAAAATGTTTTTAGCTAAAATCGGCACAAATCTCAATTTGTTTAGATGCAATACATAAATCTCAGAATTTTTATTCCGCAATACAGCAGTAATCTCGTTTTCTAAATGAATCTAAGACTTTTTTCAATTATAATTGAAACTTAACAGAGAATTATCAAATCCTTCAATCATACTTGAAGTTTCAAGAACTAATTCGGGCCCCATTCGGATAGAAACTTTACAATAGAAACACGCCTACAAACTATTGTAAGCCGGTTGTCTCTTGTTCAAATGCTAAAAGGGGATATTGGTAATTCGTTCATATCCAATGAATTATACAAATGCATCAGTTCGGCGGGAACTTTAGTGATTTCTTTCATCGGCTTGCAGACACAAGAGGTTGACATTAAGCCGGTTATGAAAGTGGTTTTGCAATCGGATGCAGAAGTGTTGGACGAAGTAGTGGTGACCGGTTATGGTAGTTTCAAGAAAGCGTCGTTTACGGGTGCCGCTTCTACTGTAAATACAGGTGCATTGGAAGATATTCCTGTTATATCTGTTGAAGACAAATTGGCAGGTGGAGTAGCTGGTATTACGATATCGCAGGCTTCGAGTAACCCTGGTGGAGTAAGCAATATCCGTATTCGTGGTATGGGATCTATCAATGCAGGAAATGACCCGTTATACGTTATTGATGGTACGCCAGTGACCAGTGGTGACGGTTCTGAATTTGGTGATGCTTATAATGATGCCGGAACCAATGTTTTGGCTACACTGAATACCAATGACATCGAATCTATCACAGTGATAAAGGATGCTGCGGCGGCTTCGTTATATGGTTCGCGTGCTGCCAATGGTGTGATTGTCATTACGACCAAGAGCGGAAGTGCCGGGAAAACCCAAATCAATTTCCGTAGTGACTGGGGATTTTCTAATATGGCTATCAATTACCGTCCGATGTTGGGCGGAGATGCACGCCGTGAAGTGCTTTGGACGGGCTTGAAAAACTATGCCTTGTACTCAGAAGGGTTGGCAGATGCAGCCGCTTCATCTTTTGCAGATACCGAAATTGATAAATATGCGGCTAAGCCTGCTACAGGGTGGACAGACTGGAAAGACTTGCTTTTCCAGAACGGAGGACACCAGAATTATCAGCTTAATGTGTCTGGCGGTAACGACCGTACCCGCTTTTATGCTTCTATGTCGTATACGAAGCAGGACGGTATTGTGCAAAATCAGGGATTGGAGCGCTTCACCGGAAATGCAAATCTGACGCATACCTTCAACCGGTTTACGTTGCAAGTAACCAGTCAGATTTCGAAGATGAGACAAAGTAAAACGTTGGAGGGCACTTCTTATGACGGTGCTGTTGCCAACTATGCATTCTTCCAAAGCCCTTCGTCAAGTGCTTATGATGAAGAAGGTAATCTGCTGGAAGTAGGAGGAAGCAGTCTGAACGGAGGTGTCAATCCGCTGTATGAATGGCAGCATAGCTATGACCTCAATACCATGTGGAAAACCTTCAATACAGCTAAACTGACTTATCGGATTTGGGATAATCTGAGCCTTAGCGAAAAGATTTCGTATGACTATATGACAAGTACTGAGGATGTTTTGTGGGACCGTTCTTCTAACAATGGTTCTCCAAGCGGTGTTATGCAACGTATCATCAATAAAAATGAACGGTTGAATACCCAAACTCAGCTGACGTACGTCAAGTCGTTTGGCGAACATGATGTGGATGCCCTGTTAGGCTTCGAGACAGAAGACAACAATTATACCTATAACTATTTGTCGGGACAGGAGTATCCCGGTGATTTGTATGAGTTTGTCAATGCCGGTTCAACCAGTGGGGAAAGCAATGACTATACTTATCGCTTGACTTCTTTCCTGGGTCGTGTGAACTATAATTTCGCTGAAAAATATTATTTAGGTGCCAGCTATCGTACGGATGGAAGTTCCCGTTTGTCGCGTGAAAACCGTTGGGGAAGTTTTTGGTCGGTGTCTGGTGCTTGGAGATTTACTTCCGAGAAATTTGCCGCTCCTATTCGGGAGGTGTTGACTGACGGTAAGTTACGTTTCTCATATGGTGTAAACGGAACGCAGCCTTCTGATTATTATGCTTATATGAATTTGTACACATACGGTATTATTTATAATGGTCAGGCAGGTATGGCTATCGAGAGCATTGCCAATCCGGATTTGAAATGGGAAAAGAATAAGACATGGAACATCGGTCTGGATTTGAATTTGTGGAACCGTATTTCAATTACCTTGGATTATTATCAGCGGAAAACGACCGACTTGATTTATGACCTTCCTATTTCGCAAGTGCCGGGTTATTACGGTCCTGAATATGTATATACTACGCCTCAAAACATTGGTTCGTTGAAAAACAAGGGTATAGAGTTTGCCATCCAGTCGACCAACTTCCATACAAAAGACTTCACCTGGACCACGGCATTGAATTTAGGACATAACAAGAATGAACTTGTCAAGTTGGATGGAGACCAAAATGAAATTGTATCCGGTCCGTTGATTCATCGTGTAGGCGAGTCGTATTATTCTTATTATTTGTATGAGTATGCCGGAGTAGATGCCGCTACAGGTAAGGAATTGTATTATATTAATGATGGAACAGAGAATGCCCGCAACACGACTACCGAAGTGAGCCAAGCCAATAAAATCATTGTAGGCAAACATGAAGCAGCGATAGAGGGAGGACTGACCAATAATTTGCGTTGGAAATTCATCGATTTAGGCTTTACCTTCACTTATTCGGCAGGTGGAGATGCTTTCGATTATTCTACTTGGCAACATACCAATGGCGGAAGTTATCTGTATGGCGGAGCTGTGCCGGCATCATATAAGGTAGAAGATATGTGGAGCGGTCCAGGCGATACCAATGCCTTATTGCCGAAGTTCGAATATGGAAACACCTCTTATTCGACTCTGTCTTCGCGCTGGCTGATGCCTACCGACTATTTGCGTCTGAAGAATCTGACACTGGGTGTCAGTGTGCCCGACAAGTATATCCATAAAATCGGAATCAGTAAGGCACGTATTTATTTCTCGGGTTCAAACTTGCTGACATGGAAGTCAAAAGATTTGATAGTCGACCCCGAAATGCCGGTTGACGGCTTGTGCACCTTCGAAACTCCGGCATTGCGTACTTATACATTCGGTATCGAGTTGAGTTTTTAATTAACTAATACATATACAAAGTTTATGAAATTACTGAAAAACTTATATACATTTGCAGTTGCTTTGTCAGCAGGAGCCGTTTTATCATCCTGCGTCAACAACTGGCTGGATCAAGAACCAGCCGATGGCATAGAGGCGGAAACAGCAATTAAGACAAGTGCAGACTTGGCTAATGTGCGTACAGGTTTGTATGCCGCACTGAAAGGAAACAGTTCTGCCATTAACTATTATGGACGCCTGATGTTCGTGTATGGCGATATGCGTGGCGAAGATATTCAATATGAATACGAGGGAGGAAGTAACCGTGCCAGCTTCTATTATTATATGACTTATTCGACGGCTGACGATTTCAATACGTCAACAGCTGTATGGCAAATGCCATACGTGGTGATAGCCCGTGCTAACCGAATCATAGAAGCGGCAGAAGCAGGACTGGAAGATGCAGACGAAGCTGCTTCAGTCATCGCCCAATACAATGCTGAGGCTAAGGTGCTTCGTGCCATGGCTTTGTTCGACTTGACCCGTATTTATGGCAAGCCTTATACGATGGACCAAGGGGCTTCATTGGGGGTTCCTGTTGTGACTTCTTCTTTGGAGTCTACAGCCAAGCCGGCACGCAACACGGTAGCAGAATGTTACGAAACCATTGAGCAAGACTTGAATGATGCAGTTAATTCGGGAGCGCTTTCTGAAGAAAACAACAGTGACATGGATGGATATATTAACTTGTGGGCTGCCAAAGCTTTGCAAGTACGTGTCTATCTCACAAAAGGTGAATGGAGTCAGGCACTGACCGTAGCGGAAGACATTATTGCCAATGCTCCTTACCGCTTATGGAATAGTTCGGAATATGTAAATGCCTGGAACGAGAACGATGCTGCACACCTGAATGAGATGCTGTTCGAGATAAAGATTAACAATACCAATGACTGGACCGACCGTGAAGGCATCGCTTATCTGTATGCGGAAAACTCAAGTGCGTCTCCGGGTTATGGCGATGTGATTGTTACTAAAAGTTTTGCTGATATGTTGAAAGCAGATCCGTCGGATGTACGCAACGATGTGTTGGTGGCATCTGAAAACAATTCCAAGTTTGAGGGTTACAAGGTGTTTATCAATAAAATGCCGCCGGTCAATGGAGATGTGCGTTATGCCAATGTGCCGATGTTGCGCTTGTCGGAAGTCTACTTATCAGCAGCAGAAGCAGCCTTTCAGGCAGGAGATAGAGCCAAGGCAGCCGAATTGTTGAATGCTATTATTACAAACCGTACGACAGATGCAAGTAAAACAGTAAGCAGTACCGATATTACATTAGACCGTATTTATATCGAACGCCGTAAAGAGCTGGTAGGTGAAGGACAACGTTATTTCGATGTCTTGCGTCGTGGAGAAACCGTTGTTCGTTATACCTCATCGAGCGACCGCGGTTGGCATGATATATTAAGCAGTGATGCACAATCGTTCAACCGGGAATCGAAAAAGGCTTTGCCTTTGATTCCGGTTGGAGAAATCAATGCGAATCCTAATATCGAGCAGAATCCTGTTTATTGATAAAACGGATATAGTATAAAATGGAATAGCCGGCAGCGTGAAGAACGTTTGCCGGCTATTTGGTTGTTACATTTGCTCTTTCAGCCATAAGGCAAAAAAACGGTCGTATACTTGATACACACCTTGTTCCTTGGTGATGAAATCTTTTTCCAACAAGCCTTTCAGAGCCGATTGTACCGAGCTGGCAGAGGGCAGGCGGTATTTCTTGATAAAGGCGGAAGAAGTGACATTCCGCGCTTTGCCCTCCTTGCATACGGCAATCAGTATTTCTTTCTGCTTTTCCGGTATCTGATACAACAATTCCGAATGAGTGTAATGGTAAGACTCCAGGATAAACCGGATGGCAGTGTCTACCATCTCTTCCGTACATGTTTGTCATGATGAAGTTTTTATGCAAAGATAATTATTATCTTATAATAAAAAGCATTTGCTTCATGGAAATTATAGGGAACATAGGTAACGTTATATCTTTTCTTCAGCGCTTTGTTTATACGGAAAAATCTCTTTATATTTGCGTGGATTGAAATTGAAGCATACTGCATGAAAGAATTTGTAATATCGGAGGCACAGACCGAGAAGGCTGTGCTGGTGGGATTGATAACCCAGACTCAGAACGAACGCAAGACTAACGAATATCTGGACGAATTGGCTTTCCTTGCCGAAACAGCCGGCGCGGAAGTGGTGAAACGCTTTACGCAGAAGCTGGATACACCGAACTCGGTGACATACGTAGGAAAAGGAAAACTGCAAGAGATAAAGACTTACCTGGAGATGCAGAACGAGAGCGAAGAAACGGAAATCGGTATGGTGATATTCGATGACGAACTCTCTGCCAAGCAGATAAGGAACATCGAAAAAGAACTGAACGTAAAGATTCTGGACCGTACTTCGCTGATTTTGGATATCTTTGCGATGCGTGCGCAGACTGCCAATGCAAAGACACAGGTAGAGCTGGCGCAATATAAATACATGCTTCCGCGCTTGCAACGTCTTTGGACTCACTTGGAACGTCAGGGAGGTGGCTCAGGTGCCGGTGGCGGTAAAGGTTCGGTAGGACTTCGTGGTCCGGGTGAAACCCAGTTGGAAATGGACCGCCGTATCATCTTGAACCGTATGTCTTTATTGAAACAACGCCTTGCCGAGATTGATACCCAGAAGTCGACCCAACGTAAGAACCGCGGACGTTTGATACGTGTGGCGTTGGTGGGATATACCAATGTGGGTAAATCCACGTTGATGAACCTGTTGGCAAAAAGTGAAGTGTTTGCCGAGAACAAGCTCTTTGCCACATTGGACACTACGGTGCGCAAGGTGATTATTGAGAATCTGCCTTTCCTGCTTTCGGATACCGTAGGATTTATCCGTAAATTGCCTACCGATTTGGTCGACTCATTCAAGTCGACCCTGGATGAAGTGCGCGAGGCTGACCTGTTGGTGCATGTAGTGGATATCTCGCATCCCGACTTTGAAGAACAGATTCAGGTGGTGGACAAGACTATTGCCGAACTGGGTGCTGGCGGCAAGCCGACCATGATTGTCTTCAACAAGATTGATGCCTATACGTATGTGCAGAAAGCCGAAGATGATTTGACTCCGAAAACCAAGGAGAACATTACGCTGGACGAACTGATGCATACATGGATGGCAAAACTGAATGACAACTGCATCTTCATTTCTGCTAAAGACAAGACAAACGTGGAAGAGCTGAAGAAGGTATTATATAATAAGGTAAGGGAACTGCATGTACAGAAGTATCCGTATAACGATTTCTTGTACCAGACTTACGATGAGGAGGGCGGATTATGAAAAACTACCGTTCGCTGACCCTGGAAGAAATCAGCCGGCTGGAGTCGCAGGCTTGCACGGCAAAAGATTGGAGCGAAGTACAGGTTGCCGAGGGCTTTACGCCCGATTATGTACATCATGTCCGTTTTTCGGGACAGATACGTTTGGGCGTGTTCGAAAGCGAATTTCAGTTGGCAGGAGGCATGTCGAAGCATTCCGGTTTGTCGTATGCGGCATTGCACAATGTGACGGTGGGCGACAATTGCTTCATCGAGAACGTAAAGAATTACATTGCCAATTATGATATCGGCGAATCGACGTTTATCGAGAATGTAGACATCATACTGGTGGATAAGAAATCGCGTTTCGGCAATGGGGTGGAAGTGTCTGTCTTGAACGAAACCGGAGGACGCGAAGTGATGATTCACGACCATCTGTCGGCACATCAGGCTTACATCATGGCGCTGTACCGTCACCGGCCCTTGCTGATAGAGCGTATGAAAGCGATAATCGAGGCATACGCCGATGCCTATGCCTCCGAGCGTGGCACTATCGGAAACCGTGTGACTATTGTCAATGCCGGTTATATCAAGAATGTCCGCATCGGGGACTGTTGCGAGGTGGAAGGTGCCGGACGCCTGAAGAACGGCAGCATCAACAGCAATGCCTCCGACCCGGTTCATATCGGATATGGCGTGGTATGCGATGATTTTATCATTTCGAGTGGTGCCCGCATTGAGGACGGGACGATGATTACTCGTTGCTTTGTGGGGCAGGCTTGCCGGATGGGGCACAATTATTCGGCTTCCGATTCGCTTTTTTTCAGCAATTGCCAGGAAGAGAACGGCGAGGCATGTGCCATCTTTGCCGGTCCGTTTACGGTGACCCATCACAAGTCGACCTTGCTGATAGCCGGTATGTTTTCGTTCATGAATGCCGGTTCGGGTTCCAATCAAAGCAATCACATGTATAAGTTGGGACCAATTCATCAGGGAGCATTGGAGCGGGGAGCGAAAACCACTTCCGATTCCTACATCCTTTGGCCGGCACGTATCGGTGCTTTTTCGCTGGTGATGGGGCGTCACGTCAATCATCCGGATACGTCGAACCTTCCTTTCTCTTATCTGATAGAGGACAAGAATACGACTTACTTGGCTCCCGGAGTGAACTTGCGGAGTGTAGGTACCATCCGCGATGCGCAGAAATGGCCGAAGCGCGACTTGCGTAAAGACCCTGTGCGGCTGGACCAGATAAATTATAACCTGCTCAGTCCCTATACCATCCAGAAGATGATGAAGGGGCGGGAGATATTGAAAGAGCTGGAACGGGTGTCGGGCGAGACTTCGGAGACCTACGCTTATCAAAGCGCGCGAATCAAGAATTCGGCGTTGAACAAAGGTATCAGGTTTTACGAGACGGCGATTCATAAGTTCTTGGGCAATTCGGTTATCAAGCGTCTGGAGAAGATTCAGTTTAAGAGCGACGAGGAAATCCGCCGGCGGTTGGTGCCCGATACATCTATCGGGGAAGGCGAATGGGTGGATGCTTCGGGGCTGATAGCTCCCAAAAGCGAGATAGAACGCCTGATGAACGAGATAGAAGCCGGTACGGTACGTACCGTGCGGGAAATGCACGACCGTTTTGCCGAGATGCATGCCAATTATTATACGTATGAGTGGACATGGGCTTACGGCAAAATGCTGGAGTTCTACGGCTTGGAAGCCGATAATGTGACCGCTGCCGATATCGTAGCGATTGTGCGCCAGTGGAAAGAGTCGGTTGTCTGGCTGGACCGGATGGTGTACGAAGATGCCAAGAAAGAGTTTTCGTTGACTTCGATGACTGGTTTCGGAGCCGATGGAAGCCGCACCGAGCAGCAACTTGATTTCGAACAGGTGCGGGGAGTATTCGAGAGCAATCCGTTTGTGACAGCTGTCTTGGAGCATATCCGGGTGAAGACCGCTTTGGGAAATGAGTTGATTGACCGGCTGAGCGGGTTGACCGGAGATAAATAAAGACAGGAAATAGCTTTCGGTATTATATTATAATAAGGAGGAAAAGCAAGATGAAAAAGTATATTTGGTTTTTGTGCTTGTTGGGATGCATAGCCTTGACGGCACAGGCGGGCAATTATCGGAAAAGGGATGTTGCCCATCCTTGTTTTGTGACGACCAATACATCGAAGATTGAAATAAAGAAAATTATCCTGACCGACGAGCAGACGCAGGTGGATGCCGTATTGTATGGAACACCGGGCGAGGTGGCAGTCATCTCGTCGAACACGTTTTTGCGGAGCGAGAAACAGGAGTTCCCTTTGCGGGAGGCGGCTCATGTGTCGATTGACGGGAGAACAGAACCCGAGCGGATTCCCGATTCGGGCAAGCTGGACATTATCTTGTCGTTCGCACCGATACCTCAGGGTGTCCATGCGGTAGACTTTCTGGAGAAAGAGGAAGGATGGGCTATTTACGGCATACAGCTGACCGAAGCGGAACCATACGTGTATATTCCCAGTTTCTTGCAGACCCGGCGTTTCGAGCAAAGCAATACTTTGCCTCAGCCCCAACTGAAGGTAGGCAAGGCGATTGTCAACGGCTATATTTTGGGATATAATCCGGCTATGCGGCTGGATGTGGTTTTCCGTCATTCCGACTGGTTGTTCTACGATGAGTGGGGAGAGACGGTACGGGTGCGTCAGGACGGTTCTTTCCATATCGAGACCGATTTGTTGCTGGCTGGGGGAGCCAAGTTGCAGATTAACAAGGCTCAGCTGGATTTGTTCCTGGTGCCGGGCGAAGAGACGACGGTATATATCCATTTGCCCCGTTTGAGCATGTCGGCTTCCCGTTTGTTGAAAGATACGTACGGCCAGCAGCAAAAAGCCTGGTACGACGGAGGGGCTGCCAATTTGAATGCCGAACTGGCTACGTGGGGCTATCCTTTGTCAATGGATGAGGACCCTGATTTCCAGTATTTGGCTTCCGGTCAGCCTGCCGATAAGTTTAATGCTTTTGTCAAGAAGCATTACGAAAGCTACGAAAAGGCTCTGAAAGAAGGCGAGCAGGTGGGCGAGGCATATCGCCAATACGTCTTGTTGAACCTGAAGATGAACGAACTGGTGATGCTGGGTTCGAAAGGGGAGATGCCGGGCATCGTGAAGTCGCCTTATTTCCGGTATGGATACGACTATACGACTTACCTGGAATATATGGAACGCGATAAAGGGCAGACGGTCGACCTGTGGGAAGATGTGAAGAAAGCCCGCACGGTTTATCAGAACTTTGTGAAAGAACATAAGTTCTCTTCTGACGACAAGAAATTGCTGAAGACCATTACCCAGCATGAGATTCAAGATTACGTAAAGGAAAAAGCAGAAGCGCTCGAAGCGAAGGCGGAACTGGCGAAATCGGATAAGAGTTTTGTCGTAGAAGAATTGGATACGCAAGTATCCGGGGCAGATATCCTGCCGGCTATCATTGCTCCTTTCCGTGGAAAAGCCATCCTGGTGGACTTCTGGGCTACGTGGTGCGGACCTTGCCGCAAGAGCATGTTTGCCATTCGTGACTTGAAAAAGAAGCTGGCTTCGAAAGAAGTGGCTTATATCTACGTGACCGGTCCTTCTTCGCCCGAAACAGACTGGAAAACAGCCATTACGGACATTCACGGCATACATTACCGCCTGACGAAGGAACAATGGGACTATTTGTGTCATGCGTATGGCATCAAGGCCATACCCGGCTATCTGGTCATCAGCTACGATGGAAAACTGCAAGACCAATATACCGGCTTCCCCGGAACGGACGTATTGATGAAAGACTTGCTTCGGGCAAGCGAATAAGGTTACGTTCGGTTGAAAAAATTCTTGTCTATTAAGGAAATATTTCGATAATACTTTGTAACTTTGCTCACAAGTAATAACTAACAATTAATATCTTATTGATTATGGCAACAACACCCGAATTCAAGTATCAGCCGATGTTCGAAAAAGGTAAGGATACTACTGAATACTATTTGCTTACGAAAGACTATGTGTCTGTAAGCGAGTTTGAAGGAAAACCCATCCTGAAAGTGGCTAAAGAGGGTTTGACCGCTATGGCAAACGCTGCTTTCCATGATGTGTCGTTCATGTTGCGCCGTTCGCACAACGAACAAGTCGCTAAAATCTTGCACGACCCCGAAGCAAGCGAAAACGATAAATATGTAGCTTTGACTTTCTTGCGCAATGCCGAAGTGGCTGCTAAAGGCGTATTGCCTTTCTGCCAGGATACCGGTACGGCTATTATCCACGGCGAGAAAGGCCAGCAGGTATGGACAGGCTATTGCGATGAAGAGGCTCTTTCGTTGGGCGTTTACAAGACTTATACCGAAAACAACCTGCGTTATTCTCAGAACGCGCCGCTCAGCATGTACGAAGAAGTGAACACCCGTTGCAACCTTCCGGCACAGATTGACATCGAGGCTACCGAAGGCATGGAATACGAATTCTTGTGCGTGACGAAAGGTGGAGGCTCTGCCAACAAGACTTACCTGTATCAGGAAACCAAAGCCATCCTGAATCCCGATACCTTGGTTCCGTTCCTGGTTGAGAAGATGAAGACATTGGGTACAGCCGCTTGTCCTCCTTATCACATTGCCTTTGTCATCGGCGGCACTTCGGCAGAGAAGAACCTGCTGACCGTGAAACTGGCTTCTACGCACTATTACGATAACCTGCCTACTACGGGTAACGAATACGGACGTGCTTTCCGCGATGTGGAATTGGAACAGAAAGTATTGGAAGCCGCTCATAATATCGGCTTGGGCGCACAGTTCGGCGGTAAATATTATGCTCACGATGTACGCATCATCCGTTTGCCGCGTCACGGCGCTTCTTGTCCGGTAGGTTTGGGTGTCTCTTGCTCGGCAGACCGCAACATCAAGTGTAAGATTAACAAAGACGGTATCTGGATTGAGAAACTGGATTCGAATCCGGGCGAACTGATTCCGGAAGAATTGCGTCAGGCAGGTGAAGGCAATGCCGTTAAGATTGACTTGAACCGTCCGATGAACGAAATCCTTGCCGAATTGGATAAGTATCCGGTAGCTACCCGCTTGTCTTTGAACGGTACCATCATCGTTGGCCGTGATATTGCTCATGCCAAACTGAAAGAACGTCTGGATAAGGGTGAAGACCTGCCTCAATACATCAAGGACCATCCTATTTACTATGCAGGTCCTGCCAAGACTCCGAAGGGAATGGCTTGCGGTTCAATGGGACCGACTACAGCCGGACGTATGGACCCATATGTTGACTTGTTCCAAAGCCACGGAGGCAGCATGATTATGTTGGCAAAAGGTAACCGCAGCCAGGCTGTAACGGATGCCTGCAAGAAATACGGAGGCTTCTATTTGGGTTCTATCGGTGGTCCTGCAGCTATCTTGGCACAGAACAACATCAAGAGCATCGAATGTGTGGAATATCCGGAACTGGGTATGGAAGCTATCTGGAAGATTGAAGTGGAAGACTTCCCGGCATTCATCCTGGTGGATAACAAGGGTAATGATTTCTTCAAGCAAATCAAACCCCGTTGTGCCTGCAACTGTAAATAAATAAGTTTAGGCTTAGTACAAGATAACCGGACACGGAAATACGGAGTCGGAGAGGGCTTTTTGATTCATTGGAATGCCGCTTTGCAGAAGCGCAAAAATGGCAAATGAAGAATTGGCTCTACGTCCCTCGGTGTTTCCGTGTTTGTTTTGTGTAGAACCGAAAAACGAAGATAAGACAATGAAAGGATTGAAATGGAGTGTGCTGGTAGGATGCTTGATGCTGGTTCTTTCGCTTCAGGCACAAGATAGTGACAAAGAATGGTTGAAAATAGGCGACCCGATGCCTGCCATTAACCTGCAATCAGAAGTATATGGCAATATTACTCCAGACGATTTGAAGGGAAAGGTGGTGATGGTCAGCCTCTTTGCTACCTGGTGTCCTCCTTGCCAGCTTGAACTGGCAGAAGTGCAAAAGACGCTTTATCCCAAGTATAAGGATAACTCGGATTTCAAGTTGTTGGTCATCGGTCGTGAACATACGGATGCTGACTTGAGCAAGTATAACGAACGGAAGAAGTTTACTTTCCCCTTGTATCCCGACCCGAAGCGGAAAGTATTTTCGCTTTTTGCCGACCAGACTATTCCACGCACTTATCTGTTCGGGAAAGATGGTAAATTGGTTTATGCCTCTACGGGCTATAATGCCGAAGAGTTCCAAAAGCTGATGTCGGCTATCGAGACAGCTGTTCAGAAATAAATGACAGGATACAATCAATACGATAGGATAGCTACGGATTTTATTTTTGTAGAATCTGTAGCTATCCGTGTATTAAGAGGTATGCTATTTCGGAAATTAGGCAAACCGACGGATAACCTCGATGAAGTCTTTTCCGTAACGCTCTTTCTTGTATTCGCCGATGCCGCTTATCTCTCCGAAAGCCTCGATAGTGGTAGGTTTGGATGAGGCTAACAGATGCAATGTTTTGTCCGATAAGACGATGTAGGCAGGGATGGCCTGTTGGTCGGCGAGCTTCTTGCGAAGCGCGCGCAAAGCCTCGAACAACTGTTCGTTCTCGTTCTCGAAGGCAGTCGGCGCATACAGGGTAGGGCTGACGGGTTGTGTGGTCCGCTTCTTTTTCCGTTTCTCTTTAGCGGCCAATTCTTCCCGCTTGATGACTACCAATTGTGCCCGTTCGTGTCCGAACAATACTTTCTTTCCGGCTTCGGTAATCTTGAGATGGTTCTTTTCGTTGTAGGCTACCTCGAAGTAACCCAAATTCAACATCTGCAACAGATAGTCTTTCCAGTCGCGTGCCGGTACATCACGCCCTACGCCATAAGTTTTCAGCTTGTCATAACCCCGTTCGATGATGTCTGCCGTTGCGGCTCCTTTCAGGATGTCTATCAGCGTGCTTGTACCTATCTGCTGGTCGGTGCGGGCGATGGCACTCAAGGCTTTTTGCACCAGGATGGTTCCGTCGAAACGTTGGGGAGGGTTGCGGCATACATCGCAATTTCCACAATCATGGTCCATGGTTTCGCCGAAATAGTTCAACAGGATGCGCCGGCGGCAGATGTCGGCTTCAGCATATTGTTGCATCCTTCTCAGCTTTTCCATGTTCAGTTCCTGTTGCCCGCTTTCTGAAGCGAAGCGTGAGAGCAGTACGATGTCTGCCAGCGAATAGAACAAAAGAGTGTCGCTGGGCAGTCCGTCGCGTCCGGCACGTCCGATTTCCTGGTAAAAGCTTTCAATGCTTTTCGGCAGGTTATAATGGATGACCCAACGTACATTCGATTTGTCGATGCCCATTCCGAAAGCAATGGTGGCACATACTACCTGCACACGGTCGTTGATGAAGTCTTCCTGGGCAGCGTCGCGTGCGGCTGCGCTCAGTCCGGCATGGTATACTGCGGTAGAGATGCCGTATGTCTCCAGCGTCTCCGATACTTTCTCGGTCGTGTTCCGGCTCATGCAATAGATGATGCCGCTCTCTCCGGCATGGCGTCTGATAAATTCCAGAATGGTGCGTATTTTTTCTTTTTGCTGGTATCCCCGCTTTACATCAAGGCTCAGGTTAGGCCGGTCGAAGGAAGATATAAACACTTGCGGGTCGCGCATGGCGAGTTGGCGCACGATGTCCTGTCGGGTGATTTTGTCGGCAGTAGCGGTCAAAGCCACGATGGGTACTTGCGGAAACTGTTCGCGCAATACTTTCAGTTGGGTATATTCAGGGCGGAAATCGTGTCCCCATTGCGAAATGCAGTGCGCTTCATCAATGGCGAAAAGCGAAATGCGGATATCTTTCAGCAGGTAATTGATTTCTCCCAACAGACGTTCGGGAGATATGTAGAGCAATTTTATCCTTCCTTGCCGGCACTCGAAACGGATGTTGGCATTAGTGGTCTCATCGTTGGTGCTGTTTAGGGCACGTGCGATGATTCCGTTGTTCTGAAGCGCTTCCACCTGGTCTTTCATCAGCGAGATGAGGGGAGAGACTACAATGGCTGTGCCTTCTGTCAGCAATGCCGGAATCTGATAACAGAGTGACTTGCCTCCGCCGGTAGGCATCAGCACCAGGGTGTCTTTTTTCTGGAGGATGCTGGTGATGATTTGCTCTTGCAGCGGACGGAAACTGTCATATCCGAAATAGGATTTGAGTGTTTTAAGCATATTGGTGTTCATATCGGGGTGCAAAGTTAATCGAATTTGAAAGAACGGGCAGGGAAAACAGGGGAATTATTTTTCGGACAAAGTCTTCTGCAGTTTCTTTTTTACAATAAGAATAGGTATCTGATACATTTCCAGTCGGATAAATGGCAGAAGGGGATGCAGGCAAGTTTTTTCACTAAATAAATCAAAAAAATGATATAATCCGGAAATAAGGTGAGAAATATGTTGTAGAATAGAAAAAAACTTGCGTAATTTGTATAATTATAGCTATTCAATAAAAAAACACACTTATTATTTAAAGACAGATGAGGGAAAATAACGAACATGAAGTAGAGCGTCAAGAAGAAGTTTCCGTGAGGAAACCTTACAATATGCGCGAACGCAAGATTAAAGAAGCTGCCTATCGGGATATGATTCGGGCAGAGCTTGCAGATGAATTGTATGATAAGATTTTAAACATTCTGGTCATTCAGAAGAAGTACAAGGACCCGAATTATTCCGCCAAGGATTTGGCAAAAGAATTGAAGACAAACACCCGTTATTTATCGGCGGTCATCAATTCGCGTTTCGGGATGAACTATTCTTGTCTGGTCAACGAATACCGCATCAAGGAAGCATTGTATCTGTTGGTAGACAAGCGTTATGCCGACAAGAATGTAGAAGAAATCAGTGCGATGGTAGGTTTCTCGAACCGCCAGTCTTTCTATGCCGCTTTCTACAAGAATGTAGGTGAAACGCCCAACGGTTACCGGAAACGGAAACGGGGAGCGGTTTAAAAAACTAAAGAACTCACTCATACGAATGGAAGATACATTTCAATATACGGTAGAGCAGTTTGCCGATTTGCAGATTTTACGTTATCGGGTGCCGGGCTTCGAAGCTTTGTCTTTACGCCAGAAGATGCTGGTGTATTATCTTTCGCAGGCAGCATTGGAAGGACGTGACATCCTGTATGACCAAAACGGGAAATACAACTTGCAAATCCGGCGTTTGCTCGAAGCTTTGTATGTGCATTTCAAGGGAAATCGTGATACGGAAGAATTCCGCCTGTTCGAGATATACCTGAAGCGTATCTGGTTTTCGAACGGCATCCACCATCATTATGCCTGCGACAAGTTTGTGCCGGGTTTTTCGTCCGGTTATTTAGCCGACATGATTGCTTCGGTTGACCCGTCGGTATTGCCTCTTGCCGAAGGTGAAGAGGTGAAAGCCATGTGCGACGAGCTATTCCCGGTTATGTTCGATCCCAATGTGATGCCTAAACGGGTGAACCAGGCAGATGGAGAAGACCTGGTGCTGACCTCTGCTGCCAACTACTATGAAGGAGTGACTCAGGCAGAGGCGGAGGCATTTTATGCCGCGCAAAAAGCATCGGGAAGCACGGAGCAGCCTGTAATGTACGGGATGAACAGCCGTCTGGTAAAGAAAGACGGGAAACTCGTCGAGCAGGTATGGAAAGTAGGAGGAATGTACTCGGAAACTATCGAGCGCATTGTCGAGTGGCTGGAAAAGGCGGAAACCGTGGCAGAGACCGAGGCACAGAGCGAAGTCATCCGTTTATTGATTGATTTTTACCGTACAGGCGATTTGCATACTTTCGATGCTTATTCCATTGCCTGGCTGAAAGATACGGAGTCGTATGTAGATTTTGTCAATGGCTTTATCGAGAGTTATGGCGACCCGTTGGGGTTGAAAGCCAGCTGGGAGTCGATTGTCGACTTCAAGAATCTGGAAGCCACACGGCGTACCGAGCTTATCAGTTCCGAAGCGCAATGGTTTGAAGACCATTCGCCCGTTGACCCGCGTTTCAAGAAAGAGGCAGTGAAAGGCGTTTCGGCAAAAGTCATTACTGCAGCCATACTGGCGGGAGACCTCTATCCGTCTACGGCTATTGGCATCAACTTGCCCAATTCGAATTGGATACGTAGCGTACATGGTTCGAAATCGGTTACTATCGGCAATCTGACCGAAGCTTATAACCGGGCTGCCCGGGGCAACGGATTCCGTGAAGAGTTTGTATATAGCGAAGTCGAACGGGCTTTACTGGATAAGTATGCCGATATCACCGACGACTTGCATACCGATTTGCATGAGTGTTTGGGGCATGGTTCAGGCAAATTGCTTCTGGGGGTTGATCCTGATGCCTTGAAAGCCTATGGTTCTACCATCGAAGAAGCCCGTGCCGATTTGTTTGGCTTATACTACTTGGGCGATGCCAAGCTGGTAGAGTTGGGACTGGTGCCCGATGCTGAAGCATACAAGGCAGAATATTATTCGTACATGATGAACGGGCTGATGACCCAGTTGGTGCGGATAGAGCCGGGACGTACGGTGGAAGAAGCCCACATGCGCAACCGTCAGCTGATAGCCCGTTGGGCATTGGAGCAGGGCGAAGCAGACAACGTAGTGGAATGGGCGGTACGTGAAGGGAAGACTTACGTGCGCATCAACGATTATGTAAAACTGCGTACGCTGTTCGGACAGTTGCTTGCCGAAGTGCAGCGCATCAAGAGCGAAGGCGACTATGAGGCGGCACGCTTGTTGGTGGAAACCTATGGCGTACAGGTCGATCCCATCCTTCATGCCGAAGTGTTACGCCGTTACGAGCGTTTGCACTTAGCCCCCTACAAAGGTTTTATCAATCCTGTCTATACGCTTCAGACCGATGCCGAAGGCAAGGTGACCGATGTGTTGGTATCCTACAAGGAAGGTTATGCCGAACAGATGTTGCGCTATAGCCGGGAGTATACGGTTTTTAGGTGACTAGGAGGCTAGGTACTAGGAACTAGGTTTTGAATAGTTGACAAGGTATCAGTTGACAAGTTGACAAGGTTTTATTTTTTAGGGGACTAGGAACTAGGTACTAGGAGATTAGGTTTTGAATAGTTCAGCAGAAGTATTGGCTTAACTCCTTAACTTCTTAACTACTTAACTTCTAAAAAAGAAAACTATTGGCTTTAACTTCTAACGGAGCGAAGGGGAGTGATAACTTCTCTAACTTCTTTAACTCCTAATTATAAAACCTTGTCAACTTGTCAACTGATACCTTGTCAACTTATAAAATACAGAATATGGACATACACGAAACAATCAAAGAAATCAAGTCGAAGTTCCGTTTGTTTATGAACGGTCCTGTGTCGCAGAGCATGCGCGAGAAAGGAATGGACTACAAAGTGAATTTTGGTATCGAATATCCGCGTATCAAGGAAATCGCGGCCGGATATGCACCCAATCATGATTTGGCGCAGGCTTTATGGAAAGAAAACATTCGCGAGTGTAAGATTATGGCAGGGCTGCTTCAGCCGGTCGATACGTTTTATCCCGAGATTGCAGATATCTGGATAGAGGATATGCGTTATCCCGAGCTGGCGGAATATACCGTCATGAACCTGTTCCAGCGTTTGCCTTACGCATCCGAAGCGGCATTCCGTTGGATGGCGGACGAACGTGAATATTTCCAGTTATGCGGTTTCCTGCTGATGGCACGCCTGCTTTCGAAAGGACTGACGCTGAGTGAACGTGCCGAAGCGGAATTTCTCGACCAGGCGTTTGCTTCCATAGAGAGCGAATACCCGGCGGTGCAACGTGCGGCAGTCTTGGCTTTGCGTAAGTTTGCCGGACAGTCGGGCGTGCATGTCCAGCATCTTCGCAAGCAACTGACACCGTACCTGAAGTCGGACAAGGCAGAAAAGCGGGCGTTGGCGGAAAGCATTCTCGAATATTGATGCCTCCTCGGGTGCTCTGCCTTAGATTGTAGAAATTTTTCTTTATATCTTTTCTAAATTACATAAAAAAGATTACCTTTGACGCAAGAAAGACTGAGCGGATGGAAGAGAACATAAAAGAAAAGGTAAAACAGATTCTGACAGACTATTTGCAGAAGAACGGACATCGCAAGACGCCCGAACGTTATGCTATACTCGATACGATTTATACCATCAAGGGGCATTTCGATATTGAGATGCTCTATTCTTATATGGCTGAAAAAGAAAAGTTCCGCGTCAGCCGTGCTACGCTGTACAATACGATTATCCTGTTGATTGATGCGGGGCTGGTCATCAAGCACCAGTTCGGCAACACGTCGCAGTATGAGCGTTCGTACAACAACGAAACCCATCATCACATGATTTGCACCTCGTGCGGCAAAGTCTCCGAGTTCGAAGATTTAGCCTTGAAGCAAGCTATCGTGGATACCAAGCTGAAAGGTTTCCATGCTTCGCACTACTCCTTATATATATATGGGTTGTGCAACAAGTGTATGATGGCGAAGCGCCGAAAAACTAACAAACTTACAAACTCACAAACTTAAAAACTAAAGAACTTAAAACTGAAATATATGAAAGTAGATGTATTGTTAGGTTTGCAATGGGGAGACGAAGGTAAGGGAAAGGTCGTAGACGTATTGACCCCGAGATATGATGTTGTTGCTCGTTTCCAAGGAGGACCTAATGCCGGTCATACACTGGAATTTGAAGGTCAGAAATATGTACTCCGTTCTATTCCTTCGGGAATATTTCAGGGAGATAAAGTCAATATTATCGGTAATGGCGTGGTGCTCGACCCTGCCTTGTTCAAGGCAGAAGCCGAAGCCCTTGAAGCAAGCGGACATCCGTTGAAGGAACGTTTGCATATCTCGAAGAAGGCACACCTTATTTTGCCTACCCATCGTGTATTGGATGCGGCATACGAGGCTGCTAAAGGTGCGTCGAAAGTAGGTACTACCGGAAAAGGCATCGGTCCTACTTATACCGACAAGGTAAGCCGTAACGGTGTGCGTGTGGGTGATATCCTGCACGGATTCGATGAGAAATATGCTGCCGCCAAGGCTCGTCATGAGAAAATTCTGAAGAGCATGGGTTATACCTATGACATTACCGAAGCCGAAAAGCAATGGATGGAAGGCATCGAATACCTGCGTCAGTTCCATTTGGTAGACAGCGAGCACGAAATCAACCGCCTGCTGAATGAAGGCAAGAGTGTATTGTGCGAAGGAGCGCAAGGTACGATGCTCGACGTTGACTTCGGTTCTTATCCTTTTGTCACTTCGTCTAACACCATTTGTGCCGGAGCTTGTACGGGTCTGGGCTTAGGTCCTAACCGCATCGGTGAAGTCTATGGCATTATGAAAGCTTATTGCACCCGTGTAGGTGCCGGGCCGTTCCCTACCGAACTTTTCGATGAAACCGGAAAGACGATTCGTGACCTGGGTCATGAGTATGGAGCCGTAACCGGACGCGAACGCCGTTGCGGATGGATTGACTTGGTGGCTTTGCGTTATGCCATTATGGTGAACGGTGTTACCCAGCTCATCCTGATGAAGAGCGATGTGCTCGACGGGTTCCCCACGGTAAAGGCCTGTGTAGCATACAAAGTGAACGGCGAGGAAACTTGCGATTTCCCCTTCGATATCACCGAAGGCGTGGAACCGATTTATGTGGAAATGCCGGGCTGGCAAACCGATATGACCAAGATGACCAGCGAAGACGAATTCCCCGAAGAGTTTAATGCTTACATTTCCTTCCTCGAAGAGCAATTGGGAACGCCTATCAAGATTGTATCGGTAGGTCCCGACCGTGCACAGACCATTGAGCGTTATACTGAATGATGGGTTTTAGTTGACGAGTTGACAAGTTGACGAGTTGACAAGGTTTTTGTTTGAAACGCAGATTTTCGCGGATTTTTTCACCACGGATTACACAGATTAAATAATTTATTACTCTGTGCCTCTGTGTCTCTGTGTTTGTTTTCAGTCAAATACATCAGCAAAAGTATTGGCTTTAACTTCTAACGGAGCGGAGTGATAACTTCTCTAACTTTTTTGACTCCTATTTATAAAAGCCTTGTCAACTTGTCAACTGATACCTTGTCAACTGAAACCTAGTCCCCTTGATAAAAATAGATATATGATTTCTATAGAAGGTTTGAAAGTGGAGTTTGGCGTGACTCCTTTGTTCGAAGACGTCTCGTTTGTTATCAATAAGAAAGACCGTATTGCCCTGGTGGGGAAGAACGGAGCAGGCAAGTCTACTCTTCTCAAAATACTTGCCGGACTGCAACGGCCTACCGAAGGAGTGGTGGCTGTGCAGCGTGACGTTACCATTGGCTACTTGCCTCAGGTGATGGTGTTGAGCGATACACGCACGGTGAGGGCAGAAGCCGAGATGGCTTTCGAGCATATCTTCGAGATGAAGAAACGCCTGGAGCAGATGAACCAAGAGCTGGCAGAACGTACCGATTACGATTCGGAAAGCTATCATGCCCTTATCGACCGCTTTACGCACGAGAACGAACGGTTCCAGATGATGGGAGGCAACAATTACCAGGCAGAACTGGAGCGCACGCTTGTCGGATTGGGATTCGACCGCTCCGACTTCGACCGTCCTACCAGTGAATTTAGCGGAGGCTGGCGGATGCGTATCGAGCTTGCCAAGCTTTTGTTGCGTCATCCCGATGTGCTCTTGCTCGACGAGCCTACCAACCACCTTGATATCGAGAGTATCCAATGGTTGGAAGGTTTCCTGAAGATGGAGCCGGGAGCAGTCGTGCTGGTCAGTCACGACCGTGCTTTCATCAACAATGTCACCAATCGCACCATTGAAATATCTTGCGGGCATATTTATGATTACAAGGTGGCTTACGACCAGTTCGTAGTCCTCCGCAAGGAACGTCGCGAACAGCAACTCCGTGCTTACGAGAACCAGCAGAAGGAAATCAAGGATACAGAAGATTTTATCGAGCGTTTCCGTTACAAGGCGACCAAGGCGGTACAGGTGCAGAGCCGTATCAAGCAGCTTGAAAAGATAGTCCCCATCGAGGTGGACGAAGAAGACACAGCCACCTTGCATCTGAAGTTTCCTCCTGCCATCCGTTCGGGCAATTATCCGGTGATTTGCGAGAACTTGAAGAAGGCATACGGTGACCATGTGGTGTTTCACGATGTAAACCTCACCATCCACCGGGGCGAGAAAGTGGCGTTCGTAGGAAAGAACGGCGAAGGCAAGTCCACCTTGGTCAAGTGCATCATGGACGAGATACCTTACGAAGGCAAGCTCACTATTGGTCACAATGTGCAGATAGGCTATTTTGCCCAAAACCAGGCACAGTTGCTCGACGAGAACCTGACTGTATTCGATACCATCGACCGCGTGGCAAAAGGCGACATCCGTCTGAAAATACGCGATATCCTGGGTGCGTTTATGTTCGGCGGCGAGGCTTCCGACAAGAAGGTGAAAGTGCTTTCGGGAGGCGAACGGAGCCGCTTGGCAATGATTCGTCTGTTGCTGGAACCTGTCAACCTGCTTATCCTCGATGAACCGACCAATCACCTGGACATGCGTTCGAAGGATGTGCTGAAAGATGCTATCCGTGACTTTGACGGAACCGTGATTGTGGTTTCGCACGACCGTGAGTTTCTCGATGGGCTGGTGACCAAAGTCTATGAGTTCGGTGGCGGACTGGTGCGCGAGCATATCGGTGGCATATACGATTTCTTGCAGAAGAAAAAGATGGAAAGCCTGAACGAGCTTCAGCTTTCGGTTTCGCCTTCCGGGGCAGGAAAGAAGAAAGAAGAAAAAGAAGCTCCCAGCGAGGGAAAACTCTCTTACGAAGCCCAGCGCGAACAGGCACGCAAGGTGCGGAAGTTGGAAAAGCGGGTTGCCGAGCTGGAGGCGTCTATCGGTGAACTGGAACAGCAGGTAGCTGCTCTCGAAGCCCGTATGGCAACTCCCGAAGGCGCGTCTGATATGTCACTCTACCAGGAACATCAGAAACTGAAAGAGCAGATAGCCGAGGCGGAGACCGAATGGGAAAACGCCTCAATCGAGCTGGAAGAAACGAAAAAGAATTAAGAATGAAGAATAAAAAATTAAGAATGAAGAATTAAGAATGAAGAATTAGAATCTGCGTTTTTAAAACTGAACATCTTCATTCTTCATTCTTCGTTCTTCATTCTTCATTTTCTAATGGAAAACCAAGTTTAAAAACAAATAGCAAAATGAAAACAAAACATTATGTAGCTGTAGCTGCTTTTGCTGCTTTGGCGATGGCAAGCTGCACAGGACAGAAAAATGCCACGAACACTTCGGGCATTGATTTGGCGAATATGGATACTACCGTAGCCGCCGGAACCGATTTCTTCCGCTATGCGTGCGGAGGATGGAATGACGCACATCCCTTGACTGCCGAATATTCGCGTTACGGCACATTCGACCAGTTGGCAGAGAACAACCAGAAACAGTTGCGCGGACTGATTGAGGAACTGGCTGCCGCACAGAACGAGCCGGGAACTGCAGCACAGAAAATAGGCGACCTCTATAGCCTGGCGATGGATAGCGTTACCCGTAACCAGCAGGGATACGAACCCGTAAAACCGATGTTGGAACAGATTACAGCGCTTACCGACAAGAGTCAGATTATCCCGATGGTAGCCGAAATGCGCCGCACGGCTGGTGTAGGCACTTATTTCAGCTATTATGTGTATGCCGACCCGAAGAACAGTGTGCTGAACATCTTCCAGATGGGTCAGGGCGGCATCAACCTGGGCGAGAAAGAATATTACCTTGACAACGACAGCATTACCCAGAATATCCGTGAGCAGTATAAGAAATACATCGCCAAGCTCTTTACGCTGGCAGGTTTCCCGGAAGCGGATGCCAATCAGAAAGTGGCAGACGTGATGGAAATCGAAACGGCGATTGCCAAGGTATCGAAGAGTGCTACCGAGTTGCGCGACCCCGAAGCCAACTATCATAAAATGACATTTGCCGACCTTAAGAAACAGATTCCGGGCATCGACTGGGACGCTTTCTTCAAGGCGTTAGGCATTGCGGCTCCTGCCGAACTGAACGTAGAACAGGTAGAACCGATTCAGAAAGTGGCAGAGCTTATCAATACCTTGCCGCTCTCTAAGCACGTCGCTTATCTGCAATACAACTTGCTCGATGCAGCCGCTTCTGCTTTGAGCGACGACTTTGTAGCTGCTAATTTTGATTTTTATGGCAAAGTGATGTCCGGTCGTCAGGTCAACCAGCCGCGTTGGAAACGTGCTGTCAATAGCGTAAACGGCTTGTTGGGCGAACTGGTAGGCGAAATGTATGTAGAGAAATACTTCCCCGCTGCCGCCAAGGAACGTATGGTCAACCTCGTGAAGAACCTGCAGGTAGCGCTGGGCGAACGTATCGACGCACAAGAGTGGATGAGCGACAGCACCAAGGTACGTGCTCACGAAAAACTGGATGCATTCCATGTAAAGGTGGGTTATCCCGACAAATGGAAAGACTATTCGGCGCTCGATATCCAGAAAGACTCTTACTGGGCTAACGTATGCCGTGCCGCCGCATGGGGATTCAACGACATGATTAGCCGCCTGGGCAAACCGGTAGACCGTGACGAATGGCTGATGACTCCGCAGACAGTCAATGCTTATTACAATCCTTCTACCAATGAAATCTGCTTCCCGGCAGCTATTCTCCAGCCGCCTTTCTTCGATATGAATGCAGACGACGCTGCCAATTACGGTGCCATCGGTGTTGTAATCGGTCACGAGATGACTCACGGATTCGACGACCAGGGACGTCAGTTCGATAAAGACGGTAACCTGAAAGATTGGTGGGCAGAAGGTGATGCCGACCGCTTCAAAGAACGTGCGCAGGTGATGGTTGACTTCTTCAATGGCATCGAAGTGCTTCCGGGCTTGTATGGCAACGGCCAGCTCACGTTGGGCGAGAACCTTGCCGACCACGGAGGACTGAATGTGGCTTACCTCGCTTTCCAGAATGCTACGAAAGATGCTCCGCTGGAAGTGAAAGAAGGCTTTACTCCCGAACAGCGTTTCTTCATTGCCTACGCTACCTTGTGGGCAGGAAACATCCGCGACGAGCAAATCCGTGTGTACACCAAGAGCGATCCGCACTCATTGGGCAAATGGCGTGTAAACGGTGCTTTGCCTCACATCCAGGCATGGTACGACGCTTTCCACATCACCCCGAGCGACTCGCTTTACGTAGCTCCCGAAAAGCGTGTAAACATTTGGTAAGGTTTTAGGTGACTAGGGACTAGGTACTAGGAGACTAGGGAACTAGGTGACTAGGTATCAGTTGACGAGTTGACTTCGATAAAATAAAGAAAGCGCCGAAACATAGAGGTTTTATTTTTCCTCCGTGTTTCGGCGCTTCTTTTTTGTATAAGGTAATTGGATTAGAATCCTGCCAGTTCCAATACTTTATCAACGGCTGTACTCAGTCCGTCGGGGTTCTTTCCGCCTGCTGTAGCGAAGTGAGGCTGACCGCCTCCGCCACCTTGAATCAATTTGGCAGCTTCGCGAACCAATTGTCCGGCGTTCAGTCCGGATTTTACCTGGTCATCGCTCATCATGACGGTAAGTGTCGGCTTGCCTCCAAAATCACTTCCGATGACAACGAACAGGTTTTCGGGGAATTGCCCTTTCAATTGGAAAGCAATGTTCTTAACAGCTTCGGGACGCATCGGAAGCAAGGCTTTGATGACTTTCACACCGTGGATTTCCTTTGCATTCTCGATGAGGCGTGCTTTGGCATTGGCTTCTCTTTCTTTCATGAACTCTTCCATCTGCTTCTTCAAGCCGGCATTTTCATCAACGTAGCGGGCTATGGCAGCTTTCAGGTCGGGAGCGTTATTGAAGAGAACTTTCAGGTCGTTGAGCGTATCTTGCACGGTGTCGAACATCTCTTCTACCTTAGCACCGGTAATGGCTTCGATACGGCGTACGCCGGCAGCTACCGAGCTTTCGGAAAGAATCTTCACCATACCGATTTTACCTGTAGCAGAAACATGGGTACCGCCACAGAACTCGATGGATGAACCGAACTGTACGACACGTACTTCGTCACCGTATTTCTCGCCGAAGAGTGCGATGGCTCCCAGTTCTTTGGCTTTTTCGATAGGGAGGTTGCGGTATTCGGTCAGAGGTATATCGGCACGTATCTTGGCATTTACCAAATGTTCCACTTCACGCAACTGCTCGGGAGTCACTTTCTGGAAGTGAGAGAAGTCGAAACGCAGTGATTCGGGTGTAACAAGCGAACCTTTCTGTTCTACATGCGTGCCCAGCACCTGGCGCAAGGCTTCATCGAGCAAGTGGGTGCACGAGTGGTTGGCTGCACAAGCCGCGCGCTTGTCGGTATCTACACATGCCATCATCGGAGCATCCAGGTGTTCGGGAAGCTGCTTGGCGATGTGAATCGGCAGGTTGTTTTCTTTCTTGGTGTCAATGATATCGATGGTCTCGAGCTCGCTGACCAATACGCCGGTGTCGCCCACTTGTCCGCCGCTTTCGGCATAGAACGGCGTTTCGCTCAATACAATCTGATAAAGCGTCTGGTTCTTCTGCTTAATCTGGCGGTAGCGCAGGATGCGGGTTTCATATTCGGTATAGTCGTAACCTACAAAATGGGTTTCGCCTTCTTCCAGTACTACCCAGTCGCCTGTTTCAACGGCAGCGGCGTTGCGTGCACGTTGTTTCTGTTTCTGCATTTCTACATTGAATTCTTCTTCGTTCACCGTCATGCCGTTTTCACGGAGGATAAGTTCGGTCAGGTCGAGCGGGAATCCGAAGGTGTCGTAAAGTGTGAAGGCATCTACGCCGCTGATTTCCGTCTTGCCGGCAGCCTTGGCGTCGTCCATTACTTTATCCAGCAGGCGGATACCTGTTTCCAAAGTACGGAGGAAAGCTTCCTCTTCTTCCTTGATAACTTTTTCGATAAGCGTCTGCTGGGCTTTAAGCTCAGGATAAGCCTGTCCCATGTTTTCTATCAGCACAGGGACGAGTTTGAACATGAACGGTTGCTTCTGTCCCAGGAATGTATAGGCATAACGCACGGCGCGGCGCAGGATGCGGCGGATGACGTAGCCCGCTTTGGCGTTGGAGGGAAGCTGTCCGTCGGTGATGGAGAAAGCGATGGTACGGATGTGGTCTGCCACGACGCGCATAGCCACATCGGTCTTGGGGTCAGCTCCGTAGGTTACTCCGGCAAGGTCGCCGATTACCTTGATGATGGGTTGGAACACATCGGTGTCATAGTTCGACTTCTTGCCTTGCAATGCCATACAGAGGCGTTCGAATCCCATACCCGTATCAATCACCTTGGCAGGCAGCGGTTCGAGCGAGCCGTCCGCCTTGCGGTTGTATTGCATGAACACGAGGTTCCAGATTTCGATTACTTGCGGATTATCTTTGTTTACCAGTTCGCGGCCTGGCACTTTGGCTTTTTCTTCTTCCGAGCGCAGGTCGATGTGGATTTCGGAGCAAGGTCCGCAAGGTCCCGTATCGCCCATTTCCCAGAAGTTGTCGTGCTTGTTGCCGTTGATGATGTGGTCTTTCGGAAGGAATTGTTCCCAGTATCCGGCAGCTTCGTTATCGCGTTCGAGCCCTTCTTCGGGACTTCCTTCGAAGACGGTAGCATAAAGGATGGAGGGGTCAATTTTTAATACATCTACCAGGAACTCCCATGCCCAACTGATGGCTTCTTTCTTGAAGTAATCGCCGAACGACCAGTTGCCGAGCATTTCGAACATGGTGTGATGGTAAGTATCGTGACCTACTTCTTCGAGGTCGTTATGTTTTCCGCTCACGCGCAAGCATTTCTGTGAGTCGGTTACACGTTTGTATTTTGCCGGGTGGTTTCCCAGGATAATGTCTTTAAACTGGTTCATGCCGGCGTTGGTAAACATCAGCGTGGGGTCATCTTTAATGACCATTGGTGCCGAGGGCACAATCTGATGTCCTTTCGACTCAAAAAACTTTACGAATGAGTCGCGGATTTCATTTGCTGTCAACATATCGGTCTTATTATCTTGTCGTTAATATTCTCAAAATCGATTTGCAAAGATAATTGGTTTTATTATTTTTGTCGCTACATTTGGGGCAAAACTTGAGTGTTTGCCTATTAAATTTCTTCAAAAACAACGATTGGGATGCGTAAAGTCTACTATATCTATAATCCGAAAACGCGTACGTACGACCGTATTTACCCTACCATGCGCCAGCGTATGATGAGTTACCTGCGCAATTTGTTTGTCGGGATGGGGTTGGGAGCAGGATGCTTCATCTTGTTGCTGCTCGTATTCGGTTCTCCTCAGGAAAAAGATTTGCGGGTGGAAAACTCACGCCTGACGGCACAATACCACATTCTCTCTACACGGCTGGACGAGGCATTGGGGGTAATGCAGCAGCTTCAGCAAAGGGACGACAACCTGTATCGGGTGATTATGCAGGCAGACCCAGTGCCGGAGGCGATACGGAATGCCAATTACGGAAAGACGAACCGGTATGAGGAGCTGATGGAACTGGCGAACGCCAAGCTGGTGGTGAACACCACGCAGAAGATGGATGTGCTGGCAAGACAGGTGTATATCCAGTCGAAGTCATTCGACGAGGTGCTCGACTTATGCAAGCGTCACGACGAGATGTTGATGTGTGTGCCTGCCATCCAGCCAGTGTCGAACAAAGACCTGAAACAGACTGCTTCGGGATTTGGTACGCGCATCGACCCGATATACAAGACGGTGAAATTTCATGCCGGAATGGACTTCTCGGCGAATGTAGGTACGCCGGTCTATGCCACGGGAAACGGCACGGTGAAGACTGCCGGCTGGGAAGGGTTGTATGGCAAATGCATTACCATCGACCACGGATTCGGGTACGTGACGCGGTATGCTCATTTAAATCAGATTGATGTCAGGGTGGGGCAGAAGGTGGTACGCGGAGAAACTATCGGCAAGGTCGGTACTACGGGAAAGAGTACAGGGCCTCACCTGCATTACGAAGTGCACTTGAAAGGGCAGATTATGAATCCGGTGAATTATTATTTTATGGACCTGGATGCGGATGATTATGACAAGATGATTCAGATAGCCGCCAATCACGGTAAGGTATTCGACTGATAAAGCTGTAATAAAGGGAGGAGACACAAATGGCATTGAAGCAAAACAAGCAATTGAAACTATATTATTCCATCCGCGAAGTGGCGGAGATGTTCGGTGTAAACGAATCATTAATCCGTTATTGGGAAAAAGAGTTCGCGGAGATTGCTCCTAAACGGGCAGGTGGGAATATCCGTCAATACACCAAAGAGGATATCGAGAGCATCCGGCAAATCTATTACCTGGTAAAGGAAAAAGGTATGACCCTGGCAGGAGCCAAGCAACTGATGAAGCAGAACAAGGAAGGTGTGCGTAATACGACCGAGCTGGTGAACCGCCTGAAGCAAATCCGGGAAGAACTGGTAAGCATACGTCGGGAACTGGATTATCTGAATTAAGTTGACAAGGTATCAGTTAACGAGTTGACAAGGTCTTTTAGTTAGGAGTTAAAGAAGTTAGAGGAGTTATCACTCCGCTTCGCTCCGTTAGGAGTTAAAACCAATACTTCTGCTGATGTATTCAATTAAGAACAAACACAGAGACACGGAGTTGATTCTTCATTCTTAATTCATTCTTCATTTAATCAGTCCTCGTTCAGTTCTTACAAGCAAGGACTGCAGTCCTTACTAGGGGAGGACTGCAATCCTAGCCTGCTACAACTCCAATCCGAATTAGGCAGGTTAACCGGAGCAACTGGGTGCATGCGATAAAGCAGCTATTTGACATTGCCAATGCAGTTATCTTCATCGTGTATTCAGAACCTAGTCCCCTAGACCTAGTCAACGAGTTCTCTAAAATAAAAGCCTTGTCAACTCGTTAACTGATACCTTGTCAACTATCTGGTGAAAAAACAATCAGCTAAAAATAATTCTCTGTGGCTCTGTGTCTCTGTGCTCAATAAAAATTATTCCGCTTGGTCTTCGAAGTCGTCGATGCGGGTTATTTTCTTGATGTTTTCTATCTTTTTCAGGTTGTTGCAAATCGTGTTCACATCGTTCACATCGTGTACATAGAGCTGGATACGGGCTTCGAAAATGCCGTCTTCCGACTCAATATAGAGTTTGTGGATGTTTACGTTGAGCTGCTGGGAGATAATTTCGGTAACTTTGTTCAGCACACCGATTTCGTCTATACCTTTTATATATACGTTGACAGGGAAGACCAACGCTTTGCCTGTCTGCCATTGTACAGCTATCAGCCGGTTTCCGAAACTGGTTTTCAGTTGGGTGGCAATGGGGCACTGGCGTTTGTGTATGACGATGCGGTTGTTGTCATCAATGTATCCCAGCACATCATCGCCCGGAATAGGCTTGCAACAATCTGCCAGGATATAGTTCTTCTGGATGGCATCGGGCGTGAGCTTGACGACCGATTTCTTGTCGATATTGAGCGGTTGCTTGTCCGGTTCCTTCTTTTCGGCAGATTGTTTTTGTTTATTTCCCCCGAAAGCAAAGCTGATGTATTTCTTCCAATTGGTGGCGTTGGGCTTTTCTTTCAACTCGTTCTTATCGGTTTCGCCCAGCGTAAAGACGCCTTGCCCTACAGCGAGTGCTAATTCTTCGTAAGTCTTTACCTGATGCTTGTCGCATAGTTTGCGGATGTTTTCATCATTAGCCTCCATGCCTTCGTTTTGGAAGAAAAGCGCAATCATATCCTCGCCTTTTTGTTGCTGTTCACGCCGTTCCCGTTTCAGGATGGCCTGTATCTTGGCTTTTGCTTTGGCAGTGGTGGCAAAGTTTATCCACGATGGTTGTACTTTCTGCGACTTGGAAGTAAGGATTTCCACTTGGTCTCCGCTTTGGAGTTTGTGGCTTAGGGGCACCAGCTTATGGTTCACTTTCGCTCCGATGCAATGGCTGCCCAGGAACGTATGGATAGAGAATGCGAAGTCGAGCGCGGTACAGTTTTGCGGCATTGTCTTGATTTCGCCTTTCGGTGTGAATACAAAGATTTCCGATGCAAAGAGGTTCAGCTTGATGGTGTCGAGGAAGTCCAAGGCATCGGGTTGCGGGTCGTCAAGGATTTCTTTGATAGTCTTCAGCCATTTGCTCAGTTCGCCTTCGTCTTCACTGCCTCCGCCTTCCTTGTATTTCCAGTGTGCAGCAAATCCCTGTTCGGCTACGTCGTTCATGCGTTCGCTACGTATCTGCACTTCAATCCATTGTCCTTTGTTGCTCATCAGGGTGACATGGAGTGCCTGGTAACCGTTGGCTTTCGGGTGGCTCACCCAGTCGCGCAAGCGGTCGGGGTGAGGTTTATAGATACGTGAGATGGCTACATAGATGTCGAAACAGTCGTTCAGTTCTTCTTCCTGATTACGTGGAGTAAAGATGATGCGCACGGCAAGGATGTCGTAGATTTCCTCGAACGTGATGTGTTTGGCTTGCATCTTGTTCCAAATGGAGTAGGGCGATTTTACGCGCGCAATGATGCGGTAAGGAATCCCCATCTTGTCGAGCTGCTCGCGGATAGGAACGGTAAACTCGGCGAATACACTGTCGCGTTCAGCCTGTGTGGCTTGCAGCTTGCGTTGGATTTCCTCGTATGTTTCGGGATGTTCGTACTTGAAACTCAGGTCTTCCAGTTCGGTCTTGATGCGGTTCAGCCCCAATCGGTTTGCCAAGGGAGCATAGATGTAAAGCGTTTCGCCTGCAATCTTGTATTGTTTGCTGGGGAGCATCGAGCCAAGGGTGCGCATGTTGTGCAGGCGGTCGGATATCTTGATGAGGATAACGCGGATATCATCGTTCATCGTCAACAGCAACTTCTTGAAGTTTTCTGCCTGTGCCGACGCGCGGTCGCCGAAGATTCCTCCCGATATTTTGGTCAGTCCATCTACGATTTGTGCGATTTTAGGACCGAACAGGTTCTCGATGTCTTCTACAGTGTAGTCGGTATCCTCGACCACATCGTGCAGCAAGGCAGCACAGATAGAAGTCGACCCCAAGCCGATTTCCACACACGCGATGCGTGCTACAGCTATAGGGTGAAGGATATACGGTTCGCCCGACCGACGTCTTACTCCTTTGTGCGCTTGCCGGGCGAAATTGAAAGCTTTGGTGATGATTTCTACTTTTTTACGGTGTCTGCTTTCTAAATATCGGTCCAACAATTCTTGAAAAGCGTCGTCAATCAGCTTTTCGTCGGCTTGCTCTTGGGGTAATTTTTCGTCAGTCATTGCTTTTCCATTTTTTTATCAGATTTTGCAAAATTAGGAAAAATCACCAATTAAGCAAGAAGAATGGGATTTTTTTCTTACAATCATCGGATACGGATGGATTTCCCGGCACGGATATTGCTTCCGCGTATGCCGTTTAACCTCCGTAGCTGTGCTACACTGACTCCGTATTTCTGTGCGATGCTTCCCAATGTTTCCCCGTTCCGGATGCGGTGGTATACGGCTTTAGGAGCAGGGATGTCTACCGTATTGCGCCGGGTGAGGTAAGTATCCGATTTGTAATTGTAAATGCTGTCCTCCAGGTCGATGAAGTTACTCATCATCTTGCTGGGCAGACGCAGGGCGTATGGTTGTTCGTTGCCCGGCACCACATCCTTCTTAAATTCCGGATTCAAGGCACGCAGTTCGTCGATGTTGATGTCGCATACGGCTGCTACCTGTTGCAGGTGGAGCGGACGGGAAATATGGATGGTGTCTGTCCCTTCAGGCATTTTCATTTCCATCGGGCTGATGTTGTGCTCGCAATAATAGGTCATGATGTAATTGGCAGCGATGAATGCCGGCACGTATCCGCGTGTTTCCTTTGGCAGGTAATGATATAGCTTCCAGAAATCTTTTTCTCCGTCGGCACGGCGGATAGCTTTGTTGATGGTTCCGGGACCGCAATTGTAAGCGGCAATCACCAGGTTCCAGTCGTGGTAGATGTCATACAGGTCTTTCAGGTAACGGGCTGCGGCACGGGTCGACTTGATAGGGTCACGCCGTTCATCTACCAGGCTGGTTACCTTCAGCCCGTAGATTTTCCCGGTGTTCAGCATGAATTGCCATAAGCCCGAAGCTCCCTGGCTTGAGGTAGCCATCGGATTCATTGCTGATTCGATAACGGGCAGGTATTTCAGTTCCAGCGGAAGATTGTAAAGGTCGAGCGCTTCTTCGATGATGGGCATGTAGAAGTTGTTGGCGCTCAACATGAATGCCACTTTCTGACGCAAGCGAGTCGCATACATGTCGATAAATTTACGCACCACTTCATTATACGGCATCTCGATGAGGGCAGGGATACGTTGCAGGCGGTCTATATAAATGGAGTCGCTCACTTCCGGATTTCCGGCATCCACCTCGCAGTTCTCGCCTATCTGGATGTAGTTCTTCGAAATCCAGTCGAGGTACAGGCTGTCGGTTTCCGAAATCATGCCGGCAGGCAAGCCGATGACTTCTTCTTCGCCCGACTCCGAGCGGATGGTGATGCTCTCTTCCGTCTGCTGTGCGTAGAGTCCCGAAGTCCCTAACATACTTAATATACAAATAACCAGTTTTTTCATATCTTAAAATTTAATGTTGCATTGCACACCAATGCCCTGTGGCAGTCCGCAGCGTGCGTCGTTGAATAAGGCAGGCTGCCATGACATGCTCAAGTCATTGGAAATGTCGAAGTTGGACAATTCGGCATCTACATACGCGTCAATCACCGAAAGCAGGTATACGCCGATGAAGACGAAGATGCTCAGGTCGCGCTGGCGGCGGTAGATGTCTTTCCGTCGTTTGAACAGGTCTTGGAAATAGCTCAGCCGGTTGAACACGTCTTGTTGCGTGTAGCCCAAGGGCAGGAAATCCATATAACTGTCGTTGGCAGGGTTGTCGCTCATGATGTCCTGGTATGCCTGCGAGTAATCCTTATACATCTGTCCGTTCCACGTCAGAGCATAGATACATCCCACAAATCCACCGTAGATGATGGGCAGTTTCCAATATTTATGGTTGTATATCTGTCCTGCTCCCGGGATAGCCAGCGAGAGCCAGATGGCACTGTTGGCATTGGGAATCCACTTCTTTCTTTCCTTAAGTTCCATTTCCGGCATCTGTTGCTGGATAGAGTCGTTCTTCCGGGCAAGCAGGGCGGTGTCTACCGGTGCTTCCAGTTCGGCTATGCGTCGTTTCTCCCATGCCAGCGTGTCGAGCAAAGCCAGGCTGTCTGCCCGGTTTTGTGCCCGTATGGAGTCGGCGTTCAATATGCCTTCACGGTGCTTGAGGGCACGTTGGGCGCAGGCATTCGTACTTTCTCCCCAAAAGAAGCAAAACAAAACGACGAAAGTAATCAGGTATGTCAATGGTTGCTTTTCCAAAATCAGTCTGCTTTTATTCTTTAGGTTGTAACGAATCCAATATCTCCATAATCCGTTCCAAGTCGGCTTCGCTATTGAAAGGGATGCTGATTTTCCCTTTTCCCTTGTTGCTGCACGAAAGTTGCACCTTGGTTCCGAAGAAGGAACAAAGGTGGTTTTGCAAGAGGGTATATTCTTCGGATAGCTTGGCTCCTTTGGGGGTTATCTTTTTTCCGCCCGACTCTACGCTTTCGCCTACGGAGAGTGCCTTGACGATTTCTTCTACTTTGCGCACCGAATAGCCTTGCGAGACAATCTCGTTGAAGATGCGTATCTGGGTCTTGGGGTCGTCCAGTGCCAGCAGGGCACGGGCATGTCCCATGTCGATTTCCTTGTTCTTCAGCGCTACCTGTATCTGTGCCGGAAGCTTAAGCAGGCGCAGGTAGTTAGCAATGGTAGCGCGTTTCTTTCCTACCCGGTCGCTCAGCCTTTCCTGCGTCAGTCCGTATTGCTCGATAAGGTGCTGGTAGGCAAGCGCGATTTCCAGTGAGTTGAGGTCTTCGCGCTGGATGTTCTCTATCAGTGCCATTTCCATCACGTTCTCGTCGTCTGCCGTACGGATGTAGGCAGGGATGGTTTTCAGTCCGGCTTGTATGGCAGCCCTGTAGCGTCGTTCTCCCGCGATAATCTGGTAGGAGTCCTCGTTCAGCTGGCGCAGGGTGATGGGCTGGATGATGCCTATTTCCGCTATCGAGTCGGCAAGCTCCTGCAAGGCTATCGGGTCGAACTCGCGCCGCGGCTGGTTCGGATTGACCGATATCTTGCTCAGCTCTATTTCGTTGATAGACGAAGAGCCCGACGTATGTATTTCCTCATTGGTGGAAATCAGCGCGTCGAGTCCTCTGCCTAATGCATATTTTTTCTGTACCGCCATGTCTTATTGCTAATTAGGGGTCGTTATTGGTTTTCAGTTCTTGTTGATTATCTCGTTGGCAAGTGCCAGATAATTCTTGGCTCCCGTCGAATCGGCGTCATACAAGATGGCGGGGATTCCGTGGCTGGGAGCTTCGCTCAGTTTCACGTTCCGTTGGATGATGGTCTTGAATACCAGTTCCTGGAAGTGGCGCTTCACTTCATCGTAAATTTGGTTTGCCAGGCGCAGACGTGAGTCGAACATAGTCAGCAGGAAACCTTCTATTTCGAGCGACGGGTTCAGCTTGGTCTTGATAATCCGTATGGTGTTCAGCAATTTGCTGATGCCTTCCAGTGCGAAATATTCGCATTGTACCGGGATGATGACCGAATCGGCAGCTGTCAGCGCGTTGATGGTAATCAGTCCCAGTGAGGGAGAGCAGTCTATCAGGATGTAGTCGTACTCGCTTGCCATCGGGGTCAGCGCTTTTTTCATAATCTTCTCACGGTTGTCCAGGTTCAGCATTTCGATTTCCGCTCCTACCAGGTCGATGTGTGAAGGGACGATGTCCAGTCCGTCAATATCGGTCGTGTAAATGGCTTCGCGTATATCGTTTTGGTTAATCAGACATTCGTAGATGGAGCAATCGATTTCTTTCAGGTCGACTCCCAGTCCCGAAGAGGCATTAGCCTGAGGGTCAGCGTCTATTACCAAAACTTTCTTTTCAAGCGTAGCCAATGATGCAGCCAAATTTATGGTCGTGGTAGTTTTGCCTACTCCGCCTTTTTGGTTGGCTAAAGCAATTATTTTTCCCATATCAATCAGTTTATCTGATTGCGAAGTAACAAATAATTGGCGAAATAGTATGTCTCATTCTTGCAACATTTTGCAAAATTGTTGATAACTTGCCTCTGTTGTTAATAACTTCGCTGGGCAAAGATAATGATTTTTGTGCAATTCTGCCATGTGCTTACGAAGTTTAATGTCTGCTTGGGTAAATTAACGGTCGTTTATCTGTTCTCTGGCAGGCAGATATCTTCTTGCGGGAAACAAGATAATTGCATGGGCAAAGTCATATATATGCGTTGATGAAGTCAGCTATATTGATTTGGAAGACATTTCGGAACGGAAAAAGAAAGGGGGAGGAATTGGCTGGCTTGTGTATTGGCGTATTTGACAAAATATTGTAACTTTGCGCTTGCTAAAAACAAGCCATTAAATAAAGGAATATATGACGAAGAAAAGACCTCTGTTGCTGTTGTCGAATGACGACGGCGTGAATGCCAAAGGAATACACGAGCTGATTCGTGCCTTGCGTCCGGTGGGCGACTTGATTGTAGTTGCTCCCGACGGTCCCCGTTCGGGTGCTTCGGGTGCGATTACGTCGGCTTCTCCGGTGCTGTATGCCTTGCTTCAGCAGGAAGCAGGTTTGTCGGTGTACAAGTGTTCGGGCACTCCGGTCGATTGTGTCAAGCTGGCGTTGCATGCCATTGTACCTCGCGTGCCCGACCTGGTAATCGGCGGAATCAATCACGGAGACAATTCTTCGGTGAACGTGCATTATTCGGGCACGATGGGTGTGGTCATCGAAGGCTGTCTGAAGGGGATTCCCTCTATCGGCTTTTCGTTGTGCAATCACAGTGCCGATGCCGATTTCGGTCCGACATTGCCTTACGTGCGGCGCATTGTGGAAGAAACCTTGGTAAAAGGTTTGCCCGAAGGAATTTGCCTGAACGTGAATTTTCCTGATACAGCTGATCTGGAAGGCGTGCTGATATGCCGTCAGACACACGGTGTGTGGACTCGTGAGTTTGTGAAAGCTGACCATCCGCGCGGCGGAAATTATTTCTGGCTGACAGGTGAATACAAGAACCTGGAACCCGATGCGGAAGATACCGACCATTGGGCATTGGGGCATAATTATGTGGCGATTACACCGACTCAGATTGATGTGACTGCCTATGCGATGATGCGTGAACTGAAAACGTGGAACTTTAACGTATGAAATATTATCTGATTGTCGGAGAAGCGTCGGGCGACTTGCATGCCTCCAATCTGATGCGTGCGTTGCTCAAGGAAGATCCGGAAGCTGAGTTCCGTTTCTTCGGCGGAGACTTGATGAAGCAGGTAGGCGGGACGTGTGTCAGACATTACAAGACCTTGGCATACATGGGCTTTATACCAGTGCTTCTGCATCTGCGTACGATTCTCCGCAATATGGATTTCTGCAAAAATGATGTAGAAGCGTGGAATCCCGATGTCTTGATTCTGGTGGATTATCCGGGCTTCAACTTGAAGATAGCCCAGTACATCAAGCTCCATACCGAAATCCCCGTCTTTTATTACATCTCGCCGAAGATATGGGCATGGAAAGAATACCGTATCAAGAACATCAAGCACGATGTGGATGCGATGTTTTCCATTCTTCCTTTCGAAGTGGAGTTTTACCGGAAGCATCAGTATCCGGTACATTACGTGGGCAATCCGTGCGTAGATGCTGTAGACGCTTTCCGTAACGGGTTTGACGAGAAAACCGAGACTTTCACTTCAAAGCATGGTTTCGGGCGGAAACCGATAGTCGCCTTGCTTGCCGGAAGCCGGAAACAGGAAATCAAAGATAATCTCCGGCGGATGATGGAGGCTTCTCGAAGCTTTCCTGATTATCAGTTTGTGGTGGCTGGTGCTCCGGGCATCGATCCTGATTTTTACCGTCAGTATATGGACGCGGATACGGAAATCGTTTTCGGTGAGACTTATCGCCTGCTGGCTCATGCTACGGCGGCACTGGTCACGTCGGGCACGGCTACTCTCGAAACGGCTCTTTTCCGTGTGCCTCAGGTGGTATGCTATTATACAGCGGCAGGGAAACTGGTCTCCTGCTTGCGGCGCATGATTCTGAAAGTGCCTTTTGTGTCGCTGGTCAACCTGATAGCCGGCAAGGAAGTAGTGACCGAACTGGTGGCAGGCGATATGCGTGTAGAGGCTATCAGACGAGAACTGGCACGTATCTTGCCCGGAGGAGAAGGACGTGCGCGCATGCTGGATGAGTATAATCGCCTGATAGAGATATTGGGAGAGGCAGGAGCATCCGGACGGGCTGCCCGCCAGATGCTGCAAGCTTTATCGGAGTATAAGAAACGTTTATACCAATGAAAGGATATACAAGTAGACCACCGATGCCGGTACTGCCATCAAGGTGCTGTCGAAGCGGTCGAGCATACCGCCATGCCCCGGCAGGATATTGCCGGAGTCTTTGATGCCTAATGTCCGCTTGAAGAGTGATTCAGTCAAGTCTCCCCATGTGCCGAATACCACAATAGTCAGCCCTAATCCAATCCATTCGCCCATGCTGAGGAAGGTAAAGAAATGAGAGAGCACGATAGCTGCGATGACACAGAATATGGCTCCGCCGATAGAACCTTCCCACGACTTCTTGGGCGAAATACGTTCGAACAGATGATGTTTCCCGAACAACATTCCTGTGCAGTATGCTCCTGTATCGTTTATCCAGGTAAAGATGAAAATGGATAAGGGTAAAACCGGATTATATTGCGAAACGCTGGTTGCTGCACTGGAGTGATAAGCCAACAGATTCAGCAAGGCAAACGAAAGTCCGATGTAAAGCTGGCTCATCATGGCATACGCCCAGTTGTTGATGGGATTTGGCTGCCGTTTGTAGAGTTCGCTGATAAACAGGTACATGATAAGGAACAGGTAGGGAATGAATATCTCGTTGGTGCCCGGCACTACTCCGATATAGCCGAAGCAAAGGAAGAGGAAAATGCCTGCCAGTATGCTGATAGGCTTGTTCATCTGCACTTGTCCGGTGGCGTTTACCAAAGTGCCGAATTCGTTAATGGTCAGTGCGCTGACAATAGAGAACAGGATAGTGAACGATATGGGACCGCCTAAGATGCATCCCACCAATACAGCTACAAAGATGATGCCCGTAATGGTCCGTTGTAGGAAATTATTTTTCATGGTACGTATATTTATCAGTCAAGCGGCTGGGGTATGCTCAGCCGCTTGATTCATTTATTTGTTTTCGGTTGGTTCAGATTCGTTTGAGGCGTTTCCGTCTTCAGGAGTTTCTTCCTGTTTTCCTTCCTTTTGCGTATTCTCGGGCAACGCCTTAGGCTGTTCGGTCTCAATCTGTGCCGGTTGGGAAGCAGATTCTTCTGCCATGATTTCTTCCGAGCGGGATGTCCACGGGCGTTTGCCGAAAATCTTTTCCACATCTGCTGCGAAGATGACCTCACGCTCTATCAGCAATTGTGCCAGTTGGGCATGACCTTCGCGGTGCAATTCCAGCAAGTCTTTGGCACGGGCATATTGTTCGTTAATCATCTTCTGCACTTCCTGGTCGATGACTTCGGCGGTATGTTCGCTATACGGCTTGTTGAACGCGTATTCATTATTATTATAGTAGCAGAGGTTGGGAAGTTTGTCGCTCATACCGGCAAAAGCAATCATCGCGTATGCCTGTTTGGTGACACGTTCCAGGTCGTTCATGGCACCGGTAGATATCTGCCCGATGCAGATTTCCTCTGCGGCACGTCCGCCCAAGGTGGCGCACATTTCGTCCAGCATCTGTTCTTTGGTCGTAATCTGCCGTTCTTCAGGCAAGTACCAGGCTGCACCCAGTGCCCTGCCACGCGGAACAATGGTGACTTTAATAAGCGGGTTGGCGTGTTCCAAAAACCAGGAAATAGTGGCATGACCGGCTTCGTGCAAGGCTATGGCACGTTTTTCGGCAGCAGTCATTACTTTGGTCTTCTTTTCCAGTCCGCCTACGATACGGTCGATGGCGGCGAGGAAATCGTCTTTCCCTACCGCTTCTTTCGAGTGACGTGCGGCTATCAGTGCGGCTTCGTTGCATACATTGGCAATGTCTGCACCACTAAATCCCGGTGTCTGGCGTGCCAACAGGTCTATATCGACGGTGTTGTCCAGTTTCAGCGGACGAAGATGTACACCGAATACTTCCTTGCGTTCGTTCAAGTCGGGCAGGTCTACATAAATCTGCCGGTCGAAACGTCCGGCACGCAACAATGCCTTGTCCAAAATATCCACACGGTTGGTAGCTGCCAGGATGATGACACCGCTATTCGATCCGAATCCGTCCATCTCGGTCAGCAATTGGTTCAAGGTATTTTCGCGTTCGTCATTACCTCCCATGCTCGGATTCTTTCCACGGGCACGGCCTACGGCATCGATTTCATCGATAAAGATGATGCAGGGAGCCTTCTCTTTTGCCTGACGGAACAGGTCGCGTACACGCGATGCACCTACACCCACGAACATTTCCACGAAGTCGGAACCCGAAATCGAGAAGAAAGGCACGTCGGCTTCACCGGCAACAGCTTTGGCAAGCAGGGTCTTACCTGTTCCCGGAGGACCTACCAGCAAGGCTCCTTTGGGTATTTTGCCTCCCAGTTTGGTATATTTCTCGGGGTCTTTCAGAAAGTCTACGATTTCCTGTACTTCCTGTTTGGCAGCAGCTTGGCCTGCTACATCTTTAAAGGTGATGCGGTTTGCGCCTTTCTCGAACAGTTGGGCTTTGCTTTTACCTACGTTGAATACATTGCCAGCACCGCCCGGACCTGCACCTCCGCTCATTCTGCGCATCGCATAAATCCAGATGGCTATCAGCAGCAGGAACGGGAAAATGTTCCAGAAAATCATGCCGAAATAGTTGTTCCGCTTTTCATAACTGATAGAACCGGTAAAGTGTCCGTTGGCTTGTTCTTCATCGAGGAACTTGTCCAACGAGTCCATCGAACCTACCTGTACGGTTACGGCAGGGCTTTTGCCTACTTCTTTGGCATCTTTCTGAAACACGTCTACAATGTGTTCCGGTTTGATGAACATTTCTACGGTATTGTCATCGTAGGCAATGATTTTGTTGGCATATCCCTTGCTTACCATTTCCTTGAATTCGGTATAAGAGATTTCCTTGCTAACGCTTCCGGCATCACTCGAAAAGTAAAGGAAGCCCATGACAAGCGCAATCACCACGTAAAGCCACGTCAGGTTCGGACGGGGTACATTGATTTTGGGCTTGTTGTTCGGATTGTTATAATTGTTGTTTCGATTCTCGTCCATAATGTAAATGAGGTGAAAAGGGTTAGTCCAAATCAGGGATTGAAGTCAGTCTGGCGTCTGCCCACAGGGTTTCCAGGTTATAAAAAGAACGGACTTCGGGAAGGAATACATGTACCAGAATGTCTCCGTAGTCCATCGCTACCCACTGTGCGTTGCGTACACCATCCATGCCGTATACATGTTCGCCCGTCGATTTCTTCACATATTCTCTTACAGAATCTACGATGGCCAGTACCTGGCTGGGAGAATTTCCCTGGCAGATGACGAAATACTTGCAGATGGTATCTCCTATGTTAGTTAAGTCAGCGATTACAATGTTTTTGCCTTTTTTCTCTTGAATGCCTTCAGTTATTTTTTGCACTAAAAGTTTTGTTTCGTTCATTCTGTTTTGTCCTTTGTTTGATATAAAATAGTTGTTTTTAAGGGACTCTTCTTCTTAGCAAGAAGAGAATATGCGACAAATATACTTGGTTTTCTGTATATCACGAAAATATTAAGCCTTAATTCTCTTTTTCTTTTGTATTTTTTTGAAAAAAGTCTTCGAATCCCTTGCGATGTTGCGGAAAAGTTGTACCTTTGCACCGTCAAAATCGAAAACTTGACAAGCGACTATTGATTTTGGGCTATGGTGTAATGGTAACACAACAGATTCTGGTCCTGTTTTTCTTGGTTCGAATCCGAGTAGCCCAACTTCAGCGCGTATGCAGTCTCCATGGAGGGGATAGCAAACAATTTATGTTTGGGCTATGGTGTAATGGTAACACAACAGATTCTGGTCCTGTTTTTCTTGGTTCGAATCCGAGTAGCCCAACCTTTTCAGAGAGAGTGCTTCCATAAGAAGTACTCTTTTTTTATTCCTGCAAGAACGATGGATAAGGAATATAAAAAAACGGATCAACCATTGCTGGTTCATCCGTTTTATAGACAATTTTTACATTCGATTCATTTTTCATCAGAAGCGGAAACGGTCGCTCTGGCCATAAATGGCTTTGGCGCTCCATTCCAAATTCTTCTTGATTTCTTTCAACAAACTTTTTACCCTTTTCATAATGTTACCCTTTCTCTTTAGTTAGTCTGTTTTTATGTTGCGATTCATGTTTTACAACACAAAAGTAATGCCTTTTGTTGAAATAGCATCGGGTATAAAGGTAAAAATGCAGGCTTGAAGCCTATTTCTTGACTTGCATCAAAATCACAATCTGTCTTGATATTTGAATAAAGAGGTATCTGTCAACATGACAGGTAATTCTGGCATATCCATGCATTCCTTATTCGTTGATGAGCAAAGACGAGTCGCCATAACTCAAGAAACGGAAATCATGTGACAGGGCATAATCGTAGATGCGGCGCCAGTCACCCTTTACAAACGCCGAAACCAGGAGCAATAAAGTGCTTTGGGGCTGATGGAAGTTGGTCACCATGCGTTTCACTATCTTATACTCGTATCCCGGCGCGATGATGATTTGCGTGCTGGTGTGAAGCGTTTCCAGTCCGTGACGGTTCATATAATCAAGAATTGCTTGCAAAGCTTCCACCGGGCTGAGGCTTGGATTTGTTTCGTAGGGTTGCCATTGTTTGACGTGCAAGTCAGCTTCGTTGGCGTCTGGCTGCCGGCTGATGGTTACACCTATATAATATAGGCTCTCCAACGTGCGGACCGATGTGGTGCCTACAGCGATGGCTTTGCCTTGGTGTGCAATGAGCTTCTCAATGGTTTGTTTGGATACCGAGATGTATTCGGTGTGCATTTCGTGACCGGCTATTTCTTCGCTCTTCACCGGCTTGAAGGTGCCTGCCCCTACATGGAGCGTCACTTCTTCCAGGTCTACACCTTTGGCCTTGAGCGCGTCGAGCACCCGTTGGGTAAAGTGGAGTCCGGCGGTCGGTGCGGCTACAGAGCCTTTTATCTTCGAGTAGACGGTCTGGTAAGTCTCTTTGTCGCTTTCCTGTGTCTCTCTATTTAAATAAGGTGGAATGGGAAGTTCGCCGAACACTTCGAGTATGTCGGCAAACGTGATATTCGGATTGTCCCAGTTGAAGTCTATCCAGTGGCTGGTGCCCCGTGCCTCTCCTCGTGTGGCGGTCAGGGTGACTTCTTGTCCTTTTACTGTCATCTGGCGTTTCAAGGCACCTTCTTTCCACTTTTTCAGGTTTCCTATCATGCAGAGCCATGCCGCATGTTCGGTCTGCTGGAAATTGAGGGCATAGTCATTGGGCTGGATAGGTTCCAGGCAGAAGATTTCTATCAAGGCTCCAGTTTCTTTCCGGAAATGCAGCCGTGCCTGGATGACTTTGGTGTTGTTGAATATCATCAGCATGCCCGGTTCGATGTAGTCGGGCAGGGAAGTGAACAGGGTTTCGCTGATATTCCCGTTCCGATATACCAAGAGCTTCGATTGGTCGCGCACCGGAAGCGGGAACTTGGCGATGCGTTCTTCGGGAAGCGGATAATTGTAATCACTGATATGGATGTGTTTGGTCTCTTCCATGTATGTTTGTCGTTTTATCGAAAATCGGGTGCAAAGGTAACTATTCTCATCAGCATTCGCAAATATTCTCGATGCGCGTTGAAGCTATATGCATGGGAATATACATATAGGTGCATGTCACTATATAGACGAGAGGTGGACGATTCTTCTTTTTTAGGGGGACTATTTTATGTAGGAGGAAAATCTTTGCCTAAGAAAATGTTGTATATCTGAAGTTTTTTGTTTATTTGTGCATCTGTTTCCTGAAATATCAGGGATAAAGGTAGGGAATACATACATGCAATTAAATTAATAAAAAGAATAAGCTTATGAGAAAATTATTAGTAGCTGTAGGGGTTTTGTTTTTACTGGCTAATTGTGCTTCGCAACAAAAAGAGCAAGAAGGGCTTCCTACATTTCAGAACATGGGAAATCCGTTGATTACGGATAAGTTTACGGCAGATCCTGCCCCAATGGTATATAATGATACGCTTTATTTGTATGTCGGGCATGATGAATATTATGCCGGGCAGGATTCAGCTTCTGGCGGAAAGGAGTTTAATATTACTGAATGGTTATGCTATTCGACTTCGGATATGCAGACGTGGACCGATCATGGTTCGGTGTTGAAACCTACTGATTTCAGTTGGGCAGTAGGAGAAGCATGGGCATCTCAGGTCGTAGAGAAAGACGGTAAGTTTTATTATTATACTACCGTGCAGGCTGGCGAGCCTTATGTAGGCAAAGCCGTGGGAGTAGCTGTGGGCGATTCGCCTGTAGGTCCCTTTAAGGATGCTATTGGAAAGCCGTTAGTATGTGATACGATGACTTCTAATGGTCCACGTGGCTGGTGGAACGATATCGACCCGACGGTCTTGATTGACGGAGAAGGTCAGGCATGGATGTGCTGGGGTAATGGCACTTGTTTCCTAGTTAAGTTGAAACCGAACATGACGGAACTGGATGGTGAAATTCAAGTGGTGGATTTGCCTAAATATGTAGAAGGTCCGTGGTTGCACAAACGTGGTGATATTTATTATCTTACTTATGCTTCGATGGGAACAGACCGGGAAGCAATTTCCTATGCTACTGCACCTTCTGTAGCCGGACCTTGGACCTATCAGGGTGAGCTGACCGGAATGGCTGAAAACAGTTTTACCATTCATCCGGGGATTATCGAGTTTCAAAATAAATGGTATTTGTTCTATCATAATGCAACTCTTACCTTGGATGGGCATAAAGGTGCCATCGGACGGCGAAGTGTATGTGTAGACGAATTGTTTTACAATCCGGACGGAACCATGAAACTGGTAGAGCAAACCAAGAAAGGTGTAAGTAAGAACTAAAAAACATGAAAGCCCTTGCCTACCTGAGTGTTGTTTGTCTTTTCCTTTGTTCGGCATGTGGCAGAACAGGGGAAAAGATTATGGCGGAGCCTTATGTGTTTGTTCCTTCGGGAGTAAATTCAACTATCCGAACCTTGCCTTTTGATTCACTGGTGACCAGTGACCCGTTCATCTTGGCGGACGAGGAGGAACATACGTATTATCTGGTGGCTTCGGGCGGGGCTATGTGGAAAAGTAAGGATTTGGCTCGTTGGACAGGACCTTACAGGTATCTGGAGGTTGATACGACCTCGTGGGTAGGAAACAATCCATGGATTTGGGCACCTCAATTGCATAAATATAAAGGGAAATATTATTGTTTTGTGACATTTACCAATCCGGATATTATTGTCGATACGGTTCCCGGAAGATATAAAGTGCAGCGGAGGGCTACCCAGATTCTAATGGCAGATCAGGCGGAAGGACCATACAGGGCATTGGAAGGACAGAACTATTTCCCGGAATCATGGTCTACATTGGATGGCACTTTGTGGGTGGAAGACGGGATGCCTTATATGGTATTCGGGCACGGATGGATGCAGACGGTAGATGGGGAAATATGCTATTTGCCATTATCGGCTGATTTGGCTGAGGCTATTGGACCGTCTACTCTTTTGTTTCAGGCTTCTGATGCTTCTTGGTCGGCAGATATGGAAGAGATAGGCGAACTTACTTTTGGCATGATGTTGAATGGTCATTCGGCAGATGCTCCTTTCCTGTTCCGTACAGGGACAGGACGATTGGGGATGTTATGGTCTGGATGGGGCAAGCAACGTTGTGTTCAAGGGGTTGCCTATTCGGCTTCGGGTAAATTGGCTGGTCCTTGGATTCAGTTGGATATGCCTTTAGTCTCGGACAATTCGGGACATGCGATGTTGTTTCATACTTTCGAAGGAAAACATTTGATGCTTTTGCATCATCAAAGTTTGAATATGGAAAATCCCGGTCCACGCCGTCCTCGCTTATTTGAGGTAGATGCTTCTGGTGATGAGTTGAAGATTTTGCGGGTGTATAAGCCAGAAGCTTCTGTTTAGAATGAATAGATTAACGAATAAATAAAAAATATGAATATGAAAACACTACCTTTGATGCTGGCATGTTTTCTGACTTTGTCGGGAGTTGCAGCACAGACCTTGCCGGAAGGGACACCGGCACAGACCAATGTCCCTGAAATGAAATACCCTTGTGTAGATGCCTCATCGAGAGCTACTTTCCAAGTAAGTGCCCCCGAAGCTCAAAATGTATTGGTGGATATTTGTGGTAAGAAATGGCCGATGACCAAGAATGCGGAAGGTGTCTGGAGTGTGACTACGGAGCCGCTGGTAGTAGGTTTTCATTATTATTTCTTGAACGTGGATGGTGTGGCGGTCAATGACCCAGCCAGTGAAACCTTCTTCGGGTGTGGCAAGATGGCAAGCGGCATCGAAATACCCGAATCTCCCGAGGCTTCTGCTTATTATACCTATAATAAAGAGGTGCCTCACGGTCAGGTGCGCGAGTGTCATTATTATTCGTCGGTAGAACAAAAAGAGCGTCGTTGCTTTGTGTATACACCGGCAGATTACGATACAGATTCCTCCAAGCGTTATCCGGTATTGTACTTGCAACACGGTATGGGAGAGGACGAACGAGGTTGGAGTCAGCAGGGTAAGATGGCTAATATCCTTGACAACCAGATTGCTGCAGGCAAATGTGTACCTATGATTGTCGTGATGGACTATGGAAATTGCGGTTATATCTTTGGTGCTAAGCCTGGTGAAACACGCGAGGAGTTCGGCGCTTCGTTTACGCCGATTCTTTTGAAAGACATTATTCCTTATATTGACCAGACTTTCCGTACCTTGACCGACCGTGATCATCGTGCAATGGCTGGTTTGTCGTGGGGAGGACATCAAACCTTCAATACCACATTGGCTAATCTGGATAAGTTTTCTTATATCGGTGCCTTTAGTGGAGCTATCTTTTTGCCACCTCAAGCTGATATGCGTCAGGTATATAATGGCGTCTTTGCCGATGCTGAGGCTTTCAACCAGAAAGTGCATGCCTTGTTTATCGGAATGGGTTCGGAAGAAAATATGGGTAGCAAAGGCTTGAGTGAAAAGCTGAATGCCATAGGCATTAAGAATATTTATTACGAGTCTCCGGGAACGCATCACGAATGGTTGACTTGGCGCAGGTGCCTGAATGAATTTTTACCTTTACTTTTTAAATCTGATAAATGATGAAAACATTATTGACTTCTTTGTTCCTGATGGGGGCTATGACTTTGTCTGCCCAATCGGATAATAAGGCAACCGGAGATTTGCCGGGCGAGCGTTCAGCTTTAAGTGTACGTGCTTCTCAGTATCCTCGTATATCAGCCGATCATCGTGCTTCTTTTAAAATCAAGGCTCCCGAAGCAAAGCGGGTGCAGATTGACTTAGGCAAGAAATACGACATGGTAAAGAATGAAAATGGCGAATGGACCTGTACTACCGAGCCGTTGGGACCTGGTTTCCATTACTATTTCTTGATTGTTGATGGCGTTCCGGTAGCCGATCCAGCCAGCGAGTCTTTCTTTGGATGCAGCATGATGACCAGTGGTATTGAGATTCCTTATCCGGATGGTGACACACGGTTTACCCTCTCAGATGTTCCTCATGGTGAAATCCGTATGAAGCGTTATTTTTCGAAAACAGCCAACGTATGGCGACGTATGTTTGTGTACACACCTCCTTGTTATGAAAAATCAACCGATTCCTATCCTGTACTTTATTTACAACATGGTGGAGGAGAAGATGAAAGAGGCTGGTCGCAACAAGGATTGACGGATATTATTCTGGATAATCTGATAGCAAAGAAAGAAGCAGTGCCCATGCTTGTGGTCATGCTGGACGGCAACTCTAAAGACTTTAATTCGGAACTGTTCAATGATTGTATTCCTTTTGTGGAAAAGACTTATCGGGTGAAGACGGATAAAGACAGTCGGGCATTGGCTGGTTTGTCGATGGGTGGTATTCAGACGTTGAATGCTTGCATTACGCATCCTGAGTATTTTTCTTACATCGGTGTATTCAGTTCTGGTTGGTGGGCTCAGTCCCGTCATGGTATGCCTTCGCATGACACCGAACAATATTATGAGAAACTGAAGGCTCATAAAGACGAGTTTAATAAGGGCTTTAAGCAATTTTGGTTCTCGATGGGAGGACAGGAAGATATAGCTTACCAGAATTGTAAGATTATGTTGAAACGCTTTGATGAAATAGGTATTGATTATACATATTTTGAGACTCCGGGCGGACATACATGGCCTGTTTGGCGGGAAAGTCTCTATCGGTTTGCTCCATTGTTGTTTAAATAACGGGGATGCCATACTTTTCATTCGGATGAGGTGGGAATTATTCCTACATTTTCCTATCTTTGTTGAATTATTGTAATTGTTAGGTTTAGTATATATGAAAAGCGGAAAATTGTTTTTATTGTGGATTGCTATCGGTATGGCGGTAGGACTGCGGGCACAAAATCCGATTATTACGGGGCAGTTTACCGCCGATCCGACGGCAAGAGTATTCGATGGAAAGCTGTATCTTTATCCTTCGCATGATATCCCCAGTCCTATTGAACGTTTGAAAGAATGGTTTTGTATGGAGGATTATCATGTGTTTTCATCCGAAAATTTAGTAGATTGGACCGATCATGGTGTCGTGCTTTCTCAAGAAGACGTGCCTTGGGGCGATTCGGAATCCTATTCGATGTGGGCTCCTGATTGTGTATATAAGGACGGGACTTATTATTTCTTCTTCCCGGCAAGTCCGAAAGAAGGGAAAGGGTTTCGTGTAGGCGTAGCCACATCAGACAAACCTTATGGTCCGTTTAAGCCATTGGCCCAGCCTATCAAAGGAGTATCCGGCATCGACCCCTGTGTATTGTTGGATAAAGACGGGAAGGCTTATCTGTATTGGTCAGGTCGCGGATTGAATGTGGCTAAATTAAAAGACAATCTGACCGAGTTAGATTCGGATCCGGTACTCGTAGCAGATGTGAAAGACGGATTTAAGGAAGGACCTTTTGCCTTTGAGCGTGAGGGCAAGTATTACCTGACTTATCCGTGGGTGAAAGATAAAACCGAATGTTTGGCGTATGCAATGAGCGATTCTCCGATGGGACCTTTTGAATATAAAGGAATTATCATGGAGCAGTCGCCTACAGGCTGTTGGACGAACCATCATTCGCTGGTGGAATACAAGGGACAATGGTATCTGTTTTATCACCACAATGATTACAGCCCGGAATTTGACAAGAATCGGTCGGCGCGGATTGATTCTTTGTCATTTAATCCGGATGGAACAATCCGGCAGGTGATTCCTACCTTGCGAGGAGTGGGAATTACGGATGCTTACCGTGAAATCCAGATAGACCGTTACAGTTCTCTCAGTAAGGAGGGAGTTACGATTGATTATGTGAACCCTACTGATAAATTCGATGGTTGGAAAACGTTGCTCGAGCAGAAAGATGCTTGGGTGACTTATAATCGGGTTGATTTCGGAAACGGAAAGATGCAGAATGTAAGTGCCCGTGTCTTGTCGGAAGCGGGTGGCACTTTGCAGGTCTGTGCGGACGGGCAAGTGATTGGCGAAATAGAGGTAGCTTCCCCTTCTGCTTCTTGGCAAATAGTAACGGTTCCGGTAAAATCTTCTCTTACAGGCATCCATGATTTGCGTTTGGTTTTGTCGGCAGGTCGTGACGTGCAAGTGGATTGGATTCGTTTCGAATAAAAGTGGATAAAAGAAAAGATACAGAATGAAGTCGTTGACTTGGTTATTTATTGTAGCTTATATGTTGGTTGAGTTTGCCTTGGGTACATTATGTGCCCAAGGCAATTCTTCTTTCAATTATCGCTACATAACGATGCGCGAGGGTTTGTGCGATAATACCATTCGTGCCATTCACAAGGACCGGTATCATTTTGTATGGTTTGGCACCTCAAACGGTCTGGACCGCTACGATGGATACGAGTTTAAGCATTATTCCGTATCTCCCGGTTACATGGAGCGCTTTATCGAGAGTAATTATATTAATGATATAGCAGAAGATTCGTTGGGATATCTGTGGGTAGCTACAGAGGCAGGTGTGATGTCTATCAATCTTGCCAGTGAGCGGGTAGAGTTATTCAAGGACTATGCAGGTGAACACAAAGAAGTGCTCCATGCGCCGGCTCAGGTCATTCTGATAGACGGATTCAATAATCTTTGGATTGGGACAAATGACTGTGTAGCTTATGTCCGGTTGGATGAATTTCGGGCTGTTAAAGATATTCAAGTTTTGAAATCAGATGTCGATATTCGTATGCTGGTTCGGCAGGGTAGTGATGTATGGGCTGGAGGGTATGGTTGTCTGTTCCGGTTTGTACATTCGGGAGAGCAATATTATTCATGGATGTCTTTTCCTTTTGATTTGGATGTTTCAACGTTGATTTTTACTTGTGGATATGTTTGTGGCGACTACTTGTGGCTGGGTACACAGAGTGGTTTGTATTGTTGTGACACACGAGGTATGTCTTTTACGTGTTATCGCCATCGGTCTGATGATGCCTCAAGTTTATCATCCGATTTCGTAACCGATATAGCCCGGAATGCTTCAGGCGAGATGGTGATTGGTACCCGAAAAGGTTTGAATGTATTCCAGCATGGAAAACGTTTTGTCAACTATGCCAAAGGCGATGCGCTTCAGTCATTGAATGACAATCTGATTAACCGCTTGTTGATTGACGAGGATAATATGCTTTGGGTAGGTACGGAGTTTGGCGGTGTGAACCTCCTGTCACCTGTTAAGATTGCCTTTGCTTATTTCTTACGTGGATATGAGAAAGGACGTTTGAATATCATCAGTACGGTGATAGAAGATGATGAAGGTAATATTTTGGCAGGAATGGTTGACGGCGGACTGGCTATCCGGAGAAAAGGTGCAACGGATTTTCGTTTCTATAGGCACAATCCGCAAGACAAGCGCTCATTGGCACACGATAATATTTCACGTATCGTACAGGATTTTCGAGGAGATTATTGGATCGCTACTATCGGTGGCGGACTTGATCGGTTGCGCAAGGAGTGTTTGGATGCTCCGGTATTCGAACATCATGATACGTCCAATACATCATTACCTTCGAATGATATTTATGATATCGCATTGGATAGTTTGCGTAATTCATTGTGGATTTGTAGCAATAACTATATCCATACGTTGGCTTTTGCATCGGGCGCTATCAACCAGTTGCATTATTATACCCGTTCGGGAGAAGAGATGCGTAATATGAATACCATCTTGGTAGATTCTCACTCCCGCCTGTGGATAGGAGGAAACGGGGTGGGAGTGATTGATTTGGAAAATTCGCAAGGTGGTTATGAGTGCTTTTATTATCGTTATAAGCTGGACGAACCGGACAGTGAAATCAGCGAGCGGATTACGTGCATATTCGAGACACAGAAAGGAGATATTTATTTAGGCAGTCAGGGAAATGGGATTTATTTGCTGGAAAAAGGAAGGCGTTTATCCGAATGCCGTTTCAAAAATTACAATGTACGGTGTGGATTGTCGGATGCCAGTATTTCGAGCATCTTATCAGATGACAGCGGGAATTTATGGATATGTACGTTGAAAGGGGTCTATTTTTTCGACAGTATTACACAACGTGCTTTTAAGTTTGACCAGGAAGACGGCTTGCTGGTACCTCAGTTTTATCAGCGTGCTGCATGCAAGTCGGCAGATGACCGGTTGCTGTTGGGGACAACAGATGGATTGGTCACTTTTTATCCGGTAGCGAATTTCCCTAAGTCAAATCAACGTAAAGTTGTATTGACCAATGTCTCTTTTGGCGGCAGACCATTGGTCCCTTATCTAAATACCGAAAACCTTTCTTCGAGTATTGTCGAAGGGAAGGAGTTGCATCTTTACCCTCCACAAAATTCGTTTGAGTTGACTTTTAGCTGTTTGGAATATCTGGAACCGGAAAAAGTCTTTTATTCGTATCGCATTCCGGAGTTGGACCAGACAGCCAATATTGGACTGATGAACCGTAACGCGAGATATACGAATTTGTCTCCCGGCACTTATACGCTGGAAGTTCAGTGTACCAATCATGATAATACTTGGTCATCGCAGTTTACCCGGCTTACTGTAGTAGTTCATCCTCCTTTTTATCGTACCGGATGGTTTTACGCTTTAATGGTATTGCTGGGACTATTGTTGTTGGGCTATCTTATTTATGCTTATAACGCCCGGCAGAAATATATTCAGCGTTTGTTGAAGCAAAAGATTGATGAACGGACACAGGAATTGCATCAAACCATAACCGAGTTGACCGCTTCACAAGAAACGGTGATGCGCCAGAATGAACAGTTGCATAATCGTAGCCTTGAAATCAGCCGTCAGAAAGATGAAATCGTATCAATGTCCAGGCAGATGGAGGAAATAAATCGGGAGAAGTTGTCGTATTTTACTAATATGGCACATGAATTTAAAACACCATTGACTTTGATTCAGGGACCTGCCAAACAGTTGGAACAACAGGTGACGGGAAAAGTGCAGAAAGAAAGTCTACGTATTATTTTGCGGAATGCCCAATATTTGTTGTCCCTGGTCAATCAGTTGATTGATTTGCGGAAAATTGATACCAAGAAGTTCACATTGTCTGCCGAATGCTTTGATTTCAGGCGTTTCTTGAAAGTCGTGACAGACGATTTCTCAAGTCTGATGAAAGAGCGGCACCTCATTTTCATTTGTAGGATGCGCTTGCAGAGTGATTTTATTTCATCGGATAAAGAGCAGTTGCATAAAGTTATTTTCAACCTGTTATCGAATGCTGTCAAGCATACTCCAGAGCGCGGAACCATTACATTGTGTGCCTGCCAGTTTAAAGATAACAGTGGAAAGATGATGCAGTATCTGTCTGTTTCCAATACGGGAAGTGTTATTCCAGCAGAAGAAACAGAACGTATCTTTAACCGTTTTTACAGTATTAAGGAGCAAGACCGCTATACGGTTTATGGGCAGCGGAGTACGGGTATCGGACTTCATATTGTGAAAGAAATAGTCACGTTGATGGGAGGGGTGGTCAAGGTGAAAAGTTCTGCCCGGCTTGGCGTGTCGTTCCGCTTGTATTTCCCGGTAGCGTTGGTTGACGGAAGCAATGAGAAGGATTTGGCTATTCATCAGGAACTTGTGTCATCGCCTGATGACGAAGAAACTTACGTACCTGTTGATGCAAGCAAGCCGGTTTTGCTGTTGGCAGAAGATAATCCGGATATGCGTCGTTACTTGAAAACCTTACTGGAAGAGCGATATAATGTAGCTGAGGCTGGCAATGGTGAGCAAGGCTATGACATAGCCCGTAAATTGCTTCCCGATTTGATTGTTTCTGATTTGATGATGCCGGTATGCGATGGCATTGCCTTTTGCCGGAAGGTGCGTGCAGACCGGTTATTAAGTCATGTACCTTTTGTCTTGCTTTCTGCCAATTCGGAAGCAGAGGCGCAAACTGAAAGTTTCGGGAGCGGGGCTGACGGATATCTTACTAAACCGTTTGATGGAGCTGTGTTGTTGGCTTATTTACAATCGGTAATAAAGAACCGGGAGATACAACACCATAAGTCAGTGGCAGAGCAGGGGTTGGCTCCAGAATTGAAAGAACTAGCCCAGCCTGATAAACAATTTATGAATGAAGCGTTGACTATTCTCGAACAGAATTATGCTAACCCGAATTTTGGTGTGAAAGAATGGACCGATAGTTTACATATCAGCTATGCGGTGATTTATAAAAGAATCGTTTCGCTTACCGGTCTTCCGCCTGTACGCTTTTTGCAGTCGTACCGTTTGCAAAAGGCAAAGCAGTTGTTGGAGAACAGCAACAATGTAGTTGTGTCTGAAGTGGCATATCGTGTCGGGTTCAACGATCCGAAATATTTTACTCGTGTCTTTGTCAAGCAATATGGGCAAACTCCGACCGAGTTTATCAATTCCTGATGTGTATTAGATTGCTTTTTTGTCTGATAAAAACCTGAGGGGGATGTGCAATGCATTTATAAAATATAGAGAATGTCCGCATTATAATATGCAGACATTCATCGCGTATGAATCAGCTTTCTTATTTAATCGTTTTCAGATATTGGATGAAATCGGATGATTGGAGAATGCGTTTCTCGAACGAAGCCTTGTGTGGTACAGGTAGGCTTTGGCGTACGGGAGACGAGCTACGGCTTTGTACAGCTTCTGTATCATACTTGCGTCCGGCTTCAGTCAGGGCAGCACGTAGCAAGGGTTCATTCACGTTTCCGAGTTGGTATGTGGGTATTTGTTCGTCTGTTACCTGTATATCCGGTTGCAGTCCGTCAGGCATGCAAGGAGTTTCACCTGCCGCATTTTGGTAGATGCTGACCATTACATATATGCCCCAATTCTTGATTTCGTCCGGGCAATTTTCGTAAAAACTATCTCCGCTGAATATCACTCCGGTACAATATTTCCCGTGCGATGCGCTGCCGATTAGCTCCACGTCCATATAAGGCATCAGTCCGCCCAGCAGGGATTCGGAAGCGGAAGCGGTGTTCGATGAAATAATGCCATACACTTTGTCAAGCCCGATATTGGCATCTTTTGTGCTGATTTGTTGTTGATTTCCGTTGATGTCAGAGAAAGTGTGTTCGGTTTTGAAACGGGTATTCAGGTCGATACCATTTTTCTGGTAAGCTTCCATCAATATATCATTGTACACATCTTTTTCAAAGATTTCTTGGGTGTCCACAGCTGCTTGCGGAGCAAACATCGAAGCCAAGACATTTTCGGTTATTACGTAGCCTCCTCCGTTATAACGAAGGTCGAGTACTAATTCGGATACACCTTCCGCTTTGAATTCTTTTCCTATTTCCACCAGTTGGGGAATTGCGTTCATATCGAAACTGGTATAAGCCAGGTAGCCCACTTTCTTGCCGTTGAATTCATAGATGGAATCGCACAGAATGGGATTTTCGTACATGGTTATGGCGTTCAGTTCCACTTCTTCTCCTGACGGTTTTATGGATTGGTTTTCCCTATCAATTGTAATCAGCTCGATAGTCAGTGAGGAAGCATAAACAAGCTCTAAATAATTTTCTGTCGTAATGCTTTCACCGTTTAGTTGACCGATGATATCTCCACGTTTTAAGCCAGCTTGCTCTGCCGGGCTTCCGGCAGATACGTAGTTGATGACTCCTACACATTGGTCGCTGTTTTCATAAAGTCGATATACGGTAAGATTCCATCCAAATGTGGTGGATATGCCTTCTACACTGTTGTTGAACGCTTCTACGTCGTTTGTCATCATGGTCCATTTGTCGATGTATTTATCTCCTTCGTGGTACCTGATTTGGTCTACAGTGCCGATGGGGTCTTCATTGGTTTCAATGTCCCATTGCATTAAGTCGTTGAGAATGTCAGTATTCCAATAATAGAAATAACTCATGGCTTCTTTCCCAAACATATTTGCATATTGAATTTCCAGGCTAAGAGAAGTCTTGTCATTAAGGCTTGGAGTATCATTGTCATCTGAACATCCCGTCCATATGCAGCTTCCTATCAGAAGCCATAGTATTCCTAAAAATGTTTTGCGCATAATAGATTTAGCATTTTAATGATTGAAATATAAAATCGAATACGGTATACAAAAGTAATAAAAAAGTGAGATAAACAAACGAATTGTCGTTGAATATTTGAATGGGGTGATAAAAAATCCGCGAAAGATGGTTGATAGCATCTTCGCGGATTCGATAAGAAAAAGGTTATTCTATTTCTCCCAGGGAATTTCCGTATTCCATTTCGCCTTGTACAACGAAGAATACATCATCCGGGTCGAAAGGACCCATCCCGTCTTTTTGGGCTTCACCGACTATGTAGTTTACAATTTCATCTTGGTCGATGTTGATGTAACCTTCTTCGTCGGGTTGAGCATCCAGACAGCCGCTGGTTGTATAATAATCTACTATCAGGTCGAGCATATAATACAGCTCGTCATCCGAGAATTTGCCTTTTAAATCCTGTGGCAAATAATTCTTAATAAATTCGATGGTCTTTTCATCGTCTTCATCTTCCAACAAGAAATCGTCATCCATTCCCATAGTTCAGTTGTTTTAAGATTAATACTATATTCACTTGTTAGTGAACGGATGGACAAGATGCCACCTTTTTAAGGTTAAGACCGGCTTTGCCGGGTATTTGTCAATCCGTTCACTAAGTGAAATCATTTCAGCAGGGCTTCGATTTTATCTCTCAGTGCCGATTTGGTCGTAGCTCCTACTTGTTTGTCCATTACTTTGCCATCCTTAATGAAAAGTACGGTCGGGATGTTACGTACACCGAATTGTGCAGGCAGTTCTGCATTTTCATCTACGTCACATTTACCGATGCTTACCGTATCTTTAAATTCTTCAGCCAACTCTTCAATGTAAGGAGCAATCATTTTGCATGGTCCGCACCAAGTTGCCCAAAAGTCCAATACTACAGGTTTCCCTTCAGCTACAATTGATTCAAAATTGTCATCTTTAATTGTCAGTGCCATAATTCAAATGTTTATTGTTATCAACAAAGTCTTCGCAAATATATACTAATTTATTTTATAGTCCAACAAAGGTTGGTTTTTTAAATAATTTACGAGGTTTTTATGAACTGAAATTTTCAAGGTGTGAGATAGCAGATTGACAAACATTTGTCCGTCTTCATCGCGTACAAAGAAATACAGTTCCGTATTCCCCGGATTTTCTTTTATCATCGGTCCTAGTTCCATTATCATTTCGTCATTGATAGCAGAGAGAGGCATCGTGACGGTTAGTTTCTCTATCAGACTGTCTTTGACTTCTGGCAGTAGTTCAATGCTGTTGACCTTTACTTCCCATTCGTCTGGCTTCCATTGTTTAGGTTGGCATTTGCCTTTCATGAAGAGGAACATTCCTTCAACGAAAAAATTCTTTTTATCTACCCATTCATTTCCGAAGAAAGCAAATTCTGCTGTTCCCGAATAGTCTTCTACTTTGGCGATGCCGTAAGGTTTTCCTGTACGGGTGTATCCTTCGCGTACGCCTGTAACAATGCCGCCCATTGTCAGGTCGTGGTTTTGCAACGGTGTCAGGTCTGCCAGTTGGTTCATGTGCGTGTTGCATACATCTTCCAGAATAACGGCAAATTCGTCGAGCGGGTGAGCCGACAGGTAGATGCCCACCAGTTCACGTTCTTTATTGAGTCGTTCCAGGTCGCTCCATGCCGGAGCATGGATGATTTCAGGAGTAGCTATTTCGATTTCTTCCGTATCTCCAAACAACGAATTGGAGGTAGCTGCTTTGTCCATCTGGTAACGGTTGCCATAACGGATTAGTGTTTCAACGAAAGTCTCTTCTTTGGCATTCTTGACAAAGAAGTCTTCCCGTTTGATATTTCCGAAACTGTCAAATCCACCTGCTAAAGCCAGATTCTCGATGTTCTTTCGGTTGCAGGCAGAAAGGTTGACACGTTGGACAAAATCGAAGATGTTTTTAAAGGGTCCGTTTTTCTCCCGTTCTGTCAAAATGCTTTGTACAGCCGATTCGCCTACTCCCTTGATGGCTCCTAAACCGAAACGGATATCTCCGTGATGGTTGACCGAGAACTTCAGGTTACTTTCATTTATGTCAGGTCCCAATACATTGATGCCTGTAGCCTTGCATTCATCCATCAGTTTGGTGATTTCGGTGATGTTCGAAATGTTCCGGCTCATAGTAGCCGCCATGTATTCTGACGGATAGTTGGCTTTCAGGTAGGCAGTCTGGTAGGCTACCCACGAATAGCAGGTAGCATGAGACTTATTGAATGCATACGAGGCAAACTTTTCCCAGTCTGCCCAGATTTTCTCCAGGATTTTCGGGTCGTGCCCGTTCTTTTTCCCTCCTTCAATAAACTTGGGTTTCATGTGATCCAGTTTGTCACGCAACTTTTTACCCATGGCTTTACGCAAGGCATCCGATTCGCCTCGGGTAAAGTCGGCAAGCAAACGTGACAGAAGCATCACCTGTTCTTGATATACCGTAATGCCATACGTATCCTTCAGGTATTTTTCCATGATAGGGATATCGTATTCTATCGGCTTTCTGCCATGCTTACGGTCGATGAAATCAGGAATGTAATCCATCGGTCCCGGACGATACAAGGCATTCATGGCAATCAGGTCCTCAAAAGTAGACGGTTGAAGTTCGCGTAGATATTTCTGCATACCAGCCGATTCAAACTGGAATGTACCGATGGTACGCCCGTCGCTATAGAGTTTATAGGTAGCTGGGTCATCAATGGGGATTTCATCAATATTCAGTTCAATTCCTTTACTGCTTCGGATATTTTCCAGTGCCTCTTTGATGATAGATAAGGTTTTCAGACCTAAAAAGTCCATTTTAATCAGTCCGGTTTCTTCAATGACCGAACCTTCGTATTGGGTTACCAGCATCTTTTCGCCTGTCTCTTTGTCATCGGCGGTACTGACAGGTACCCAGTCGGTAATATCATCCCGGCAGATGATGGTACCGCAGGCATGGACACCGGTATTACGGACATTCCCTTCCAGCATCTTGGCATACTTGATGGTATCCCGCAGGATAGGGTCGGGAGAAACTTCTGCTGCCTGCAGCTCTGGTACATAGGCAATGGCATTCGGCAGATTCAGCTTTTTGTCTGGAATCTTGTCGGGTACCAGTTTGCATAGTCTGTCCGATTCGGAAAGAGGAAGTTTTTGCACACGTGCCACATCCTTGATGGCCAGTTTAGTTGCCATGGTACCATAGGTGATGATGTGTGCCACTTTCTCTTGACCATATTTTTCAGTTACCCAGTTCAATACCCGTCCTCGTCCGTCATCATCGAAATCGACGTCGATATCCGGTAAGGAGATACGGTCGGGATTCAGGAAACGCTCGAACAGCAGGTCGTATTTTATCGGGTCTATCTGTGTGATGCCTAAGCAATAGGCTACAGCAGAACCTGCAGCCGAGCCACGTCCCGGACCTACAGACACATCCAACTGGTTGCGTGCAGCCGAAATAAAGTCTTGCACTATCAGGAAGTATCCCGGGAAACCCATGGTCTTCATGATATGTAGCTCAAATTTGATGCGTTCCTTTACTTCTTCGCTCAGGTTTTCTCCATAGCGTCGGTGTGCACCCTCGTAAGCCAGCTTTGCCAGGTAGTCGGCTTCCAGCTTGATACGGTACAGTTTTTCGTAGCCACCCAAACGGTCTATTTTGGCTTTGGCATCAGCTTCGCTCATGACGACATTTCCGTTTTCGTCTTGAGTAAATTCGTCAAACAGGTCTTTTTCTGTAAATTTCTGCCGGTATTGTTCTTCAGTTCCGAATTCTTCCGGAATAGAGAACGTAGGCATAATCGGTGCATGGTCTATGGAGTAGAATTCTACTTTATCGCATATTTCGCATGTATTGGCAAGCGCTTCGGGTACATCGCTGAATATTTCGTTCATTTCTTCACGCGTCTTCATCCATTCTTGTTTGGTGTAGAGCATACGTGTCGGGTCGTCCAGGTCTTTTCCTGTGCTCAGGCATATCAGGCGGTCGTGCGCTTCGGCATTTTCTTCGTCTACGAAATGCACGTCATTGGTGCACACCAGTTTAATGTCATATTTCTTGGCATATTCAATAAGTTTCTTATTGACCACTTCCTGTAGCTTGTAGGTCTCGTGATTCGCACGTGGAACCGTTGCTTTGTGGCGTTGCAGCTCCAGGTAATAGTCATCGCCAAACAGATTTTTATACCATTGAATCGCTTCTTCGGCTTCGGCAAACTGACCTGCCGTGATGCGTCGGGGCACTTCTCCTCCCAGACATGCCGAACAGATAATCAGTCCTTCGTGGTATTTTTCCAATTCTACCCGGTCGGTACGCGGACGCATATAGAAACCTTGTGTCCAGGCTTTCGATACCAGTTTGATAAGGTTGTGATAACCTTTCAGGTTCTTTGCCAGTACAATCAGGTGGTAACCGCTTTGGTCAGGTTTCCCATTTTTGTCGCTCAAACGCTTATGTGCCACATACATTTCACATCCAAGTATCGGCTTGAACAGTTTCTTCTTGGCTGCTTCCATCTGTTCGCGGTAAGCGGCTATTTCGGCTTCCGGATTATCCGATTCTTTCTTCCCGCTTTCCAGTTCCGCTATTTTTTTCTTCAGGTCTTTTATCTCACCGTTGGTACCGCTGTTTTTCTTATTTACATAGTTAAAGAATTCTTTGATGCCGAACATGTCTCCATGGTCGGTCACGGCGATGCCTTTCATCCCGTTTCCGATGGCTTTGTCTACCAGACGGGGGATAGATGCCTGTCCGTCTAGAATCGAGTATTGGGTGTGAACATGTAAATGAACAAAATCCTGCATAAGTTAATTGTATGATTAAATCCACTCCAAAGATACCGAGTTTATGGGAAGAATCAAAAAGTAATTTGCAAACAAGGCTGATTTTATTGAAAAAAAAAGAAAGAAAGTCGTAATTCTGAACGTCGTTTATTTGCAGGGTAGACAAATTAAATATATTTTTGCACACTGAATGAGTGTTGACCCCCATTGTTTTCAGATATGAATAAGATAAGAAAAAAGATAAAGAAGATTAGGTTGCATCAGGAAGGAACCCACATCCTGGTGAGTGCCGCCGTCATACTCCTTATTATTAATATAGGTCTTTATTGGGGGATAGCATGCAAATGGCCTTTTTATATCGTGGCTCTTGGCAGCCTTTTTCTGTATTCGATGATGGTTAACTTCTTTCGTTGTCCGATACGGTTGTTCAATAAGGATACCGAAAAGATTGTGGTTGCTCCTGCCGACGGAAGGATTGTGGTGGTAGAAGAAGTGGACGAGCATGAGTTTTTTCACGACCGCCGCCTGATGGTTTCCATCTTTATGGGCATAACCAATGTGCATGCCAACTGGTATCCCGTAGACGGGACTGTGACGCATGTATCGCATCAGAACGGACGCTTCCTGAAAGCATGGCTCCCGAAGGCAAGCACGGAGAACGAGCGTTCGACCATTGTGATAGAGACTCCCGAAGGGCATACCGTCATGGCACGTCAGATTGCGGGGGCAGTGGCACGGCGCATTGTGACATACGCCGAAGTAGGAGAAGAATGTTACATCGACGAGCACATGGGCTTCATCAAGTTCGGCTCGCGGGTCGATGTCTATCTGCCTTTAGGCACCGAGGTGTGTGTAAAGATGGGGCAGAAAACGGTCGGCAACCAGACGGTTATCGCCAAATTAAACTAACGAATAGGGAAGGAGGAAAGGAAAATGGCAAATGCAATTATCCGGAACATTCCGAATACACTCACTTGTTGCAACCTGTTTTCGGGTTGCATAGCCGCTTGTATGGCTTTTCAGGGAAACTATGCGGGGGCGCTTGCCTTTATCATCATCGGTGCTGTCTTCGATTTCTTCGACGGGATGGTGGCGCGTTTGCTGCATGTCTCGTCTCCTATAGGCAAAGAGCTGGATTCGCTTGCCGATGACATTACCTTCGGTCTGGCTCCGGCTGCGATTGCTTTTTCTTTGTTTCGCGAAGTCTATTATCCCGACTTTATCCAGTTTTTGCATCCGTTGTTGCCTTATACGGCATTCCTGATAGCGGTATTCTCAGGCTTGCGCTTGGCTAAATTCAATATTGATACGCGGCAGACCAGTTCGTTTATCGGTATGCCTACGCCTGCCAATGCCTTATTCTGGGGCTCGCTGGTGGTAGGCGAACATGCCTTTCTCACTTCCGAGCATTTCAATGCGCTCTACCTGCTGGTATTGGTCGTAGCGATGTCACTTTTGCTGGTGGCAGAGTTGCCCATGTTCTCGCTCAAGTTCAAGGATTTGTCGTGGAAGCATAACAAGGTGAGCTACATCTTTCTGATAGTCTCCATCCCCTTGCTCTTGATATTCCGTCTGAGCGGATTTGCGGCTATTATCGTCTGGTATATCCTGCTTTCCGTGCTGACTCGTAAAAAATCATAATACAACAATCGTTGGCACGGTTATTGTATTTAATAATAAAAACCAAAGCCAATAGCTATGTTTCATATTTTAGGATTCATATTTTTCTTTGTCCTGATAGTCTTGATTATCGGGCTGGTCTTGTTGTCTAAGATTGTCCGTGCGGTTTTCGGCTTCGGGCGCAAGATGACGGGGAACACAACGACTACGGGAAGTCAACAACATACTGCTTATTCAGAAGATACAAACCAAGGGAATAACGCTTCGCGGTTTACCCGGAAAAGCAAAGAGCGTCGCAAGAAAGTCTTCGATGACGACGAAGGGGAATATGTCGACTTTGAGGAAATCAAGAACAATGAAGAAACGGGAAAATGAAGAATGAAGAATTAAGAATGAAGAATCAGTTGATGTTTGCTTTCACCACAGATTACGCAGATTAATAAATTTATTTTTCTGTGCCTCTGTGTCTTTGCGCTCAATTTTATTTTGAAACGCAGATTTGCGCAGATTTACGCAGATTTTAATTCTTTATTCTTCATTAATGCTCTCCGTGCGCTTTGCTTTCTCAAAAAGAAAAAACTCAGCGTCTTCGCGTCTCTGCGTTCGATATGATTAAACCGCAGATTCTTCATTCTTCATTTATAATTAATTTACTCTTCTTCTGCCAAATCTTGTATCGGCATCTGCCGTTTGATGGCTTCGCGGAAAGAAATGATGGTTTCCGAGCGTGAAAGCCCCAGCGGTTGCAGCTTGTCGTGAATGATATTCAGCAGATGGTGATTGTTTTTAGCGTAAATCTTGATAAACAAGTCATACTGCCCTGTAGTAAAATGACATTCCACTACTTCGGGAATGAGTTTCAACGCCTCCGTTACAGCGTCAAACTGTTCAGGGTCTTTCAGGTACAGTCCGATGTAAGCACAAGTCTCGTATCCGATTTTTTCCGGATCGATAATAAATTCAGAACCTTTCAAAATACCCAAGTTAGTCAGCTTTTGGATGCGCTGATGAATCGCGGCGCCCGATACGTTACATGCCCGCGCAACTTCCAGGAATGGAATACGTGCATTGTCTGCTATCAATCGCAGAATCTGTTCGTCTAATTTGTCTAATTGATGATGTCCCATTTATTTTATTTTAATTTGATACAAATATAGCGATTTTTATTTCATATCTGTGTATATATACAACTTTTATCATGTTTTTTGCATGAATTTGCCAGATAGTCTTATCTTTGCATTGCTAAATAGATAGGTTATGAGAAAAAAAGCATTGTTTGCCCTCTTTATCTTGCCTTTTCTGTGGGGAAAGGCAAGTGCTCAAAGTTTCGATGAATACTTCACCGATAAAACGCTTCGTGTAGATTATTTGTTCAATGGAAATGCGCAGCAGCAGGCCATTAGTTTAGATGAACTGGTCTCGCTTCCCGGCTGGGCGGGGAGGCGTCATGCGCTCAGCCAGCTTCCTTTGGAAGGCAATGGCGATATTACCATGACCGATAAGGCGAGCGGCAAGGTTATTTACCGCACCTCGTTTTCCAGCCTCTTTCAGGAATGGTTGGGCGAAGAGGAAGCCAAGCATCTGACACGCGGTTTCGAAAACTCCTTCCTCCTGCCTTATCCCAAGCAGCCGGCAGTAGTGACCATACGCCTGAAGGATGCACACCGCAAACCATGTGCCGTATTGGAGCATGAAGTCAATCCCCAAGATATCTTGATTCATCAGCGTGGAGCGACGCAGGTCACTCCGCACCGTTATCTGTTGCAAAGCGGGTCGGCCAGCGAGTGCATCGATGTTGCCATTCTGGCAGAGGGATATACGGCAGACGAGATGGATTTGTTCTATAAAGATGCGCAGGACGCTTGCGATGCCATCTTTGCCCATGAACCGTTCAAGCATCTGAAGGACCGTTTCAATGTTGTTGCGGTAGAATCGGTTTCGCAAGATAGCGGAGTCAGCATCCCCCGTCAGGGAGAATGGAAGAATACGGCGGTCAGTTCGCACTTCGATACGTTCTATTCCGACCGTTACTTGACGACCCGTTCGGTGAAAGCCATGCACAACTGGCTGGCAGGCATTCCGTACGAACACATTATTATATTAGCCAATACCGATACCTACGGAGGCGGGGGCATTTACAACGCCTATCTGCTGACCACCGCCCACCATGCCATGTTCAAGCCCGTGGTGGTGCACGAGTTCGGCCATAGCTTCGGAGGGCTTGCCGATGAATATGCTTACGATGAGGCTCCCAGTCCGCTTTATCCTTACGAGGTAGAACCCTGGGAACCGAACATCACCACTTTGGTAGATTTTGCCGGCAAGTGGAAAGACCTGGTGCCCGAAGGTACCCCGGTTCCGACACCGGTAGAAACCGATTCTACTTTGATTTATACGAAAGTAGGTCTGTATGAGGGAGGAGGCTATACGAAAAAAGGCATCTATCGGCCTACTACCGAATGCCGGATGAAAATCAACGAGGCACCCCGTTTCTGTCCGGTATGCGAACGTTCGCTCGAAAGGCTCATCCGCTTTTATACCGAATAGGAGGGGAAGCGTAATGCATATAGCTCCGTGGCGCGACGCAGCTAGCTGCGTTGGCCGATGCAGCTAGCTGCGTTCCCGATAAGATTAATAATCTTACAGCTTGAAGATTAATAATCTTACAGGCGGAAGATTAATAATCTTACACGGAAAGGAGTATAAAGGCATAAAGGTTGAGAGCGTAATTCACGCATAACTTAATTACCTTCTCCGTGTCTCTGTATTCAACTAAAAAAACTCATAAACTTAAGAACTCACAAACTCAAGAACTTAAAAACTCAAAAACTCAAGAACTTAAAAACTCAAAAACTCAAAATCTTATGCTAACATTTACACGCATCAACACCCGGCATCCCCATTATCCGTTCGTAGAAGAATTATTGCACCAGTCTTTCCCCTTGGAAGAACGGAGGGACGATGAAGACCAGCGCCGCAATACCGATACCAACGAACGGTTTTACTGCTACCTGCTGACCGATACGGACGAAAGCGGGAAGGAAGAACTTATCGGTCTGATTACCGTATGGAAGCTGGACGGTTTTTATTATGCCGAACACCTTGCCACCTCTCCCCAGGTACGCAATCGGGGATACGGACGTCAGGTGATGGAGGCGCTGAAAGCACATTTGTCGGACAACCCTATTATTTTGGAAGTGGAGCGTCCTGAAGACGAGATGAGCCGCCGGCGTATCGGGTTTTACCAGCGGTGCGGTTTCCAGTTGTGTACGCAAGACTATCACCAGCCACCTTACCGGGAAGGAGGCAAAGGCTTGCCGCTTTACCTGATGTATGCGGGAGCCGACGAGATAGATTCGCGCTATCCGCAGATACGCGATGAAATTTACCGGAATGTCTATGGCGTGAACGTATGAACATTTCTTCCGTACAGATTGTTTTATTTAACAGGCAAGATACTTGGTTATTGCGTAATTATTAGTATCTTGCCTTCTCTTTTATAGGAAAGAAACCAGATGTTTAATTAAAAAGTGGAAAAATATGAAAAGCTGGAAAATTGAAGCCGTCATTTTGGCTCTCGGTCTGTTTTTATTAGGAATTTTCATTCAAAGAGGTTTGAGCGATTTTGCCGAAAGAGGACGCAGTGTAAACGTGAAAGGACTTGCCGAAAGGGAAGTGCCTGCCGATAAGGTGACATGGCCCTTGGTGTACAAAAGCCTGGGCAACGACTTGACTGCGCTTTACGATGACATCAAGCGTTCGAACCAGACTATCTTGGGATTCTTGAAAGAGAAAGGGCTTTCTGAAACGGAAATCAGTGTCAATGCGCCGGAGATTATCGACCTGCAGGCAGAGCGCTACAGCAACAACGAGTCACCTTACCGCTATAATGTGACTTCGGTGATAACGGTCACCTCGATGAAGGTGGATTTGGTGCGCAAACTTGTCAGCGAGCAAGGCGAATTGCTGAAGCGGGGCATCGCCATCACGGGAGGAGACTACCGTTACAATGTGTCGTATGAATACACCAGCCTGAATAAAATCAAGCCGGAGATGATAGAAGAAGCTACGAAGAACGCCCGCGAGGCAGCCGAGAAATTCGCCAAGGATTCGGAAAGCGAGTTAGGCAAGATCCGTCATGCCAATCAGGGGCAGTTCAGCATCAGCGACCGTGATGCCAATACACCTTATATTAAAAAGGTGCGGGTAGTGACCACCATAGAATATTCGCTGGAGGATTAAAAAAACGGTTAAATGTTTTCACTTTCAGGAAATTGTTATACCTTTGCACCCGATTTAGATCCATATAAAGTCTAACACAATTAATTAATTAAACAACTTATTTTTATTTAATGGAAAATTTAAAAGACGTACATCCTATTGAGGACTTCAACTGGGATGCTTATGAAAGCGGTGAAGCAGTAGCAAACGTAAGCAAGGAAGAGCAGGAAAAGGCTTACGACAACACCTTGAACAAGGTAGGCGACCATGAGGTAGTTGACGGTACTGTAATCGCAATGAACAAACGCGAGGTTGTAGTGAACATCGGCTACAAGTCGGACGGTATCATTCCGTTGAGCGAATTCCGCTACAATCCCGATTTGAAGGTAGGTGACACTGTGGAAGTGTACATCGAAAACCAGGAAGACAAGAAAGGTCAGTTGATTTTGTCTCACAAGAAAGCTCGCGCTACCCGTTCTTGGGACCGTGTCAACGCAGCTCTCGAAAACGAAGAAATTATCAAGGGTTACATCAAGTGCCGTACGAAAGGCGGTATGATTGTAGACGTATTCGGCATCGAAGCGTTCTTGCCGGGCTCTCAGATTGATGTGAAACCTATCCGCGACTACGATGTATTCGTAGGCAAGACAATGGAATTCAAGGTTGTCAAAATCAACCAGGAATTCAAGAACGTTGTTGTTTCTCACAAGGCGCTTATCGAAGCCGAACTGGAACAGCAGAAGAAAGAAATCATCAGCAAACTCGAAAAAGGCCAGGTACTGGAAGGTACTGTCAAAAATATCACTTCTTACGGTGTGTTCATCGACTTGGGCGGCGTAGACGGTTTGATTCACATTACCGACTTGTCTTGGGGCCGTGTAAGCGATCCGCATGAAGTTGTACAGCTCGACCAGAAGCTGAACGTCGTTATCCTTGACTTCGATGATGAAAAGAAACGTATCGCTTTGGGTCTGAAACAACTGACTCCGCATCCGTGGGATAGCCTTGACCCGAACTTGAAGGTAGGCGACCACGTGAAAGGTAAAGTTGTCGTTATGGCTGACTATGGAGCATTCGTTGAAATCGCTCCGGGCGTAGAAGGTCTGATTCACGTATCTGAAATGTCTTGGTCACAACACTTGCGTTCGGCCCAAGACTTCATGAAGGTGGGTGACGAAATCGAAGCCGTTATCCTGACACTCGACCGTGAAGAACGTAAGATGTCTTTGGGTATCAAACAACTGAAACCGGATCCATGGGAAACTATCGAAGAGAAGTATCCCGTAGGTTCTAAGCACACTGCCAAGGTACGCAACTTCACTAACTTCGGTGTATTCGTAGAAATCGAAGAAGGTGTAGACGGTTTGATTCACATCTCTGACCTGTCTTGGACGAAGAAAATCAAACACCCGTCAGAATTCACTCAAATCGGTGCCGACATCGACGTAGTTGTATTGGAAATCGACAAGGAAAACCGTCGTCTGAGCTTGGGTCACAAGCAGTTGGAAGAAAATCCTTGGGATGTATTCGAAACTGTATTCACTGTAGGTTCAGTTCACGAAGGACGTATCATCGAAATGTTGGATAAGGGTGCCGTTATCGCATTGCCTTATGGTGTAGAAGGTTTCGCTACTCCGAAACACCTAGTAAAAGAAGACGGTTCTCAAGCTCAGCTGGATGAAAAACTTCCGTTCAAGGTTATCGAATTCAACAAAGACGCTAAGCGTATCATCTTGTCTCACAGCCGTATCTTCGAAGATGCTCAGAAGGCTGAAGAAAAGGCAGAAAAGAAAGCTAAGCGTGCAGCTAAGAAAGAAGAAACTCCGATGATTCAGAACCAGGCAGCTTCGACTACACTGGGTGACATCGATGCTTTGGCTGCATTGAAAGAACAACTGGAAGGAAAGAACAACAAATAATTTTTCTTCATACTTTTATAAGGAAGGGATACGCTTTCGGGTGTATCCCTTTTTTTAATGTTTTTTCTGCTTACTTTCCAGTTCAAAGGCTTGGTTATATGGAAGAAAAGCTGTAATTTTGCAGCCGATTTAGTCCGTGGAGGTAAAGAAGTGACCGCAGAGAAAGGTCCACCTTGCGGAGAAAACCCGTTTAATAGTAATAAAAGAAATGTACGTAATTGTAGAAATTAACGGTCAGCAGTTCAAAGTAGAAGAAGGAAAGAAACTCTTTGTTCAGCACATTCAAAACGCAGAAAGCGGTGCAACTGTTGAATTTGACAAAGTTTTGTTGGTAGACAACAACGGTGAAGTAAAAGTAGGCGCTCCTACCGTAGAAGGAGCCAAAGTGGTTTGCGAAGTAGTTTCTCCGCTGGTAAAAGGCGACAAAGTACTGGTATTCCACAAGAAGAGAAGAAAAGGCTACAGAAAACTGAACGGTCATCGTCAACAGTTTACTGAATTGACCATCAAACAAGTTATTGCTTAATCATTAAAAAGTAGAAGAAAATGGCACATAAGAAAGGTGTAGGTAGTTCTAAGAACGGCCGTGAATCGGCAAGTAAGAGATTAGGCGTAAAGATATTCGGCGGTTCAGCTTGCAAAGCTGGTAACATCATTGTTCGTCAGAGAGGTACTGTTCACAACCCGGGCAACAATGTAGGTATGGGAAGTGACCATACACTTTACGCATTGGTAGACGGAACCGTATGTTTCAAGAAAGGCCGTGAAAACAAGAGCTATGTATCTGTAGTTCCGGCTTCGGCTGAAGCATAATCCGCAGAAGAATGTATTTGGAAGGGAGACTCCTCGAAAGGGTCTCCTTTTTTGTTTCTTATAACAGGCTCCGCAGGTCGTCCATAATAGCTGTGTGCGGATAAGCTGCCAGTTCTTCGCGTGTAGTAGTGCCGTGAAGCACACCTGCAAAGTCGACGCCGGCAGCACGGGCGGTTTCTGCATCCACGGTGCTATCTCCTATATATAAGGTAGCGGCTTTTTCCGTGTGCAGCTTCTCAAGAGCCAGGTATACACCTTCGGGCGAAGGCTTGGGCGTCTGTACGTCTTCGCCGCCTATAATGATGTCGATGGTACCTGCAGGAAGTGCATGGTCCAACAGTTCCATGATGCGGTAACGGTATTTGGTCGAGATAATGCCTATTTGTGCTCCACGTGCTTTCAGCGCTGTCAATACCTCTGCTGTTTCAGGGAAGAGGCGGGTATTGGCTGTCATATATACATCGGCTTCTTTCACATATTCTTTCCGGTAGGCTTCGAGGGTGTCTGCATCGGTTATCCCGCTAAGGATGGAGAACGATTCTACCAGTGTCTTGCCGATGGTCCGTTTGATTTCCTCATCACTGATGCCCGTATGGTGATGCCGGTCGAGTACATGGCGGTAACACATTACGATACCTTTCGAGGAGTCTGCCAGGGTATAGTCGAAGTCGAAAAGATAAGTTTGGTATATTGGGGAATATTGATTCTCTTTTTTGTTGTTCATTGTTCTACTTGTTTTTTAATTGTCAGATATATTCATTGATTGTTCTGCTGTTTTATGTCTTTTCATACGGTTTGCAAAAATAGTGAGAATTTTTTAATTTCTTAATTACCCCTTCATGTTTCAATACCATCTAATGTTTATCTTTGAGATAAATAACAAAGGATTATGTTACATCTCATATTAGGCCAGAGATTACGTGAAGTGCTCCATGCTTTTATGAACTTGTCTGGGCGAAGTGCCAGAATGTGTTTGAGAGATAGATACCGTGAAAGTGCGGTCGTGTATGACGTTGTTTAACGAAGTAGCAACCGATGATTTATTTTTATTTTTCAGGCTCTTAATTAGCTAATAAAAAATAATAGGCTGACGGAATTACAATCGATAAAACGATGAGTACTCCGATAGCACCAATTATTTTTGCCGCTTTTTTGTAATTGTGTATAGCCAATGCTGTAGAGAGCATAAACAATATTGTCGAGAGTGGACCGAGAACCACAAACAACAAAATATTAACCGTACCGTAAGATATTCCTGTGTCCGTACTGAAATATTCCATTGCGTTGATGCACCACTGGCATAACAAATCGCAAAAATGCATAAACTCTTCCATTGTCTTTCCGGTTTTTAGTGTTTTAACGACAGTACTTTTTTCAAATTTACTCTATAAAATCAAGTAGGCAGAGACTCGATTTCCGTATAAGAATGAAACGTGACGATGTGGTTACTTCTTGGAATAGTGATATTTCATAGAGAATACATAGACCTCTATCATCTCACCGTGTACGGAATAGATAAGTCTGTGCTCTGAATTGATTCGTCTTGACCATTTACCTGCCAACTCAAATTTGAGAGGCTCGGGTTTGCCTATTCCGGTGTAAGGATGTTCCAATATGTCAGCAAGCAGTTTCTTAATGCGTTTGGTTATATTGGGGTTATTCTTTTTCCAGTATTCCCAGTGTTCTTGTGCAGTAGGAGTAAATATCAGTTTCATAGATCGTCCAAATTTACTTCTATTCCTCTGCCTGCCTTTAAATCTTCTTCTCCTTTGCGAATATCATTCATGGTCTGTTCGGACGACATAATGTATTCAGTTTCCTTTAAAGAGTTATATTCTTCTAAAGAAATCATTACTACTCCTGTGCCATTACCACGATTGATAAGTATTGTTTCGCAATCGTCAATGACTGAATCAATATAACTTTTCAGATTGGTTCTTAAATCCGTGTAATTGGCTGTTCTCATAAATCCTCCTTTTTATAGTGCAAATATATGTACTTATTTGCGTACTTGCAAATATAATCGGTTAATTATTAAGTATTAAAGAGAGGACAACTTGTATATTCTGTCTAATCGGGTTGTCGCCGATACAAGTGAATCCCGTCATTGCTATGTGAGCAGGAACCGAAGAAGAGTCAATATTCAAAAGAATTCTTTTTATTAGATATAGTAAAATGGTCGTGAATAAGTCACAGTGCATTGCAAATGCAATTAATTCTCTTGAAATAAAGGTGTTATAATGATATAAAAGAGATATATGGTATGTTGCATTATTAACGTGTATGAAAAAGACCGTAAAGCTTATTATGATATTAGCGTACTATGTATGAGGACTTTTTTTGATTCATCTTATAAGGATTTCAAGTAAGTAGAAAATTATCGGCTGACACATAAAAGCTTTTTTCGGAATTTTCTACCGTATGCTTGATAATCTTTCTAATTTGTTTCCTTTTCGTTGGTAAACTCTGTGACCTTCATAGTCCGTTATATCAGCTTTCACCAACTCAAATTTAGAGACTGTCACGGGTCTGTCATCGTACATGGTTTCATAATCTTTCAGTTGGTAAGTGTAAGTATAAACGCTGCCA